>CANRKB010000015.1 GCA_947631115.1 uncultured Clostridia bacterium
AAACCGCAGATAACAAAAATCCTGAATCTATGCGGATTTCAGTGAATCATTGCTGCGAACTACACGGATTCAGGATTATTTCAAGGAAAGAAGCTAAAGAAAAAGTATAAAGCGACAATCTGTAATATTTAAACAGCTTCATATTTTCATTTAAACTTTGATTTATTGATATTTTTGTATTTATAATTGTTTGTGAACCCAATGCGCCATTTAACTTTTTCTTGTATAGATCCATATTCTTTCGAGCGGTTCTTTGAATATCCAAAACAAGCTTATGATTGCTCGCAACAAATTTATCATTATCCCAATTGAATTTATATTTGCTTATAATGCCTGTAAGAGTTTCTACATCCGCCTCTATTTCAGATTCCTTTTCTGCCTCTAAAAATGACAATATTTGTTTTTCAAGCTTTTCTATTTTCCCAAGCTCCTTTTCAATTGAAAAAAGCGCGACTGCCGTCAACATAACGGCGGGATTTAAAGGAACAATCGTTGTAGATTGTGCTGTAAGAGGACCGTATTCCTGAAGCTTTAACATTTTAGACGCGCCTTCTCTTGTTTTAAGTGCGCCCCAGAAAACTCCATTATCCCGTGTCGCTTTAAGAACATCTCCCGTAACCGCATTTGCAAGTGTGTATAAACCCTCTGTATCAAAGGACAGGGTTTGTGTTATTGTTCTAAAAGCAGGAATAAGAGACGAAACGCCTACTCCCAAAGCAGAAAGTTCTCCTATAGGAACATTCAATACCTTTTTACCGTTTAAATCACTTTTTGTTTCACGAAGAATACCGTTTGATATTTCAACCAGATCATTTGTTGAATTAACAGAGTTCAACTCTCCCGATTGTTTTCCATCTAAATTATTGTCCATAATTTTCTCCCTATATTATTCAATATTCTGTATCTGCTCTCTTATTTTCTCTATCTCGCTCTTCTGGTCTACGACGATTTTCGTTACTTCTATATCCTGAACCTTTGAACCGATTGTGTTTGTTTCACGGTTCATTTCCTGGACAAGGAAATCGAGCTTTCTTCCGACAGGCTCGCCGCTTTCGAGCATTTCACGGAACTGTGCGATATGCGACCTTAAACGCACCGTTTCTTCGCTTACGGCGGTTTTATCGGCGAAAATGCCCGCTTCAAGAAGTATCCTGCTCTCGTCTATTTCCTTTCCCTGCAAGACCTCGGTCATTCTGTCATAAAGGCGCTTTCTGTAATCTTCGACAATTTTCGGAGAACGCTCGTCTATTATATCCACCCACTTCTCAATTGTCGAAAGTCTTTGAAGCAAGTCCGCTTTCATTCGATTGCCCTCGTTTTCACGCATTGTAATAAAGTTTGAGAGAGCCTGCTCGGTCACGGTTTTTAAATCTTCCCAGAGCTGTTCTTCGTCGGTTTCAGCCTTTACTACAGTAAATGCGTCGGGAATACGCATAACATTCGACAATGTAAGGTCGTCCAAAAGACCAAGCTCGTCTTTTATATCGCGTAGCGCCTCTACATACTGGAGTACAATGTCCTTGTTTACAGCTATCTGCTCGGACACCTCTCCTACGCTTTGTATCTGAACGGAAAGTTCCGTCTTTCCGCGCGTTATCCTGCCGTTTAAAAGCGTTTTAAGACGCTCCTCACAGTAGTTCATACTTCTGGGGAGCTTGCATGTAAGCTCATAATAACGGTGGTTTACCGCTTTTATTTCCACGGTAATATCTCTGCCGTTAAGTACGGCGTTTCCCCTGCCAAATCCTGTCATGCTCTTTATCATTTTACTTCTCCTTTTCATTCAGACGTTTTAGCGTTTTCAAAAGCCGCGGGCGGTTGTAGCGGTGAGTTATCACAAACGCCATATCATAAAACGCGGCAAATACCGATATTATCAGAAATATGTACCATTCCCCAAATGGAATTATAAGAAACAATGCCAGGAATCCCGCCGCCGCGCAAAGCCAATGCACCATTTCCGACTGACAGCCCGCCGTAATTATTTCCTCTGCCGTGTGATATTTCAGCGAGAAAAGTTCTTCGTCCGCCGTAGGGAAATTATCTTTCCATTTCTTTATACGCAGTTTCTTGTAAAAATTCTTTTCAAAGCCTTTTTCCGAGAACCACTTTTTATTGTGATCAATGGGGTTTTTCATATTGTAGTCGATAAGCCCGCCAATAACAAGCCTTGCGCAGAATTGATAGCACACCGTAAGTGAAACTATTCCGAGAATGTAGAAGATTCGCTTTTCGCTCGAAATAAATATTCCCCAGAAAACCATCATAAGCGCAAGGGTTATTCCCGTGACAGCCATCATTTTTTTAACCATTTTCTCTGTCCTTCAAAACGCGCTCGGCGGCTTTCATTATCGCTATTTTTCCGCTTGCAAAGGTAAGCCCGCCTTGAACCCATACCGCGTAAGGCTCTCTCAATGGCGCGTCGGCGGATATTTCAATTGACGCGCCCATTGTAAACGCGCCCGCCGCCATTATTACCTTACTGTCATATCCAGGCATATCCCACGGCTCGGGAGTAACGCCGCTGTCTATAGGAGAGCCGCTTTGTATTCCCTCGCAGAACGCGCACAATTCCTTTGCGTCGTTCAGTTTTATTGCCGCGATAATGTCCGTCCGTTTTTCGTCATATTTCGGGAACGCTTCATATCCCAGCTCGTCAAAAAGCGCGGTCGCAAAAACGGATGTTTTAAGCGCTCCGCAGACCGCTTCGGGCGCGCGGAAAAGCCCCATATACATTCCTCTGAGCTGATTTAATGTACAGCCGACCTCTTTGCCTGCCCCGGGCGTTGTGAGCCTGTAGGCGCATTTTTCGATAAGGTCTGCTCTTCCCGCGATATAACCGCCTGTTTCGGCAATACCGCCGCCCAGATTCTTAATAAGGCTTCCGATAATAAGGTCAGCGCCTACCGCTGTCGGCTCTTTATCCTCGACAAGCTCGCCATAACAGTTGTCAACTATTACTATGCAATCGGGATTATTTTTCTTGACAGCGGAAATTATCTTTCCTATTGTTTCAATCTCATAGGACGGACGAAGCGAATATCCCCTTGAGCGCTGAATAAAAGCCGCTTTACAGCCTTTTGCGCGCTCGGCTGTTTTTTCAAGATCGGGCATTCCCTGCTCCGTAAGCTCCACAACTTCCGCCGTTATTCCGTAATCTTTGAGAGAGCCGATGTTCTCTCCGAAAACCGCGTCGCAAACGGTATCATAGGGCTTTGAGGTCGTGAACAATATCTTGTCACCCGCTCTAAGAACGCCAAACAGCGCGGTCACTATTGCGTGCGTGCCGTTTACGAAATTATGGCGTACAAGCGCGTCCTCTGCGCCCAAAACCTGAGCGAATACCGCGTCGAGCTTATCTCTGCCGCCGTCGTCATAGCCGTAGCCTGTTGTGCCTTTAAGGTGCATTTCGCTTATCCTGTTGTCAATAAACGCTTTTAAAACCTTTTCACCGTTTTGCTCGCAAAGTCTGTCGAGCTTTTCAAACTGCTCCTTACATTTTTCGAGAGCCGAAAGCTCAGCCTCTATAAGCTCGGGACTGAATTCAAATATCATTTTATTCTCCTCTGTCTGATAAAAATACTCCGCCTTTTAAATTATAACGTTTTTCTTCCTAAAAGTCAATAGTGAATTTGTCCGCAATCATAATCCTGTCACAAAGGACATAAAATTTAGTGCTATACAGTTTGAAAGGGGTTGAATTTCGTTGAAAATGATAAACAAAGGAAATGACGAAAGGTGTGTCGTACTCGGAACATATATTGTAGAAAATAACGCAACCGTCAGAAGTACCGCAAAACAATTCGGGATAAGCAAAAGCACGGTTCATCAGGACATTACCTCCAAACTCCCAAAAGTAAACAAAGCGCTTTATGAAAAAGTAAAAGCAGTCCTCAACAAAAACAAACAGGAACGCCATATACGCGGTGGAGAAGCGACAAAGAGAAAATACAAGGAGTTGAAATCAAGAACGGCATAATAAATAAAAGAACGGCTCGCCCTTTTAGAGGTAAGAGATAAGATGTAAGAGGTAAGAGTTTAAGGCGAAATGCTTTCCGCTGAATAAACGCATAGAGGCTAATGAAAAAATGTTTTAAACTCTAACCTCTTGTCTGCCCGAGATCCTTAAAAAATTTAACGGCTCTCCTTTTAGAGGTTAGAGATAAGATGTAAGAGGTAAGAATTTCGGGGAACTCTTGTTGTCTGCCCGAAATTCTTAAAAAATTAACGGCTCTCCTTTTCGGAGAGCCGCATATCTTTTTATTTGATTAAATCAGTTTCCTGCAAGCTGTGCAACTTCTGCCGCGAAATCGTCAGCCTTTTTCTCAATGCCCTCACCGCGCTCAAAGCGGATAAACTCCTCGACCTTTATCGAGCAGCCCTGAGCCTTTGCAACGCTGTCTATATACTTTCCGACATTCATCGAATCGTCCTTGAAATACTTCTGGTCAAGCAGGCAAACGTCTTCGTAGAACTTCCTGATACGTCCCTCTACTATCTTCTCGGCTACGTTTGCGGGCTTTCCCTCCTGCTCAACGAGCTTTGTCTGTACTTCCTTTTCGTTTGCAAGAACGTCTGCGGGAACGGTATCTCTGCTGATATACTGAGCGTTAAGCGCAGTAACCTGGAGAGCGGCGTTCTTTGCGCACTCCTTTACTTCCGCGCTGTCGGGCTTATCGGTGGAAATTCTGAGAAGCGTTCCTATTCTGCCGCCATCGTGCATATATCCCGTAAGCTCGCCCTGCATCTTAGCAAAGCGGCGGATCTTTATATTCTCGCCGATAGTAGCTATCTTGTTTGTAAGATATGCCTCTACGGTTTCGTCAGCACCCGCAACCTTGCAACTCATAAGAGCCTCGGGAGTTTCAGCGTCGCTTTCGAGTATGGTGTTTGCAATATCCTCAACAAGCTCCAAGAACTTTTCAGACTTAGCGCAGAAATCCGTTTCGCAGTTTATCTCGGCGATTATGCCCTTGTCGCCCTTTACAAGCGTCTTTACAACGCCCTCTGCGGCAATTCTTCCCGCCTTTTTAGCTGCCTTTGCAAGACCCTTTTCACGAAGGATCTTTACAGCCTCGTCGCGGTCGCCGTTTGCGTCCTCAAGCGCTCTCTTGCAGTCCATCATACCGCAGCCTGTCATATCGCGCAGCTCTTTTACGTCCTTTGGTGTAATATTAGCCATATTATTCATTCTCCTCTGTATTTATCCGCATCTCTTAAATTACTCAGCCTCTGCTTCGGGCTGTTCGTCTTTTTCTTCTGCGGGTTCTTCTGTTGTTCCCTGGTTGCCTGCGATTATCGCGTCAGCCATTGCGCCTGCAATGAGCTTTACAGCGCGGATAGCGTCGTCGTTTCCGGGGATAACATAGTCTATCTCATCGGGATCGCAGTTTGTGTCTACAATAGCCACAACGGGAATACCGAGCTTTCTTGCCTCGCTTACGGCAATCTTCTCCTTGCGCGGGTCTACAACAAACAGAGCCGCAGGGAGCTTCTTCATATTCTTTATACCGCCGAGGAACTTTTCGAGCTTTTCGATCTCAAGATTGAGTTTTATAACTTCCTTTTTGGGAAGAAGATCGAATGTTCCGTCTGTTTCCATTGTGTGAAGCTGTTCAAGACGGGCAATTCTTCTCTGGATAGTCTTGAAATTCGTCATCATACCGCCGAGCCAACGAGCATTTACATAGTGAGCGCCAGCGCGGGTAGCTTCTTCCTTTATGGAATCCGCAGCCTGCTTCTTTGTACCTACAAAGAGAATTTCGCCGCCGTTTGCCGCTGTTTCGTGGATGAAGTTATAAGCCTCGTCGAGCTTCTTTACTGTTTTCTGAAGGTCGATAATGTAAATACCGTTTCTCTCGGTAAAGATATACGGAGCCATTTTCGGGTTCCATCTCTTTGTAAGATGTCCGAAGTGAACTCCTGCCTCCAGAAGCTGTTTCATTGATACTACTGCCATTTGTTTTTCCTCCTGTTTAGGTTAATTTCCTCCACGCAAAATAAGCTCCTCCAACGGCTTTATGCTGTAGAACCCGTGTTCCGCGCTCTTTTCACACAATACCGCACCCAAAAAGCCTTTTGCGTGTGTGTATTTTTCGGTATACTATAACAACCGAAATTACCATAATATTGTACCATAAATTTGTTTATTTATCAAGTATTTTTTATTTGTTTATTTAAACAAACTTCCAAAGCCTTTTCCGCGGTGTTTTATACAATTTGACGGAACATCGCATGAAACAAGAATCGTGTCATCGCCTATAACTTCAATATCACACCACTTAATATAAAGGTCGTCTTCTCTTCCGAGCAGTCCGAACAGCTTCGCCCTGCCAAAAACTATCATTCTGCATATCTTAGCCGTGCAGCTGTCGAACTCTATATCGTCGGGATAACCGAGCCTTGCGCCCGTCTTTACATTGATGATCTCTTTACACTTCAAGTCGTTAAAACTGTATACCACGAAAATCACCCCTAGTGCAATGTTTATGCATGACTATAACGTTTTATTTCTATCAGTCATTATTATGGGGGAAATGTACTTTGTCTATGATTTGCAGTATACAGTGTACAGTTTTAAAGTATTCAGTAAAAGGTTTGTCCGCCTTTCGGCGGACATTATTCAGATCGTTATCGGACTTAAGCGTTTTTCTTATGTTTTTCTCGCGCTTCGGCTCTTTTTCTCAGCTTTTCGAAAAAAATATTTGCTTCGCTCTCGGTTGAGGCATAGACCGAACGCACAATCGTAAAATTTCCCTCCGAAATAAACGCCGCTTTGAGCTTTACCAGATACACTTCATTGCAAGTGCAGCGGGTAATTGTCCTGCAATTTTTCCCGTTTGAGAAAAGCCACTCTCCAAAAGGCAGCTTTTGATTGCAGGCGGGGCATTTTATATCGGTCACCCGTTTATCAAGGAGCATTTTTTTACAGTCCTTCACTTTCGGAACGGTATCCCTGAATATAGGCTCTGATATTTTCGAGGCAAGCTCCGAATATTCCGCGACGCCCAATGTCATATCGAGCTTTTTGCATACCTCGTATGTAAGATATGCGTCGTTTGCCGCGTCATGTACCTGAACGTCTATAGGAATACCCAGCTTTTCTGCGGCGGCAGACAAGCTGCACTGAAGCTGGGGCGCTTTGGTCTGTCGGTTGTAAATAAGCTGAAGGTTTATATAATTCCTGCCGAAAGTATAGTCAAGCCCGTGAAGCTTTAAATTATCGGACAATATTCCTATATCGTCAAAGCCCCATGTTATAAAACGAAATTCATTTCCGCACCACTCGGAAAAACGTCTGAAAGCCTGCGGGAAAGTCTCTCCGCAAGTGAGATCAAGGCTGGAGATACCCGTTATTTCCTCAACATAAGGATTCATTTTCTTGTAATATTTCGGGCGGACATTTATTTTAAACCTGTCTACAAGCTCAAAATCCTCGTCTGTCTTTATTGCGCCGATCTGGATTATCTCTCCGTTCAAGACTATCGGCGAACGAACGGTCTTAGCCCTGCTCAGAGCCTGATTCCATTCCATATCAAGAATAATGTAATTCATATCTATCCACCAATCCACCCGAATAAATGCGCCGTTTTTGTCAGATAGCAAGCGCGCCGCCCACATTTTCGCGCCGCCATGAAACATAATCCTCATAGCTTCCCGCAAAATCACGGCAGCCGTTTTCGGTAAGTTCAATTATCCTGTTCGGAGCAGTTTCGAGTATTTCGAGGTCGTGGGTAGCGAAAAGCAGATTTCCCTTGAACTCCGAAAGACCGTTGTTTACTGCGGTTATGCTTTCAAGGTCAAGGTGGTTTGTGGGTCTGTCGAGAATGAGGAAATTACTCTTAAACAGCATCATTCTTGAAAACATACATCTGACCTTTTCACCGCCCGAAAGGACTTTAACGGGCTTGAACACGTCGTCTCCCGAAAACAACATTCTCCCCAGAAATCCTCTGAGATAACTCTCGGTCTCGTCCTTTGAATACTGACGCATCCAATCAAGTATGGACAGATCGCAGCCGTTAAAGAACGAACTATTGTCGTTCGGGAAATACGAAACGCTTATGGTGCTTCCCCATTTGAACGTTCCCTCGTCGGCGGGTATTTCTTCGGTCAGTATCTTAAACAGCGTCGTTATGCCTATCTCGTTCGCTCCGACAAAAGCTATTTTATCGCCTTTTGCGACGGTGAAGCTTAAATTGTTCAATACATTTACGCCGTCAACGGTTTTTGACAAACCCCTTACTTCGAGAATATCCTTTCCCGACTCGCGTTCCATATCGAACGCGATATACGGGTATTTTCTCGAACTTGCGGGAAGTTCTTCGACTGTCAGCTTATCAAGCAGCTTTCTGCGGGAAGTCGCCTGTTTTGATTTTGATTTGTTCGCAGAAAAGCGCGCGATAAAGTTCTGAAGCTCCTTTATCTTTTCTTCGGTCTTTTGATTCTGCTGTTTTATCATACGCCTTATGAGCTGAGAGCTTTCATACCAGAACTCATAATTTCCGACGTACATTTTTATTTTACCGTAATCAATATCGACTATATGCGTGCAGACGTTATTCAGAAAATGCCTGTCATGGGAAACGACAATTACCGTTCCGAAATAATCCGCGAGGAAATCTTCAAGCCACGAGACCGCGTCAACATCTAGGTGGTTTGTCGGCTCGTCCATAAGGATAATATCGGGATTTCCGAAAAGGCACTGAGCGAGCAATACCTTTACTTTTTCATTTCCCGAAAGCGAAGACATCTGCGAATACATTATGTCCTCTGAAAGTCCGAGCCCCTGGACGAGCTTTGAAGCGTCGCTTTCAGCCTCATAGCCGTTCATTTCGGCAAATTCGCCCTCTAAAACAGACGCTCTTTCCCCGTCCTCGTCGGTAAAATCCTCTTTAGCATAAAGCGCGTCTTTTTCCTTCATAATGTCGTAGAGGCGCTTGTTTCCCATAATTACGGTATCCATTACGGTATACTCGTCAAACGCATAGTGGTCTTGCTTTAAAACGCTCATTCTAAGCTCTGCGGGGTGTGAGACCGTTCCTTTTGTCGGTTCAAGCTCTCCGCAAAGCACGCGCAGAAACGTCGATTTTCCCGCGCCGTTTGCGCCTATAACTCCATAACAATTTCCCGCGGTAAATTTAAGCTCGGCGTCTTTAAACAAAAGCTGTCCGCCGAACGACACGGAAACGTCCGATACTGTTATCAACAGCTATCTCCTTTCAGATCTTTTTTCTCTGTCAGCGGTCAAAGAACTGTAAAAACAGCCCTGCCCACTCTCTGAGCCAGTAATTGAGAAAATTCGGCAAAAAAGTATGCGCCGAATGCGCTCCCGTACTAAGCTCGTTTCTTTTTGCAAATATATACGCTCTGTACTGGTGGAACTCGCTTGTTACTATAACGATGTTGTCCGATATTCCCTGTTCTTTTAGTATATCAGCCGCAAAGGCAATATTTTCCTCGGTCGAGGTCGATTTATCCTCGAGTATCATTCGTTCTTCGGGTATTCCCTTTTCCGTCAGATAACGGCGCATTGCCTCTGCTTCGGTTATCCTTTCGCTTCCGCCCATTCCTCCGCAGAGAACTATAAGCGCGTCGGGGTTTTCTTCAATTATCTCGACTGCCGCTTCTAGACGGGCATTTAACATTCTGCTCGGAGTTTCTCCCTTTACAAGACAGCCTAAAACTACAACAGCCTTAGGCTCGTCAACGGGGACCTCCGCGCGTATCAGCATATTTGCCGAAAACCAAATGCACATACCCGCGAAAAACGCAACTACCGCGCCGAGCGTAAGCATCACCACGCGAAGCGGTATCTTTTTCCAACAGTATTTTATCGCCTTTAATACAGGCTTTATGAAAACGCAAACGGCTATTATTGCGCCGAAGCCGAAAACGCCGATAAACGTTCCCTCTGTAATTTTATTGCAAAGCGACCAGACGAGCATTATTCCCGAAATTATTATGATAACAGTTCTTATAATTGTTGATGATCTTGTGCGCATTTAAAATTCCTTTTTATTATAATGCTGGGGCGAAAGTTGTCATAAATAAAAGTCAGATATTTGCAAAAGCCGCTTTAAGGTCGTCTATAATGTCGTCTACATTTTCAAGACCTACGGACAGTCTGATAAGTCCGCCGTCTATTCCCGCCGCAACGAGCTGTTCGTCGGAAAGCTGGCGGTGCGTTGCGCTTGCGGGGTGTAAAACGCAAGTCCTTATATCCGCCACATGAACTTCATTTGACGCGAGCTTTAAGCTGTCCATAAACTTTACTGCCGTGCTTCTGCCGCCCTTTATTGAGAACGAGATAACTCCGCTCGTTCCGTTCGGAAGATATTTTTTAGCAAGCTCGTGACCTTTGCTTCCCTCGAGCGCGGGATATGTCACAAACTCCGCTTTTCCCGTAGACTGTATATACTGAGCGACTTTCAGAGCGTTTTCGCAATACTGCTTCATTCTTACTGCAAGCGTTTCAAGCCCCAGATTAAGCAGGAAAGAAGAATTTGCCGCGGGATAACAGCCGAAATCGCGCATAAGCTGCATTCTCGCTTTTGTGATATAAGGCGCGGCGGGATATTTTTCCGTATAAACAAGCCCGTGATAGCTCTCGTCGGGTTCGGTCATGCACGGGAATTTTCCGTTTGTCCAGTCGAATTTTCCGCTGTCAACTATAACTCCGCCTACCTGAAGAGCGTGTCCGTCCATATATTTTGACGTAGAATGAACTACAATATCCGCTCCCCATTCAATAGGACGGCACAAAACGGGAGTTGCAAAGGTGTTGTCGATTATAAGCGGAACGCCGTGAGCATGAGCGACCTTTGCCCACATCTCAATATCAAGCACCGTCAGTGCGGGATTTGCAAGAGTTTCTCCGAAAACAGCCTTTGTGTTGTCCTTAAAAGCCGCGCTCAGCTCTTCTTCCGTGCAGTCGTGTTCTACGAAAATGCACTCAATACCCATTTTCTTCAGCGTATAACCGAACAGATTTATCGTGCCGCCGTAAATTGACGCGGAAGCTATAAAGCTGTCGCCCGACTCGCAGATATTGAGAATAGAAAGCAGGCTCGCCGCCTGACCGCTCGACGTACACATAGCCGCCGCGCCGCCCTCAAGAGCCGCTATTTTCTTTTCCACAACGTCCGTTGTGGGATTTGCGAAACGGGAATAGATAAGTCCCTTTGTCGGATCGTCAAATACCGCCGCGACGTCGTCCGTCGAATCATAAACATAAGTCGTGCTTTGTACTATCGGCATAACGCGCGGTTCGCCGTTTTTGGGAGTGTAACCCTCGTGTAAGCATTGCGTTTCTATTTTCATAATACACACCTCTCGTTTTTAATTATTGACATACTTTTTCAAAGCATTTAAAAGCTTGTCGGTTTCATCGTCTGTTCCTATTGTGATACGCAGACGGTTGTCTATTCGCGGTTTATTGAAATAACGGACGTAGATGTCCTTTGATTTCAGGAAATCGAAAATTTTCTTTGCAGCAAGCGATTTATGCTCTGCGAAAATAAAGTTTGCAGAGCTGTCGGGAATGTCAAAACCCATTTTTCGCATTTCTTCCGTAAGCCTTTCGCGGGTAGCCATGACCTTTTTCAGCGTTTCTCTGAAATACTTTTCATCGCCTATCGAGGCAATTCCAGCCGCCTGCGCCACGCTGTCCACGGGATAGCTGTTCATGCCGTCCTTTGCGGCATAAAGCGCAGAAATGGCGTCGGCGCTTCCCATTGCATAGCCTAATCTCATTCCCGCCATAGAACGGCTTTTTGAAAACGTTCTAGTTATAACAAGGTTGTCGTATTCTTTAAGGAGCGGTATTGCCGTTGTCCCGCCGAAATCAACATAAGCCTCGTCTATTATCACCACAACGTCTTTATTGTCTTCGAGTATCTCTCTTACAAACTCAACGCCCTCTCCGATCGAAGTGGGCGCGTTCGGATTTGCAATGACAACTCCTCCGTTTTCTCTCCTGTAGTCGGCGGGGTCTATCCTGAAATTCTCGTCTACGCGTATCTGCTCGTAGGGTATCCTCAGTATCTCGCACCAGACGGTGTTGAATGAATAGGTTATATCGGGGAAAAGTATCGGTCTTCCCGAATTGAAAAATGCCCGAAAACATAACGACAGAACATCGTCCGTGCCGTTACCAGCAAAAACATTTTCGGGCTTTAAGCCGTGATATTCCGCAATTGCTTTTACAAGTCCCACGGCATTTGCGGACGGGTATTTTCTAAGCGTCTCGCCGTCAAAATCATTTATCGCTTTTATTGCCATGGGCGAGGGCGGATATGGGTTTTCATTTGCGTTGAGCTTTATGAAATCCGTTTTATTTGGCTGTTCGCCCGCAACATAAGCCTCTATCTTTAATAGATTGTCCTTATAGCTCATCTTATCTGCTTGTCCTATCCTAAAATTATCCTAAGTAAAATAAATTGTTCCCGCAAAAAACGATGAATTTTCGGAACTGTCGCTTTCTCAGTCTGCTACCCCACGAAAATGTTCGGAGATACGTCTAAACACTTAATACGCTGATACACTGAGCGAAATTATACCGAAAAATTTATACGCCTGTTTTTTGCGAGAACAGATAGCAATTATACTTCTTCTACGTCTTCGTCTACGTCGAACACGAGCTTTTTGCCGCAGTTCGGACACTCAAGCTCGCCCTTTGACGCCTGATCATAATCGAAGCTTATTTTGTTGTGACAATTCGGACACTCTGTTTCATACATCTCGTCGATTTCGTCATCAATATCTTCTTCGTAATAATCGTCGTCCGATTCGCCGTAAACCTCGTTCTCAAGATCGCAGACGCTTTCTTCAAGATCGGTCATTACAGACGCGACATCGTCAAGTTCTTCGTCTACTTCTTCAAGATTTTCCGCAATATCCGCAAGGACATCAAGGATCGCCGAAATAATCTTATCTTCCTTTCCGAGACCCTCGCAAAGACCCTTTATATAAGATACCTTTTCACCTATCGTCATAAATACACCCCCGTTTATTCGGCTTCGGAGCTGAAAGTTTTCAAAGCTCCGATAAAATCAAGCCGCAATCCGATTACTTTACGCGCTCCATATATTCGCCCGTTCTCGTGTCGATACGGATCTTCTCGCCCTCGTTTATAAACAAAGGAACGCGTATCTCAGCGCCCGTTTCGAGAGTAGCGGGTTTTGTAGCGTTTGTCGCGGTGTTTCCCGCAAATCCCGGCTCGGTCGTCGTTACTTCAAGCTCGACAAAGTTCGGAGGCTCAACGCCGAAAACCTTGCCTTTGTAAGAAAGCACCTTGCAAACCATATTTTCCTTTACGAACTTGAAATTATCGCCAACATCTGAAGCGTTTATCGGAACGTCCTCATATGTTTCGGAATCCATAAAGTGATAAAGCTCGCCGTCGGAATAGGTGTATTCCATATCCTTTCTCTCTACAAAAGCCGTAGGGAATTTTGCAGACGGGTTGTAAGTCTTTTCAACCACCGAGCCCGTTATAACGTTCTTCACCTTTGTGCGAACGAACGCCGCGCCTTTTCCGGGCTTTACGTGCTGGAACTCGATGATCTGCATTACGTTTCCGTCTTCTTCAAAAGTCATACCGTTTCTGAAATCTCCCGCTGTTACCATAGCGAACCTCCAAAATTTTATTCAACATAACTAAGCTCTTACGAGCAAACTCTACATTTTATTATATCACAAAAGCAATATTTTGTCAATAAGTTTTTAGCACTCTCTTTAAGCCTGCAAATTTATATATCTTTCCAGAACTTGTCGATTGCTTCCGGCAATAAGTTTATGTCACTGCAAAGGACCGAAAGATTTTCCTCGTCAATAATTTCGGGAACGATAAAATATTCGCCTTTTTTGTTTATTCCGAAAAATTCACCGCCGCCGTTGTCGCCGATTATGATATGATCGGGGAGAAATTCGGGTATCTCATAATCGTCGTTCATCTGCTGCAATTCTTCGAGCCGGTACAGCACGAGCCACGTACCTCCCGCAGTCTCTCCCTCGCCGCCGTTATGCTCTTTCATAAACGCAAGATAATTTTTTGGTAGTTTAACGCCGTTTATTTTTTTGATTTTTTTGCCTTTATAGGGCGGCTCAAATTCAAAACTTTCCCACATATTATTCTCCCAAATCAAACCAAAAACAATTTAAACATGTACTAAATTCTTTGTTGCCTTTGTGAGATTTATATGACCGTCGTCGGTTATTATAACGCTGTCTGCTATCTTTACTCCGTATCTGTTCGGAGCGGTCACCTCACACCCGCAAACAAGCGTCATATCCGTTTTGAGCATCGACGGAGAACCAAGTTCCAGATACGGCGGCTCGTAAAACTCAAGACCCGTTCCGTGTCCGAAATCGGCTTTTGCGTATTTGTCAATTTCCCAACCGCTCAAAGTAGCCTGACATACGCTTTCCGCAAGCTTTGCGCCTATTCCGTTTCGGAGAACTTTAAGCCCGTCCTCTACCGCGCAATAGACCGCGTTATAAATATTCTCGCGTTTCGGGGTTATCTCTCCGACAATTACCGTTCTTGCCATTGAAGAACAATAGCCTCCGATCTTCGCTCCGAAATCCATAAGCAGAAAATCGCCGTCGGAAATTTTCCTGTCGGTAGGCTTTATAAAATGCTTTGCGGAATTTTCTCCCGACGCTACTCTCATTCTCGGCAATATCTCATCTGCCCCGTATTCCGCAAGATAACACCTGAGCATGGTAGCTATCTGTCGCTCGCTCATTCCTTTGCGGATATTCATCAGCAGCTTGTCATACGCCTTATCGCAGACTGTCTGCGCTCTCCTGACAGCTTTTATTTCGCTATCGGATTTTATTGTCCTCAAGATGGCAAGTTCTCTGGAAAGCAGATCATCCGTAACTATTTCAATGCCGCAAAGTTCCTCGGAATAAAAATTAAATTCTCTTACGGTCATATTGTCGCTCTCGACATATATCTTTTCTATACCCAGAGTTTTCAGAAGCTCGGCGACATTTTTCATATCGCTGTAAACATTGACCGTAAAACTTTCCGCTTTATCCTTCAGAAATTCATACTCCGCCTGCGAAACGAAAATAAAGTTCTCTTTTTTCGCGGCAATTATAAAGCCGTGTCTGAATCTAAATCCGCACAAATGACGAATAGACAGATCGGACGTTATGAGCGCGGCGGAATTTTCTCCGAGCTGTTCCGACAGCTTTTCGACTACGCTCATTTCTTCTCCTTTGAGAAACTGTAGTCCAGCGCGTCCAGAGCAAGATGATAGCTGTACTTTCCGAAGCCCGCTATAGTCCCCGCGCAGACGGGCGCGATAACGCTAGTTTTTCTGAACTCGTCGCGTGAGTTTACGTTGCTGAGATGCACCTCTACTACAGGTATCTTTATCGCCGCAATTGCGTCGCGTATCGCATAGCTGTAATGCGTATACGCTCCGGCGTTCAGTATAACTCCCGCGCAATCGAGCCTCGAAGCATGGAGGGCGTCTATAAGTTCGCCCTCGCTGTTAGACTGAAAGAATTTAAGCTCATAGCCCATTTTCTCGGCTTTCGCGCTTAATTCTTCGTTTATGGAACTCAGCGTATCATTTCCGTAAACGTTCGGCTCGCGCTCTCCGAGCAGGTTAAGATTAGGTCCGTTTATAACAAGTATCTTCATAAATTTCCCCCAATTAAAATAACGATTCATAATACCGCTTCATTTCTGCGGCGTCTTCCGCCTGAGTACCGTCGCTCTCGCAGATAATGGACGGAGAAAGCCCGCGCTTTTGTATCTCCTCCATAAGCGGCTCAAACTTTGGTCCGTATGTTTCATCGGCAAACGTAAGATGCGTTTTTTCTCCGCCGCTCGTGTACATGATCTTGCTGAAATGGATATGCATGGAAGAAGCGCGCTCGCGTCCAAGCTTGTCCTCTATGAGATCGAACATCTTCGCATAATCCCCGCGCGTTTTTATACCGCCGAGCGTTCTCGCGTTAAGATGTCCGAAATCGACTGTCGGCAAAAATCTCTCGTCTACCGAGCATAACTCCAAAACTTCTTCAAGAGTTCCGAGCTGGTTTATCTTTCCCATTGTTTCGGGGCAGATAATAATTTCGGACAGTTTTTCACTGTCGAGAGCCTGCTGCGCTTTAAGAAGCGTGTCTTTTGCAAGCTCCAGAGCCTGTTCTCTTGTGATCTTTGAGCAAGACCCGCTATGGACTACTATCTTTTGTGCGCCGACAGATCTAGCAGCTATTGCCGTCTGCAATATATAGTCCACGCTTTTAAGCCGAGTTTCTTCGACAACTCCCGAAAGAGAAATGAAATACGGAGCGTGAACGGTTAGATATATCCCGTTTTCCTCGGCTGTTTTCAATAATTTCTCCGCAGAGCTGTCGGATATTCTGACGCCTCTTCCGAACTCCAATTCATAGCCGTTAAGTCCCATGGACTTCAGGTATTCGGGCAGATCTTCGGGAAACTTTCTTTTTCCGAAGCTAATGGAATTTCCTCCCGGTCCGAATGTTATCATTATTTCAACTCCAGATCAGAATAATCTCTATGGAACACAAGGCTTTCTATTTTTCGCTTCAGCCTGAATGTCCACTTGTTTTCAAGGTGGAACGGCTCGACCAACACCGTGCGTACTCCCGCAAAATTTCCCGCAAGAACGTCCGTAAAGATCTGGTCGCCTATAACGAGCGCTTCGCTTTTTTTAACGTCCATTGCCTTTATCGCGCGGTTCACTCCGAACGTAAGCGGCTTCGCGCCGTTTGACGTAAATTCCAGTCCAAGCATGTCTGCTAGAGGTTTTACGCGCTTTGTCGTATTATTCGACACCACGCGCATTTTAACTCCCAGCCCGCGCATTTTGTCCAGCCACTCCATAACTCCGTCCTCGGCCTTCGGATCGCCGTGCATCGAGAGAGTGTTGTCCATATCGAGGACGAACGCTTTAACGCCGTTCTTTTTCAGGAACTCCTCATCTATCGAAAACACGTTTTTCAGCCAGAACGTAGGTTTAAACAACATTACTTTCTCCGTTAATTTTCATGACAGTTATGTAATATCTCATTTCGGAAAAATAATTTTCCGTGCAAAGCGCATGACTACGAAATATACCGCAAGTTTCCGCGCCGCATTTTTATTTTCCCATAAATCCAATTAAAGCGGACACAAATGCCCGCTTTAACCGTTTTCTAAGTTTTTCGCTCAGTTCATATATCAGAACTTACGCTTACGAGCAGCTTCGGACTTCTTTTTACGTTTTACCGAAGGCTTTTCGTAATGCTCTCTTTTACGAACTTCAGCAAGAACGCCGTCCCTCGCGCATGAACGCTTAAAACGCTTCAGAGCCGTTTCCAGCGATTCATTTTTGCCAAGACGAATTTCTGCCATCTATATTTCCCTCCCCTTGCCGTTCGGCACAGGCTTATACTCTTACTTAAACAGTATATAAGATATTATACACTATTCATCAAAGTTTGTCAATAGAATTTTCACAAAATTTTCAACTTTTTTCTTTTTTGGCAATTATCCCCAAATTCAACCGTGAAAATTAGATGTAACAATTCAAGCGGTATCAACAGCCTGAACGATTTATTCCCACTTAGAAATATCCACGGGTTCGCCGTCCGCCCAGAGATTTTCAAGCTTGTAGAAATCGCGCTGTTCTTCGGTGAAAATATGAACGACAACGTCGATATAGTCAAGCACTATCCAGCCCGCCGTTGATACTCCCTCGATATTTTTAGGCTTAACGCCCTTTTCGCCGAGCTTAAATTCCACAAAGTCTGCGAGAGCTTTTGCCTGCGTTGTGCTTGAAGCGCCCGCAATGACGAAATAATTCGCTATACTTGTTATGTCCTTTACCTTGAGCGCGGTTATTTTTTCGGCTTTCTTTTCCGAAAGCGCCCTTACAGCTATTTCAAGTTCTTCTGTATCAGTCATAAAGTTTCCCTTTCCTTATTGAATTTAAGATAATAGTTATAAGCCTCGAATGTTGAAACGGGTATCTGTCCGCATTTTCCGCAGACGCTTCTTATCTGATAAGTAAGCGCTATGGACATTGCGAGGTCTATGTCCTTATAGCAATACTCCCGCATTTTTTCAACGCCCTTATAGTCGCGCTCCGCTGAGATCATATCTCCGAGATAGACGATTTTTTCTATAAGCGTCATTCTCGCGCACCCTACAGTGTGATAACGGATAGCTTCTACTATCTCGTCATCTTCTATATTCAGCTTTTCACGGACGTAATATGCGCCCGCAACGCCGTGCCAGAGCTGTTTTGCCGCAATTTCGGCAGGGTCGGGACAAAGCCCGCTGTCCACAGTATACTGCTTTTGTTTTTCAGGAAGCTCCTCTTTCATTATATCATGCAGAAGCCCCGCAAGATAACTGCGCTTTTCGTCAGCTCCCCAGTGCTTTGCAAGATGATAACATTCTTCCGCGACGTTTATGCTATGAGTAAAGCGCTTTTTCGAGAGCTTTTCCTTTATCAGCTTTTCATAATCGTCAAATTCCTCGTATCTGCTCATTTTCTTCTGTCCTCGGTTTTATCTTTAATTATTTGAAAAGTCCGTTTTCGGCGATATATTTTTCGACGTTTTCGGGAACAAGCCCCGAAACGCTCTCATTGTTTCTAAGCTTTTCGCGTATCTCCGTAGAGCTTATATCGACAACTTCCGTCGGCATAACTTTAATTCTTCCAATCTCGTTTGCAAATTCCAGCATATCCGCGAAATTGTCGCCGCCCCTTGCCGCGGCGCATACCGTCGATTCTTTAAGTATAGACTCGTATTTATACCATTTCGTAAACGAAAACAGCATATCCCCGCCGATTATAAGATAGAACCGCTCGTCGGGATAGAGTTTTTTAAGCTCCCGCAGGGTGTTTATCGTATAGCTCACTCCGCCCATTTTCTGCTCAATATCGCTTATTTCAATTTTACAGTTTCCGTGAGTATATCCCCCGCCCATTCCCGAAAAAGCGAGCCTGCACATCTCTGCGCGCTGTTCAAAAGGCAGAAGCTTTGTATTCTTATGCGGGCTTTCATAGGTCGGGATTATCAGAAGTCTGCGAAGTTTAAGCTGCGATATTGCCTCTTTGGCGAGATGTACATGACCGTTATGAACGGGATCAAACGCTCCGCCGAAAATTCCTGTTTTCTCAATCAAACTCTATCACCCGCTTTTTAGGATCTTTGCTTCTCCTGAACAACACAAACTTTCTCCCTATTACGGCAACGACTTCCGCACTAAGCTTCGGCGCGATCATGTCGGCGGCTTCTCGCGCGTCATAGTCGCAGGCTTCCTGTATGCCTATCTTTATAAGCTCGCGCGCGTTTATCGCATTTTCGAGCTGGTTTATTATCTCGTCCGTTATACCGAGCTTTCCGATATAGAATATCGGCGAAAGCTCCATTGCCTGCGAACGCAGATTTGCGCGTTGTTTACTACTAAGCATTATAAAAATTTCTCCTTTAAAATGACCGAAAGTTTTTCAAACGCTTTGGCGCGGTGGCTTATTTTGTTCTTTTCATCGGAACTTATCGTCGCCATGCTTTCATCGTCGTCGAGCATAAATATAGGGTCATAGCCGAAGCCGTTATCTCCTAAAGGATCATCGCCTATGTATCCGCACACTTCTCCTCGCACGGAATATTCGTTTTCATCATCGAAAATAAAATATATAGAGCAGACAAATCTCGCGTCGCGAAGCTCTTTTGCCACGCCGTGCATTTCCTCCAGCACCTTTTCGCATCGTTCCTTATCCGTTGCATTTTCACCCGCATATCTCGCGGAATATACTCCGGGAGCGCCGTTTAGAAAATCTATCTCCAGACCGCTGTCGTCGGCTATTGTCGGAAGACCCGTCGCCTCATAGACCGCTCTCGCCTTTATATGCGCGTTTTCTTCAAAGGTTTCTCCATCCTCGACTATATTCTCGCAAAATCCCGCTTCTTTCATTGACACTACGTCAAAGCCGAACGGGGATAAAAGCTCGCGAAACTCGCGGATCTTTCCCGCGTTGTTTGAAGCTATTACCAGTTTACTTCGGGGGTTGTCGCCGTTATTGTTCATAAAATTCCTTTCTTCCAAAACACCTATACTGCATTAAAATGATTATACCACAAGATCAGCCGTCTGTCAATCACTCATTGTATCATTCAAACAGAGCGTCTACATATGCCTCGGGAATGAACGGCTGCAAGTCGTCTATTTTTTCGCCTACTCCTATGAGTTTTACGGGAAGATTAAGCTCGTTTTTAATTGGGATAATTATACCGCCTTTTGCCGTTCCGTCAAGCTTTGTAAGAACTATGCCCGTTATATCTGCGCTCTCGCTGAAAAGGCGAGCCTGGTTCACGGCGTTCTGCCCGGTTGTCGCGTCAAGCACCAGGAGAGTTTCTACGCATGCCTCGGGCAATTCGCGGTTTATTATCCTGGCTATCTTTTTAAGCTCTTCCATAAGGTTTTTCTTGTTATGAAGTCTGCCTGCGGTATCGCACAAGATAATGTCCGCGCCTCTTGCTTTTGCCGCGGAAATAGCGTCAAAGACAACGGCGGCGGGGTCGCTCCCCTCGGAATGTTTTACAATATCAACTCCCGCGCGGTCGGTCCAGACGTTTAACTGGTCTATTGCCGCGGCTCTGAAAGTATCCGCCGCCGCAACGATGACTTTTTTACCGTTAGACCTGAATCTTGCCGCCATTTTTCCGATAGTCGTCGTTTTTCCCGCGCCGTTTACGCCGATAACCATTATCACGGACGGCTTTGAATTTAAATGCAGATCGTTTCCGCCCGTAAGTATCTCGGAAATTATGTCCTTTAAAATTTGTTTTACTTCAACAGGATCGGTCGTTCCCGTTTTCTTTACCCTGTCGCGAAGCTCCTCGCATATTTCCGCGCTTGTCTGCGCGCCTATATCGGAAAGAATAAGCGTTTCTTCAAGCTCGTCAAAGAAGTCCTCGTCTATCTTCGTAAACGAATTTACTATCTGCTCTATTCTGCTGACAAATCCGTCCTTTGTTTTGCGAAGTCCCTCGCGTATCTTGTTTTTGGACTCCTCGAGTTCTTTTTCATATTCCTGCTGGAACTGTATATCGGACTCGTGGTCTGTAAATATCGGCGTATCGCCGCTCAGCTTTTCAAGAAACGCAAGTCTTTCGCGGCTTTCCTGTTCAGCCTGTTCGTTTTTCTTTTTCCACCTGTCAAATAAGCCCATAAATTCTCCTTAATGAAAGCCTTTTAGTTTATTATATCGTTGAGTTCTTCGGAAATTCCCTCGTTAAGTTCCTGGCGTAAAAGCCTTGAAACGCCCTTTTCCTGCATAAACACTCCGTACAGTACTGAACAGCCCTCTATAGTCCCGCGTCTATGAGTTATGACCATAAGCTGAGTTGAGCGGCTGAAGCTGTTAAGATAACGGATATACTTCTCAATATTCACGTCGTCCAGCGCAGCGTCTACCTCGTCAAGCATACAAAAAGGCGTAGGACGATGTTTTAAAATTGCGAAATAAATAGTTATTGCTACCATTGTCCTTTCGCCGCCCGAAAGCGAGATAAGGTTTTTTATGACCTTTCCGGGAGGCGCCGCTTTTATTTCTATTCCCGAATTTAAAACGTCATCGGGCGTTGTAAGTTCCAGCTCCGCATGAGAACCGGGTCCGAATATCTCGGTGAATATTTCCTTGAAATGTTTATTTATATCTTCAAAGCTCTCCAGAAAACGCTTTTTGATGTCGGCTGTAAGCTGTTCGATAAGTTTTTCAAGATCTCTCTTTGAGTTTTCTATATCCCTTAGTTGTGCAGCCTGGAATTCATAGCGCTCGGAAACCTCCCGGTATTCCTCTATTGACGCCATATTTACGCTTCCGAGGTCGGTTATTTTCTTCGTAAGCTCTTTAAGTTCCGCTTCCGCTTTTTTGAGGTCGTCGGGTATCTTCGCTTCCTGTTCAGCCTGCGACACGGTAAGCTCATAGCTGTCGAACAGAAGCGCTACTATCCTGTCGTATTCTTTCTGAACGGAATCCATACGCTCTTCAAGGCGCGCGGCTGTTCCCGTAAACTTTTCTTTTTCGCGGTTAAGCTCGGTTATGCTTTTATGAAGCTCGCTTATCTGCTGTTCAAGGTTTTCGATCTTTTTTGAATAATTTTCTATCTCGGCATTCTTATCCGATATTTCGCCGCTGTGTGAAGATATATCGCGCTTCAGGCGTTCGATATTCTCGCGTATCTCACGGTCGGAAGCATCGAGAGAAGCCATTGCATTTTTAAAACCGCCGCTGTTTTCGAGCAGCATTCTTCGGTTTTCCTCGATATTTTTTATCTGAACGTTCAAGGTGTCTATATCCTTTATTTCAGACATTTTTTCCATATTGAACGCGCTTATGCTGTCATAAAGCGATTTTATCCTGTTTTCCGTTTCTCCGCGCTGTTCGGAGCGGAGCGAGCGTTCTTCTTCAAGCTTTTCTATCTTTTCGGACACAAGAACTATCTGCTTTTGCGCTTCTTTTATTGTTTCACTTAGGCGCAAGGTCTGCTCGTCAAAACGCTTTAACGCAAGGTCGGACGTTTCCTTCTGCCTTTCAAGCTGTTCAATAAGTCCCGAAAGTCGGGATATCTCCGCTTTTACGCTGATATCTTCGTGTTCAAGATCGCGCAGTTTGTCGTTCATTCCCTCAAGCTCAATGGAAAATTTCGCGTATTCCGCACGGCATTTTTCAAATTCTCCGCGCTTTGCTTCTTCGGTCTTTCTGAGAGTTTTTATTTCGGAATAAAGCGCGTCTGTTTCCTGTTTTCTGGAGATAATTCCGCCCTTGTTTATCCTCGAACCGCCCGTAAAAGAACCGCCCGCGTTTACGACCTGTCCGTCAAGGGTAACTATTCTGAACTTATAGCCGTATTTCTTTCCTATGACCGTCGCGGTCGAAATATCGTCAACAACCGCCGTCGTTCCGAGAAGATTTGAGATTATCTCCCCGTATACTCCGTCAAACGACACAAGCTCGCTCGCTATCCCCTCAAACCCGCTTTCGCTGCGAAGCCCCTGTTCATTCAGGCTTCTGCCTTTCATTGAAGTGAGCGGATAGAAGGTCGCTCTGCCTGCGTTTGTTTCTTTGAGGAATTGTATACAGCGATTCGCCGTCTGCTCATTGTCTACGATTATATTCTGCATTACTGGCTGCAATACCGTTTCAATCGCCGTTACATATTTCTGCGGAACAGTAAGAACGTCTGCGACAATGCCGTGTATCCCCGAAAGTCTGCCCTGCTCGCCCGCGCTTATTACTTCCTTTACCGAACGGAAATATCCCTCTTTGCTCTTTTCAATGTCCGAGAGGACTTTATAGCGCTGCTGTTTTTCTCCGAGAGCTGAGGACGCGTTTTCAAGTTCCGTTCTTGCGCTGTCAAGGCGCTTTTTTCTGCCCTCAAAGAGCTTTTCCATTCCGCCGAGCCTGTTTTCCGCTTCGGATCTTTCCTCGGCTATTTCATCAGACCTTTTCTTTGCTTCGGAAAGTTCTCCCGAATATTCCGCTATCTTGCTCTCATAGTCCGACGCTTCGCCCAGAAACGCCGCGCGCTGTTTTTCATTTTCATCGCGCGAATGTTCGGACTGCGTCATGGTAAGAGAGAACTCGGTCTTTTCACGGTATGCTGCGGCAAGCTCGCTTTCAAGAGCGGAAAATTCCTCTCCCGAAGAAACATTCTCCTTTGAAATTTCATCGAGCTTTTGCTGATATTCGGTTATCTTTTGATCGAGAAGCGCAATGTTCTCGTTCTTTTTTTCGATTTCGGCATTAAGTCCGTCTACCTGCTCGTCAAACTCCGAATCGCTTAAACGCGCTTTTTCAAGCTGTTCTTTAAGTTCAACCCTGCGCTTTTCATTATGTTCGAGATCGTTTTCCGCAACTTTTATCGCCGCGTTCATTTCTGCGAGAATATCGCCCGCGCTCTTTATTTCATTTCTGATTCTGCCGAGAGCGGCGTTTGCCGAAAGTTTTTCATCGGAGAGATTTTCTATATCCTTTTCCGACTTTTCTATATCGTGGTCGTAATGCTCGCACTCGCTTCTGTTTAAAAGTATCTCATCGGACAGCTTTCTGAGCTCTGTACGTTTTTCCTTTAATCTTGCGGCGGATACCGAAATTTCAAGTTCCTTTTTCTCTGCCATAAGCTCGGAAGCCAAAGCCGCTTTTTCCGACTGCTTTTTAAGCGTTGGAAGTCTTTCCTCGTCGGCGCGTATAAGATCGTGCTGGCGGGTTATGTTTTCGGAAGCCTGTTCGAGCTGTTTTTCCGCATCGGCTTTTTTATGCAGGAAAAGAGAAACTCCCGCCGCTTCTTCAAATATAACGCGGCGCTGCGTATCGCGGGAATTTACTATCTCGTCTACTCTTCCCTGTCCGATAATTGAATATCCATCGCGCCCGAGACCTGTTCCCATAAGCAGCTCCTGAACGTCCTTCAGACGCGTTTTCCTGCCGTTTATGGAATACTCGCTCTCGCCCGTTCTGTAGAGCTTTCGCGATATTTCCACCTCGTCCGCGTCTACGCTCAACGCCCGGTCGCTGTTGTCAATAACAAGCGAAACGCTCGCGAAACCCATCGGTTTGCGCTCAACCGTTCCGTAGAAGATAACGTCCTCCATTTTTTCGCCGCGCAGCGTTTTTGCGCCCTGCTCTCCCATTACCCAGCGCAGCGCGTCGGAAATATTGCTTTTGCCGTTTCCGTTGCTTCCCACTACGGCTGTCGTTCTGGTATCGAACGAAAGCACGGTCTTGTCCGCAAAGGACTTAAAGCCTTGTATTTTAAGTGTTTTAAAAAACATCAGATCTCCCCGATCTCGAGATATGCTCCCGATCTCTCCTTTATCCTTATATCATAGCCTTTTTCATACAGTCTGCGGAGATTTTCCCGTTTCTGACCTATGATTTTACTGATATTCCTTTTATCCGTAAAAACAGCATATTTTCCCTTTTCAAACGGTTCGAGAAGCTCAACGAGCCTGTTATAAAACATTCTGCTCTCGACTATCTCCCTGAAACTCGGGTGGTATACTCCTCCGAGCATTTTTTCTTCTACCTCGCGGCTTGCGTGAAGTCCTATTCTTATGACCGAAATGTCTTTTTTTTTGAACATTTCCAGCATTTTTGCGCACAACTCAACCGTTTCCTCAAACGAAAAACTCTCATATTCTCCGCTTTTATACAGCTCTCCGAGCCTTGTGTTTTCAAGAATGACCGTAGGATATATGCGGACGGTCTCAGGTTTTATTTTTATAAACTCACGGCAAGTTTCAAGAGAACGTTCGGGCGTGTCCTTGTACAGTCCCGTCATCATCTGAAGCCCGAGTTCAATGCCGGCGCTCTTGATAAGCTCCGAGGCTTTTCTCACATCATCTGCCGAATGTCCGCGCTCGTTGGCTAAAAGTACCTCGTCGCTCATCGACTGCGCGCCAAGCTCGACGGCAGTCACTCCGAAGCTTTTAAGTATCCCCGTTATTTCCTCGTCTATACAGTCGGGTCTTGTGGAACAACGTATGCCTGTATAAGCGGGAAACTGTTTTACAGCAAGGCTCGCCGTTTCCAAAAGCTCCGTCATATAACCGCGCGGGATAGCCGTAAAGCTCCCCCCGAAAAACGCTATCTCGGCTTCTATATTCCTTTCATAAAGGCTTTCTGCCTGTTTTTCGAGCAGGTCGGCTACTTCTTTAGCCGACGGCGCTTTTTGCGCGCCCGAAATGCTTTTCTGGTCGCAGAAGCTGCACAGATGAGGACAGCCGACATGGGGTATAAAAATACTTATGTTTGTCTTTTTCATTTTCTGGAAATATTATCCTATATCGTATCCCATAAGCAATATTGCTTCTTTTGCGGCTTCCTGTTCGGCTTCTTTTTTTGAATAGCCGCTGCCGCTGCCTATGGTCTGACCGTTGAGCTGCACATTTGCAAAAAACAGCTTTTGATTATTCTTTGCGGGAGTTTCGTCAACCTCGTATGATATTTTCTCCTCAGGATTTTTCTGGATTATCTCCTGTAAAATAGTCTTATAATCGCCGAGCTTTACTTGTCCCGACTTCAACGCCTCAATAGACGGAACAAACCGCATAACTACGTTCATCGCCGCTTTAAGTCCGCCGTCAAGATATACCGCCGCAAGCATTGCTTCAAAAGCGTCCGCCAATATAGAACGTCTGTCTCTGCCGCCCGTCATCTCCTCGCCTTTTCCCAGAAGTATGTATTTTCCGAGTTCGATTTTTTTAGAAAATCCGTAAAGCGAGTTTTCACAAACGATCGAGGCTCTAAGTTTTGTAAGTCCGCCCTCGGGAACGCCCGTCATGTTCTTGTATAAATACTGCGACACGGACACTTGTAAAATGCTATCGCCGAGAAATTCAAGACGCTCGTTGCTGCCGTGGTTTTTTCCTCCCGAATAGCTCGAATGAGTCATAGCCCTTTTCAGAAGTCTGCGGTTTTTGAATTTATATCCTATCGCGTCTTCAAGCTTGTCAAAAGATATGCCTTCAGGCATTTTCCGAAGCCTCCTCGATATGAAGATCGGCTATTGCTTTCGTCATTTCGTCAATAGCGTTATGCTCTACAAAAAGTTTAGCCTGGCGGAACGCCCCGAAAAACGCGGCTTCGTCCGAAGCTCCGTGCGCTTTGAACACGGGTTTTGCCGTTCCTAAAAGCGGAGAACCGCCTATAGTTTTATAATCCATCTGCGCTATGAAATCATTCAGTCTGTCTTTTACGCAAAGCGCGCCTATCTTTGTTCTCAAATTCGCGTAGAAAATGTTTTTAAGCGCGGTTTTCATAAGCGCGCCCATTCCCTCGCAGGCTTTGAGGAAAACGTTTCCCGTAAATCCGTCCGTCACAAGAACGTCTACCGCGCCGAGCGGAACTTCTCTTGCTTCAACAAATCCGACGAAATTTATCGGAGCTTTGTCGAGAAGCTTTTTTGTTTCCTGTTCAAGCTCTCTGCCCTTTTCGTCCTCCGTGCCTATGTTCAGAAGTCCGACGCGCGGATTTTCTATCCCCATTGTCGCTTTCATAAAGCAGCTTCCCATAATAGCAAACTGTAATAACATCTCGGGACGGCAGTCAAGGTTTGCGCCGCCGTCAAGCACACAGTATCTCACTCCTCCGAGACACGGCATAAGCGGCACGAGAGCCGTTCTTTTAACGCCCTTTATGCGCTTTTCTATCATTGTTCCGCCTATAACAATAGAAGCGGTGCTTCCGGCGGAAATAGCTGCGTCGGCTTTTCCCTCGGCAAGGATATTGAACGCAACGCCCATTGACGTTTTCGACTTTTCTTTAAGTATTGACTTCGGGTTATCCTCGGTCGTTATAACTCCCTCGGCGGGGGCGAACGTTATCCCCTCGCGCGAGACGCCGAGCGCTTTTATCCTCTCTTCGAGAACGTTTACTTCGCCCGTTATTATAACCTCTATACCAAGTTCCTTTACGGCAAGAGCGGAACCCTTTATGACCTCGTCAGGCGCGTTGTCGCCGCCAAAGCCGTCTATTACTATCTTCATAAGTTTTCTCCTTATTTCCGAATAAGTTTGTCCAGATCAGATATTGCCCTTTGTGCAAGCGCCTCATATTTCTCCTGTTTACCGAGCTTCACATTCAAATCCGCGTCAAGCGGCGAAAGAAGACCCATATTCGCGCCCATAGGCTCGAAATCCACATACCAATCCTCGTCGTCCGTCCAATCGCAGACGTAATCGATAAGTGCGCCGAGCATCGTGGTGTTCGGGTATCTTATCGGCTCCCTGCCCGACAGAATATCCGCGAGCGCCCTGCCCGCCGCTATCCCCGAAGCCGCGCTCTCGACATATCCCTCAACGCCCGTTATCTGACCGCCGAAGAACACGTTGTCCGAGCCTTTGAGCATAAAATTCTTGTCGAGGAGCGTTCTCGAACAGATGTATGTGTTGCGGTGCATCACGCCGTATCTCACGAACTCTGCGTTTTCAAGCCCCGGTATCATTGAGAACACGCGCTTCTGCTCGCCGAATTTCAGGTGAGTCTGAAACCCCACGAGGTTGTACATTGTCGCGTCCTTGTTTTCGGCGCGCAGCTGCACTGCCGCATAAGGGCGCTTTCCCGTGCGCGGGTCGGTAAGTCCCACGGGCTTCATACAACCGTAACGTGCGCTTTCTATCCCGCGCTTTGCCAGTACTTCTACAGGCATACAACCCTCATAGACGTTCGGGTTTTTGTCAAACTTGTGAAGCTCGGCGGGTTCGGCGTTTACAAGCTCGTTCCAAAAGCGCTCGTACTCCTCCCGCGTCATCGGGCAATTGAGGTAATCCGCGCCGCCCTTGTCGTAGCGCGACTGTGAAAACGCTATCGAACGGTTGATGCTCTCGGCAGTGACTATCGGCGCGGACGCGTCATAAAAGCTCATAAACCTGCCGTTCCTACTGCCGAACCTCTCGCTTATTTTCTCGGCGAACGCGTCGGAAGTAAGCGGTCCCGTGCAGATAACGGCGTTTTTTTCGGGAAACTCGCAAACTTCTTCGGAAATTACCATAATATTAGGCTCTTCGCGTATAATTCTCGTCACTTCGTCGGAGAATGCGTATCTGTCCACCGCAAGCGCTCCGCCTGCGGGAACTGCCGTTTTTTCTGCTGCCTCACAAATCACCGATCCGAGCATTTTCATCTCGGCTTTGAGCAGCCCGCACGCAGAACTCACGCGCGACGCCTTCAGCGAATTCGAGCAGACCAGCTCCGCGAAACCCTCATATTTGTGCGCGGGAGAGTATTTATTCGGCTTCATTTCGTACAATTCCACCGAAAACCCGCGCCGCGCAAGCTGCATTGCCGCTTCGCACCCCGCGAGTCCCGCGCCTATGACCTTAACCCTCACTGCCGCCACCTCTGTTTTCACCGCTGTCCTTAGCGTTATCGAGAGGACGCTCGTATCCGCAGCCGTCTTTCGCGCAATAAATCTTTCCGAGCTTTCCGGTTTTCTTAAACAGCGTTGTGCCGCATTTCGGGCATTTTTCTTCTATAGGAAGATCCCATGTCATATAGTTGCAGTCTTTATAATTCTCGCAACCGTAAAAGGGTTTTCCCTTTTTCGACTTTTTGAGAAGCATTTTTCTTCCGCATCTGGGGCAAACGCCCTTTGTTTCGTTTACAATGTTCTTTGTAAACTTACAATCGGGAAATCCCGTGCAGCCGAGAAACTTTCCATACGGACCTATCTTTATAACCATAGGCTTTCCGCATTTTTCGCAGACAATATCCGTCGGCTCGTCGGGGATTTTGACGTGTTTTCCGTCCATTTCCTTTTCGGCTTTTTCAAGCGACTGCTCAAAACCGCTGTAGAACTTTCTGAGCGTATCTACCCAGTCCTTGTCGCCGTTTTCTATATCGTCGAGACTGCTCTCCATTTTTGCCGTGAATTTTACGTCGACAATATTGTTGAACTTATCTTTAAGCAGCGCGGTTATTACTTCTCCGAGAGAAGTGGGTTTCAATTGGTTTCCCTGCTCGCGCTCTACATAATGCCTGTCGAGAATAGTAGAGATAGTCGGCGCATATGTCGAAGGTCTGCCAATGCCGTTTTCTTCGAGAGCTTTTATAAGCGAAGCCTCGTTATAGCGCGCGGGAGGCTGGGTGAAATGCTGATTTCCGAGAACTTCTTTAGCGGTGAGTTTTTCGCCGTTTTCTATTTTCGGGAGAGCGCCGCCCTGCTCGTCGCTGTCGTTTGTTTCCTCATATAACTTTGTAAATCCCTCAAACTTTACGGAATAGCCGCTTGCCTTAAACAAACAATCTTTCGCCGAAATATTTACCGACACCGTATCAAGAACGGCGTTTGCCATCTGGCTCGCCATAAATCTCTCCCATATGAGCTTATAAAGCTTATACTGGTCGTTTGAAAGCGAGCTTTTTACCTTTTCAGGAGTAAGTTCGACGTTTGACGGACGAATGGCTTCGTGCGCGTCCTGAGCGTTTGATTTGGACTTGTATACGCGCGGCTTTTCGGGAAGATACTCTTCTCCGTATTCCTTTTTGATAAGCTCCGCCGCGGCAGCTTTTGCCTCGTCGGAAATACGCAGAGAGTCCGTTCTCATATAAGTGATAAGTCCTACCGCGCCCATTCCCTGAATATCTACGCCCTCGTACAGCTCCTGCGCGGCTTTCATAGTTCTGCGTGCCTGGAAAGACAGTCTGCGGGAAGCCTCCTGCTGTAATGTCGAAGTCGTAAACGGAGGAGCGGGCTGTTTCTTGCGCTGCGACTTCTTTACGCTTGAAACAATAAACTCCGCGTCCTTTAATCTGTCAAGAACAGCGTCCGCCGAAGCCTTATCCGAAAGCTCCGCCTTTTTCCCGCCTATCTCCGCAAGCTTTGCCGAAAAAAGTTTTTTCGACGATTTTGTATGAAACTTCGCGTCTATTGTCCAGTATTCGGTAGATTGAAAAGCGCGTATCTCCTCTTCGCGGTCTACGATTATTCTTACTGCTACAGACTGTACTCTTCCGGCGGACAGTCCGCGCCTTACTTTTTTCCACAAAAACGGCGACAGCTTATAACCGACTATTCTGTCGAGTATTCTGCGCGTCTGCTGAGCGTTTACAACGTCCTCGTTTATCGTGCGCGGGTGACTCATGCCGTATTGAACGCCCGTTTTCGTTATCTCGTTAAAGGTAACTCTGACAGCCCTTTTCTCGTCTATATTAAGCAAGTGCGACAAATGCCATGCGATAGCCTCTCCCTCGCGGTCCGGGTCGGTCGCAAGGTAAACAGTGCCGCACTCTTTCGCGCGTTTTTTCAGTTCTTTAATAATATCCGCCTTGTCGCGCATATTTACATACTGCGGCGCAAAATCATGTTCTATATCAACGCCGAGCTTTGACTTCGGCAGATCTATTATATGACCCGTAGACGCTATAACGTCATATCCCGCGCCGAGATATTTCTTTACGGTCTTCGCCTTTGACGGCGACTCAAGTATAACTAAATCCGACAAAACAATATTCTCCCTTTTTTGGTTCTTTATCTTGAAATTTCCCACATAATAATTGCTGCGGCAGCGGCGGCATTAAGGCTCTCCGCGCCTTTTATGGGAATGTAAAGTTTCTTATCGCATATTTTTGCGATCTCGCTTGATACGCCCGCGCCCTCGTTTCCGATAACCACGGCGGTTTTTTCGGGAAACGCAACTTCTCCCAAACGCACTGCGTTTTTATCAAGCATAGCCGCGTAAATTTCAAATCCTTTTGCGCGCAGCCAATCTCCGAACGTTTCAACTTTCGGAAAAAGCGACGGCATCCTGAACACGCTCCCCATTGACGATCTCAAGGTTTTCGGCGAAAATCTGTCAGCGCAGTCGTTTACGAAAACAACTCCGTCAATTCCCATTGCTTCGGCGGTGCGGATCATTGTTCCGACATTTCCGGGGTCTTGTAAGCCGTCTAAAACTAGAAGTTTTTTCGCGTTTTCGGGGATCTGCCGTCCGAACACTTCAGCCGCCGCGAACAGGCCCTGCGGAGTTTTAGTATCGGAAATATATTCGGAAAGCCCGTCAGTTATTACCAAGGAGCAGTGCGCTTTCGACTGTGCCATTCTGACGGTTTCCGGATATTTTTGCGCCGCTTTTTCGGTATACAGAAAAAACTCGATCGCCGAGCAGTCGTTACACGCGGCAAGTTCCCTGCACAAATGATCCCCCTCAACTGCAAACATACTCTGTTCGCGGCGGTACTCCGCGCTTTTTAATAGTTCTCGCATAACACGGACGTTATAATTTTTGCGCGAGGAAATTATCTCCAAAAAAACACCCCCGGCCACTGAAAAGAGAACTTGCTTACAAAGCCGCAAACGCCTTGACGACACGCGTTAAACGGCTTTGTAAACAACCCCTACAATAGCGAAAATCTCACGTCCGAAAAACGGACGTGAGAAAAAATCGGATCAAAGAGCAGCCTTAGCCTTTTCCGCAAGAGCGGTGAAGCCTGCCGCATCGTTAATTGCGATCTCGGAAAGCATCTTTCTGTTAAGAGTAACGTTCGCTTTCTTAAGACCGTTCATAAATGTCGAATAGTTCATTCCGTTGAGCTTGCAGGCGGCGGAAATTCTCGTTATCCACAAACGTCTGAAATCTCTCTTCTTGAGCCTTCTGCCAACGTATGCGTACTGTCCAGACTTCATAAGAGCTTCTTTAGCCGTCTTAAAAAGTCTGCTCTTTCCGCCCCAATAGCCCTTTGCGAGCTTTAAAGTTTTATTTCTTCTCTTGCGCGTAGCAAGAGCGCCTTTTACTCGTGCCATATTATATTTCCTCCTTCGTTTTGTCCGATATTATTTGTACGGAATAAGGCTCTTTACCTGAGCTACGTTCGTAGAGTCCGCATAAGCTCCCGCTCTCAGACCTCTTTTGCGCTTCGTGGTCTTTTTAGTAAGAATGTGGCGCTTTCCGCAGTGCTGCATTTTTACCTTGCCCGTTCCCGTCAGCTTAAAACGCTTTTTCGCGCCGCTGTGTGTTTTGATCTTTGGCATTTTTTGTTCCTCCTATAGATAAATTTCCCGAATTATTTTTTCGGGCTTAAAACTACCGCGTAATTTCTTCCCTCAAGTTTTGAAGGCTTGTCAGAGCTGCCGTACTCCGAAACCGCGTCTATGAACTTTTTCATCAAATCCTCGCCCAGATTTACATGCGTAAGTTCGCGCATACGTCTGAAACGAACGGTGACCTTTACCTTATCGCCGTTTTGAAGAAATTTTATCGCGCTCTTCACCTTTATATTGAAATCGTTTGTGTCAATATTAAGGGACATCTTTATCTCTTTTACGTCAGCGGTTTTCTGGTTTTTCTTTGCCTCTTTCTCGCGTTTTGTCTGCTCAAAGCGATATTTTCCGTAATCCATTATGCGGCATACGGGAGGCTTTGCCGTCGGAGAGATCATGACAAGATCAAGTTCCGCTTCGATAGCTTTCTCGAGAGCTTCAGCACTAGACATAATTCCGAGCTGCTCACCGCTCGTACCGATGACTCTGACTTCTTTTTCGCGAATTTCCTCATTGATGAGCTGTTCCTTTGTGCTGATTTTGAAGCACCGCCTTTCTCTAAGTACAATTAAACAGAATAAATTAAGCGCGGTCATAACAGCCCGCGCCTAAAAAATCAATTATAAGTCAAAAAACCTAATTTCATTTTTAAACGACCGCGCCCGACAGCCAAAAACGTCGGCGGGTGAGAGCTGTAAACTCTGCTTTGTTTTGAGATATGAAATCCCAACGTTGCTATTATACACCATGAAAACAGTTTTGTCAAGAGGTTTTTTTAATTTTTTTCAAAATGTTTTTATTTTAATTCAAAATCATATAGACAATACCGCTTTTTTGTATTATAATATTCCATGGTGGTTGAGTTTCTTTCTGTTATTTTTGTAGTAATAACTTTATTTTAACAGATCTCAACTACTTTTTCTATACCTTATTAAATCATGCATTTTTAACAAAACAAAAAATACTTAAGAAAAATGAAAAAAGTGCTTGACAAATAATTTGCATTGTGATATAATATTAATGTTGAATTTCTGGGTGTGGCGCAGATTGGTAGCGCGCTACCTTGGGGTGGTAGAGGCCGCAGGTTCAAATCCTGTCACTCAGACCATTTTGACTTCCCGCAAATGGCTTAACAAAGCCGTTTGCGGGATTTCCTTTTTGTGGATTTCGGATTTTGTCCGCTACTTGTCCGCTACGAGGTGTTTTTTGTTTCGAGCAACTTCACGCCCCGTGCTTTTTCTTCAGGAACCCGAACGCGCCGTCCATAGCCTCGCAGACACGCGCCTGCGCGGTCTGGAATTGATGGGAGTAGACGTTCAGCGTGGTGGTTGAGTTGCTATGCCCGAGCGCGCCCGAAACGGTCGTTACATCAAGTCCCGCTGAAATCAACGAGCTTGCCGCGAAGTGCCTAAAGCTATGCAACCCGTAAAACGGGAGATTTTCGCGCTTACAGAAACGTTTCAGCCAAGTGTAGGTAGTGTTAGGGTGTTGTGCCTCACCGTTGTCCTGCGTGAACAGGCGGTCGGTTTCAACCCACTTATTCCCAAACCGCAGAGCGTCCTCGTCCTGCTCGGCTTTCAGTTCCCGCAAAATGTCCATTATGTAGGGCGAAATCTTCAGCGTGCGCTGGGAACGGCGGGTCTTTGTCGTGTCCGTGTAAATCCCGCGGTCGGCGGTCTGGTTGGAAGTTCTACGAACGCTTATAATGCCGTTTTCAAAGTCAACGTCTTTCCATTCTAAACCCAGCATTTCCCCGCGCCGAAAACCCGTATACGCCATTAAGTAAAAGAACGCTTTGTATTTGAGCGGTTCGCCGTCCATTTTTGAGAGCAAATCCTCCATTTCTTCCTGCGAATAAATCTGCTTTTCCCTAACCTCGCCCTTGGGAATGGTAACTTTTGAGCAAGGATTGTTCGACACAATCCCCATTTTGACCGCGTAGTTAAACACATCGGAAATCAGCCCCAGATAGTGGCGGATTGTTTTAGGCGCGAGAGGTTTTCCCGTCGACAAATTCGTGCCATCCTTTGCGAGAGAATTGATGAAAGCCTGAATTTGCCGAAGTGAAATCTTGTCCATTTTCAAGTGTCCGAGAGCGGGATAAACGCGCTTGGTGAGTTTTCTCATCGTGATAAGTGTCGTGTGTCGTAGGTTGAGTTCGGCGTATTCTGCAAACCACTCCTCCGCCAAATCTTCAAATTTTATCGCCGACGTTCTGAACCCGCAAAGGCAGTTCTCCTCAAACATCACCGCGAGGCGGTTAAGCTCCTTTTTGACTTGCCGTTCCGTCAGTTCGGCGGGCGGTTTCCACGTCATAGCCTGTTCTTTGTGGTTGCCGCGCGTGTCGTACCCCACGGAAACGCGGATTTGGTACGAGTCGCCGCGCTTTCTGATGGTTGCCATAAATATCGCTCCTTTCGATATGTGGATTTATGACATACCCTCTGCAACTACATTTTACCACTTTAAAGCGTAGTTGTCAAGGGGGTATCGTTTTGTCATTTCGTCAGCTTCGTCAAATGCAAAAGTAAATGCAACACAAAGCAGAAAAGTGTTGCAATAACCTCTGCACAAAGCATATAATTATAG
>CANRKB010000016.1 GCA_947631115.1 uncultured Clostridia bacterium
ATTCAGGCAAAAGCCACTGTTTGAATTGTTCTCTTTTTTGTTGCTCTTTCATTTGACCGACTTAACGGATTCAGGTATTATAAATAAGTGTCCGTTGCGGGATTTCCCGTCAACGGGTTTTCCGTTGACGGGTTTCCCGACGACGGTGAAAAACGTGTACGGTAAAAGCCCTGCGGGAGGTTAGAGGTAAGAAGTAAGCGCATTATCCGCCTTACGGCGGATAACGCTGTAAGAGGTAAGAAGTCGGGGAGCTTTTGAGATTTAAAGTTATTTGATTATCAAAAGAAGAAGCTGGAGGCTAGAGTGAATTTAACTCTAGCCTCTTTTTTTGTGCGTCAAATCAGGCAAACAGTCTTTAGCTTCTTACCGGATACTGTAAATTGTCAACTGCCAACAGCGGGTGCAGGGCGCGCAGCGCACTGCAATTTTCCCCCTTCCCCCTCGGGGAAGGGGGTAGGGGGTTGGGGCGAGTAAACGTTATTTAGAAAAACAGCGTTTGAAAAGAACAACTTTTATACAAGCGGAACGAAATTTCTTTCCCGCTCAAAGGTTTTTTCACACTTAAGGTTGTTCTCCGTTTAAAACATCTTTGTAAGATTGAGATTTTCAAAATAATGATTTTGAAAATCTCAATGTGGGGAAAACTCTTGTTTTCCCCACACCCTTTAGCGCCTTTGGAAGCGTTATTGAGGGAAAACTTTTTTGAAAAAAAGTTTTCCCTCAAACTCCCTTTCAAAAAACTTTCGTGCCGCCGCCTGAAATGCGGTTTTGATGTTAAACGATGTTCGCCGCTCGAAACAAATTCTAGTCTCTTGCCTCTAAATTTCTAGCCTCTGGTTGCAGTTTTTTGCAGTCATTTCCCGTTTACTATCTGCCTAGCGGAAAGAAAACCGCAAATAAACAGTAAAGGAGGAATGAGTTTGGGTCTTATGGATCTGCTGTTCGGAAGAAACAGGCTAACGAGCGCGGGCGTTCTCTCGGAGTTCTATTCGGGCGACCTCGCAAAATGGAAGGACATCTATTCGGGCGGCGGGAGCTGGCGTTATGTCAGAAAAGGCGGCTTGAACAGCGGCGGTATGCGAAAAATAGCGTCGCTCGGCGCGGCAAAGGCAGTTTGCGCGGAGCTTTCAAGGCTATGTTTTACGGAAACTTCGGGAGCAACGTCCGCCGACAACGAAACCGCGCAGTTCATTCAAAAAGTCCTCTCCGACAACAATTTCGCGGAACGCTTCGCAGACTTCACCGAAAAGATGTTTGCGCTGGGCGGCGGGGCAATCAAGGTCTACTATGACGGCGGCGTTAAGCTCGATTTTGTTCCCGCGGACAGGTTTGTCCCGACAAAATGGGACGCGGGCGGCATTTATGCGGGAGCGTTCGGCTCGGCAGTTTGCGCGGACGGAAAGAACTACGTTCTCGCGGAAACGCAAAGGCTTTCGGACGAGGGGCTTGTAATTGAAAATAAGCTCTACCGCGAGAGCGGCTCTGAAGCGGAGCTTAAGGAGGTATATCCCGGGCTTGCGGAAAAGACGGTAATAAAGGGGCTTGAAAAGCCGCTGTTCGTTTATTTTCGGGCAGGCGCCGGCTCTGTAAAGCAATGCGGCGCGCTCGGGACTTCGGTCTTTGCGGGAGCGGAGGACACCTTAAAATCGCTCGACATCGTCTTTGACAGTCTTTCGAGAGAATTTGTCCTCGGCAAAAAGCGCATTATTGTGCCGAGCTATGCGGTGCGCGGAGAGTATGACGAAAACGGAGAGCTGAAACGTTATTTCGACGTGAACGACGAAGTGTTCGAGGCGTTTTCCACTTCCGACACGGAGGACCTTAAAATTGCAGACAACACTGCCTCGCTTCGTGTAACGGAGCATATCGAGGCGCTCGGAGAGCTGCTTGACCTGCTTTGTATGCAGGTAGGACTGTCGGAGGGCGCGTTGTCCTACAAAAACGGAACGATACGCACCGCTACCGAAGTTGTCAGCAGAAACAGCCGCACCTACCGCACGGCTGCATTTTACAGAAAGCTTATAGCAAGAGGACTTGAAGAAGTCGCAAGAAAGATCTGCCTGCTCGGAAAGATGTCGGGCGAGCTTTCGCAAAGCGCTTCGGAAAACATTGTGTTCGGCTTTGCCGATGGGGTGTGCGAGGACGACAGCGCAAAGTCCGAGCGTGCGAGAGCTTTATATTCAAGCGGACTTATTTCAAGAGCGAGAGCGCTTTCGGAAATTTACGGCGTTTCGCTCGCTGACGCAAAAGCAATGGAAAGAGAGGATTTTAATGCAGACTGATGTAACCGAAAACAATAAAACTGCCGAGAATGAAAAGCCCGGCGATATTTCAGAAAGCAAGGCGGGCGCCGAACAAAAGCAAAATGCCGACCAAACCGCCGAGCAGACCGCCGAGCAAAATGCGGAGCAGAAGCCCGAAACCTCGCCCGAAGCAAAGCGCATAGAGGAACTTAGCGAAAAGCTTTCGGACGCGGAGACAAAGCTTTATCTGCTTCTTGCGGGGATAGCCAAAGAGAAGCTCCCCGAGGCAACTAGGCTTTTTCGCCTGATGTCCAAGGAGGGCAGAACTCCCGAAGAAGCCGCGCAGTTGATAGCCGAATCCTATCCCTATCTCAGAAGCGTAAGGCATGAAGTGCCGCGCTTTTCCGCGAGCGGCTCGGGCGACGGCGACGGGTTTACGGCGATACGCAGCATTTTTGCGAAACGCTGAACGTTTCGCAGTATACAGTTGAAAGTGTATAGTATGCAGCATAGGTGTCCGCCTTTCGGCGGACGGCATTTAGATTGTTTTTAATCAATAGGCATACAAAAACTTTTATACTTGATAACAATCAAAAAATGTCCGCTTAAGCGGACACATTATACTGAATACTGTACATTGTAAACTGTCAACTGACAACGGGGAGGGTGCGGCGGGGTTTATATATAGCTTAGTGGTTCTTCGGCAGCAACGGCGCGAATTACGGAGATTATCCGAAGAAGAATGTTAGGCGTGACGGTTGTTGCCGAGCCGAAGCGATATGTAAGTTGATATTAACTTTTTAAATTTTGAAAGGAGTAATTTTATTATGGCAAATACAATTGAATATGCAAAGGTTTTTCAGAAAGAGCTTGACAAGCAGATAACCGAGGGTTCTACCTCGGGTTGGATGGAGGACAATGCCTCTCAGGTAATTTACAGCGGAGGAAACGAAATTAAGATTCCGAAAGTTACGCTTGTGGGTCTTGCAAATTACGACCGTGACGACGGTTATACGGGCGGCGCGGTAACGTACGCTTATGAAACGCAGAAGATGACTATGGACAGAGGCAGACGTTTTCGCATTGACGCGCTCGATGTTGACGAAAGCAGCTTCGGGCTTGCGGCGGCGAATGTAGCTTCCGAGTTTCAGCGCACAAAGGTAATTCCCGAAATTGACGCTTACCGTTATTCAAAGCTCGGAGAAGCTGCGGGGATAACAAAATATTCCTACACTCCCGACAAGGACACCGTTCTTTCGACCCTTATCGGTCAGATAACGGCGGTGCGCGAGGTCGTAGGCGGCGAGGGAGAACTTGTTGTGACAATGGCGCGATCGGTTTACGATATGCTCATGCTTTCGAGCGAGGTCACTCACTCTATCGACAGCGGCAGCTTTACTCAGGGCGAACTTTCGCTTGACGTAAAGACAATTTGCGGAGCGGCGATAATTCCCGTTCCCTCTTCAAGAATGAAGAGCAAGTACACTTTCAGTGCGACAGACGGCTTTTCCGAGGCGGGCGGCGCTTCTCAGATAAACTGGATCATCTGCCCGAAGGACGCGCCCATTGCAGTCTCAAAGACCGACAATGTAAAGATAATCGCTCCCGACCAGAACCAGTTCGCCGACGCGTGGGATATAGACTACCGCAAATATCACGACCTCTTTATCCCCGAAAACAAGAAAGCGGCGATTGCCGTCTGCAGTGCCGGTGCCGAATAAAAGAAGTTTTAGCCATTAAGGGTTAAACTCGCTCACGGGCGTCGGCAGTGTACAGTGTACGCATTGAACGCCTCGCGTGCAACGCTGGGTACAGTATTCAGTAGAATGTGTCTGCTGACGCAGACATTATTAGATTGTTATCGGACTGAAGCGTTTTGGAGCACAACCGTAAAAGGTTTTCTCGTGTGCTTATTGTTCAAAAACAATCTAATATTATCCGCCGCAAGGCGGATACCATAACTGAATACTTTACCCTGTACACTGTAAACTGTCAATGCGCGTGGCTAACAAAGATGAAAAAGGAGAGGAACTACATAATATATGATAATAACGGTTGATGAATTTAAGGAAATGGGTTTTCAGGCGGTTGACGAAGAACTTGCGGCGGACTGTATAAAGCGCGCGGAGTTTGTTCTGAACGCGCTTAGCGGAGGGAAAGCAATTCCCACCGCCCTTGCGGGAGGATCCGCGGGGGATTATGTAAAACAAGCCTGCGCGTTTCAGGCGAACGCCATAATGCGCAATGAAAACGCGCTCAGAACGGAAAACGGAGAACTGAAAACCGAAAAGGTTTCTATCGGGGATTTTTCCTATCAGAGCAGCGCCGAAAACGACAGCTCCGCCGATGAGCCGTTCGACACAAACTTTACCGTCATAAGGCTTTTGAGAGCGGCAGGCTGTCTTTATACGGGAACGGAGGTCTGCGAATGAACCCTATCCCGAATGGTCTTCTGGGCGATGAAATTACGCTATCAATGCCGACCGAAAGCGGCTGGTCGGATACGAGAATATCGAACGTCAGAGCGGAGAAAGTAAGCGCCATAGAGGACAACTATAACATTCCGCAGGAAAAGACCGAGCTTTTTGTCTGGTATGACTGCGTGAATTCATATCCTAACGCCGATTTTGAGGCGGGCATGAGGATAAAATTCAGAGGAGAAGTTTTTGAAATAGTAAAGGTGAGGGAATATAAAGCAAATTCGCCCCACCACATAAAGATAACCGCGGAAAAAACAGGAAATTATAAGGCTGAGGAGGAGTAAAAATGAGTGAAGAAAATGAAAAGACAAATATCGTAAAGGACAAGCAGCTCGGCAAGGCTTCCGACGAGGACGGATATAACATAGCAAAGCTCATTCGACTCGGAAACAGGGAGCTTGAACGCCAGCTCAACGACAAGAAAACAACAGGCTTTCGCTGATCTACGGGAGGGCGTTTTATGACATTAACTATCGGCAATACAGAGTATAACTGTAAAAAACTGGATATAAAGCGCGAGCTGAGGTGTACGGATGTAAACTACAACACGCAGGGCGATATGCTCATAGACCTTGTAAAAAGAAAATATCTTATAGAAGCGACCTTTGAGCCTATGACGGGAAAAGAGCTTGCGGCATTGAGAGAAAGCTGCGGGCAGATATTTGTAACCGTAGGTTTTGACGCTCCCGAGGGGTATCTCGAAAGGGAGTTTCATGTCATGAACGAGCCTGCGCCCGAGTTTATATCCGTAAACGGCGTTAAAATGTACGGCGGCGTAAAGCTCGAATTTAAAGAGAAATGAGGTGATATTTTGGTTAAGGTTTCCGATAAATTTATTGAGCTTTCAAAAAGCAACGGCAGAGAGGTTTTCTGCAAGATAATAGCGGGGAACGAAGTCTTTCTTGACGACAGGATAATTGAATTTGATTTCGACGACGTTATCCATCCGAACTGGTATACGATAGGTTCTACCTGCTCAAACCGCTTTGCTTTTTCCGTGAGGTATACGGGAGAGCTTGAGGTGCATGACGAGGTAAGACCTTTCATAAGCTTCGACGGCGAAGAATGGTGTCCGCTCGGAGTTTTTTATGTGGCAAGAAGATATGTCCGCGGAAACTATGCGTCTATCATATGCTATGACAAAATGTACTCCCTCGAAATGGAGTATATCCCGAGGATAACCGCGCCGACAGATGTAATGGAGCTGCTTAAAGACATCTGCGAAAACTACGGTCTGGAGCTTAAGCATGACATATTCAGATTTGACGTCACGGAAATACCGCTCGGCGTAACGGTTCGCGATATGCTCGGTTATATTGCGGGGGTAGCGAGCGGAAATGTTAAATTCGACAGAGAAGGAAAAATTGATGTGCGGATATATTCGGAGATGAACCATTTTGATATATCGGACGAAAACTGTATAGACTACAGCAGAACGATGTCCCCCGCAAAAATTGAACACATCATAGTCGACACGGGAAAAGAAATAATCGAAGACGGAAAAGGCGGCGAGCTTATAACGCTCAAAGTTTACAATCCGCTTATGACGCAAAACTATTTAAGAAATTTCATCGCCAAATTTTCAATGATGTCGTTTTACGGCGCGGATATAATGATGCAGGGACTGCCTTATCTCGAATCGGGAGATCATATTTTCTTCAGAGATCCCCAGAAAAAGTACTATCCCATAGCCGTAAGCGAGATAGAATTTCACTATGACGGAGCTTTTACGGCGAGGCTTTATTCAAAGATACGCACCTATACGGACGCCGCGGAACATCAGGACGACCTTAGCGTTGTCCTTGAGCAGCTTAAAAATTCTTTGGGCAATATCTGCCTTAAAAGCGTAAACGCCGAGGACGTCGTATTATCCGAAGAGGAAACAAAAGTAGCGGAGTTTAAATTTACTACTAGAGCAAGCGGAACGTTTGCGCAGGCGGATATAAACTTTACGCTTGACAGCGCCTCGGAAGTCGGCATAAGAGCCTATGTAAACGGAGAACTTTTGCGCGAAACGATACATAAATGCGTTCACATGGAAGACCTCGTTCATTTTTATTTTCTCGTGCAGGATATTCCGAGGGGAGAAAACGAAATTTATGTGACGATGAGGTCGATAAACGGAGAAATGACCATAAAAAGCGGCGCGCTTGAAGCAACGCTTGTTTGCAGGGGAGCGGCGGGCGGGGCGGAAAAAGTGCATGACAGGGAAATTATCTCCGAGAAAATCGGAACGCTGAATATACCGACAAAGCTTTTCTTTTGCGGTATAAAAGGCGACAGTATCACAACAACCGAAGGAGAGTGAAAAAATGCAGGGCAAAACAACTTTTATTCTTAAAGACAAGGACACGGGGAAAATCGTTGACGAGCGCGAAGAACACAACATGGTGACAAATGCTTTAAGAGATATTTTTGATTTTCCCAAGATAATGTTATTTACTTTAAACAGCAATTCCATGATGGGCAATTATCTCCCGATCTATAAAAACCTTTTACACGGGCTTATGCTTTTCGGAGAAAATATTCCCGAGAGAAAAGACGATTATTTCATGAACGAAAGGTATAATATAGTAGGAACGGCGGGTTCGGCTTATACCGGCACCGACCCGAAGCGCGGAACCTTTAACGAGAGCGCCTCGGGTTCCATAGAAAACGGCTATCGGCTTGTCTGGGATTTCGCGCCCGAAAAGGCGATAGGAACAATTAACTGCGCGGGGCTTTCGTGCATACATTCTGGCAACCGAGGTTCGACTTTTTCGGCGGGCGACATATATACAAGCGCGATGGATTTTGGAAATTCATCGAACGGCAAAGTGTTTGCGCTGACGGGGTCTTTTCAGGGAACGTATATAATGAACCGGGGGGACTATCATTACTATTATCAGTATACTACTGCGGGCAAGGCCCTGACCCTCAGAAAATACATTGCGCCCGACCCCGAAAAGATACATATTACTACGCAAAGCGTAGCCGCTCTCGTAGAAACAAAGGCGCTGAATCTTCCGATTAATATGAACGAGTTTTCGGTAGATGAAGACAACGGAAAGCTCTATATTATGGAACTTACTTTGAATTCAAGCAAAAGAGTATGCGTAAAGGTAGCGGTTTTAGACGTGACAACTTATGAAATTGAGCTTATTACGGAAGAACCCGTAGAAACTCTTGCTTCGACGTCAAACACGTCTATATGCAACGCCGCTATAAATAACGGCAAGATCTGCATCGAAATAAATTCGCAGCTGTATATACACAATCTTGACGGAACTCTTGAAAAACAATACTCGCTTCTTACGTCAAGCGTTTCGTCAATGTTTATAAAAGACGGCGTGGTCTGGCTATGCGGAAGATACAGTTCGTCGGCTTCGCCATGTTATGTGGCGATAGAGGACGAGCCGGTATATCTTCCCAATATTTCGGGTTATAACGATTTTCGTTTTCATAAAAACAAGAACATCCGCGATCCGTTCGTCGCTGCAGGCAACAGTCAGAGCCTTTATATCATGATGAGAACGGACTATCTTGCGACTATAAACAATCTTTCCGAGCCGTTGGTAAAGACGGATCAGCACGCGCTTCAGGTAAGATACGAACTGACTGAATAATAAAAAATCGGAGCTTAAAGTTTTCAAAAGCTCCGATTTATTTTATTCAGAATTTCTCCTCATAATATCTGCACTTTGACGAGGGATTGAGCGACAGACACGCGCGCGAAAGATCTTCGAGCGCGCAAAGTCCGTCTTTTTGCCATCGGCAGTTTTCACCGCAAGTTATAAAATTCATTTCGCACCTCTTTTCGTAGGTCTATAATGTGAATTTTAAGTATTCTTTATTCGGCAAGATGATTGACAAATATTTCAATCGGTTGTATAATGTTTATATAATCTGTAAATTTAGGAGTTCATCATGAAAAAAATCTTACTACGTTTTCTCAATTTCATTGTTCTCACCGCTGCAGTAAACTGTCCGTTTATTCTCGATCCCGTGCCGCTTTTGCCGAAGATTTCCGTGATGATGGCGCTGGGGATATTGTTTTTTGTCATAAACGTTTTCCCGACCGCGGAAAAATACCCGACATTCCGGTTGAGGCTTTTGGGCGACGGCGCGGAGCTTATCTTGTTTTTCTTTATGACCTGTATAGCCTCCGCCGTGTTTGTGACGATAAGCATTGTGGAGCTTGTAAACGGAAACGACGACTACGGGAAGTATATTTTCCAGCTCGTCCTGCTCATAATAGCCGAGGCGATAATATTCTGGAACGGCATAATAAGGGTATATGTGACATCCGTTCAGCTGGGCATAAAGCTCAGAGTTTTAGGGATAGCGTTCGGATTTGTGTTTCCCGTAAACCTTGTAATGCTGATGATCATTTATATCACCGTAAGCAGGGAGTGTAAGTTTGAATGTGAGAAAGCAAGGCTCAACGAAAGCAGGAAAGACGAAAAGATATGCTCTACGAAATACCCGATACTTTTGGTACACGGAGTATTTTTCCGCGACAGCAAGCTTCTAAACTACTGGGGAAGAATACCAGCGGAGCTTCAGAAAAACGGCGCGGAAATTTACTATGGCGAGCAGCAGAGCGCGCTTTCGGTAGAGGAAAGCTCAAGGGAGCTTGCGAAAAAGATAAAGGACGTCTGCGCGAAAACGGGCTGCGGAAAGCTTAATATTATCGCCCACTCAAAGGGCGGGCTTGATTCGCGCTATGCAATTTCAAAGCTCGGCTGCGACAAGTATGTTGCTTCGCTTACGACAATCAACACTCCGCATAGGGGCTGCATTTTTGCCGAATATCTCTTACAGCAGGCGCCCGACAAGCTGAAGCGTTTTATTGAAAAGACCTACAACAACGTCTTTTCTACTCTTGGCGACGATTCTCCCGATTTTATGTCGGCGGTAAAGGAGCTTACCGCGGGATTTTGCGAGCAGTTCAACAAAGACGTCCCCGACAGCCCCGACGTATACTATCAATCCGTAGGCTCAAAGGCTAAAAGCCGCAGAAGCGGACGTTTCCCGCTTAACATAAGCTATCCTGTCGTAAAGAAATACGACGGCGACAACGATGGGCTTGTCGCTATCGAAGCCACCGAATGGGGAGAAAAATGGACAAAGCTATATCCGAAAGGAAACCGCGGCATAACCCACGCCGACATGATAGACCTCAACCGCGAGGACATAAAAGGCTTTGACGTCAGGGAGTTTTATGTTCAATTAGTTGCGGAGCTGAAAGAGCGCGGTTTGTAGGCGAGAGGTAATTTCACCCCGCTGACAGTTCATAGTGCACAGTGTACGCATTATGCGCTTCGCGCAAAACGCTGTGGACAGTGGACAGTGTACAGTTGTGGTGTCCGCTTCGCGGACAGATTTAAATTGTTTTAAGTCAATAGGCACACGAGCCGTTTTATATTACGCACAAAGACAAATGAATTTTTAAGGGAGTTCCCCGCTCAATACCTCTTTGTAGGATTGCCGTTTCAAATGCTTGCATTTGAAACGGCAATGCGGGGAAAACTCTTGTTTTCCCCGCACCCTTTAGCGCTTTTTTAGCGTTATTGAGGGAAAACTTTTTTGAAAAAAAGTTTTCCCTCAAGCTCCCTTTCAAAAAACTTTTGTGCCGCCGCCTGAGAGGTGGTTTTGATGTTAAACATTGTTCGCCGCTCAGAACAGGTTCTTGCCTGTAGTTTCCAATCTCTTTCAAAAAACTTTCGTGCCGCGCCTTGCGGCGCGGTCGAAAAAGGATAGGATCTTTATGAATGAAAAAACCATAATGACAGAAAGCGCCGAGCAAACCCGGGCGGTTTTCGGCGACCTCGACAAAAACGTAAACCTTATTCAAAAGGCGTTTTCCGTCACCGTCTTTTCCCGCGGCGAGGAAGTCAGGATCTGCGGAGAGGACGAGCTTTCCGTAAACAACGCCGCAAAAGCCGTTAAAACCCTCTGCGGCTACTACGACCGCAACGAACCCATAGAAGAACAACAAGTGAGGTATGCAATCGCAATGGTAAACGAAGGCTCGGAAAATGAAATTGCGTCCGTTTCGGGCGACTGCGTCTGCGTTTCATACGCGGGAAAGCCCATAAAGCCGAAAACCGTCGGGCAGAAGAAATACTGCGACCTTATCCGAAAAAACACCGTCACTTTCGGCGTTGGCCCTGCGGGTACGGGAAAAACGTATCTTGCCGTTGCGCTTGCCGTTACTGCCTTTAAGCAAAAGCAGGTGCAGCGAATAATCCTCACCCGCCCCGCCGTAGAAGCGGGCGAAAAGCTCGGTTTTCTCCCCGGCGATCTCCAGAACAAGGTAGACCCGTATCTAAGACCGCTTTATGACGCGCTTTTTGAAATGCTCGGGCAGGAGAGCTTTACAAAGCTTCACGAGAGGGGAGTTATTGAGGTCGCGCCGCTTGCGTATATGCGCGGAAGAACTCTGGACGACAGCTTTATTATCCTCGACGAAGCGCAGAACACCACGCGCGAGCAGATGAAGATGTTTTTAACGCGCCTCGGCTTCAACTCGAAAATGGTCATAACGGGCGACGTAACGCAGATAGACCTCCCCGAAACGAAAAAGTCGGGGCTTGTGGAGGCGCTGAAGATTCTCAAAAACGTTGACGACATAGGGCAGAATTTGTTTACGGAAAAGGATGTTGTCCGTCACAGGCTCGTTCAGGATATTGTAAAAGCTTATGCCGAGTATGCCGAGCAGGAAGACAGAAGAAACAGGAGAAGAAGATAGTGGCGGACTGGAACAGCGAACAATATCTCAGGTTCAAGGCGCAGAGAACGCAGCCCTCTGTTGACCTTGCGGCGAGGATAACGGCAAAAGACCCGCGCGACATTATCGACATTGGCTGCGGTCCGGGAAACAGCACGAGGGTGCTGAAAGACCGCTTTCCGAATGCGCATATTATCGGCGCGGATAAAAGCGAGAATATGCTCGAAAGCGCTCGGAAAAACGTTCCCGAATGTGAGTTTATAAAGCTTGACGCGGGCGGGGAGCTTAAAGCGTTTAAAGGAAAATTTGACGTTGTATTTTCAAACGCTTGTTTACAATGGATACCAAACCACGAGCGGCTTATCCCGAGCTTGTTTACAATGCTGAAAATCGGCGGGGCTTTAGCCGTTCAGATACCCGTGCAGTTTGAAGAGCCTATACATAAAATTATAGCGAAGACGGTAGAAAGCGACAAATGGCGCGGAAAATTTACAGATCCGCGTATTTTTTACACGCTTCCCGACGGAGAATATTTTGATATTCTCTCGGAACTTACGGACAATTTTGAAATCTGGAGAACGGTATATTTCCACAGAATGGCGGGCGTTGAAAGTATAATCGAATGGTATAAGTCAACTGGTCTTAAGCCGTATCTTGAAGCGCTCTCCGAAGCCGAAAGCGAAGATTTTTTAGGCGAGATACGCCTGCAGCTTGAAAAGGAATACACAAAGCAGAAAAACGGAGAAGTCATTTTCAGATTTCCGAGGCTGTTTTTTATTGCCACGAAAAATGAGGAGCGGTTATGAAGATTTACATTGATCTCAGCGACGAGCAGGAGAAAATAAAACTCGATTTTCCCGCGGAAAGTCTGATAGAGGACTGCGCGAAAGCGGCTCTCAAAGAGGAAGAAATAGAGGACGACGCGGAAGTGTCTGTCATGTTTGTCGACAACGTGCGAATATGCGAGCTTAATAAACTCCACCGCAACATCGACCGCGAAACGGACGTGCTTTCGTTTCCGCTGGGCGACGAAAACGGGTTTGAAGTAAACTGCGACAACGACGCGATACTGCTTGGAGATATAGTTATCTCGCTTGAAAAAGCGGCGGCGCAGGCTGAAGAATACGGGCATTCGCTAAGGCGCGAGGTCGCTTTTTTAATCACACATTCGCTCTTTCATCTTCTGGGCTACGACCATGAAACGCCCGAAGAGGAAAAAGAGATGTTTCAGAAGCAGGAAAAAGTTTTAGAGAAGCTGGGAATAACGAGATGAAATTTTTTAAAAGTTTTTACTATGCGGCGCGCGGCGTTGTTGAAATCGCGTCGGGATTAAATTTCAGGATAATGATGTTTATAGGCGGGCTGGTGGCGTTATTTGCAAAAACGTTTTGTTATCTGACGGACGCGGAGTGGGGCGTTTTAGGAGTGACAATAGGGGCGGTGCTTAGCGTTGAGGGCTTGAACACGGCGATCGAGCGGCTCGCAAACAAGGTCTGCCGCGAAAAGGACGAGCTTATAGAAAACGCAAAGGACTGCGCCGCGGGAGCGTCGCTCACTATTTCGGTAATGTCGGTTTTTGTCGGGATAAAGATCTTATGGTGCGAAGGGCTGTTTGGCAGGGTCGCGGAGTTCTTTTCCGATCCGCTAAGGACATTGCTGACGATAGTCATTATCGCGGCGGTATTGATCATATTTATAATAGCGCCCGAGATAATGAAGAAAAAATATGAAGACGATGACGAATAAGCAGGCGGTATACGCCAAAAAACAAAAGAGGTAAGAGCTTTTAAACTCTTACCTCTTACTTCTTACATCTAAAAGCATCGCTATTATCTCATTCGACACCAGAAACCCTTTCGGCGTAAGCGACATCCTGCCGCCGCTTATTCGGTAATATTCCCGCGGAATAAACTTAAGCCGCGCGGCTATTTCTTCCCTAAGCTCTATCCCTTCGCAGAGCCTTAGCCCGAGCATTATCCGCTCTTCTTCGCGGTCGGGAAATTCCTCGGTTATTTCCTCGGTCTGAAATTCACTGCCGAGAAAATTTTCAAGACTTTTCTTGACGGCAAAACGCTTTCCTTTATAATAAGAGTGAGCCGACGGACCAATTCCTACATATTCTTCCGCGCGCCAGTATTTCAGATTGTGGCGGCTCTCATAGCCCGATTTCGCGAAGTTGCTTATTTCGTATTGTTTAAAACCGCGCTTTTTGAGAGCCTCAACTGCCGCCAGATATAACTCGGCTTGAAAGTCCTCATTCGGCAACTTGTCGGAAATTTCGGCGTACTTTTTCCCGAAAACCGTGTTTTCTTCTATCTTCAGCAGATACGCCGAAACGTGAGTTATCGGAAGCTTGCAAAGCTCGTCTATTGTTTGTTCAAGAGAACGCTCCGTCTGATTTAAAACCCCGAGCATAATATCGGCGGAGATATTTTCAAAACCCGCTTTGTTTGCGAGCAATATCGCGTTTTTCGCCTCGTCCGCGCTGTGCCTTCTGCCGAGGGCGTTAAGCTCGGCATTGTCGAGCGACTGAACGCCTATCGAAAGGCGGTTTATTCCCGCGCTTTTCAGCTCCTCTAAAACCTCTTTGCCTGCGCTTTCGGGATTACATTCGGCGGTTATCTCGGCGTTGTGCGTATAATTGACATTGCTTAATATTTCGGCAATATGCTTGTAAAGAAGCACGGGAGTGCCGCCGCCGAAATAGACCGTGTCGAATTGCTCGTTATTATACCGTGCAAGATTTCTGACAACGGCGTTTTTATATTCCTCGGCTCGTCTTTCGGAAAACGGAAGCGAATAAAAATCGCAATACGGGCATTTTTTAAGGCAGAACGGAACATGGATATATAATCCCCTCATCAGTCGTCCTCGAGCTTTAATACCGCCATAAACGCCTCTTGCGGAACGGCTACGGTTCCGAACTGACGCATGCGCTTTTTGCCCTCTTTCTGCTTTTCGAGGAGCTTTTTCTTTCGCGTTATGTCGCCGCCGTAGCACTTCGCGAGAACGTCTTTTCGGAGCGCTTTTATCGTTTCGCGGGCGATTATCTTTCCGCCTATGCAGGCTTGAATGGGAATTTCAAAAAGCTGGCGCGGAATATGCTCTTTGAGCTTTTCCGCCATTTTCCGCGCGCGCTCATAGGCGCTGTCTGCGTGGATAATAAACGAAAGCGCGTCTATTACCTCGCCGTTCAGCATAATATCGAGCTTTACAAGCTTTGACGGCTCGAAGCCTTTCATCTCGTAATCATAGCTTGCATAACCGCGCGTTCTGGATTTAAGCACGTCGAAGAAGTCGTAGACAATCTCGTTCAGCGGCAATTCATAGTGCAGGTCGACGCGCTTTTCGTCTATATACTTCATATCCTTGAAAATTCCGCGCCGATTCTGGCAAAGCTCCATAATGCTCCCAACGTATTCCGACGGAGAATAAACGTGGGCGTTTACAACAGGCTCGAAGCTTTGCGCGATAAGCGAAGTGTCGGGGTAGTTTGTGGGGTTGTCTATCATCTTTGTCGTGCCGTCGGTCATTTCAATTTTGTAGACGACAGACGGCGCGGTCGTTATTATGTCGAGGTTATATTCCCGTTCAATGCGCTCTTGAATAATGTCCATGTGCAACAATCCCAAAAATCCGCACCTGAAGCCGAATCCCAGCGCAACGGAACTTTCCGGCTCGTAGGACAGCGACGCGTCGTTTAACTGCAATTTTTCGAGAGCGTCGCGCAGGTCGCCGTATTTCGCGCCGTCTGCGGGATAAATTCCGCTGAACACCATGGGGCTTACCTCGCGGTAGCCGGGGAGCGCCTCGCTCGCGGGCTTGGCGGCGTTTGTAACGGTGTCGCCGACTTTTGTGTCGCCTATTGATTTAATTGAAGCGGCGATATAGCCGACTTCTCCCGCCTTCAGACCGCCCGCGGGAACAAGCTCGGTAGCTCCCATATATCCCGTTTCAACAACAGTAAATTCCGCGCCCGAAGCCATCATTTTTATCCTGTCGCCCGGTTTTACTTCGCCCTCTTTAACTCTTACATATACGATAACGCCCTTGTAGCTGTCATAATAGCTGTCGAAGATAAGGGCTTTGAGCGGGGAAGTTGTATCGCCCTTTGGCGCGGGAATTTTCTTTACAATTTCTTCCATGACCGCGCGGATATTTATTCCCATTTTCGCGGAAATTTCGGGAGCGTCCATTGCCTCAATGCCGATAACGTCCTCGATTTCGTGCTTTACTTCTTCGGGGTGAGCCGAGGGCAGGTCGATTTTATTCACCACGGGAACAACTTCGAGATCGTTTTCTACCGCAAGATAGGTATTGGCAAGCGTCTGCGCTTCAATTCCCTGCGAAGCGTCGACTATAAGCACCGCGCCCTCGCATGCCACCAGCGACCGCGAGACCTCGTAGTTAAAGTCGACGTGACCGGGAGTGTCAATGAGGTTGAAGATGTATTCCTCTCCGTCGTCAGCCTTGTATTTAAGCCTTACGGCGCGGGCTTTTATGGTTATTCCTCTTTCACGCTCGATGTCCATATTGTCGAGCAGCTGTTCTTCCATATCGCGCAGAGCTACTGTTTCGGTCTGCTCTAAGATACGGTCGGCAAGGGTTGACTTTCCGTGGTCGATATGCGCGATTATGCAGAAGTTTCTTATTTTATCAAGGTAATTGTCAGACAATGTTTTTCTCCTTTTCCGTATTCTGTCAGTTGTCCTCGATATATTCCGTATCAAGGCGCCATTCGAGAAGCTCGAGGTTTTTGAGAAAGTCCTCCTCGCTCTCCCATGACGGCAGGTCGAAGGTCTTGTATTGCTCGTTTTTCAGCAGTTGGCGCACGACGTATAGGTCGTTCTTGCGCTTGGTGGCGCTTTCTTTAAATTCGCGAAGCGGCGCAAATACGCCGTATTCTCCTTCGAGCCTGTAAATGACAAACTCGCCGAATTGCATAGCGGTAAGCTCGGTTGAGCTAATCAGCGTTTTGACGGTTGTGTTTTCCATGTCGAGCGGCGTTTCGTTGAGGGTGAAAATGGCGATGGGGTCGTCCCTCAGGTGCGTTTTGTCATGCTCCGAGGCAACGTTGTTGTAATTCTCGCTGTTGAAAACATAATCCCCCGCAAAGACATAATAGTGGCTGGACGGATTCTGATAACACTGCACCACAACAAACTTTTCGTCGCCGTAGGTTTTTTCATATACGGTGTCCTTCGGGTCGTAAAAAATGCCGATGACGAATTTTATCGCGAACATAAAAATTCCCGTAGATACAAGAACAATAAGCATCGGCAGAAGTTTTAAAAAGATCTCTTTAGCTTTTGACATAATTTCCCTTTCTATAAAACATACACCATAATTATACCATAAGAAGGTGGTTTTGAAAAGCGGTTTTTTTAATTTTTTAAGAAAATTCGCAGATACCCCTTGACAAATCGGAAAGTATCTGTTATAATAGCATTTGTCGGTGTAAAGCATTTTTATGATACAGAGGCGCTTATGGAAGAAAATTTTGCGCTGCTGCTGGATATATACGGAGAATTGCTCTCGAAAAACCAGCGCGAGGCGGTAGATCTGAAATATAATTCCGATCTGTCGCTGTCGGAAATCGCCGAGGAAATGGGCGGCATAACCCGTCCCGCCGCAAACGACGCGCGGAAAAAGGGCGAAAAGCGGCTTTTGGAGCTTGAAGAAATTCTCGGAAACGCAAAGCGGCTGAAGCTTGTTTCGGAGAAAACCGCAAGGGCAAGAGAGCTTCTGGCGCGGCTGGAAAATGATACCGACAAAAAAGAAAAGTTTATCTCGGAGCTTTCGGAGATACTTTCCGAAATTGAAAACGCAATGTAAAGCGAATTAAAGCGGAAAAAGAGGTGGGCAAAATGGCTTTTGAGGGACTATCACAAAAACTGAACAACGTTTTCGGCAGGCTTAAAAACCACGGAAAGCTCACCGAAAAGGATATAAAGGACGCGATGCGCGAGGTCAGGATGGCGCTTCTTGACGCGGACGTCAGCTTTAAGGTCGCAAAAGACTTTGTAAATAAGGTCAGCGAAAAGGCGCTCGGCGCGGAGGTTATGGAAAGCCTTACGCCCGCCCAGCAGGTCATTGACATTGTCCGCGGCGAGCTTATAGAGCTTATGGGTTCGTCTACCGCGAAGCTCGATTTCCCGTCGAAGCCGCCGTGCGTTATTATGATGTGCGGACTTCAGGGCGCAGGTAAAACGACGCATTGCGCGAAGCTTGCGAAATGGCTCGAAGGACAGAACCGCAGACCGCTTCTGGTCGCGTGCGACGTATACCGTCCCGCGGCTATCGAACAGTTGAAGATAGTCGGCGCAAAGGTCGGCGCGCACGTCTTTGAGGAGGGGCAGGGAAACCCCGTTGAAATTGCCGAACACGGAATTAAGTTCGCGAAAGATCAAGGTTTCGACACGGTGCTGCTCGATACGGCGGGTCGTCTGCATATCGACGAAACGCTTATGGAGGAGCTTAAAAACATAAAGGTAAGGACAACACCGAATGAAATTCTGCTCGTTGTCGATTCAATGACGGGACAGGACGCGGTGAATGTCGCGGAGAGCTTTAACGAGGCGCTCGACATAACGGGCGTTATCCTGACAAAGCTCGACGGCGACACAAGAGGCGGCGCGGCGCTTACGGTGCTTGCGATAACGGGAAAGCCGATAAAGTTTGCGGGCATAGGCGAAAAGCCCGACGATATAGAGCCGTTTTATCCCGACAGAATGGCTTCGAGAATACTCGGCATGGGCGACGTTTTGACGCTTATAGACAAGGCAAAGGCTTCTCTTGACGAAAAAGAAGCGGCAAAGGCTGTAAAAAAGCTCGAGGAAAACAAGTTCGACTTAAACGACCTTTACGCGCAGTTTGAGCAAATTGAAAAAATGGGCAACATAAAGAGCCTGCTCAATATGATACCGGGCGTTGCGGGAAAGATAAAGGACGAGGACATCGACGAAAAGAAAATGCCTCACACAAAGGCGATAATTACTTCTATGACTAAGCGAGAGCGCGAAAAGCCGTCGATAATCGACGCAAAGAGAAAGCGCAGAATAGCCGCAGGCTCGGGAACTTCCGTAGAAGAAGTAAACCAGCTTTTAAGACAGTTTGAGCAGATGCAGAAGGTAATGAAGCAAATGGGCTTTACGGGAAAGGGAAAGAAAAAACGCTTCCCGAAATTCCCCATGAACATGAATGGCATGGGCGGTATGGGCGGCTTTCCTGGAATGTAAGAAGGACAGCCTGTGAAAGACGAAGCGTTTTTTAATGTGATAAAATGACTTGGTGGCTTGGTCCTTTGTTTATCGCGGCGGGAATATTCAATATTTTCGCGGCAGTATTCGACCTTAAACGGTATGTCGATTTTTGGAGCTTTCGGCGTGGAAGACCAAAGCCGCGACTTAAAAACCGCAACGTACTCAGATTTTTTATAGGATCTGCAGGCGGCGCGATGATATTTTTGGGGATCGCGGCGGTTGTCTGTTAAATGCTTTTATTCGGGTAAGCCGAGGAAGACGACATAATTGTTTTGAATAAAACGGAACAAACCGTTTTTATACAAACTTTTAAGAAAGGAGAAAACAAAATGGCAGTAAAGATAAGACTTAGAAGAATGGGCGCAAAGAAAGCTCCGTTCTACCGCGTAGTTGTTGCGGACAGTCGCTATCCGAGAGACGGTCGTTTTATCGAGGAGATAGGATATTACGATCCGACAAAGGAGCCTGTTGTCGTAAATATTGACAAGGAAAAGGCTGAAGAATGGATAAAGAAAGGCGCGCAGCCTACAGACACGGTAAAGCGTCTGCTTAAGGGCTGATAACAAAAAAGCGCTATTTGAAACGGAAGGGCAAGGATATGTTAAAAGAACTTCTTATTACTATCGCGACGGCGCTTGTTGAGGATAAGAGCGCAGTTGCGGTAACAGTCGACGCGCCTGACGAAGAGGGCGTCACGGTTTATCATCTTCATGTTGGCGCGGACGATATGGGACGCGTTATCGGAAAACAGGGAAGAATAGCGAAGTCTATTCGCACGGTTATGCGCGCAGGCGCTGTAAGAGCCAACGAGAAGATAATGGTGGAAATTGATTGATCACGGCTGTTGATAGATCTTAGCAAGGGAAACCTTTATGGGTTTCCCTTGTCCATCTATTTTAGAGAAATTTTCCTCGGTTTTGACCTCTAATTTTCAGAATAATGCGTGTTGACTTTTTTTATTATTTGTGCTATAATAAATCTAAGCGCGATAATTTGACAAGATAAAAAATTGACAAAATTTGACAATAAACGCCGTCCGACTGTTCGGGATATAATTTGTCCGCGAATATCGGGCTATAATTATCATATTCAGACTGTATATAAAGCCCCATCTGCGGCGTCAGCGTCACTGCAACAGCCACAAAGGCTAGTTGCAGTAACGCTTCCTAGCATCTGGGACTTTCTATACAGTCTGAAGTCGGATTTTTATACAAGCTGATTATCATATTTTGGTTAGTTTACATATAAAGTAATTACGGGCTGTCTGAAAAGCCCGAAGATATTGACCTATTTATTTTGGAGAGTGATTTCACCTTGAAACGAGTTGGACTTGATATAGGTTCGACAACAGTAAAAGCGGCTGTCATCGACGAGAACAAAAACCTTATCTTCAGCCGCTATCAAAGACATTTTTCCGATATAAGAAAAACGGTTTCGGACATCTTAAACGCCGTCGGAGAAGAACTTAAAGGAGAGCATGCGCTCGTCGCCGTTACGGGGTCGGGCGGTATCTCCGTGTCTAAATGGCTCGGGATTCCCTTTGCGCAGGAAGTTGCCGCGGGAACTACCGCCATAAAAGCGCTTATCCCCAAAACAGACGTAGCTATAGAGCTTGGCGGCGAGGACGCGAAAATTACATACTTGACGGGCGGTCTCGAGCAGAGAATGAACGGCTCTTGCGCGGGCGGCACGGGCGCGTTTATCGACCAGATGGCGGCGCTTTTAAATACCGACATCGGCGGCTTAAACGAGCTTTCCAAAGAGCATACCACCATTTATCCCATAGCTTCGCGCTGCGGAGTGTTCGCAAAAAGCGATATTCAGCCGCTTTTAAACGAGGGTGCAAAGAGAAGCGACATTGCCGCGTCCGTTTTCCAGTCGGTGGTAAACCAGACGATAAGCGGGCTTGCCTGCGGAAAGCCTATCAGAGGAAACGTTGCGTTTCTTGGCGGACCGCTGCATTATCTTTCGGAATTAAGACAGCGCTTTATCGAAACGCTTGACTTAAAGCCCGAAAACATCATATTCCCCGAGAATGCGAATTTGTTTGTGGCAATGGGCTGCGCGCTTTCCGAAGAAGCGGAGGAGTTTTCGATAGACGATCTTTGCGAAAAGGGAAGCGCTCTCGGCGAAAACCAGCTCCGCGAGGTGGAGAGACTTGCGCCGCTGTTTAAAAACGAAGACGAGCTTAACGAGTTCCGCGCGCGCCACGCAAAAGCGGTTATTCCTACGGCGGAGCTTTCCGAGGCAAAGGGCGCATGCTATCTCGGAATAGACGCGGGTTCGACGACGACAAAGGCTGTCCTTATCGACGAGAACGCCAATATCCTCTATTCGCATTATGACAGCAACCACGGCGACCCGCTTAAATCCGTCATCGGCATTTTAAAGGAACTCTATCCGCTTATCCCGAAAGACGCGTATATTGCAAAGACCTGCGCGACGGGCTACGGCGAACATCTGATAAAAGCCGCGCTCGGAGCGGATTTCGGAGAAATTGAAACAATGGCGCACTATAAGGCTGCCGAAAGGATACTTCCCGGAGCGGAATTTATCCTCGACATCGGCGGTCAGGATATGAAATGCATGCGCGTTAAAAACGGGGAAATAGAGAGCATTTTGCTGAACGAAGCCTGCTCGTCGGGCTGCGGAAGTTTTATAGAAAACTTCGCGAACGCTCTCGGAATGACAAGCGCGGAGTTTGCCGTTCTGGGACTTTCGGCGGAAAACCCCGTTGACCTGGGTTCAAGATGTACGGTATTTATGAACTCCCGCGTAAAACAGGCGCAGAAAGAGGGCGCGACCGTCGCGGATATTTCCGCGGGACTTTCCTATTCCGTCTGCAAGAACGCGCTCTTTAAAGTTATAAAGCTCCGCGATACCGACTCTATGGGCGACAAGATAATCGTTCAGGGCGGAACGTTTATGAACGACAGCGTTCTTAGGGCGTTTGAACTTATCATAGGGAAAAACGCCGTCCGCCCCGACAAGGCGGGACTTATGGGCGCATACGGCTCGGCGCTTGCTGCGCTGGAGCGCGACGACAAAAAGGGAAGCGCCATTGCGCCGCTTGAAAAGCTCGAGGATTTCAAGGTCGAAAAGACCGCCGCGCGCTGCGGAAAATGCTCGAACAACTGCCTGCTGACCATTACAAAATTCCCCGACGGAAAGCGCTATATCAGCAACAACCGTTGTGAGCGCGGCGCGGGAAACGTCTATTCCGGCACCAAAATGCCTAATCTTTACGACTATAAATACCACCTTTTGTTTGACAGAGAGTGCCTGCCCGAGGATAAAGCGCCGAGGGGAGTTATAGGGCTTCCGCGCGTTCTCGGAATGTACGAGAACTATCCTTTCTGGCACAAGCTGTTTACGGAGCTGGGTTTTTCCGTAAAGCTCTCGCCGAAATCTTCGAGAGCGATTTATGACAAGGGCATTGAAACAATGCCGAGCGAAAGCGTCTGCTATCCCGCAAAGCTGGCTCACGGACACATACAGTCGCTCATAAACGACGGAGTAAAGCTCATTTTCTACCCGTCCATGCCGTATGAAATGAACAACGAAAACGGCGGCGACAACCACTACAACTGCCCCGTTGTCGCTACATACAGCGAGGTAATTAAAAACTCCGTTCCCGAGCTTCGCGAGGACGTAAAGTTCTTAAATCCGTTCTTGCCCATATTCCATGAAAAGAGAATGGGCGAAAGGCTTTTCGAGGAATTTTCAAAGAACCTCCCCGAGTTGAACATAACGAAGCACGAGATAAAAGAAGCCCTTTCAAAGGCATACGCCGAGGACACGGCGTTTAAGAACGAAATGCGCAGAAAGGGCGAGGAAACTCTCGAATTCCTGAAAGCGAACAACAAGCGCGGAATCGTCCTCGCGGGCAGACCGTATCACATAGACCCCGAAATAAACCACGGACTTCCCGAAATGGTTTCGGGATACGGCTTTGCGGTGCTTACAGAGGACAGCGTCGCGCACCTCGAAAAGGTCGTAAGACCCATAAGAGTCGTAGACCAGTGGACGTATCACACGAGGCTTTATGCGGCGGCGCACGTTGTCGGGCATAACGACTGCCTTGAACTGGTACAGCTGAATTCCTTCGGCTGCGGACTTGACGCGGTAACGACCGACGAAGTCCAGGAGATCCTCCATAGTTTCGGAAAGCTGTATACCTGCCTTAAAATCGACGAGGTAAATAACCTCGGCGCGGCAAGAATACGCCTGCGCTCGCTCATCTCCGTAGTTGACGAGCGCGAAAGGCATTGTTATAAGCCAGTCCGCGGACATATCGGCTACATAAAACAGCCCGAGTTCACCGAGGAAATGCGCAAAAAGCATACCATCCTCTGCCCGCAGATGGCGCCGATACATTTCGACCTGCTCGAAGCGGCGTTTATACATTCGGGCTACAATATCGTCATTCTCCGCGACTGCTCAAAGGCAGTAGTTGACGAGGGACTGAAGTATGTAAACAACGACGCCTGCTATCCGTCGATACTTATCGTCGGACAGCTTATACACGCCCTGAACAGCGGAAAGTACGACCTCGACAACACTTCCGTTATGATAACCCAGACGGGCGGCGCCTGCAGAGCGACAAACTATGTCGGCATGCTGAAAAAGGCGCTCAAAGACGCGGGCTATGACAACGTCCCGCTTATATCGCTGAACGTTGTCGGACTTGAAAAACAGAGCGGCTTCAGAATTACCGCGGGAATGGCTGTCAGAGCTTTTATGAGCATAATCTACGGAGACGTTCTCCAGAGGTGTTTGTATAAAGTAAGACCCTATGAGGTCGAAAAAGGCTCGGCAAACGCGCTTTACGAAAAATGGCGGCTGTTTTTGCGGGACGAGCTGAAATCCATCTCGCTTCCGCGCTTTAACGAAAACGTCCGCAATATAGTAAAGGAATTTTCGGAATTCCCCGTCAGGGATATTAAAAAGCCGAAGATCGGACTTGTCGGGGAGATACTCGTAAAGTTCCACCCCGTGGCGAACAATAATATAATCGGCTTGCTCGAAAACGAGGGCTGCGAAGTTGTCGTTCCCGATCTTATGGGATTTTTCTACTATATCTGTTCTCACGGCGTTACAAAACGCAAGCTCCTCTATTGTTCAAGACTTAAAAAGTTTGCGGAAAACTCGGCGATAAGAGCGTTTAATTTCATGGAACGCAGCTACAGAAAAGCCGTTAAAGGCACAAAGTTCGGTTGTCCTTCGGACATCTTCGACATGATGGAATCGGTAAAGCCGATAGTTTCAAACGGAAATATCGCGGGCGAGGGCTGGTTCTTGTCGGCGGAGATGCTGGAGCTTATACACGAGGGCGTTCCGAATATCATATGTATGCAGCCGTTCGCCTGCCTGCCGAACCACGTTACGGGAAAGGGCGTTATAGGCGAGCTTCGCAGACAGCACCCCGAAAGCAATATAGTTGCCGTCGATTTCGACCCCGGAGCGTCCGAGGTAAACCAGGTGAACAGAATTAAACTTATGCTGACGCAGGCATTTGCAAACGAGGGCATAAGCAGAAAATCGGTCGTATCGCAGATGACCGTAAGCGACAAGTATTCCGAGCTTATCGCAAGCAGCAATTAAGCTCTGTAAATATGTGACTTTTGCGCCTGACGGAAACGACAGCGAGTGAGGTAGAAATTGAATTATACAGAATTAAAAAAGCAGGCTCTTGAAAGTTATTTTTCAAAAGCCAACGATATGCAGAAAACGGCGATTTTCCGCATAAAAGGTCCGCAGCTCATTATCGCGGGCGCGGGCAGCGGAAAAACGTCCGTTCTTGTAAACAGGATCGCGAACATGACGCGCTTCGGAAACGCCTATCACGACGAGGAAGTACGCAGACTGAGCGCGGAGAAAAGGCGCTTTCTGGAGGAATTTCCCACTATGGAAAAGACTCCCGAAAACGCAAAAAAGCTTGCGGAAATAATAGCCGTCGAGCCTATAGCGCCGTGGAATATCCTCGCCATAACCTTTACTAACAAGGCCGCGGGAGAGCTTCGCGAAAGGCTTAAGCAAATGCTCGGAGAGGACGCGGGCAGAGTAAACGCCTCGACGTTTCATTCGGCGTGCGTAAGGATATTGCGCAGGGAAATAGAAAAGCTCGGCTATCATTCGGGCTTTACCATCTATGACGACGACGATTCAAAGCGGCTGATAAAGAACATTCTTAAAGAACTTAACGTTGACGAAAAGACGTTCCCGCCAAAGTCGGTGAAAAACAGGATTTCGTCGCTTAAAGACAGGCTCGTTTCCGCAGAGGACTATGCGAAGGACTATCTCGACGGCAACGACTTTCTCGAAAAGCTGACCGCCAAAATTTACCTGTCATATCAGAAAGCGCTTGTCAGTGCGAACGCCGTTGATTTTGACGACATTATCTTTCTGACGGTAAAGCTGTTTCAAGAATTTCCCGACGTTCTCGAACATTATCGTAACTTGTACAAGTATATAATGGTCGACGAGTATCAGGACACGAACGTTGCGCAGTATAAGTTCGTTTCGCTGCTTGCGGGGGAGAACGGAAACCTCTGCGTTGTGGGCGACGACGACCAGTCGATTTACAGCTTCAGAGGCGCGACAATTGAAAACATCTTAAATTTTGAAAAGCAGTACAAGGGCTGCGCGGTGGTAAGGCTGGAGCAGAATTACCGCTCCACCGAAACGATATTGAACGCCGCGAACGCCGTTATTTCGCACAATGCCCGCAGAAAAAAGAAAAAGCTCTGGAGCGAGCTTGGCGAGGGCAATAAAATTCACATCGTAAAATTTCCGAGCGAACAGAGCGAGGCAAAGGGTATTGCCGACATAATAAACGAGGAAGCGGCAAAGGGCGCGAAGTATTCGGATTTTGCGCTTTTATACCGCACAAACGCGCTTTCAAGAAGCGTAGAAACCGCGCTTTCAAGACAGAAGATACCGTATAAAATGGTCGGCGGTCTGCGCTTTTACGACAGAAAAGAAATAAAGGACATTTTGTCATATCTTGCGCTTTTAAATAATCCCTACGACGCTGTAAGGTTCAGGAGAGTAATAAACGAGCCTAAGCGCGGTATAGGCGACGCGACTGTAGAAGAAATAATCCGCGTTTCGGAGGGTCTGGGAATCGATCCGATAGAAGTATGCAGAAATGCGGCGCAGTATGAAACGCTCTCGCGAAAGGCAAATCCGCTTAAAGCGGCGGCAAATCTTTTCGACGAGCTTGACGAGCTTGCGGACGCGCTCCCGCTCGACGAGCTTATTGACGCCGTAGCGGAGAAAACGGGCTATTCGGCTATGCTTAAAACCCAGGGCGACGAGGGAATGACGAGGCTCGAAAACATTGCCGAGCTTAAATCAAACGCCGTTCAGCTTATGCTGGACGACCCTAATGCAACGCTCCCCGATTTTCTCGAACAGACGGCGCTTGTTTCGGACATAGACGGCTACGACGGCGAAAGCGACCGCGTTTCGCTTATGACAATGCACAGCGCAAAGGGACTTGAATTTCCCGTTGTGTTTATAGTTGCGGCGGAGGACAATGTTTTCCCGTCGATGATGACATTGAGCGACCCCGGCGAAATGGAAGAAGAACGCAGGCTCGCATATGTCGCGATAACCCGCGCGAAGAAAGAACTGTACATAACCCACACGGCATACAGAATGTTATACGGGCGCACCTCGGCGAACAAGCTCTCGACGTTTGTAAGGGAGATACCCGGAATATTCGTCGAGGAAAAAGAAGAGGGCGCGGCGTTTATGAGAGCGTCCTCGATCCAAAAGCCTCTGCCGCACAGCTTTTTAAAGGAGCAGTCGGAAAAGCTGAAAAACCCCATGGCTCAGGGTTCTTCGGACAATTTCGAGGTCGGCGACAGGGTAAGGCACGTAAAGTTTAAAGACGGCGTTGTAATTAAAATCCAGCAAATGGGAAACGACGCCATGATAACCGTAAACTTCGACGACTTCGGCGTGAAAGCCGTAATGAGAAACTTTGCAAAAATGGAAAAGCTATAATTTAATCAAAAGTTTTTGCATTAGAAATACGTGTTGGCAGTATACTGTACACTCTACACTGTCAACTGTCAACAGGGGTTCGGGGGCGGCAGCCCCCGAGGCGGGTCGCAGGGCGCGCCAGCGCCCCGAATCTCCCCCTTCCCCTCCGGGGAAGGGGGCAGGGGGTTAGGGCGAGATAACGTTATTAAGAGAAACAACTTTTGAAAAGGACAACAAATAGGCATTATACAAAATAAAAGAGCGCTCGGGCGCTCTTTTTTATTTCTCCGTGTGATATTTTTTCAGACAGTCTACAAGGTTGAAAACCGCCTGTTGTTCTTCTTTGGTGAGGTCGGTTATGTCAATGATAACTTTTGTAGAAACGTTTAATATCCCGTCCACCGTTATGCCGAAGATCTTTGACATCTCGACAATGTGCTTTAGTTGAGGAGTAGCAAAGCCGAGTTCCCAAGCGTTTACCGAACTTCTCGTAACTCCGAGCCGCTTTGCAAGTTCGGATTGAGTAATGCCGAACTGAGTTCTCAGCTCGCCTATTCGCTGACAAAGATTGTAGTTCATAGCGTTTCTCCTTTTTATCCTTTATTGATAATATTCTATCATTTATTGATGATATTTTTGTATACTTTTTGTGATGTAATTACTGACAAAAAAGATGAAAATACTTGACAAATCAAAAAAGGAGTGCTATAATATGCTTGGAAAGTACTTAAAGGAACAAAATTCGCCGACAGCAATTCTTTAAACAGCGAAGTTATTTCTTGAAAGAAACGCTGATAACTTCAGACGTTTTCATAATACCCTTCTCTAACAGGCGCACCCAAGCTTCGGCTTGGGTGATGCTCTTTTAATTTGTGCTATAGATTGACAAGAAGCCGAAAGGAACTAACATTCACGCTCTACTGTTCATTCATTTTCAAGGTTGTTTTCCGTTCAAACCCTCTTTTAGGATTGCCGTTTCAAATGCTTGCATTTGAAACGGCAATGCGGGGAAAACTCTTGTTTTCCCCGCACCCCGGGTTCAATGCCGTAGGCATTTAACCCGATGCGCTAAGAATCGTTATTGAGGGAAAACTTTTTTGAAAAAAGTTTTCCCTCAAGCTCCCTTTCAAAAAACTTTCGTGCGCCGCCCGCCAGGTGGTTTGAACGGAAAAGCGCTTCGCCGCTCGGAACAGTTTCTAGCTCACTTGTTCTTCTTATATATTGCCAGCAATCCTTTGAAAATCAGCTCGTCGTCGAGTATGAAGTCCGCCTTGCAGAGCGGTTTTATCACGCTTGAAAAGCCGCCTGTTGCGACTACGGTGCATTTCTCCCCAAGCTCCTTTTCAAAGCTCTCGACCATTCCGTCTATCATAAACGCGTTTCCGTAGAGCAATCCCGACCGCATACAATCCCCCGTGTTCTTCCCGATAACGTGAGGTCTCGGCTCGCTTGAAACGCCTATCAGCGGCAGAGCGGCGGTCTTGTCCGCGAGCGCCTCTGCGGAGATCTTTACCCCCGGCGCTATTATTCCTCCGACAAACGCCCCGCTCTTGTCAATGGCAAGAACTTTCGTAGCCGTTCCCATATCGATAACTATCGCAGGCAGCGGGTAGTTTTCCTTTGCACCAACCGCGACCGCCGCCAAGTCCGCGCCGAGCGACGCAGGCTCGTCGATTTTTATGTTAAGCCCCGTCTTTAATCCCGGTCCTACTGTCAGCACCTTACACCCGCATATCTTTTCAACAGCGGGCTTTATCTGCACCGTAACCGGCGGCACTACCGACGACAGCGCCGCGCCCGAAATTTCCTCTGCTTTTATCCCGTAAAGCCTCAGAATATCCGCTAAAAGTATGGCGTATTCGTCCTCCATTCGCAAACGGTCGGTCGCTATCCTCGACTGAAACTTCGGCTCGTCGTTTTCGTCAAATCCGCAGAAAACAATGTTTGTGTTTCCAACGTCAATTGTAAGTATCATGTCTTGTTACCTCGATTTTTCAAAACTATTCCGGTTTTTATTGATTATATCATTTTTACAATCGCATTGTCAAGGCGTTTTTTTAAAAATTCATTATTATTTTGAAAAACCTATTGACAAAGAGATTTATTTAAGGTATAATAATTAAATGCCGACACCTTTTACAGTAGATGTAAAAGCAAAAAATGGTAATTCCGTCAAATTGACGATAATAATTAAATGCCTATATAAGTGAGGAGGAAAATGAAATGAAAAGAACATACCAGCCCAAAAAGCTCCAGAGAAAGCATGAACACGGCTTTATGAAGAGAATGGCTACAAAGAACGGAAGAAAAGTTCTTTCGCGCCGCCGTGCAAAAGGCAGAAAAAGATTAAGCCACTAATTTAATTGATGCACGAGCTTAAAAAAAGATACGTTGTTATCAAAAGCGCCCGCGATTTCAGCTTTTTGTTTAAGAAAGGCGAAAGCGTCGTGACCTACGGGTTTGTTTGCTATATCCGTCCGAGAAGGGCGGGAAAGAACAGGCTCGGTATCGTCACGGGAAAAAAGGTTGGAAACGCGGTCAAGAGAAATCGGGCGAGGCGGATAATCAGAGAAGCGTTCCGCCTTTTAGACCCGATAATTCGTGAAAGCACCCAAAGGCGTTTCGATTTTGTTTTTGTGGCAAGATCAAAGACCCCGTCGCTCGGATCGGGGCAGCTGCTGGGGCTTATGAAAAAGAATGTTTTGCCGAAAACGCTGCAACTATAATGAAGTATATTCTTTTGGGAATTATAAAGCTGTACAGGCTGACGCTTTCAAAGATCCTGCCGCCGTGCTGCCGCTTTTATCCGACTTGTTCCGAATACGGGCTTATTGCCGTTCGGCGGTTTGGTGCGGTAAAGGGCGGTTATTTGGCATTATGGAGAATTTTGAGGTGCAACCCTTTTGGAAAGTGCGGCTATGATCCCGTGCCGAAAAAATTTACCCTAAGACCCGAAAAGTATACGGTCGCTTCGCGCGGCTGGGACGACTGGGAAGAACTGTACTCGGACATGATTTCAAACGACGGCTCGGGAATTTGAACTGCCGTTATGGCAAACGTTTTGTAAAAATGTGGAACGCCTTGAAAGGACGTGGACGTTATTCAATTTTTGTATAGTATTATAGGCACGCCGCTGGGATATGTGCTGTATTTTATCTACCATTTTATTACAAAGAACGTAGGCTTGGACATAATCCTCTTTACGTTCATCATAAAGGGCGCAATGATACCCCTTTATATCAAACAGCAGAAATCCATGGCGGTTTCGGCGGCTTTTGCCCCGAAGATAAAAGAGATCCAGACAAAATACGCCAATAACAGCGAAAGACAGCAGCAGGAGCTTATGAAGCTCCAACAGCAGGGCTATAAGCCGACCGCGGGCTGTCTGCCGATGATTTTGTCGTTTGTGATACTTTTCGGAGTCATCGACGTTGTTTACAAGCCGCTTACGCATATCGTTCATGCAACGAGCGAGGAAATAAGCGCGTTTGTTGAAGAATCGTACAATGTCGAGATGTCGTCGATATTCGCGGAGGAATGTGCAAAGACCGACGCGGAAATCGCGGAGCTTGACGAAAACGCGCTCAAAAAGCACGACCATATCGTAAACGACGCGAAGAAGATACTTGCATTTTACAATGAAAACTGCCTCAAAGACGGCGAAGAACCCAAGACCTTTGAGGATCTGCAAAAACTCGACGCCGACGCCGTAAAGATGTTCAAGACGGCTGTTCATGATATTATCGCCAAAGAATACGCCGCGAACAACAGCAGCACCGCTCTTGCCGACGCGGATATTTACAAGATAACCGACGACGAGCGCGCCGAAATGGACAAACTTTCCGATGCGGAAAAAGAGACATATAGGCTCGAACATTCGTTCAGCGACGAAACGATAAACGCGTTTAATACGCTTCAGATCCATTACGGTCAGTATAGAGCGCAGAGCGCGGACGCTATAGTGTTTACGGCTACGTCTTCGCTCCAGAGAGAGCTTTACTCCCTCGAATGTTTCGGCACGACGAGCGACAAGTTCGTCTACAGAACCGCCTACAGCGACGCGGCGGTACGTCCCGAAGCGAGAGCGAATTACGACGAGCTTTATGACAATCTGAACTTTGTGGGTATCCCGCTCGGACGCGTTCCGTCGGAGCATCTCGGTTTCCCGATAATACTTGTCCCGATAATTTCGTTTATACTTTCGCTTCTTCAGACGTTCATATCGAACTACAACATGAAGAAGAACAATCCCGAAGCGGCGCAGATGGGCGGCTCGATGAAGATCATGATGTATATCATGCCGTTTATTTCGCTCTGGATAGCGTTTACGGTCCCCGCGGGAGCAGGTTTCTACTGGGCGGTAAGCTATTTGTTCGGAATATTGCAGACGCTTATTCTCGACAAGCTCTACAATCCGAGAAAGCTCAGAGAGATCGCGGCGGCGGAGCTTGCGGCAAAAGACAAGCTGATAAAGGTAAAAGCGGATAAGGAAAAACACATATCGAGAGAAGAAGCAATTTCACAAAAAGAGGAAAACCGCAGAAAGCTTGCAGAGGCGAGAAAAGCCGACGCTCTTAAATACGGTGAGGAATATAAAGAGGACGACGATGACGACAACATCTAGTTGCTCGAAAGGGGTAGAAAGTTAGAAAATGGAAAAAGAATTTACAGCCAAGACCATAGAAGAAGTGAAGAAGCTCGCCGCAAAAGAATTCGGCGTGAGCGAGGACGATATTGATTTCGACATTCTCGAACAACCCCGAAAGACGCTTTTCGGGGGCATGAAAGGCGAATTCCGCGTAAACGCCGTTTATGAGCCTGAGGAAGAGAAAGAGCGCATTTACGAAGCGGACGAAGAAGACCTCAGAGAAGACGCGGAATATGAAAGAGCAGAAAGCGCTGACGAATCCGACGACGAGCAGACTCTCCCCGACGATTTTGACGTCAATAAGAGCGTAAAGGTCAGGGCGGCTATAGAGTATCTGACGGCGGTAATGAAAGCTCTCGGAATGGACGGCTTTACCATAACGCCCGAAAAGCGCGGGGGAATGGTAGTGCTGGATATAAGCGGAGAGAAGCTCGGAATTATTATCGGAAAGCGCGGAGAAACGCTTGACAGCCTGCAGTATCTGACGATACTCGCGAGCAACCGTTCGGAAGAAAGCTTCTGCAGGATCTCGCTTGACTGCAACGGCTATCGTGAAAAGCGCCGTGAAGCGCTTATAGCTCTTGCGAAAAAGACCTCGGCAAAGGTAATAAAGCAGGGCAGGAAGATAGCGCTTGAGCCGATGAATCCGTATGAGCGCAGGATAATTCATAGCTGCGTTGCGGAGATAGAGGGCGTGTCGAGCCGTTCGACGGGGAGCGAGCCTTATAGAAAGGTAGTGATCTACGCCGACAGACCGAAGTTCGACAACCGCAGACGCAGCGACGGGAGAAAGCGCAGTTATCACCGTTCGGAGAATTATTCGGGCGGATATGACCGTAAGCGCATGGATACTGTCGAAGAAAGCGGAGTTGAGTTTTCAAAGGAAACGGTAGACGCAGAGAAGAATGCTACGCTTTATGGGAAGATTGAGCTTTAATTCTAGAGGCTAGACGTTAGAGGCAAAAGGCAAGAGGCTTAGAGGCTAGAAGCTGTTTTGAGCGGCGAACAACGTTTTATTTCCAAAACACCAAATGAGCGGCGCACGAAAGTTTTTTGAGGAAGAGACCAGATGAACTGCCCCCAAAAAGTTAGACAAAGTTAAAAAAGAAGATTTGTGAAAAGCGACTAAGAGCGATCTTGGT
>CANRKB010000017.1 GCA_947631115.1 uncultured Clostridia bacterium
AACGGAAAACCGCTGGAGGGGGAGCGGGGGAACCGGCAGGTTCCCTCCGCGGTTTGGTTTATCTACAGTGGAAAATGGAAGAAGCTCAAAATGGTTGAGCGCGTTTCAGTCAAAGCAACATAACAAAAAAGGCGCACTCCTTTTGGAAATGCGCCTTTTCTTTAAAACCACTCAATAATGAGAGAATATTATTCCCGCTCAAATGAGAGAATATCATTCCTGCTCAAATGAGAGAATATCATTCCTGCTCAAATGAGAGAATATCATTCCCGCTCAAAGGTTTTTTCATACTTAAAGTTGTTCCCCGCTCAACACCTCTCCTAGGATTGCCGTTTCAAAGCAAGGCTTTGAAACGGCAATGCGGGGAAAACTCTTGTTTTCCCCGCACCCTTTAGCGCCTAGCTAGCGCCGTTTCGCGGCTTCGCCGCGACCAGAGGGGAAAAATTTTTTGAAAAAAATTTTTCCCCTCTGGACTCCCCTTTCAAAAAACTTTCGTGCGCCGCTCGTTTTGTGGTTTTGATTTTAAACGTTGTTCGCCGCCCGTAACAGTTTCTAGCCTCTAGCCTCTAGAAATCAAACGGCGTAAACTTCTTTACTACTCTCGACCTTTGAAGTATTTCAGCTACAATAAGCCCTATTATTAAACCGAAAACGCCTTGAACAAGATTGCCGGGAATGCTCTCTACCGCGCCAACAAAGCCGTTTCCGAGAAATACCGCCGCATAAAGATAATATCCCCCGACCATTATTATTTCCGCAGCAATGCCGCTCGTTAAAAATCCCACCGTATGAAGCTTATCGCTTTTTTTCACAAACGCACGGTAGATTAAAACCGCCGCGACTGCCATTAAACCCTTTATCAAAAACGTTCCGGGAATATACTGCGTATAGCCCAAAGACAGATCCGCAAGCGCCGAGCCTATTCCCGCCGCGGCAAATCCGTATACGGGACCAAGTATCCACGCCGTCAGAAGCACAAACCCGTCGCCGATATTTACAAATCCGCCGAGCGGCGAGGGTACGCTGATTATCATCGTCGCAACGCACGTAAGCGCCGCCAGCATTGCCGAAATGCAAACCTTTACAAGTGTTTCTTTCTTTTTAGTGTATTCGCTCATATAATCTCTCCTTTTCCTTAAAAACGCGGCTGCGAATCGTTATTCCGTAATTATTCTACGATTTATGAATTTATTTTAACATCTTTTGCAATTTTTGTCAATGTAAATTATACACAAATATATTTAACAATTTACCTATTCAATTAGTAGGCGTATAGTTAAAACGCTGCCCTTGATAAGTATTATTTTGAGCCATTTTCTTGTCAATGCCGCCAAGAACGGCTATCTTGTCCCTGCTCCAGTCGGGAGCTACAAGAAGCCTTTTGTCGCCGTCACCCGTGAGCCGCTCGATTACCGTTTTTTTCGGCAACACCTCAAGCTGCTTTACAACTACGTCTATATAGTCTTCAAAGCTCATCGGCGCATATTCCCCGCTGTTGTACATCTCTTCGAGCATAGTGTTTTTCATGACGTGGCAGGAATGTATCTTTATCCCGTCAATGCCGAGCTTTCCGAGAGTTTTCGCGGTTTCGACCATCATCTGCTTGTCCTCATTCGGAAGCCCGTTTATTATATGCACGCAAACGCGGATATTGCGCTGTTTCAACAGCCCAAATCCCCGCAGGAAATCCTCGTAAAGATGTCCTCTCTGTATAAGCCTTGCGGTGCTGTCGTGGACGGTCTGAAGCCCGAGTTCGACCGTGAGCGGAAGTTTACAAAGGGAAAGCAGCTTCGCTTTTTCCTCGTCAATGCAGTCGGCGCGCGTTGCAATTGAAACGGAAAATGCGCCGAGAGTTTCGGCGGTTTCTATCATGCTCTGAAGCTTTTGCGGACTGCAGAATGTATTTGTGCGCACGCCGAAATAAGCGCAAATTTTAGCGTTTGGATCTTTAAGAGAAATGCGCTGTTTTTCCGCTTTGAACTGTTCTTCTATCGCGAGCTTGCTTTTCGGTATCTGCGAGCAATAAATGCACTTCGGCTCGTTCGGACAGTTAAGCCCCGCGTCAAGAGTCGCCTTGTATATCCTACCGCCGAAAACGTCGTTGTTATAATCAAAAAGCGAATAATATCTCTTTGTCATCTTTACGGTATAACGGGGAAGAAATTAAGCGTTATAACTCCCGCGAGAAGCGCCAGCATTATAATCGACGCCACAATATCCCTCGGCGCTATTTTCAGCCGGCGCATACGCGTTCTTCCCTCTCCCCCTCTGTAGCAGCGGCACTCCATGGCGGTTGCCAGCTCGTTTGCACGCTTGAACGCCGAAAAGAAAAGCGGAATAAGAATGGGAATAAGCGCTTTGGCTTTCTGAGCGATATTTCCCGAATCAAGCTCCGCGCCTCTCGCCTTTTGCGCTGACATTATCTTGTCCGTTTCTTCTACAAGCGTAGGGATAAACCTAAGCGCGATCGTCATCATCATCGAAAGCTCGTGAACGGGAAAATGAAGTTTCTTAAGCGGCGACAGAAGTCTTTCTATTGCGTCCGTGAGCATAATCGGAGAAGTCGTATAAGTAAGCAGCGACATTCCGACAATGAGCGCTATTATTCTCAAAAGCATAAACGCCGACATTCTCAGTCCTTCGGGATATATTGAAATTATCCACCACTGAAAAAGCGGAGTTTCTCCTTTTATAAAAAGCATATTCAATATCGCCGTGAATATCATCAGCGGCAATATGGGCTTTACGCTCTTTATTATCATAATGAGCTTTATTCCCGAAATTATATAGCATAGCGCCATAAAAAACAGCCCTATGAAGATCCCCGTAAAGCTCTGCGAAACAAACAGTATAACAAGATATACAATATCCAGCAAGAGCTTTACACGGCTGTCCATTCGGTGTATGACCGAATTTCCCGGGAAATACTGCCCGACAGTAATGTCCTTTATCATCTTTTATCCTTCTAGAGGCTAGAGTATCAGAGGCTAGAGGCTAGAGTTATATTCAAACGTTATTATTCTGTTTGGGTGCGTTTGACTCTAACCTCTGACTTCTAACCTCTGACTTCTAACCTCTTACTTCTTACCTCTTACTTCTAAAAGCGAAATTATTCGCTCTTTTGCCCTCTCAACCGTATAAATATCGTTTCCTATATCAACGCCCAAGGCTTTCAGCTTATGGGAAAATCTCGTTATCTGCGGAACGTCAAGACCTATGCTTGCAAGCTCGTCCGTTTGCTCAAATACCTTGTCGGTATAGTCGAAGCAGAAAACTTTTCCCTTGTTCATGACAAGCACCTTTTCGGCGTATTTTACTATGTCCTCCATTGAATGTGAAACAAGCAGCACCGTTTTTCCCGAAGTCCGCTTGTATTCTTTTATCAGGTCGAGTATCTTTTCCCTGCCCTTTGGGTCAAGTCCCGCGGCAGGCTCGTCGAGAATAAGAATTTCGGGATTCATTGCAAGCACTCCCGCAAGCGCGGCGCGGCGCTGTTGTCCGCCCGAAAGGTCGAACGGCGATTTTTCGAGAAGGTGCGTTATGCCCATACTCTGCGCGGCGGACTTTACGCGCTCTTGAATTTCTTCCTCGGAAAGTCCCATATTTGTCGGACCGTAGGCTATATCCTTTGCGACGGTCTCTTCAAAAAGCTGATGCTCGGAATACTGGAAAACAATTCCGACCTTAAATCTTATGTCGCGGATATTTGCTTTCTTGTCGCGAATGTCCTTTCCGTCGATAAGCACAATGCCGCTCGTCGGCTTTATAAGCCCGTTTAAGTGCTGTATAAGCGTGGATTTTCCGCTTCCCGTATGACCGATAATGCCGATAAATTCCCCGCGCATTATTGACAATGTCACATCATCTACCGCTGTTTTTTCAAACGGCGTGCCTACGGAATATTTATAGGTTATATGCTCCAGGCGCGCAGCTTCTTCGGTCTTTTCCTCGCGGACAATATCGGCTTTCTTCTCTGCGCTTGCCGTCTTTGATTTCAAGGGAAGCATTGAAACGGCTTTCGCACATTCTTCTTCAAAAATAATTTCCTCGGAAATATCCGCTCCGCCGGCTCTAAGCATTTCGCAGAGCTCCGTTACCTGCGGCACGTCAAGACCAATAGCGCGAAGCTCTTTTCCCCTTGCGAAGATCTTATGCGGCTCGCCGTCCATAAGCACCGAGCCTTTGTCCATGACGATTATTCTGTCAGCCTGCGCCGCCTCGTCCATATAGTGGGTTATAAGTATAACGGTTATTCCCTGCTCTTTATTGAGGCGCTTTATGGTTTTCATTACCTCGCGCCTGCCCTTGGGGTCGAGCATTGCCGTGGGTTCGTCCATGACGATACAGCGCGGCTGCATGGCGATTATTCCCGCAATGGCTACGCGCTGTTTCTGACCGCCCGAAAGCTGGTGGGGAGAATGTTCGCGAAACTCGTACATATCGACCTGTTTTAACGCTTCGTCCACGCGGCGTCTTATCTCCGTCGGCTCTATGCCGAGATTTTCGGGAGCAAATGCCACGTCCTCTTCGACGATTGTCGCGACAAGCTGATTATCCGGATTTTGAAAGACCATGCCGACAGTTTTGCGAATGTCGTATATCTTTTCTTCGTCCGAAGCGTCCATTCCGTCAACATAAACCTTTCCGCTTGAAGCGGTGAGAATGGCGTTAAAATGCTTTGCGAGAGTGGATTTTCCGCAGCCGTTATGTCCGAGAATTGCCAAAAACTGACCGTCGGGAACGGTAAAGCTCACGTTTTTTAAAGCCTCGGTCTTTTCGGTCACATTATCGTTTTCATCGAGCGTAACGTAATCATAGCAAAGATTTTCTACCTTGATTATATCCAAAAATATCACATTCCTAAATAATTCTTATACATATAGTATACAAAGTTCAGACTGTATAAAAAGTCCTGCCTCAGACTGTAGAGAAAGTCTCAGATACGAGGAAGCGTTACTGCAACTAGCCTTAGTGGCTGTTGCAGTGACGCTGACGAAGTAGATGGGGCTTTATCTACAGTCTGAATTTCTCATTGCCTATAAAAATACATTTTATATTATACTACAAACCAAAGACCAAAGTCAAGTATTTTAAACAAATTTTAAGCAAAAAATTGTAGACAAAAGAAAGAAAAAATGGTAAAATAAAAACGTGAATATACGAGCAGCTTGTATAAAAACCTATTTGCAGTTCTTTTCAAACGTAGTTTGTTTAAATTGCGCTCACTCGCCCCTGCCCCCTTCCACGAAGGGGAATGGGGAGAATGCGGGGCGCCGGCGCGCCCCACGCCTCGCCTTGCGGGGACTCCGTCCCCGCAACCCCTGTTGGCGGTGTACGTATTTTCTGACTTTGGTGAATTACCATACAAAACTGATTAGGCTTTATATACAGTCTGTATACGAGTATAGTTTCCTTTGGAAACTGTCAGGATAAGAAAACGCTGTTTTCGCCTGCAATTGATAATTAAACTAAAAAAAAGAACGGAGAAAATTATGAGGATCTCGGACAAATGGAAGGATTATGAGCTTTTGGACACTTCCGACGGCGAAAGGCTGGAGCGCTGGGGGAATGTCGTCCTTATACGTCCCGACCCGCAGATAATCTGGAAAGACAGCAGGAAAGCCCCCTCATGGCAAACCGCAAACGCCCGTTATATACGCTCGCAGAGCGGCGGCGGGCAATGGGAATTTCGCGGAAAGCTACCCGAAAGCTGGCAGATAAACTACGGCGATCTGCGCTTTCTTGTAAAGCCAACGGGATTTAAGCACACGGGGCTGTTTCCCGAGCAGGCGGTGAATTGGGATTTATGCGCCGAGCTTATAAGAAAAGCTGACCGCCCGATAAACGTTCTGAATCTTTTCGCGTATACGGGCGGGGCAACGCTTGCGTGTGCGAATGCGGGAGCAAGCGTCTGCCACTGCGACGCGGTTAAAGGAATGGTTGACTGGGCGAGGACGAACGCGAAACTTTCGGGACTGTCCGAAAAGCCGATAAGGTGGATAGTTGACGACGCGAACAAATTTATAAAGCGCGAGATACGCCGCGGCACGCACTATGACGGAATAATCCTTGACCCGCCGAGCTACGGACGCGGAACAAACGGCGAGATGTGGAAAATAGAGGACTGCATATACGCGCTGATGAGCGACATAACGGAGCTTCTTAGCGACAAGCCGCTTTTCGTTATTCTTAACAGCTACACAACGGGGCTTTCGCCGTCGGTCATGGACTATCTAATGCAGATGACGGTTGGAAAGCGCTTTAAGATAACGATAAGCAGCGAGGAGATAGGGCTTCCCGTAACTCAGACGGGGCTTGCGCTGCCGTGCGGGAATACTTCGATAGCGAGGTTTGCAGGCAGTTGACAGTGTACGCATTATGCGCTTCGCGCAAAACGCCGGGTACAGTATTCAGTAATTACAGAAAAGCAGTCTGCTCATTTATCACTTTTGAATAACATTAACGTTTTTCTTTCCCGCTCTTTTGAACATACACTTTAGATGTTGTTCCCCGCACAAAACATCTCTGTAAGATTGCCGTTTTAAAAACACGGTTTTTAAAACGGCAATGCGGGGAAAACTCTTGTTTTCCCCGCACCCCAGATTCAATGCCGCAGGCATTTAACCTGATGCGCTTTTTTGCCGTTATTGAGGGAAAACTTTTTTGAAAAAAGTTTTCCCTCAAGCTCCCTTTCAAAAAACTTTCGTGCGCCGCCCGTGCGGTGGTTTGATTATAAAACGTAGCTTGCCGCTCAAAACAGTTTCTAGCCTCTAGCTTCTAGCCTCTAGCCTCTAGATGGGGTCCCCCTTGTTTTCTCCCCCGCCGTAAAGATTTCCCTCAATCCGAACGCAAGCAGAAACCCCGCGAACAACTTCCTCAGCAACGCGTTCGCAACTATCTGCGCGCCGAATGTTCCCACTGCCGCGCCGACAACTCCCCCGAACAAAAGCTCCTTTACAAGCTCTTTATTTATCAACCCGTTTTTGAGATGCATAACAAGCGCCGTGAACGCTATCGGCAGAAAAAACAACACGTTTATTCCCTGCGCCGTGCGCTGGTCTACTCCCATTACCAGCGTCAGCCACACCACAAGCACAAATCCCCCGCCAAGCCCCATTGACGCAAGAACGCCCGTTAAAAATCCCGCTAATGCCTGTCCCAAAAAATTCATACAAAAAACATCCTCACGGCGGCAACAGTGACAATGCCGCCAAAAATTCTTTTAAGCCAGACGGCTTGTATCTTCTTCAAGAAAAACGCTCCGCAAAGCGCACCCGCAAGTCCGAACGGAATGTAACCCCATGCCGCCTTGAAGTCAAGATTTCCCGAAAGCCCGTAAAACGCCGCGGTCACAAGGCTCAATATGAATATAACCGCAACGGACGTAGCGTGCGCCTCGTTCGTATCGCAGCCCTCTTTTTCCAGCACGGGAACGGCTATCACTCCCCCGCCCGATCCGAAAAATCCGTTTAAAAATCCGCACAATGTTCCCTCGAAAAACTTTTTCATCATATCACCCCGAATTATTATGCGCAGGCTGTCGATTTATATCAATATTTGTATATGAAAACTGCACAAAAACTTTTTCCAAATTTGACTGAAAAATCGAAAACTGCCGATAAATAAAAATAAAGTTGACTTTAAGTTTAAGATGTGTTATAATGAAATTTGTATAATTAAAGAAAAAGAGAGGTTTTGTTTCTATGATTTTAACGGGTGCGGACATAATTGTAGAATGTTTGCTCGACGAGGGCGCGGATACGGTGTTCGGTTATCCTGGCGGCGCGGTCCTGAATATTTACGACAGTATTTATAAATACAGCGACAGGATCCGCCACATCATCACTTCTCACGAGCAGGGCGCCTGCCATGCGGCGGACGGCTATTCGAGAGCGACGGGTAAAACGGGCGTTGTTATAGCGACTTCGGGTCCCGGCGCAACCAACCTTACAACGGGAATAGCTACGGCGTATATGGATTCTATCCCGCTTGTCGCGATAACGGGAAACGTTTCCTGCGGGCTGCTCGGACTTGACAGCTTTCAGGAAGTTGACACAACGGGCATTACAATGCCCATAACCAAGCACAACTTTATTGTAAAGGACATAAACGAGCTTGCGAAAACCATTCACCTTGCGTTTAAAATTGCGGGCAGCGGCAGAAAAGGTCCTGTTCTTATAGACATTCCTAAGGACATAACCGCTGCGAAAACCGAATATGTTTCGCTCGGGAAATCCGTTCCCGAATCGACGGGCGGTGCAAGTGAAGAATATATTGAAAAAGCGGTGCAGCTTATCGCAAATTCCGTCAGACCGTATATTTACGCGGGCGGCGGCGTTGTTTCTGCTGAAGCGGAAAGCGAGCTTGCTAAGCTTGCGGAGCTTTGCGACGCGCCCGTTTCCTGCTCTCTTATGGGGCAGGGAGCGTTCGACCAACGAAACAGGCGTTATATCGGTATGCTCGGCATGCACGGCACGGTAAAGGCCGCGGCGGCGCTCAATGAATGCGACCTGTTTATAGGCATAGGAACGCGCTTTTCCGACAGAGTAATAGGCGAGCCTGCCGTTTTCGGAAGAAACGCAAAGATAATCCACATAGACATCGACCCTGCCGAATTTAACAAGAACGTAGAAGTTAACACGGCGATAAAGGGCGACGTAAAGAAAGTCCTTGCTCAGCTCTGCGAAAAGGTCGAGCAGAAGAAAAACGCATGGACGGCGGAAATTATCGAGCGCGACTGCAACGAACCCGTTCAGAAAGGAACGAGCGAATTTCCCGTAACGCCCGAGTCCGTTATAAGAAAGCTTGACGAGCTTACAAACGGCGAAGCGGTGATTGCTACCGAAGTCGGACAAAACCAGATGTGGGCGGCGCAATACTACACGTTTACAAAGGCGAGGAGCTTTATTTCCTCAGGCGGTCTCGGAACAATGGGCTATGGACTGGGCGCGGCTATCGGCGCAAAGGTCGGGTGTCCCGAAAAGACGGTAGTTAATATTGCGGGCGACGGAAGTTTTGCGATGAACTTAAACGAGCTTATCACGGCTTATGCTCACAAGATACAAATAATTGAAATTGTCATAAACAACAACGTTCTGGGAATGGTTCGTCAATGGCAGAGGCTTTTCTATGAAAAGCATTTCTCGCAGACGACTCTCGACAACCGTCATATCGACTATGTAAAGCTCGGAGAAGCGTTTGGGATAAAGGCGTTTGTAATTGCAAAGAACGAGGATATAGAGCCGGTATTAAAGCAGGCGCTTGAAATTTCAAAGACCGAGCCGGTCATGATAGAAGTAAAGATCGACAAGGACATAAACGTTCTGCCGATGATACCTGCGGGAAAGCCCGTTATAAATCCCATAACAGAGATAGATTTGGAGGCGTAATATGGAACAGGAATATGTGCTTTCGGTCAAGGTAAACAACAACAACGGCGTTTTGCTGAGAGTTGCGGGATTGTTCAGCAGAAGATGTTTCAACATAAAGAGCCTTAATGCTGCGGAAACGGAAGAGCCGGACATATCGAGGCTTACGATAGTAGTAAAGGGCGATTTCAGGATAATCACGCAGATCAAAAATCAGCTTATGAAGTTGTACGACGTACACGAAGTGAAGATATTGAACGATGCGGTAACGCGCGAGCATATTCTTATACGCGCGGGAAAAAGCGAAGAGGACAGGCATAAGATAATCGAGATAGCGAATCTTTACCGAGCGAAGCCCGTGGACGTGGGAAAGGACAGCATTATGCTGGAGCTTACGGGAGAGCCTGTAAAGCTCGACAGCTTTATAGACCTGCTGAAGCCGTTCGGGATAATAAAGATGGTAAGGTCGGGAATTACGGCGCTGGAGCGCGACTAAAGTAACAAAGTACACAAGGGGGAAAACCTTTTGAAAAAGGTTTTCCCCCTTGAACCCCCTTACCAAAACTTTTACTTGCCGCCGCTTGCGCGGCGGACGAAAGCAAAACAGTGTTTCCACTCTCCAACCGCGCCGTAAGGCGCGGTATTTGGGTTTCCAAAGGGCGCATTGCGCCCTTTGGCGGGGGTGCGGGGGCAGCGCCCCCCGCAATCGCTTCTTAGCGCTAAAGGGTGCGGGGAAAACAAGAGTTTTCCCCGCATTGCCGTTTCAAAGCCGCGCTTTGAAACGGCAATCCTAAAACAAGTTTTAAGCGGGAAACCACCTCAAAAGTGAAATAACTTTAGTGCGGGAAAGAAAAACGTTAAGGCTATAAAAAAGTGATAAATAAGCGGACATCTTTACCGCTCAACCTCTACCCTATTTTTGAAAGAAAAAAAGCATTAACTCTCAAAAGCTCCCCCAATAATTTTACCTCATATTTCTTGATACCTAGCCATAAAAAAATCGGCTGTAACATTACAGCCGATTTTTATGCAATTATAACAAATAATTATTTGAAAGATAGGTTAATGTTCTCTTTCATTTTTTCGAGGACGGTTACAAGCGATTCAAGGTCGGTTTCCGATATATCTTTAAGGATCGCTTTGTCCGCTTTTTCAAGCGCGCTGAGTACCTTTTTGTAAAGCTTCTTGCCCTTGTCGGTAATATAGACGTGGGTTTCGCGGCGGTCGGTGCTGTTCTTCTCGCGGCGCACTATGCCGTCGTTTTCCATATTCCGAAGCGTAATGCTGACGGTCGGCGCTTTCTGTCCCGTAAGGTTTACAAGCTCCAACTGCGTAAGCGTTTTATTTTCCATAAGCGGTTTAAGAATGTGACGGTAAGAATACCGCATCCCTATCTTTTCCATATCACGGCAAACAAGCTCTCCATACAGATAGCTGACCTCGTTCAGGCTCTCAACAAACCTGCTCCCGTCGCGGGATATAATGTTATTGTTCGACGCTTTCATAAGAATACCTCTCCCTAAATATCCGTGTAACCAAAGTTACATATCTCTTTATTATCATTATACAGAAATTTTTATAAATGTCAAGACGAATTTGTATTCAATTCTATGTTTTGTCAAATCTTTGTACAATATTATTACAATTAGTAATATAAACAATTTTTTCACTATGTTTTGTTCGATTATCGTCCGAGACGTTCACCCCGTTTCAAAAAAGTTTTTATCAATAGTGAAAATTATTGACAATTACAATTAAAAATGATATAATTTATTTATATTTAAATAAGTGATTTTTAATGTACAAAAAGGAGATAATCATGAAAATAAAATGCGTCAAGGGTATGAGGGATTATTTGCCCGAAGAAGCGGAACTTCGCGAGGAAATGCAGAACAAGATTTTCGAGGTCTACCGAAAAAACGGATTTTCAAGAATTATGACCCCCGCGGTTGAGGACGCTGAAAACCTCGACAAAAGCGACGGCGGCGATAACTTAAACCTTATCTTTAAGATATTAAAGCGCGGCGAAAAGCTCTCAAAGGCTCTTGAAACAGGCGGCGAGCTTTGCGACCTGGGGCTTAGATACGACCTGACGCTTCCGCTTACGAGATATTTCGCGGCGAACAGACAGAACCTCACCATGCCTTTTAAAGCCGTTCAGACCGACAAGGTCTACCGCGCGGAAAACCCGCAGAAAGGCAGGCTGCGCGAGTTTATGCAATGCGATATTGACGTTATAGGCGACGCCGAGCCCGAATGTGAGATCGAGCTTATCGCGGTTACGGCGCAGGCTCTCGAAGCGCTTGAAATTGGCGAGTTTACCGTCAGAATAAACGACAGGCGCGTTCTTAATTCAATGCTCATTAAATGCGGATTTAATGAAAACGAACTCGCTTCGGTCTGCATAAGCTTCGACAAGCTCGACAAGATAGGAGCCGAAGGCGTTGTCGCGGAGCTTAATGAAAAGGGTTTTGAAGCCGCCGCAATTGAAAAATTCGGGGATATACTCTCAAAGCTCCCGCTTGACATTCAGAAAATTATGGAGATAGTCGGCGAGGAAGAAACCGCTCGGCTCAAAAAGATAATTGAACAAAGCGAGATAATTGCAGACGGAAAATACAAGATAGTTTATGACGCGTCGCTTGTTCGCGGACAGGGATATTATACGGGAACGGTCTTTGAAGTGAGGAGCGAGAAATTCGGAAGCTCAATCGCGGGCGGAGGGCGCTATGACAAACTTATCGGAAAGTTTATAGGAGAGGATATTCCCGCCTGCGGATTTTCGATAGGGTTTGAGCGCATTTTCAGCATTTTGCGCGATATGAATAAAAAAGCGGGAACGAGAAAGAAAATCGCAATTCTTTATGATAACAGCTTTGCTGACGCTTATAAAAAGGCGGAGGAGCTGAGAAACGAATACGACGCGGCGCTTTTCAAAAAGCCCAAAAAGATGAAAGCGTTTCTCGACAGGCTTCAGAACAGCGGGTATGTCGGGTTTGCATACGAGGACGGAAACATTCGGAATTTTTAAATTTAACGGGTGATATTATGCGGAAAATTTTACTGTTCGGGAAAATTTCCGAACATGAAGGAAAGATATACGGAGCGGCGGCTTATGTCGCGGCGGGGCTTGTAAAGCTCGGACTTTGCGCGTGTGTTTTTGCAAAAGTAAACGAAAGCGAATATGACAAGGTGTGCGCGTTTTTTGACGAAAACGGGATAAATAAAGACAACCTTTTTACCGATAAATACACGCTCGACGACTCGGGAATAAGCGCGGTTTTTGTGACGGGAGATTTTGTTTCGGACAATATGGGGCTTATAATTGACCTTTCGGACAAGTACAGGGCGCTCGAGATACCTATCATTTTCGACCCCGGAAGCGAATGTGAAGACGTTGAAAGCTTAAACGAAATAGCGAGGACTTCTACGGTTTTCGTGCCGTCTTCCGAAGACGCGCTGAGGCTTTGCAACATGACGGACCCGAAGAAAATTGCCGAGCATTATCTGTCGCTCGGGGCGCATAAGGTTGTCGTAACGCTCGACAAGCAGGGCGCTTATTACGAGAGCCGCGTTGAAAGCGGAACTGCGCCGACTTTCCGCGCGGACAACGTAATTGACACGACGGGCGCGGGCGACGCGTTTTCCGCGGGACTTATAAGCGGCATAGCGGACGAGCTTCCGCTGGGAGAAGCTGTCGTAAGGGCGAACGCCTGCGGCTGTATAGCTATCCAGCACGAGGGAGTTTATATGCCGAACGCCGCGGAGCTTAGAGAATATATGCTTTCGCATAGGTTTGTGGTGGACGGCTGTAAGGATTTCTGAGCTTTACACGGTGAATGTTGATGACGCTTTATGTAACTGACCTTGACGGAACGCTCCTGAAAAACGACAAGACTCTTTCAAAGCGTTCCGTAAAAACGCTGAACAGGCTCATAAAAAGCGGCGCCGCCGTTACTTATGCGACGGCGCGTTCTTTTACGAGCGCAAGTCCGCTGATAAATTCAATCGACTTCAACTTCCCCGCTGTCACTTTCAACGGGGTTTTTATAGTCGACCCGAAAAGCGGGGAGCATATAATTGAGAATATTTTCAGCAAGCAAGCGCTTAGAGCCGCAGAAAAGTTTATAGAGGAAAACGCTCTCGCGCCGCTCGTCTATTCGTACATAGACGAAAAAGAGCGCGTGTCTTATCTCGAAAACAGACTTAGGGACGTTTTTAATTATGTAAATTCAAGGCGGGGCGACAAAAGGCTGAGAGCGGTTTCGGACTATAAAGAGCTTTTTTTCGGAAACGTTTTTTACATAACGCTTTTCAACGTCACGGACGCAGAAAAATGCGACGCGTTCTTTTGCGAGGAAAACGGATTTTCCCATAACGTTCAGGCTGACAACTATGACGACATGATATGGTATGAGATATACGGCAAGAACGCGGGCAAGGAAAAGGCTGTTTTACAGCTGAAAAAGCTCTTAAATGCAAACGAGCTTATCTGCTTCGGCGACAGCTTTAACGATATGAAAATGCTGAAACTCGCGGACGTCGGAGTTGCGGTCGAAAACGGCTGCGAAGAACTCAAAAAAGCGGCGGATGTTGTTATTGAAAAAAACGAAGACGACGCGGTAATAAGATTTATAGAACAGCGTGAAAGTAAGCTCTTAGACCGAAACGAACGCTTTGACAAAGCGGTAAAAGCCGCGTTCGACCGCATAAAGGGCGCGCACGGCTCGGTCGGCACGCAGAATGAAAAGCTGATACACGCGGCGCTTAAAAACTACTACGCGCCGTTTTTTGACGAGCAGGAAATAAAGATCGCGAATTATTTCGCGGACGCGGTTTCCGAGGACGGGATATTTGAAATACAGTCGAGGCAGTTTTACCGCCTTTGCGAGAAGCTGAAAGCGTTTCTGCCCGCGGCAAGGGTGAACGTTGTTTACCCGCTCGTTTGCGAAACAAAGACGGTGTATATAAATACCGAGAGCGGAGAAACGAAGGAAACTCCCAAAAGGAAAAACAATTCCCTGCTGAAAGCCTTTGAAGAAATTTACTCGATAAGGCGATTTTTACGCGACGAAAATCTGACGGTCATTATAGCGCGGATCGCCGCTGAAAAGAGAATTTACTACAATGGCGAACATATTCCCGACATCAGGAAAAAGTCGGAAAAGAAAAAGTGCATTATAGAAAACGTTCCCGTAAGGTTAGTAGAGGAGATAGTGTTTAAAGGGCGAAGCGGGTATAAAAAACTGCTCCCCGAAAACTTGCCCGAAGAATATACAAAAAAAGAATTTCTGAAAACAGCGGGAGACGCGAAAAGCTCTCTAAAACTTGAGATACTCAGAGAAGCGGGAATAATAAAACGCATTGGAAAAAGAGGAAAAGAATATCTGTATAAAACGGAGGACGTATGATCAAATTCATCGAGAACAGCGCGGTCTATGACGTGTCGGGAAAAATGCGCGAGGAATTGTGCGGGGCGCTTTCAAAAACCGATGAAACGGTTTTTCTGATTGTGCCGGATCAGTTTGAATTCGAGACCGAAAAGACGGTATATTCCTTTCTTGAAAAGAGCGGACTGCTGACAGAACTTTGCAGGGTCAACGTCACTACGTTCACTTCCCTGTCGCGGGAAATTCTCGAAAGCGAAGGCGAAAATATGCCGCCCGCGGACGATACGGTGAAGAACGTAATAATGAACAAAGCCGTCCGCGAGCAGAAAAATCTGCTCTGCGCCCTGGGAGGAGCCGCGGAAAAATCGGGCTTTTGCAGGAAAATGGTCGATACCGTCGGTCAGCTCAAGGCGGCGGGTATTAAAGCGGAAGATCTAAGCGGCGAGGGCGGTCTTTTTCTGTCCGAAAACAGCGGCATGACCGCCGTCATAAGAAAGCTTTCGGACGTCGGAAAAATATTCGCAAGCTACGACAGTATGCTTTCAAAATACGCGGACAGTCTCGATTATACAAAAAAGGCTTCGGAGATAATTTCAGATAAGGACAACAACTTTTTTGAGGGTTCATGGGTATTTGTCGACTGCTTTAACGACTTTACGGGAAGCCAGACGGAATTTATCCGCAGAATGATATCGAAAGCAGAAAACGTTGTGTTTGCGTTTGTAACGGGTGCAAAAGACGACAAGCGCAAAAACGTTTTCGACAGGATACTTTCACAGCGAAGCAGGATTTGCGGCTATGCCGAGAGCGAAAACATCGAAACCGAAACGCAAAACGATAATTTCGATAAAAGGCTTAGCGGAGCGCTGGGCGAACTCTCGGAAAAAATCTTCGGAAACGAAAAGAGTAAAGCCGACCCGAGCGGCTGTTTAGAACTTGTAAGCGCGCGCGGAGTTTACGAGGAGGCGGACTATACCGCTGCGAAAATAAAAGAGCTTTGCCTGGATAAAGGTTTTTTATACCGCGACATTGCGGTCTTGTGCGCGGACGCGGAAAACGGAAAATATATCCGCGACGCGTTTGAAAAATATGAAGTTCCGTTTTTCCTCGATATGCCCGAGCCTATACTTTACCGTCCGCTCGTAAACTTCTTTATCACGCTTTTGAAAGCGCTGATAAATTTCACCGCCGACAATGTTCTCATCTGCCTTAAAACAGGGTTTTACTGCAAGCGTTCCGACGACGGCATAAGCGCTATTTCAAACAAGGAGATCGACACTTTTGAAAACTACGTTTTTGAATGGAATCTTTCGGCAAAACACCTGAAGAAAGAATTTACTTTCGGCAAAGAAAATAACTTCAACCGCCAGCAAGCCGAAACCGTAAGACAGGCTGTAGCCGTTCCTATTCTCGAACTTCGCGAAGAACTTAAAAACAAAGACGGAGCGGGGATTACGCGCGCTCTCTATGATTTTGCCGTAAACAAAGCGGATATAGAAAGAGCGCTTCATTCGCGCTGTTACGACCAAAGCGGAAACTTCGACAAAGAAGCCGTCGAGCTTAATCAGCAGGTCTGGAACTCTTTGGCGGAGATATTCGGCGTGCTTGAAGAAGAGCTTTCGGGAGAAAACATTTCGCTCGAAGAATACTACAGGCTGTTTTCGGATATTTGCGCTCAGACTTCCCTTGCAAAGCCGCCGCAATACCGCGACTGCGTTCTTGTCGGCGATATAAGCAGAACGCGCGCGGGAAACATAAAAGCCGCGTTTATTGTGGGCGCTTCTTATGAAAAGCTTCCCGAGGCTTCTTCGGGCATGGGTATCTTTTCGGAATACGAGGCTGAACTTGTCACAAACCTTATTAGAGAAAACACCGACAGCGACGATATACGCGCGCGGTCGCTGAAAGACATGAAAGACCAATACAACCTCTCGCTGTACAGAGCGTACAGGGCTGTTTCCCTGCCGACAGAATTTCTGAGCATAAGCTGCCCCGAATACGATTCTTCGGGAAACAAGATCTCTCGTTCGACTATCTTCGGCGACATAAAACGCATGTTCCCGAATATTAAGACAATAAAAGCCGAGGAGCTTGATTTTCTGTTTTACTGCCGCTCGATAAAAGCGACAAAACAGCGCTATGCCCAAAGCCTCGGTAAAAAAACGAAAGCTTTTTATGCCATGCGCAAATATCTCGAAAACAACGGAAACGAGGATTTCGTAAAAAATCTCGACGAGATAAGACAAAAGCACGGTTCGGAAAACGCCGCCGTTTATACCGTATCGGAAAAATCATCAAAACAGTTGTTTAAAAATTCTCTCGGCAAAAACGGAGATATTGACATAGGCGCGACTCAGATAGAAAAGCTTATGCTTTGTCCGTTTTCGTTTTTCTGTACGAAAGAACTCGGTATCCGCGAGATAAATAAACGCGAGTTTAATATTTTAAGCCGCGGCAATGCCATGCACTTTATCATGCAGAAAGTTTTTGAACAGTATAAAGGCAAGACCGAAGAGTTCTTAAAGCTCGAACATAGGGATCTTCTGAAGCTTTCGAGGGACTGTCTTTTTGAATTTCTGAAACTTAATACCAACGGCGATACCGAGGACGACAAGAGGACCGCTTTTCTTTTCGCAAACATCGCTTCTTCGGCTGCCGACCTGCTTCTCACCATGCAGACCGAGCTTTCCGTAAGAGAGTATTATCCCCAGTTCTTTGAGATGAACATTTCAAAAGAAAGCGAAAACAAGGTTGAGTTTAACGCGGCAAGCAAAAAAGAATTTACGCTTTTTTCCAAGCCTATAGCGATAGAAATTTCGGACGATACCGAAGTTCATATCGGAGGAAACGTTGACAGGCTCGACGCCATGTACGCCGAAAAAGACGGCAGACCGCGTATGTATCTCAGGGTCATCGACTATAAGTCAAGCGCGAAGTCGTTCAACAAAGAAGCCGCAAAAAGCGGCGTCCATGTACAGATGCTTTTGTATCTGACGGCGCTTTGCAAGGCTAACTCCGACAACAAAACGATAGACGTTTTCCCGGGCGAGATAAGCTATATCTCCTCTAAAAACGCCGGTACGGCAAAAACCCGGCAAGAGGCGCTGTATCTTCTCGAAATGAACTACCGTCCCGAGGGGCTTTACATAAACGACGAGATAATTGAAAGCGATCTTAAAAAACTTACAGAAAAGCTTATCTCCTGCATACAGACCGACGACGAAGAAAAAAAGCGGAAGATCGCCGAGAAAATAATCGGCTCGTTTTCTCTAGGCGAAGACAACTCCGTAGGTTCTGATGAATTTAAAAAGCTCGCGGACGAATGTATCAAAAACATAACCGAAAAGTTAAAGAAAATTTACGGCGGTGACGTAAGCGCCGTTTTGCTTGATCTTCCCGAGAAAGATCCAAACGGAAATAAGATCGACGCGCCGAACCCCTGCAAATACTGCGAATTCGGCGGTATCTGCCATAACCGCAGAGTATAAAGGAGCAGAAAATGAGTGAAAGTAAAAACGCCGGTAAAAAACCCACAAAAGAACAAGAAGAAGCAATAAGCGCCGCCGTGTATGAGCCGTCGGTGGTTTCGGCTGCGGCGGGTACTGGAAAAACGACAATGCTCGTGGAAAGAGTGTTGAGGCTTATTTCCGATACCGAAAATCCCGTCAGAGCGGATTCGCTCGTTATACTTACATTTACAGTAAACGCAACGCAGAATATGCGCGACAAGCTCACCTCGGCGCTGGCTAAACGCATAGAAGAACTTGAAGACGTAAGCGAGCGCGACTTTCTCGCAGAGCAGTCTTCAAGGCTCAGAAACGCCTGTATCTCTACGATAAACTCGTTTTGTCTGGGAATAATAAGGGACAATATCGAAAAATTCGACCTGCCCGTAAACGTTGCTATTGCGGACGAAACGAAGATAGCGTCTATGAAAACGGACGCTGTCGAACTTGCGAAAAAGGATTTTTACACGGGAGATACATTTAGCGAAGACGAAAGAAAGCTTCTTTTCTATTCGTTCGATTTCGAGGACGACAAAGCGCTTTTTGACACCGTAGTTTTCGCCCAAGACAAGCTCAGTTCTTATGCCGACAGCGAAAAGTGGCTCAAAGACGCGGTTTCGGCTTATGACGGCATGGATACTCTTATAGAAGCGTATATGCCCGTTTATACGGCGTTCGCGCAGGAACAATACGACAGAGCTTTGCACTATCACGAAAAGCTTTCGGAATGTTATAAAAATTATAACGCGCAGTATGAAACGGAAGCGGACAAGAAAAAGAAAGAAAAAAAGCAAAATGTCTTAAACTCAATGTCCGATTATCTGGACTGCCTTTCAAACATAGAAAAACTTCTTTCGGACTTTTTAAACGCTCCTACGCTCGAAAATCTCGAAAAGCTTACTGTTGCCGCTCAGCTCGGCTCGCCGAAACTCGGCAGAGAAGACCCGAAGAGCGACGCTAAAAAAGCCTTTACTTTAAACAAAAATTATGCGGATACGGTATTCGACGAACTGGGAAAGATCGCTTGTTCAAAAGCCGAAGAGGAAAACAACCTTTCCCATAACAGAACGGTAATTTCGGCGTTTGTAAAGCTGCTTAAAATTTACGAAAAGTATTTTAGAGATATAAAACGTTCGGCGGGATATATAGACTTTTCCGACTGCGAACTGCTTTTGCTTGACAAGCTGAAAAATGACGACGGTTTCCGCGAGCTTCTCTCAAAGAAATTTTCATGCGTAATAGTAGACGAGTTTCAGGACTGCAACGACGTTCAGGCGGAAATTTTCAGGCTCATGGGAAAAGACCGTCAGTTCTATGTCGGCGATATAAAACAGTCTATCTATGCCTTTCGCGGAGGCGATCCCGAAATAATGGCGGGGCTTTGCAAGGGCGAATACGGCTTTAAAGAGTATTTGCTTACGAAAAATTTCCGAAGCAGACAGTCTGTCATAAACACCGTAAACGACGCTTTTTCGGGGCTTATGACCGAAGAACACGGCGGCGTTGATTATGGAGAAAAGACAAAGCTCGTCTACGGAGCGGATTATCCCGACGCGGAGGACAACTCCGTTTACGACTCGGAAATTTATTCGGTAAACTCAAAGGAACAGCCGCAGTTTGTCGCTCGGAAAATTCAAGAGCTTATGAACGACGAAAACTTTAAGATAACCAAAAACAAAGAGCTTTGCAGACCGAATTATTCGGACTTTGCCATTCTTATGAGAAACAACAAAAAGTCCGCCGAATATCGTGAAGCGCTCTCTCAGCTCGGTATATCGTCCGTTGTTTCGAGCGGGAAAAATATCCTCGAATCCGAAGAAGCGGCGATGCTCGTAAGTTATCTTAAAGTTATAGACAACCCGCTTTGCGACAAAGAGCTTTTGCATATCCTCATGTCGCCGCTCTACGGAATGACCGCGGACGAGGCGGCAAAGATGAAGCTCGGAACGCTCGGACTTTCGGATAAACTAAAAGATGAAGAAACGAAAGATATTTCGGAAAATCTCAGAAACTATGCGCTTTACGAATGTCTGAAATTCTGCACGACGGAAAAAAACAATCCCTCGGAATATACTTCCGAAAAAAAGCAGAAAGCCGAAGAATGTGAAAGAAAGCTTTATGAAAAAGGCGAAAAAAGAAAAATAAACGAAAAGGCGCTCGCGGCAGAACGCGATATAGAACGCTTCCGCAGATTTATGAGCAACAACTCCGTCGTCGACCTTATACGGAAGATCTGCGCGGAAACGGATATTTATTCCGTCATCTGCGCTCTTGACGAAAGCGCAAAAAGAACGGCAAATCTAAGGCTCTTTGAAAGGACAGCGGAGGACTTTGTTGCCCGCGACGGCGGGACGCTCTGCGATTTTCTGAGGTTTTTAAAAAGGTCGGGAGAAACTCAGCGCGGCGAAATTGAAGAAGCGTCCGTTCCCGAAGACGCGGCAAACTCCGTCAGAATAATGACGTTTCATGCGAGCAAGGGGCTTGAAATTCCCGTTTGCATACTCGCCGAGCTTCAGACGGCGTTCAGCAATAAAGACTATTCGGGAAAGTTCCTTATAAATCACGACAAGTATTTTTCGATTAACTATGTTGACCGTGACGCGCGGTTTAAGTCAGACACCTTTGCGCACAAAGCCTTAGGTCTTTTAAACAAGAAAAAACCCGTAGGCGAAGAATTAAGGCTTCTTTATGTCGCAATGACAAGAGCGATGGAAAAGCTTATTATGGTCGGGAATTTTAAAGACGAAGAAGATGTTCCGACATTTCTTCCCGACTTTTACAGCGGGACAATTCCGTTTAAGTGGATATTGAGAAAGCTTATCGAAAAAGGCTATAAGACAACTGCGGTTACAAACATAAAAGCCGAAGAAAAAGCGATAAGCGCCGCGCCCGAAACAGAAGAGGGCGTCGACATAACGGAAAATGAACTGAAAGAAATAATAGACAAAAAATATCCAAACGAAGCCGAAACAGTTCGCCGCATAAAGTATTCGGTAACCGAGCTTGCGCATAGAAATGAACCAATGCCGTTCGTACTTACAAAGCCTAAGTTTGCGGCAAAGTCCGAAGTTTTAGGCACCGACGTCGGAAACGCCTATCACCACACCATGGAGCATATTTCCCTTTCGGCTGTCCGCTCTTCTTCGGATATGAACGCCGCCGTAAAAGAAGCGGTGTCGGAATTATGCAAGACGGGAAAACTCACCGAAGAGGAAAGGCTGCTGGTAAACAGCGAAAGGATAGTTAAATTCTTCAAGGGCGACTTAGGGCAGAGAATGTTAAACAGCCGCCGCATTGAACGCGAACGCTCGTTTTACGCGGAAATCAGCGGCTCGGATATTCCCGATATAGGAGAAAACGCAGCTATACAAGGGCAGATAGATATGTTTTTTGAAGAGGACGACGGAATCGTTATAGTGGATTATAAGTCCGACTCAAAGGAAAATTTAATAAAGGAAAAAGAGAATTATTCGCTTCAGGTGAAAATTTACGCGGCTGTCGCTCCGAAGCTTTTCGGAAAGCCCGTAAAAGAAATTTATCTCTATTCCTTTGCAAACGGAGAGGCAGTAAAGGTTTGAAAAAGTTTTTAGGTTTAATTATTTTGCTGTTATTTACGGCAATTTTAAGCGTCGGAGTTTATGCCGAAAGCGCGGGATTTATGGGAGAAAGCAGCGTCTTAAACGCAAGAACGCCCTACGACAAGGGTTATGTGGAAATTCGCTTCAGCACGGGAGAAGCGGAAACAGCGGGCGTGCCTCTTGCGTATAAGGAATTTTTGCTCTCGCCGACGGGAAACAAAATATTCAAGATAAACGAAAAAACGGGCGAAACAAAAATGACCGCGGAGCTTGACGAAAAGGTCTCGGAAAATTCGCGCGGCGTTATAATGAACGACGTTCTTTTCCAGGCGACAAGGACGAAGCTTTTCGCGGTCGACCTTGAAAACATGACCGTCAAGCTTTCAAAACAATTCGGCGAGATTACGACCGACGTTGCGGCTGTAGACAACCTTTTATACTTCGGTGTGAAAACAGACGAGGGTTATTCGTTTATCTGCGCCGATTACGGCAATAACTTCGACGCGGTATGGGAATACAAAAGCGAATACCCCGTTACTTCGGCGGGACTGTACGGGGATTTTGCGGTGTTCGGTTCGGGGAACAAGCTCGTTGTTCATGGAAAAGACAGCTATTCCGAAAACGAAATCGGCGGGAATTTAAAATACGTTTATGCGGGAAAATACGCGGTGTTTATGACCGCGGAAAACGGAAAACTTTATAAACTGCGCCTTAACAGCGAAGGAGAAGCCGAAGATCTTTTCGAACTCGAAATAGGCGGCGGCATAAGCGCTCCCGCGGAGATAGATAATAAGCTGTTTGTTTCATCGGAAAACGGGTTTTACGTTATAGACGCGCTGAATATGGAAGTGACGAAAACCTATCCCGAGCTTAAAAACGGATGTTCTCCCGTTATTACAACGGGAAGCGGTTTCAGGGCGTATGTTGTAAGCCCCGTTGAATCAGAAGGAAAATGGTATCTTTATTCCGTTCTTTCAAACGAGGACGAACTGTCAGTGAACGAAATAGTGAAGATAATAGATTTTACGGACGGGAAAATCGCCGTATCGGAAAGCGGAACGATGTTTTTTCGCGACGCAAAAGGGCAGATCTATGCTCTCGCAATACGGGAAAACGATATACTGACAATTGTTATAAAGCTGCTGTTGTTTTTAGCGATAATAGTTTTCCTTGTTCTTATTTTAAGAGCGTGGATCAAAAAACATTCGGACAAAACGCCGAAATTCACTTGATTTTTTCAGGCGGATGATGTATAATTGAAGTAGAAAATTTTTAAACTCAAGGAGGTTTATTTTATGAAAATCGTTCTTAATTCAAAAAATTGTTCCGCGAGGATCTGCCAGAAGGGCGCGGAGCTGAAGTCGCTCGTTGTAAACGGCAGAGAGCTTATGTGGAACGCGGACCCCGAGTTCTGGGCGAACACTTCTCCGTTGCTGTTCCCGATGATAGGCACGCTTAAAAACAAAAAAACCGTTATAGGAAACGAAGAATACCGTATCCCGAAGCACGGATTTGCGCGTGATTTTCTGTTGACAAAAGAAAGCGAGAGCGAAAGCTCGGTCGTACTTTCGCTTACGCCGAATGAAACGACAAAGTCGGTATATCCGTTTGATTTTAAGTTTACGATAGCATACACGCTTACGGAAAACGGGATTGAAATTACTCAGACGGTTAAGAACAACGGCGCTGAGGATATGCCGTTCTGTATAGGCGCGCACCCTGCGTTTGCCTGCCCGGGAGAATTTACGGACTATCATCTTGAATTTGAAAAGGAAGAAACGGCGGTTATTCCGAATTACAACACGAAGACGGGCGTTTACGAGCATGACAACCGCCGCACGATAATTGAAAACAGCAAGATAATGCCGCTTAATCATGATATGTTTATGAACGACGTTCTGCATATGGAACACCCCGCTTCGCGCGCGGTGAAGCTTTTAGATAAGGACGGAAAAGGGCTTTGCGTTAAGTTCCCGGATTTCACGGGGCTTGGGTTATGGCAGGCGAAGAACGCGCCGTTTTTGTGCATTGAGCCGTGGTGCGGCTCGCAGGATTATGACGATTGCTCGGGCGTTTTTGCGGAGAAGCAGGGCGTTGTTATAGCGAAAGCGGGAGAAGAAAAGACGTTTACTTATACTATTGAGGCGGTTTGAAAAGAATAAGTTTTGAGCGGGAAATAACCTTAAAAATGAATTAACATTTGAGCGAGAAAGAAAAAACGATAAAGTTATTTAAAAGTGATAAATGAGCGAACCGTGCAAAACAGGGGCTGTAAAATTTACAGCCCCTGTTTGTTTACTTTTTCTTCCTCGTAAATATCATCACAAGCACTATTGCAAGCGCAACCGCCGCAACCGAGATCAAAATACCCGCGTCGTCAAATCCCGTCGCAGGTATCTGCGCAGCTTCTAACATATCCATAAGCCCTACCTCAGCTAAGCTTGTTTAAAACTACCGCCTTAATACTCTCTTCCGCCGCCATGCTCGCATAGGTCGCAGCTTCTTCAAGCGTAGGTATCTTTTTGTTCTTCCACTCGAAAAATGCCGTGATAAATCCGCCGACCGCATACGTCGCGGCAAATCTCGCCTTTTCAAACGAAATATCGCCAACGCTCTTTACTATCTTTCCCGCAAGCTCGTCAATTATCTCGCTTACGCGTCCGACAAAAGCACCCTCCATGTCAAATCTCAGGTGGCGGAAATAATGTTCGAAATCAAACGTCACCATTTCGTTGAGCTTTATAAAAACTCCGTATATACACTCGCAGAAATTGTTGTCGCGGAAGTTCAGGACAATGCCCCTCAGAGCCTCTACAAGCTCAGTCTCTATCTCGTTTACAATATCCGTAATGCTGGTGTAGTGAGTATAAAATGTGCGCCTGTTTACTCCCGCCTTACGCGAAAGCTCGCTCACCGTTATACTCGCTATGTCTTTCGTTTCAGCTATCTCAAAAAGCGCGGCCCTTATAGCTTTTTTTGTGCGTGCAACCCTTTTGTCTACGCCGTGTCGATTTTTTCCGTATGGCATAACAGTCACCGTCCTTTTCACCAACCGTCTTCGTCCGATAAGTATTCAACTAAAATACTTTATACCTCATATTATCATATTTTAAATTGTTCGTCAAGGACTTTAGACAATTTTCGGCATAATACACAAAAAAGCCTTAATTGTATACTAAAAAGAAGCCGTTTTTTTGGAATATTCGTTTATAACCGAAAGGAATTTTTTTCCATATCGTTCCGCTTTCCTCATTCCTACGCCCGAAACCCTCAAAAGTTCTTCGTGATTTTTCGGAAGAACCGCGCACATATCCAAAAGCGTTGCGTCCGTAAACACAACATAAGGCGGTACTCCCAATGCAGCGGCAGTCTTTTTCCTGAGCGCTTTCAGTTTTTCAAACAGCTCGTTGTTTTCGGGAACGGGGCGTTTATTCTTTTCAAAACGCATTATGACAGTTCCCTTTTTCTTTATAAGCTCGTCGGCTTTTAAAGTGAGCAGGCATAACTGTCCGTCTTGCTCTATATATTCTTCTTTTAAAAGATAGTCCGCTATCAGCTGTAATCTTTCAGGCTTTACACTTTTCATAATGCCGAAAGTCGAAAGCGTTTCATAACCGTTTTCGGCAATACGGCTGTCGGATATTCCGAGGAGGATATTTTTTATAACGTTTATGTTCTCGGTTTTGCCGCGCTGCTTTAAGCGATAAATGCAGGACAATATCTTCTGTACTTCCACGGTTACGTCCTCAACCTCGACGTTGTTGACGCAATTTCCGCAGTTTCTGCAGTTATGCGGATAATTCTCGCCGAAATACAAAAGTATCTCTCTGCGCAGGCAGGCTGTTGTTTCGCAGTAAGCCGTCATTTTTTTAAGCCTCAGATAGTCGCGCTTTTTAAGCTCGTTCTGTTCTTCAAAAGACAACTCGCTGTCCTCGTGAGAATGTTCTATCATAAACTTTGCAATGGCAATATCGCTCTTGCTGTAAAGAAGAATACACCGCGCGGGAGAGCCGTCGCGCCCTGCCCTGCCCGCCTCCTGATAATAGCTTTCAAGGTCTTTGGGTATGTTGTAATGAACGACCAGCGGAACATTGCTCTTGTCTATTCCCATTCCGAAAGCGTTTGTCGCGACGATTACATCGACCCTGTCGTGAAGAAAATCTTCCTGGGCGGTCTTGCGTTGTTCGGACGAAAAGCCCGCGTGGTACGCCGCGGCTTTTATGCCGTTTCTCAAAAGCATTTGCCCGACATATTCGACATTCTTTCTCGTCGAACAATAAACGATTGCTCCCGAAACGTTCTTTAAAATTTTAAGAAGCTCGTCGTCCTTGACCTCGGGCTTTCTTACCTCGAAAAACAGGTTCGGTCTGTCAAAGCCCGTGGTTATCGAAAACGGATCGTTAAGCTCCAGAAGCCGCTTTATATCGTTTTTTACAGCGGAAGTCGCGGTCGCGGTAAACGCGGCGACAACAGGACGTTTTTTAAGCGTTCGGATAAATTCCGCTATCTTCAGATACGACGGTCGGAAATCCTGCCCCCAGTGCGAAACGCAATGCGCCTCGTCTATTGCTGCAAGCGGTATCTCAATTTCATCGCAAAGTTTTAAAAAGCTCTCGGAAGTAAGCCTTTCGGGCGCGGCATAAATAAGCTTCAGCTCTCCCGCGTATGCTCTGCGGCAGATGTCAAAATATTCCGCGCTGTCAAGCGAACTGTTTATGTACGCCGCGCTTACGCCGATTTCCCGCAGGTCCTCAACCTGACACTGCATAAGCGAAATGAGCGGAGAAATAACTATCGCCGTTCCGTTCATAACAAGCGCGGGTATCTGAAAACAAAGCGATTTTCCCGCGCCCGTCGGCATTACGCAAAGGCAATCCCTGCCGCTCAGGATATTGTCGACTATCTGCTCCTGCCCCTCGCGAAAACCGCTGTGACCGAAATACTTATGCAAGACTTCGTTTTTGTCCATTTTTAAACCTGCTTTTAGTCAAAATAGTCGGTCTTAAAACACAACAGAGCTTTAAGACCGACATACAATTTTAGTTTCCGCATTCAATGCTTATCTCATTAAATTTTCCGAGAATATCTTCTACAACGAGCTTTTCTTTTTCTTCTCCCGAAATGTCCATGACCGCTTTTCCCTCGTGCAGCATTAAGAGCCGCGTTCCGTAGCTTACTGCGAAACGGAGATTGTGCGTTACCATAAGCGTCGTGTACTTCTTTTCGCTTATAACGCGCTTTGTTATCTCCATTAGCGTTTCGGAGGATTTGGGGTCGAGCGCCGCCGTATGCTCGTCGAGAATAAGCAGGTCGATGTCGGTCATTGTCGCGATTATAAGAGCAAGCGCCTGCCTTTGTCCGCCCGAAAGCGAACCCGCAAGCACGCCCAGACGGTTTTCAAGCCCCATGCCGCACATTTCGAGCAAGGTCTTATAATACTCCTCGCGCTGTTTATTGACCGCTCTCGAAAGCCCGTAACGCCGATTTTTATTATCCGCAAGCGCTAAATTTTCAAGAATGGAAAGGCTCGCGCAAGTTCCCATTTTCGGGTCCTGCAAAACTCTGCCAATGCGCCTTGCGCGCTTGTATTCGGGAATGTCCGTGATGTCGTTTCCGTTGAAGATAACTCTTCCGCTGTCGGGACGGCTTGTTCCGCAGACCATATTTAAAAGCGTTGTCTTGCCGCTGCCGTTTGAGCCGACTATCGCCACAAACTCCCCGTCGTTTACTTCGAGGTTGAAATCATTAAACAGTCTGTTTTCATCGACCGTTCCCGCATTGAACACCTTTTGGATATTATTCAGTGAGAGCATTTTTACCCTCCCTGTTCGTTTTATTTTTTCGGAATAGTTTTTTGAAAAATTCTCCGACATGCTTTCCGCCGAGAATAAGCGCAATAAGGAATATCGCCGCTTTTACGAAATTGTTCCACTCGGTCGGTATTCCGAGAGTCAATACTATCTGATAAGAAGCCTTATAAATAATGCTTCCGAGTATCACCATCGTCGTGCCTTTCATAAAGCGAACGCGCTTGAAAAGGCTTATGCCGATTATTACAGACGCAAGACCGAGAACGACCATTCCCGTTCCCATCTGCTGGTCGGCGCTGCCTTTGTTCTGGGCAATTACCGAACCCGCGAGCGCCGCAAAGCCGTTTCCGAGCATAAGTCCGAAGATCTTTACAGAGCCGGGGTTTTTGCCGAGCATTGTCGTATAGCGCTCGTTGTCGCCCGTTGCGCGGAGCAGCAACCCGCTTTTTGTTTTAAGAAACAGGTCGAGCAGTATCTTGCACACAATGACAATAAGCAGCGAGATTAGCAGCGTTCTCAGAGCGAAGCCGCCCAGAGTTTTGGGGATAAGACCCGCGAGAGAGCTGTTGAAGATAGTGTCTTTTGTGAAGAACGAAGCTATCGCCATACCGTCTGTTCCCGTTTTTATAAGCACAAGGTTTACGGAGAGCATGGCGGTGTACATGATTATTCCGCAGAGAAGCGGGATAATGCCGAGCTTTACGTTCATAATGCCCGTGAGCATACCCGCAAGCATTCCCGCCGCAAAAGAAATAACAAGGCACAGCCACGGATCAACGCCGTTTACTATAAGCACGCCCGTAAGCACCGCGCCTAGCGGGAAAGTTCCGTCTACCGAAAGATCGGGAAAATCAAGAACGCTGTAGGAAATATACATTCCCAAAGCCAAAAGGGCGTACATCAGACCCTCTTCGCCTATTCCGATAAGAATATTTAAGAAAACAGTCACATTTGCACGCCCTTTCGGTCATTTAATTCGGCTATCAGCTGTTTGTGGTCACCTTTTCGGCGTCTTTATACGCTTCGGGAAGCGTGATGTTAAACTTCGCGAGAACTTCCGTATTGACAACGGGCGTTACATCGCTTACTTGTGTAACGGGCAATTCCGAGCATTTTGCTCCGCCGAGAACTTTGACCGCCATTTCGGCTGTTTTCTTTCCGAGCGCAACATAGTCGATAGACATTGAAGCGATACAGCCGTTCTTTACCTGCTCTACTTCGGAGCCGTATACGGGGATACCCGCTGCGTTTGCCTTTTCAAGAACTACAGAAAGGCTGTTTACAACGTTGTTGTCGGTGAAGTTGTTTATGCAGTCTACCTTTGAAGCAAGGTCTGCGGCAGCCTGGGGAATATCCGCCGAACCCGAAACGCCGCTTTCCACTACCTCTACGTTCTTTGCTGCGCAAAGCTCTTTGAACTTTTTCAGATGAGCTACGGAGTTCGCCTCGGTAGTCGTATAGAGAACGCCTATCTTCTTTGCGTCGGGCTGGCAGGCAAGAATAAGTTCAAGCTGTTCTTCGAGGTTTAAAATATCCGCCGTGCCGTTGCAGGTGTCAAGACCCGCGTCAAGGCTCGTAGCAAGTCCCGCCGCCACCGGCTCGGAAACCGCGCAGAAAATAACGGGAATATCCGTGTCCTTTGCCGCCGCATATGCGGAGATCGCCGCGGGAGTAGCTATGGCAAATATAAGGTCATAGCCGTTTGCAACCATATTCTTTGCATACTGGTCGCAGTTTTCGCCGCTGTTCTGTCCGTTCTGAAAATCAATTTCGTATTTGTCCTTATACTCGCTTTCTTCAAGACCCTGCTTTATTCCGTTGTAGCAGTTGTCGAGCGAGGGATGAGCGGCATACTGGATAACGCCGATTTTAAGCTTATCGGCGCTGACGCTGCCGCCGGAATTGCCGCCGGAGTTACCGCCCGCATTACCGCCGGTGCTGCCGCCGTTATTGTCGCAGGCGCAAAGCCCGAGCGTCATTGATAGCGCAAGAAACGCGCTTAATATTTTCTTTTTCATTTATAATTTCCTCCTATATTACTAACCGGTTACGTATTCTTTTTGTTGCATACTACACAATTATACCACCTTTTGCGAATTTTGTCAAGTGGTTAAAAGCAAAAGGCAAGAATTTAAATTCTTACCCCTGTTGTCAATTGACAGTATACAATGTACAAGTATTCAGTAATAATCTAAAGGCTGTTTGCTGAATTTAACGTATAAAAAGGCTAGAATTTAAACTCCAGCCTCTTTTTTATACTAATTGTTTTACGCTTTATCCAAGCTCTTTCTTGCAGTCCTCAAGGAGTTTTTCGTCCTTTTCAAGGTTCTTGTTCTTGGTAACTGCGCTTACCAGCGGGACGATTATCAGTCCGAAAAGCATTGCGATAGCGCCCGCGTTTATCGGAGAAGCGAGATTAAGCGGGAGCGAAGCTGCCGCTTTTGTCGCTTCGGGGAAGAAACCGAGGCTGAATATAAACATATGCGCAACGGTTATACCAACGCCCGAGATAAAGCTTGCCCAGACGGCGGCTTTTGTTATCTTCTTTGAGAACAGTCCGTAGAGGAAAGGCGCAAGGAACGCTCCCGCCAAAGCGCCCCATGAAATGGACATAAGGGTCGTAATATATGCGTTGGGGTTAAGGGCGATTATTACGGATATAAGCAGGAACACCGCTATAAGAATTCTCATTATCAGAACCTGCTTTTTGTCGCTCATACCTTTCTTCATCATGGGCTTTATAAGGTCGATGGTGAGGGTCGAGCTTGAAGTAAGAACAAGCGAAGACAACGTCGACATTGAAGCCGAAAGCACAAGCACCACCACTACCCCTATCAGAAATTCGGGGAGCGCGTCTTTTAACATCTGCGGCACGATAGAGTCAAACGCAAGCTTTCCGTTTACGCTTTCAATAAGCGTTTCGCCGTTTGCGCCCGTTCCGTAGAGCCTGCCGAAGCCGCCCATGAAATACGAGCCGCCCGCTACTACAAGCGCGAATATAGTCGAGATTATAGTGCCGCGCTTTATCGCCGCGTCGTCTTTTATCGCATAGAACTTCTGCACCATCTGCGGAAGTCCCCATGTGCCGAGAGATGTAAGAATTACAACGCCTATAAGGTTTATCGGGTCGGGACCGAAAAGCGTATTGAGAGAATTTGCGGGAACGTTTGTATCGGTTATCTGTCCGAGACCGTTCAGCGCTTCGGTAAATCCGCCCTTTCCGTTTATAACGCAGATAACGACCGCGACAATTCCTATAAGCATGATTATTCCCTGTACAAAGTCGTTTATCGCGGTCGCGGTATAGCCGCCGAGAATAACGTATGCCGCCGTAAGCACCGCCATGCCTATAAGGCAGGCTTCATAAGGCAGATCGAACGCCATATTGAACAATCTAGAAAGTCCGTTATAAACAGACGCCGTATACGGGATAAGGAACACGAAAACAATTATTGCCGCGACTATCTTCAGCGCCTTTGAACTGTAGCGCTTCTCGAAAAATTCGGGCATGGTAGACGCGTTTAACTGTTTTGTCATAACTCTGGTTCTTCTGCCCATTATTATCCACGGGAGCATTGAACCTATAATCGCGTTTCCTATGCCTATCCAGGTAGCCGAAACGCCGTAGCTCCAGCCGAACTGTCCCGCATAACCTATAAATACGACCGCCGAGAAATAGGACGTTCCATATGCAAACGCCGTAAACCAGCCGCCGATGTTTCTTCCTCCGAGAACGAAATCTGACACGGAGGACGCTCTCTTACGGCAGTATATTCCTATTCCGATCATTACCGCAAGGTATACCGCCAGTATTACATATGTCATAAAATATCCTTTCCGCTTTAACAGTTTTATGCATAAAAGCACGCAAGCGTTAAAGCAATGAAGTACAATTTATTATAACACATAGTTATAAAAAAGTCAAGTAGTAATATAGGACGTTTCGATAATTTTAAATAATATACACTTTGTATAACAAAAACCGTGTAAAGCCTATGCAGATAAACGGGCTTTACACGGCTGTTTAATTGTTTTAATAAGCTTACCGGCGCTTTTTACAGGAGCTTTCGCCGCTATGGCATTTAGAGCAGTCGCCGCAGCACGAGCCTTTTCCCGAGCGCCTGTCCTTTACAAGTTTTACTGTTGCCGCGGCTAATGCCAATAATAACAGCGCGGCTACGACTATCGTTCCCCAATTCTCCGAAAGAAACTCCAGCATAATATCACTTCCCTGCTTTTATTATATACCGATTTTCCGTTTATGTCAACATGTCAACGTAAAATTTCGCGGTCGGGTTTATTTTCCCGACAATGACGAAAATTTTAAAAATGTTATGATACAATAGATATGTTACAAAAAGAGAAGACAAACGACCTCAAATATGTTATAATGTTAATAGCTAC
>CANRKB010000018.1 GCA_947631115.1 uncultured Clostridia bacterium
GACGGGACTTGAACCCACACGTCGTGAAACACTAGCACCTCAAGCTAGCCTGTCTGCCTATTCCAGCACACTCGCATTTCCTGACGACTATTTAATTATATCACATACTTAAAAAAATGTCAAGGGTTTTTTCAAAATTTTTTACAGTTTTTTTCCGCTCGGAAAGGATCCCACTTCCCGCTTATAAAATATACAACAAACATTACAAAAAGCACCAGATTGTGACCTATCATACAGCCCCAGGCTTCGATAAGCCCTCCGCTCATTAACTGCGTAAAGATAAACGTTCCCGCTATCCTTACGCACCACATTCCGAGAACGCTGAAAACAAACGGCACGACCGTCTTTCCCAGCCCCTGCATTATTCCCTCTATCACTATCGGCACGCCGTAAAACGGCTCGGATATTGCTACCATTCTTAAAACCGCGCCGCCGAGCTCTATTACTTCCTTGTCTTTTGAAAACAGGCTCATAAGCTGAGGAGCAAATATGAACAAAAGCCCTCCAGAAACCACCATTAGTATAACCTCAAGCGGCATTATCGTTTTGGTAAGACGCTTCAGCCTGTCTTTGTCCCGCGCACCCCATGCGTTTCCCGCAAGCGCCGCGGACGCCGTCTGCATACCGTAGCCGGGTATGTAAAACAGGCTCTCTACAGTGTTCGCTATGGTGTGCGCTGCGGCTGAAGTTTCGCCGAGAGAGTTTATCATGGACGCAAAAACCACGTACCCGAGCGACGTTGCAAACCTCTGGAACATATTCGGTACGGCTACCTTAAAGCACGACTTTAAAATACCCGTATCGGGCTTTAAGCTCTGACCTTTCGGAGAAACCGTCTTGTGTTTCCAAAGAGCTATGGTTATCGCTATACCGCCGAATATATACGAAAACGCGCTTGCCAGAGCCGCGCCGTTTACTCCGAAATCTGCGCCGTATATTTTAAAAACACTTCCGAATATTTCCAGTTCACGCGTCGGATAAATAAGGAAGAAGTTTAAAACTATGTTTATGACATTAACGCCTATTCCTACAAGCATCGGCGTTTTGGTATCACCAGCCGCGCGAAGCACCGTTCCAAAAATTATGCTGGCAGTTCTGAACAGCATGGGCGAGTACAGTATCAAAAAATATTCCGAAGCCGTATCTCTTATCTGCTCGTCAACGCTCATCCACACGGGAATCTGTCCGCTTAGAAGCGTTGTAATAAGCGTAAAAAATACTCCCGCGGCAATTACCGCGAGAACTGCCTGTCCCGAAGCTTTTCGAGCCTCATCTTCTTTTCCTGCGCCGATACGCTGCGAAATGAACGCAAGAAAGCCTACTCCGATAGCCGAAACAGTGCTGCCTACAAGCCAGCTTACCGTGCTTGTCGCGCCGACCGCCGCCGTGGCGCTTGTTCCGAGAGAACCGACCATAGCGGTGTCTATGTACTGAACGGCTGTCTGCAAGAGTTGTTCGAGCATTGTAGGGAGCGACAGCGCAAGTATCACGGGGAGCATATGCCGTTCGTTTGTTTTTATTTCGCCATGTTTATTACTTGTCATTCTCTCACCCTTTTAGATGTAAGAGGTAAGAGTTTAAAAGAAAAAGTTGTTTTCCGCACAAAACAAGCTATGACTTCTTACCTCTTATCTCTTACCTCTAATAGCTTACCTCTAACGGCGCGGATTTACACATTCTCTATAATCATAAATATACTTTACTCCCGAAATTACCGTAAGAGCTAAAGTTATATACATCAGCACGTCTGTTATTATCGCTATCGGAAACTCAAAGCCCTTTTTCCCGCCAAGTTCGCAGATAACTCCGAAGTCCGCGAGTATATACATAAACAACACGGCTATGATCGCTATCATGGTAAAAGCGGTTTTCAGCTTGCCCCAGATATTCGCGGCAATCACCGTTTTCTTTTCGCCTGTAGACGCCGCAAGCCTTACGCCCGAAACCGCAAATTCGCGCATCATTATTACCGCTACTATCCATGCCCTTGTCCAACCGAGTTCCACAAAGCAGATAAGCGCGCCCGCGACAAGAATTTTATCGGCAAGCGGATCAAGAAACTTTCCGAAATTTGTGACCATATTGTATTTGCGCGCTATCTTTCCGTCGAGCATATCCGTTATGCTCGCAAGAATGAAGATAACGAGCGCCCACAAAAACCTCATCGGTATCGCATCTGCGCTCATTGCTGCGAGGAAAAAAGGCACAAGGACAACGCGGAACATTGTGAGCTTGTTTGCTAAATTCATTCGACCGCTTCCCCTACAAGATTATTGTTTACAACTCTCTTAAACTCTATGTTTATAAAATCTCCGACAGCGAGCTTTTTATCCGCTTTGAAATAGATCATTCCGTCTATTTCGGGAGCGAACGCCGCGCTTCTTCCGAAATAATACCCGATAAATCTGTCATAGCCTTCTACAACGACCTCCGCCGTTTCGCCTATCATTGCGTTAAAAGCGGCTTCTACGCGGGTGTCCTGCTGTTCTTCGAGAATTTCCTTTCGGTGTTCTCTGACTTTCTCATCGACCTGATCGGGAAAACCTGCAGCGGGAGTGTTCTCTTCTTCGGAATAAGCAAAGCAGCCCATTCTGTCAAACTTCATTTCCTCGGCAAACTCACCCAGACGGTTGAACTGCTCCTCGGTTTCTCCGGGGAAACCCGTTATAAACGTTGTGCGCAGGGTTATTTCCGGGATCTCTCGGCGTAGCTTTGCTATAAGCTCGCGGAGCGTATTTTCATCGCCCTTTCTGTTCATGCGCTTTAAGATGTCACCGTCGCAATGCTGAATGGGAATGTCGATATATTTTACTATCTTCGGCTGATTTTTGATAACCGAAATAAGCTCGTCGGTTATCCTTTCGGGATAGCAGTATAAAAGTCTTATCCACTTGAAATCAAGCTCGCAGAGCTTGTTGAGAAGCTCGGGGAGCATAAGTTTTCCGTATAGGTCAAGTCCGTAGCGCGTTGTGTCCTGGGCGATAAGTATAACTTCTTTAACCCCGCTTTCGCAAAGCTCCTTTGCGTCGCGAAGCACGTTTTCCATTGTCCTCGAACGGAAATGCCCGCGTATCTGTGGGATAGCGCAGTATGTACAGCAGTTGTCGCAGCCGTCCGCAACGCGGAGGTACGCGTAATAAGGCGCGGTCGAAAGTATCCTTTCGCCCTCCATCGTGTGCTTTTCCTTATCCCCGAAAGCAACGACTCTTTCGCCTTTTTCAATTTTGGCGATATGCTCGGCGATGTTTCCATATTCGGCGATACCGATAATTCCGTCGACCTCGGGATATTCCTTTGAAAACTCATCGCGATAGCGCTCGGACAGACAGCCCGTTACGCATATCCTTTTTATCGTTCCCTCTTTTTTAAGCGTAATAAGCTCGTTTAACCATTCTATCGCTTCTTCCTTTGCGGCGGTTATAAAACCGCAGGTATGGAGAATGGTTATGTCGGACAAGCCCGGCTCTTCGACAAATTTATATCCCGCTTTATTAAGTTTTGAGAGCATAAGCTCCGCGTCTACCTGATTTTTCGCGCAGCCAAGCGACACCAAAGCAACTTTTGTTTTCTCGCTCATTTATTCTTCCTCTAATTCTTCTTCAAGATCTTCGTTTATTACCGTTTCGATACAGCGCTTAATCGAGCCGAAATCATAGCCTCTCCTTGCAAGGGCGGCTATCGTTCTGCGGCGGCTGTCGGGGTCGCCTATCTTTTCGGAATATTTGTGCCTTATAAGAAACAACAGCTCTTCGTCAAGTTCTTCTTCGGTAAATTCTAAAAGCGCGTTTTCGACCGTTTCCCGAGAAAGCCCTTTTAAGAGCATCTCGCGGCGCGCTCTTGAAATGCCGCGGCGCTTTGACTTTATGAGATATTCGGCGTATTTCTTTGCATAATCCTCGTCGTTTATATATCCCAGCCCCGACACGTAATTTAACGCGCTTTGGGCTATTTCCTCGGGGTATGTTTTTTCCAGCTTCTTTAAAAGTTCTCCCGAGCAATACGCCCTTTCGCCAAGGAGATACAGCGCGCGCTTTTTCGCCTTTCGGAGAGTATCGGCGTCGAGTATTTCGCAAAGCTGTTCTTCCGAAAGCTCCATGCCCTTTTCGATTTTGAGCTTTTCAATGGTAAAAAAATTAACGTAATACTTTTTACTCCCGTCAAGCTCCATTTCCCATGTGTCGTCTTTATAGACGGACAGCGAGGTTATTTTCATCAAAGATCATCTTCCTTGAACTCGGAAAAGTCGTCGGTGTTGTTCTGCGGCGCGGGTTCATCGCTTTCGGTGGTCTTCAAAAACTCGTCGCGGACTTTTTGTTCTATCTCTGCGCTTATCGTGGGATTTTCCTTTAGAAAATCAAACACCTTATCGCGGCCCTGCCCTATCTTCATGTCATCGTAGCTAAACCAAGAGCCGCTCTTTTTGATTATTCCCATTTCAACGGCGCAGTCTACTACCTCGCCCATTCTCGAAATTCCCTGTCCGAAAACCATATCGAACTCGGCTGTCTTAAAGGGCGGAGCGACTTTGTTCTTTACGACCTTGCATTTAACGCGGTTTCCGTAAACCTCCGCGCCGTTTTTAAGAGGCTCGCCTTTTCTTACTTCTATTCTCACTGAAGCGTAGAATTTAAGCGCTCTGCCTCCCGGAGTCGTTTCGGGGTTTCCGTAAAGAACGCCTATTTTCTCGCGTATCTGGTTTATGAATATTGCCACGCAGTTTGTCTTTCCTATAACGGCGGTGAGCTTTCTCATTGCCTGGGACATGAGCCTTGCCTGAACGCCGACGTGAGCGTCGCCCATTTCGCCGTCTATTTCCGCCTTTGTCGCCATTGCCGCAACGGAGTCTAAAACCACAATGTCTATAGCTCCCGAGCGGACAAGAGTTTCGATTATTTCAAGCGCCTGCTCTCCCGTATCGGGCTGAGATACTAAAAGATTGTCTATATCAACGCCGAGCGCTTTCGCATAAACGGGGTCTAACGCGTGTTCAACGTCTATAAACGCAGCCATTCCGCCCGCTTTCTGAGCTTCGGCTACAGCATGAAGACAAAGCGTAGTTTTGCCCGAGCTTTCCGTGCCGTAGATTTCTATTATTCTTCCCTTTGGAAGTCCGCCTATTCCGAGAGCCAAGTCCAGCATAAGCGAGCCTGTCGGAAGATGTTCTACGTCCATATGCTTGTTTTCACCCATGAACATAATTGTTCCGTCTCCGAACTGTTTTTCGATCTGGGCTATAGCCGTCTGGATAGCTTTTTTCTTCTCGTCGGGCGTTACCGTTTTCTCTGCCGGAACTGCCGCCGCTTTTTTCTTTTCCATTGCCATAATTTTTTCCTCCGTTTATGTTTTTATTGAATACACTACTCTGTATATCCCCTGCGCGTCCTTTTCGCATGAGGGTTCTAAACCGTTTTCACGGAATATTTCCATAACCGCTTTTTCCTCGCCTAAACCTATTTCTACGGCGAACAGACCGCCTTTTCTTAAATTTTTAACATGAACTTTAAGAAGCTTTTTGTAAAAGTAAAGTCCGTCTTCCCCGCCGTAAAGCGCCGTTTCGGGTTCAAAGCTCACCTCGCGCTGAAGGTTTTCCATATCGGATCTTGTGAGATACGGCGGGTTTGAGACTATCGCGTCAAACTCTCCGTATTCGTCGAAGCAATCTCCCAAAACCGCTTGGCAGAGGCTTTCGGCGTTGTTGAGCTTTATATTGTCAATTAAATAAGCAAAAGCTTCTTCGGACTTTTCCACAAGTGTGGCATTTGCTCCGCAGGTCTTTGCTAGGGCAATGCCTATACAGCCGCTCCCCGCGCAAAGGTCTAAAACGCTTGCGTTACCGTAAAAGTTTCCTAGGAAATCCTTTGCTATATCCACCAGCGTTTCGGTGTCCTGCCGCGGAATAAGAACGCCTTTTCCTACCTTAAACGGCAGCCCGTAAAACTCCCATTCCCCGAGGATATACTGCAGCGGTTCTCCCGAAAGCCGCCTTTCGAGATACTTTTTTGCGTCGGCTTCGGTCTGCTTTGGGACAATGCCTTTAGGCTCGGAAATTATTTTCATTCTTGAAAGTCCGCAAAGCTCCAGAAGCTGTTTCGCTTCAAATCCTGCGTTTTCAACGCCGCTGTCCGAAAGCGCGCAGATCATCATACTCAGAAGTTCTCTGTTTTCCAACTTTTATCACCAGTTGTCGTCTTCGTTTTCTTTGGGCAGGCAGGGCGTCAAAGCTGCTATGGCTATTTCTATCTGACTGTCGTCGGGTTCGCGGGTGGTAAGTCGCTGAGTCCAAAGCCCGGGAGCGGAAACTATTTTTGTAAAGATGTTCGTGTATCTTCCCGCAAGCTTTATAAGCTCGTATGAAATACCGACCACTATCGGCAAAAACGGCAGTTTTATCAATACTCTGAGCAATGCGGAAAGCGCTTTGTTTTCAATTCCCAGCCATGCTCCCGGTTCGAGAGGAATGAGCGAGTAAACGAGGATACTTACCAAAAGCGTTATTACCAGAAAGCTTGTTCCGCAGCGCGGGTGAAATCTCGTCATCTCGCGGACGTTTTCCACCGTAAGTTCCTTTTTAGCTTCGTAGCAGGCTATGGTCTTATGCTCCGCGCCGTGGTATTCGTATACTCTGCGCATACTCTTTGTCTGCGCGATAATTGCCATATACCCTATAAACAGCGCTAATTTCAGCACGCCCTCAAACGCCGACTTCCACATTGATATATCCGCGCTCACTGCGTTTTCAATAAGCGTAAACAAAAAGCTCGGCAGAAACAAAAACACCGCCAGCATAGCCGCTACCATAAGAACCGTCAATATTCCCCCGATAGCGTTTATTACTTTTTCAGCGCCTTTCGCGCCGAAAGTTTTATAAAGGAACAGGTCGAATTTTGTCGGTTCTTCATCTTCATACTCGCCGCTTATCTCAGAGGACTTGTTCATATAAGAAAACCCTTCCTTGAGCTGCCTTACGAAATTTGTGCAGCCGCGTATGAACAGCGCTTTGTTATACCACTTCTTTTCGGGTATCTCCCATTCTTCAAGATAAATAGACCCGTCGTTTTTTCTTACCGCCATTGCGCCGACGGACACGCCTCTCATCATAACTCCCTCTATCAGCGCCTGACCGCCGATAGTTGTCTTTTTCGGTTTATCCATCAGACGGTTCTCCTTTCTTTTCCGCAAGCGGTATCATGACCGTAACCGTAGTTCCCTTTCCAAGCTCGCTTTCGACTTCAAGATGACCGCCGTGCATCTGAACTATCTCATCCGCAACGGCAAGCCCTATCCCCGACCCGCGCTTCGTCCTGTTCGCCTTATAGAATTTCTGTTTTACTTTAGGCAGGTCTTCGGGCGCAATTCCGCAGCCCGTATCTGAAATTGAAATTACCACAAGGTCTTCGTTTTTAGTGACGATAACTTCTATTCTCCCGTTAGGCTCGGTGTACTTTACGGCGTTGTCTATGATGTTTATAAACACCTGGCGCAGTCTGCTCTTGTCGCCGTAAACGGCGCACATAAACTGCGGCTCGTTGTATGAAAAGGTCTTTTCCTCTTTTTTCGCCTTGTCTATATATATCAGCAGCGCGTCTTCAAGCTCGGCTACTATGTCTATTATATCCATCTGAAGCGTAAGTCTGCCGCTTTGTATCCTCGAAAAGTCAAGAAGCTCCTCGACCATTTGTTCCAGCCTTGTGGTTTCGCCCGTTATGACTTTCATTCCTTTTGAGAACGTTTCCTCGTCATAACCCTCGCTTAGCGTTTCCGACCAGCCTTTTATTGCCGTCAGCGGAGTTCTAAGCTCGTGAGATACGCTTGAGATAAAGTCGTTTTTTATCTGCTCGGAGTTTTCAAGCTCGTCCGCCATCTCGTTAAACGACTGAGAGAGCTGTCCTATCTCGTCGTTTGCAGTTATGGGTATTCTTTCCGAAAAATCGCCCTTTGCGAGTTTCTTTGCTATATCTCCCATCTGCACCAAAGAAACGCAGATGGACTTTACGAAATACGTTCCCATAAGCGTGATTATAAGGATTATAAACGCGCTTGTAACAACGCACGCCAGCATTATCCCGCCTATTCGCGTATCTATCATTCCGAGGCTCGTCACAAATCTCATAGCTCTGAAATTGCTGCTGGGATTTTCAATTATGACCGTCACCGCAATGATATTTTCTCCTCTGCCCTTTCCGATATAAACGCCCGTTCGGTCTTCGCTTTCGAGAGCAAGCTCATAATCGGGCATGGAATAATCTCCCTCAGGAGAAAATCCGCTGGAAGAAAGCGAAACTTTTCCGTTTCGGTTTATGGACATAAGCTCCATCTTATCCTTTTTTTCAAAGCCCTCTATCATCTCTCTGACTTCCGCCGAATAGTTCACCGCGGAGTTTTCATAAAGGCGCTTCAACACCGTTTGCGTCGCGTTCGCTTCGGAGATCATATAGCTTTCCGCCGAGCCGTAATAGTACTGTCTGACAAAATAAAAGACTCCGAAATTTACAAGAATAAGCACTATCACAACGACCGACAGCGTGTTTACAAGCCATTTTGTCGCAAGCGAATGGCGGCTTTTCTTCTGATTTTTTTCTTTCATCAGCCGTTCCACTTATAACCATATCCCCAGATAGTCTGGATATACTTTGGCGACGAGGGGTCGTCCTCTATCTTCATACGAAGTCTTCTCATGTTTACGTCTATTACTTTATCTTCTCCCACATAACTGTCGCCCCAGATATGCCGCAGGATAGATCTTCGATCGATAGGAGAGCCCTTGTTTGTGAGAAGATATTTCATCATGTGAAACTCCACCTGCGTAAGCTCTATTACCGCTCCGTTCTTATAGCAGATCCTGCTCTGGAGATCAAGCTTAAACGGCTCGGCTATTATGACCTTTGCTTCTTCCTTTGGCGAACGGCTCATAGTAACTCTGCGGTAAAGCGCGTCAATTCGCGCCACAAGCTCGCTCGGCGAAAACGGCTTTGTCACATAATCGTCTGCTCCCAGCATAAGGCAGTTTACCTTGTCGATTTCCTGGCTTTTTGCCGAGAGCATCATTATTCCTATCTCGGCGCTCTGCTCTCTTATCCACCTGCAAAGCTCCGCGCCGTCCATGCCGGGCATCATGATGTCGAGCAGCGCCACGTCAAATCCGCCGCCGTTATTCTTGTAGACCTCGCAGGCTTCTTCGCCGCTCGATGTGTCCACAACGTCATATCCCGCCCTGCGCAGGTTTATAACGACAAATTCTCTGATTGACGCCTCGTCCTCACAAACAAGTATTCTTTTCATAAAAAGCCTTTCCGAAATATTCTCACAACATTTTAAAGCAATTCTTAAGTTCGCTCTCCGTAAGCGCCAGACTTCCGCTCTGTTGTTTTATGCAGTAATATGTTTCGTCCGTCTCTCCGAGAAACGCAAGTTCTTTCGCTTTTTCAAGCCCGTCAGCGTCGTCTTTGTCCACCGCTCTTATCCTCATTATCTCCTGAGCGTTTACAAGATCAAGACCTATCTGCTCGTCATAGTAGATAAACACTATCTCATTGTTCGCAAAATCAGCTACCGCCGTTACCACTCCCAGCCACCTGCTAGGGAAAATAAGAGCGAAGCTGTATTTGCTGGAAACATAGCTGTAATATTCGAGAGAGAATTTACTGTACGCTACCGTATACCACTCCATCGCATAAAGCTGTTCCGAACGGTTTACCGTTTCATAGCCGGGGAGAAGCTTTGTGTTGGGAACTTCTATAAACCCGTCCCCGTCAATGTCGTAGCAGAATATCTCCGCCATATAGTCGTTTGTCACTCTCTGGATATTCTGCAAAAGCGTCGTAGAGCCTACTCCCATAGGACATAACAGCTGATTTGACGCGCAGTAGATAACGTCCGTTCCCGAAACGCCGCCGCCCTTTGAATAATCCAGAAACAGCGCGGAGGTGTTCTCGTCGAGCTTTCCCTCGGTAACTCTCATATAATCTCCCGCGCCGCTGTAGAGGTTTGTCTGCGAGATCTTTTCAAAACCGTTTTCCCCGTCAATAAACATCATCGCCGTGGAAGTCTGCGTCTGCTTGTCGTAATTTACGGTTATAAGCTCGTCTGCTCCGTCGCCGTTTATATCGAAAACGTCAAGGCAGACATAGGGCGAGGAATAAAGCTCCGTCGGCGTTCGGTCTTCATATGAATACACGGAAAACGCTCTTTCGGTCTGGTTTAAGAGCCTGTACCTTACCATAATGTTCGTATTTTTGTTTGCCGAAAGTTTAGGAAAGCTTATGCTCTCAACTTCGCTTCCCGCGCACGCAAGGTCGTATACCGCCTCGAATTTCCCGTCCGTCTTGTCAAATATTTTAAGCCTTAAAGAGCTTTCTCCCGCGGAGGTGTTTTTGCTTTCATAGAAAACAAGCGCTTCTTCTCCCGGCTCGTCGTCGAGGTTGTATATAACGAACGGCGAACGATAATCCCCGCTCTGGGGATATTTAAGTTTTACGTTCTGCCCTACGCTTTTTACAAGCTCGCTGTACAGTTCGTTCTGCTCGTCGAGCAGCTTCGGCGGACTGAGAAGATTTTCTACCGAGCTTTCGCTGCAGCCGCACATCATAACGCTCATAACTAAAGCTATCCCTGCGGCTATAATTCTTTTAAACTTCAATTTAACACCATTCTTAGCCACTAAACAATTTAACAACTAAACTACTTGACTGATTTCCCGCAAGCAGTTAAAGACCCGAAACCGCATGAATTTCGGATCTTTTTAAACTAATCCTTTTTTTCCGAATACGAGATAAATATTGCCGCAACGGCGAATACCCCTATCAAAAGATTTACCCACGGGGCGAACGACATCATATAGTTTCCTTCTGCGCTGAGGGCGTTTTCCTGGAAAAACAGCTGGGCAAGGTTGGGGCTGGCGGTTATTCTCTCGGAAATCTCCTTTGAGCCGAATATCTTCGCAAGGATAGTTCCGAATGAGGAAGAAAGCGAAAACACCGCCGTAATTGCCGCCCACAAGCGCATAAAGAACAGAGTCCGCTTTTCACCGTTTCCCGAATAGAACTTTCCGAAGAGCGCGAGGAAAACTCCGCCCGAAGTTGTCGTCAAAGCGTCAAGAAGATACTCCTGATAAGTAAGCACTCCCATTCTTTGAGAGATACCCGCTACCGAAAGGAAAATGTAATACGCCCCTATCACCGAATACAAGAATCCCAAAAGCGGGGTCATTTCCTTGTTTCTGACAGTCATTACACCGACTACGAAAATATACGCCGCCATAACGAAATCTACCACTATCCCCGCCGTGAAAGGCTTTATGGAGTTTAAGCCGTTTATCCCGTCATAAACCGCAAACGCCGCTATCAAGACAGTTATACAGCCCAGCATAACCATTCCCTTTTCGGAAATTTCCTTGTTCGCGGCTTTCGGCGCAGTCACCGCCGTAATAACCGACGCGCACACGCAAAGCCCGAAAAAGATTACGCAATACAAAACCGTGCTTTCGTGAAACAAAAATCCTGTTTTCATATCGGTAAAGGACAATATCCCTACCGTTCTTGCGGCAATGCAGAGAACTATCCCTGCGATAAGCGCGATAGCCGATATTCTGCCGTTTTTAGTCATATGTTTATTACCTCTCGTTTAGCGGAATGTATTTCTTGTTGAGATTTATAGCCTTATAAGCGGGGCGGATTATGCGCTTTCCGTTTATCATTTCTTCCATTCTATGCGCGCACCAGCCCGCCATTCTCGCGCAGGCAAACAGCGCAGTGTACATTTCAACAGGTATTTTCAGCATTTTATAGACAAGTCCCGAATACATATCCACATTCGCGCATATATTCTTAATGTCGCCGCGCTCCTCCGCGAAAACTTTCGGGGTTATGCGCTCAATGCTGTCGAGCAGCTTAAATTCCGCTTCAAACTCGCTGCCCTTTGCAAGCTCCATCGCGTTCTTTTTAAGAATAACGGCTCTCGGATCAGACAGCGTGTAGACTGCGTGTCCCATTCCGTAGATAAGTCCTGAGCCGTCGCCCGCTTCTTTCCGTATTATTTTATGCAGGAAATTCTCGACTTCTTCATCGTCGTTCCAGTCTTTTACGCCGTCCTTTACGGCGTCAAGCATCTGCATGACCTTTATATTCGCTCCGCCATGGCGAGGACCTTTTAAAGAACCTATCGCCGCGGCATAAGCCGAATAAGCGTCAGTTCCCGAAGACGATACCGTGCGGCAGGTGAACGTAGAGTTGTTACCGCCGCCGTGTTCCGCGTGGAGCATAAGGCAAAGGTCTAAAAGCTTCGCTTCTTCGGGAGTATAAGCGCGGTCGTCGCGCAACGTCGAAAGGATACTCTCGGCAAGGCTCTCTTCTTTATTTATCTGGTGCATGACCATGCTGTCGTTATGGTAAAAGCGGCGAAGCGCCTGATAAGAAGCCACCATTATTGCAGGGAGCTTTGAAATGACGGAAAGCGCCTGAAGCATCTCCACTTCGGGAGAACTGTTTTCGGGGTCGCTGTCATAGCTGTAAAGCGTAAGCACCGCCTGCTGCATTTTATTCATGATATTCGGCGAGGGATTGCGCATTATTACGTCCTCGATGAAATAAAGCGGAAGCTCGCGATATTCCGCAATGAGCTTTGAAAAAGACTGAAGCTCGCTTTCCGTAGGGAGCTTTCCCAAAAGCAGAAGGTAAACGACTTCTTCATAACCGTAGCGGTTGTCTTTTTTCGCGCCGTTTACGATGTCGCGGATATTATAGCCGCGGTAGATAAGTTCGCCCTCTATGGGCTGTTTGTCGCCCTCGCTTATTACATAGCCGTGGACACAGCAGACGTTCGTTATTCCCGCGAGAACGCCCGAACCGTCGGGGTTTCTGAGTCCGCGCTTAACGCCGAATTTATTTATAAGATCAGTGCTTATAACGCTGTTCTTGCAGAATTCTTCGCACATTTTCTTTAACTCTTCGGTTGATTTAAGATGTTCCAGTTTGTCCATAACACTATCACTCCGTTTTATATTATACTATTCTATTATACACCATTCGGCACCGCTTGTCAAGTGCATTAAAAGGAGTATTACAATGCCGAAAAAAATAATTCTTGCCCTTGTCTGCGCGGCAATTATCGCGGCTTCTGTCTTTGCCGTTATTTCTGATATAACCGTGGATAATACCGAAAGCTCTTTGTTTCCTCAAAGCGTATCCGTTTACATAAGCGATAAGGACGAAATCGAGCAGATGAGCTTCGACAAATTTATTGAGGGCTGTATCTGCGGTATGATGCCGAAAACGGGAAATATATACGAAAAGCAGACTCTTGCGGCAATGGCGGTAGTTTTTAACACAAACGCCCTCGCGGCGCTTAACGACAAAAAACGCTTTTCCATAGCCGACTTTACCGTCAGCGACGAGTTTCCGTTCGTTTCATACACCGACACCGCCGTAAAGCTTGCGGACAGAAAGCTCGTGCAGAGCGCGATGGAGCTTGCTTCGCACCGTTATCTTGCGCATGAAAAAAAGCCCGTCAAAATTAAGATGTGCGCCATATCGAGCGGGAAAACCAGAGAGCTTCCCTTTATGCCGTCGAAAGAACTGCCCGAAGACGCTCTCGCAAAGGGTTATCTCACGGAACGCGCCTTTACCGAAGCTGAAATTTTAAACGCCTTTTCGGTCATAAACATTGCGGATAAGCCGCGGGAAAAGTGGTTTTCGGATCCCGTTTACGACGAATACGGCGGGCTTGTTTCAATAGAGCTGCTCAGCAAAAAGCTTTCGGGAACGGAATTACGCTCGGCTCTTAACCTCAGAAGCGAAGCCGTATCCGCAGAATACCGCGAGGAAACGTTTTATTTTCGCTGTAAGGGTTACGGCGATAACGCGGGAATGAGCCTCAATGCCGCAAACGTTCTCGCAAAAAGCGGCAAGACATTTGAGGATATACTTTCGCATTTTTACGAGCTTCAGCTTGTTCCATAACGCCGCTTTGAAAAAGGCAAAACGCCGCGCTGTATCAGCGCGGCTCTGCACTTTAAACGTTACATCATTGCCTTAAGACGTTCGTTTATTTCATTTAAGAACGTTTCGGTATCTACAACGCGCTTGTTTTCAAGCTTTGACATTGCGGAAAGGTTCTTGTCCATAACGCCGTCTTCCATTGTCTGTATCGAAGCCTTTTCGAGCTTGTCCGCATATCTCATAAGCTCGGGTATGCCGTCAAGCTCACCGCGCTTTCTCAGTGCGCCGCTCCAAGCGAAAATGGTAGCTATGGGGTTTGTAGAGGTCTTCTCGCCGTTTAAGTATTTGTAATAATGGCGGGTTACCGTTCCGTGAGCTGCCTCATACTCATACTTTCCGTCGGGAGAAACAAGAACGCTCGTCATAAGTCCGAGCGACCCGAAAGCCGTCGCCAGCATATCGCTCATAACATCGCCGTCATAGTTCTTGCAAGCCCAGATAAATCCGCCCTCTGAGCGTACAACTCTCGCTACAACGTCGTCAATGAGCGTGTAGAAATACTCGATTCCCGCCGCCTCGAACCTTGCTTTGTATTCATTCTCGTAGATCTCCGCGAAAATGTCTTTAAAACGGTGGTCGTAGGTTTTTGAGATAGTGTCCTTTGACGCGAACCAGAGGGTTTCCTTTGCGTCAAGAGCGTAGTTAAAGCACGCTCTCGCAAAGCTCGCTATGGAATTGTCGAGGTTGTGAACGCCCTGGACGATACCGTCGGAAGACTTGAAGTCGTGGATAAGCGCGCGGGTTTCGCTGCCGTCGGGATTTGTAACGACGATCTCAGCCTTTGAGCCTTTCTGAACTTTAAGCTCGGTATTTTTGTATATGTCGCCGTAAGCGTGACGGGCTATTGTAATAGGCTTCGTCCATGTGGGGATATAGGGAGTTATGCCCTTTACGAGAATGGGCTTTCTGAATACTGTTCCGTCGAGGATAGCGCGGATAGTGCCGTTCGGCGACTTCCACATTTCCTTTAGCTTATACTCCTCTACTCTCTGCGCGTTCGGGGTAATTGTCGCGCATTTTACAGCGACGCCGTACTTCTTTGTAGCGTTCGCGCTGTCGATTGTAACCTGATCGTCCGTTTCGTTTCTGTGGACAAGCCCCAGATCGTAATAGTCGGTTTTAAGGTCGATATACGGAAGAATGAGAATATCCTTTATCATCTTCCACATGACCCTTGTCATTTCGTCGCCGTCCATTTCGACGAGCGGGGTCTTCATCTGAATTTTTTTCATTTGGTTTGCCTTCCTTTCTTTTTTTGAATTTGATTTTATTTAAATAACGCCGTTGTTATTTTTTCAAGGTATTGCGAAAATATATTTCTTATCGCCGCCGAATTTGTTTATTGCGCGCTCGAACATCGGAAGTATCTCGTTTCTGTCGTTTCCGAACACTCCGCAGCCGAACGCTCCCAGAACGGCAATCTCGCAGTCCGTTTCCGCGCAGAACGACACTATCTTGTTTATCCTGCGCTCCATGGTGAGGTTTGTCTGTTCGCGGGGAATGGATTTCGCCTTATTGCGGTTTACGGCGGGAACGGTCAGAAAATCGCACTTTATCGGTTCTTTAAGCGCGTTTCCCAAATCATTGCGCACGACAAGAACGTTTTGCGAATAAATCATTCCGTCGGTGTATTCAACGCCGCCGCGCTTGTTGTCCTCGTAAAATGCCGTCATTTCGCGCAAAGTGTAATACAGCCCGCTTGCCCTGCAAAGGCTTTCTTCCTGCGCTCTTGCGCCCGTGAGATAACCTCCTCCGGGGTGATAGGCGCTTGCGAAATTTAGAACCACGCAGTGTTTTGAGCTGTTGTCAATAACGCAGGCAATAGTGGTCTGCTTTACAAGGTGTTCCGAGAGCTTGAACAGCTCTTTTCTTACGCGCTCGGTCGGGGCGTAGTCCTTTATATACTCCGACTTCATACCGTCGAATTTGCCCGCTTTGAACATACGCTCGTTTTCGGCGTTTATCTTTAAAAAGTTCATGGTTTTACCTCTCGTTAGCTTTACCGAAAATTGTTCATTATCTCCATAAACCGCGCTTCATCCTTCGGGCTTAGCATAAAGACAAATCCAGTCATAACTATCGGGTGTTCATCATCGCCGCAGACTATCTTGTCATAAAGGTCGAGCGCTACGGAATGAACTTTCGCGTCTTTTATGCAGCAAGCTCTGACTTCCTCGGGAACATCTACCGTCCAGACGCCTAAGCCGTTATCAACGACGAGCCGCCTGTTTGTAAGCGTAAGCTTTGAACCAACGCCAAGCCCTCTGCCAGTTTCGGTAGTGAAATCAACATTCTTCGCCGTAAAGACGACCTTTTCCCCTGCATCAAGCGGGAGCTTGAACCTGTTTCTCACTTCGGGGAGAGTGTCAAGATAGCTGTATCCTTTCCGCTCGAGAAACGGCTTTACGTAGTTTTGATAGTCGTTCATAAAGCGGTTTACTTTGTTTCTTTTGTGAAATTAAGCAGTCCGCCCGCGAGCATCATGCCTTTTCCGCGCTCGGAAAGCTCGCACTTTGCTTCAAACGAAAAGCCCTTTGTCTTATCCTCAACGATTATCTTTCCGCCGTTCTTTACAATTTCGCGGATATTAGCTATTACGATTTCGTCGCCCTGATCTATCTTTTCATAGTCGCTCTCGTTTACGAATTCAAGCGGAAGAATGCCGTTGTTTATAAGGTTCTGGCGATGTATTCTCGCAAAGCTCTTGCAGATAATCGCCTTAACTCCCAGATACAGCGGAGCAAGCGCGGCGTGTTCCCTTGAAGAACCCTGTCCGTAGTTCGAGCCGCCGACGATTATAGACGTTCCCGCTTCTTTCGCGCGTTTCGGGAATGTTTCATCGCAAACCGTAAAGCAATACTCCGAGATTGCGGGGATATTTGAACGCAGAGGAAGAATTTTCGCTCCTGCGGGCATAATGTGGTCGGTGGTGATATTGTCGCCGACTTTGAGAGTAACGGCGCTTTCAATGCTTTCCGAAAGCGGCTTGTTTACGGGGAACGGCTTTATGTTCGGTCCGCGCAGTATCTCAACCCTCGGCGCTTCTTCTACGGAAGCTGGAGCAACTACCATATTGTCGTTTATCAAAAATCTCTCGGGCATTACATAAGGCGGCATTTCGCCTATAGTGCGCGGGTCGGTAAATACGCCCGTAAGCGCCGAAACGGCAGCCGTTTCGGGGGAAACGAGGTAAACTTCCGCGTCTTTAGTGCCGCTTCTGCCGAGGAAGTTACGGTTGAACGTACGCAGAGAAACGCCCTTTGAATTAGGCGACTGTCCCATACCTATACAAGGACCGCACGCGCTTTCGAGTATTCTTGCGCCTGCCGCTATTAAAATCGAAAGAGTTCCCTCTTCAGCAATCTGGTTGAATACCTGCTTAGAGCCTGGAGCTATCGACAAAGATACATCGGGGTGTACCGTCTTTCCTTTGAGGATATGAGCGACCTTTCTCATGTCCTGAAGCGAACTGTTCGTGCAAGAGCCTATACAAACCTGGTCTATCTTTATCTGTCCTATTTCCTCGACCGACTTTACATTATCGGGAGAGTGCGGACAAGCCGCAAGCGGCACAAGTTTTGAAAGGTCGATGTCGACTTCTTCGTCATAAACCGCGTCCGCGTCGGCAGAAAGTTCGACATAATCCTCTTCTCTGCCCTGCGCTTTAAGGAACGCAAGCGTTGTTTCATCTGACGGGAAGATAGAAGTAGTAGCTCCAAGCTCCGCGCCCATATTTGTAATTGTAGCGCGTTCGGGAACGGAAAGGCTCTTTATTCCCTCGCCGCAATACTCCATAACTTTTCCAACGCCGCCTTTTACGGACAGTCTGCGGAGAACTTCAAGTATAACGTCCTTTGCCGAAACCCAGTCGTTAAGCTTTCCCGTAAGGTTTATCTTTACGACCTTCGGCATTGTTATGTAATAAGCGCCGCCGCCCATTGCAACCGCAACGTCAAGTCCGCCCGCGCCCATAGCGAGCATACCTATTCCGCCGCCCGTAGGAGTGTGGCTGTCGGAGCCGATAAGGGTCTTTCCCGGCTTTCCGAAACGCTCAAGATGAACCTGATGGCAAATTCCGTTTCCGGGGCGCGAAAACCAGATCCCGTGCTTTTTAGCTATCGAGCCGATAAAACGGTGGTCGTCGGCATTTTCAAAACCGCTCTGGAGGGTGTTGTGGTCGATGTACGCCACCGAACGCTCCGTCTTTACGCGGTCAACGCCCATTGCCTCAAACTGAAGATAAGCCATTGTGCCGGTGGCGTCCTGAGTGAGAGTTTGGTCTATTTTAAGACCTATCTCCGTTCCCTTTATCATTTCCCCGTCCACAATATGCGCCTTTATTATCTTTTCTGTCAACGTAAGTCCCATATCTTTGTCCTCCTTTAATTTGTTTTACAGCATATGATGTGCTTGTAAATACTATGCTTTTATTATACTACATATTGAAAAAAATGTCAAGACAAAGAATTTACTTTTATATATTCATTCATCTTTTGAACCGATAAATTGAACGAAAATTTATTCAGCTGTATAAAAAACTATTTGTGGTTCTTTTCAAATGCAATTTTTCTTAATAACGTTTATTCGTCCTATCCCCCTGCCCCCTTCCCCGAAGGGGAAAGGGGAAAATCGCGGGGACGAAGTCCCCGCGACCCCTGTTGGCAGTTGACAGTATACAATGAACAGTATGCAGTAATAGCCAAAAGGCAATTGCCCGTCCGCGCCTTCTCAGCCACAAACCAACTAACCCGATTTTCGCGTTCTCTGCCTTTGGCGTCGAACGTGCTTTCCCTCAAGATTTATCCTCTAAAAAGGAGGGGCGCGGGGATAAAAATTGCGTTCGGCGTTTTTCGGCAGGAAAAACTACACAAAATATATAAAAAATTTCACCAAATCAGAAAAACATATAACGTTTTTGTAGAAAATCACTAAAATCACGGTTCAGCTATTGACAAATCCGTCAAACGGTGATAGAATGTAAGTGCAAGGAAAAAGAGAGCGAAAAGCTCCGACTTGCTTTAAATATAGAGAGCGTATTGTCCGATATATAAACTGCTCCGTAAATAAACATAGAGAGCAACGGACAATACATAAAGCTCCGAACTTATGTGCAGAACAACAAGAGAAAGGTGGGAAATATATGAAATATATGCTTTTGTCTATTGCGTATTGTTATGAAGTTGTAAAAGAAGAAAACACGGCGGACTCTTTCGAGGGCTTGCTGAACAGTTATTTTAACTAAAACTTGTTCAAATAATTTCCGAGCGTTTCGGTTTATTTGAAAAGAAAACAAAAAATTGCCCTCTGTAAAAACGGAGGGTTCTTTTTTGTATAGAAATGAACTTAGTCCATTTCCCAGACAAATGTTACCGTATCGCTCGAATCTATATCGTCGGGCGTAAATTCGGGAACGGAAGCCATCGGAACAGCACGCATTAACCTGTAATTACTGTCGGACACGATATTTACTTCTCCCCAGTTATACACGACGGACACGAGTTCTCCGAGTTCCTTTCCCGAAGCCTTGCAGAGGATCTCGGCTTTTTCTCTTGCGTTTTCGGTTGCGGAAGCAAGGAGTTTCTCCGAAATTTTTTCGGGTTCTTTTACCGTGAACGAAATCGAAAATTCCGCGTCTGCTCCGCTGTTTACAATGGCGTTTAAAGTTTTTGCAAGCGCTTCGGCGCTGAAATCAAACGACAGCTTTAGGTCATATGCGCAGGAATATCCCGCGAACACGCGCTTATACTGCCCGTTTTCCTCGATGTTGTCATAGACCGTATTTACCGTGAAATCAAGCGTTTTAAGGCTGCCTTTTTCATAGCCCGCCGAACAAAGCGATTTTTCGAGAAGCTCAATTCGGCGGTTTGCGCCGTCTACCGCCGCTTCGTAGCTTTTGTTCTTCGATATTATGTCCATTGAAACAACTACATAATCGGGAGAGGATTTTACTCGTCCCACGCCTTTTACAGTGATAGTTCCGCTCATAAACAATTCCTTTCCGAGTTAGCGGCGATGTGCCGCGTATTTGACATTGTTAATTATATAAAAAGGCAAGAGAAGCTCTTGCCTTTTATTTGTTTTGCTGCTATTCAGCAATTATCCGAGGATTGAGAGGAGAACGCCTGCGGCAACTGCCGAGCCGATAACTCCCGCAACGTTCGGACCCATAGCGTGCATTAGCAGGAAATTCGAGGGGTTTTCTCTTGCACCCTCTTTCTGCGATACGCGCGCCGCCATAGGTACGGCAGATACTCCCGCCGAACCGATAAGCGGATTTATCTTCTTACCCGAGATGAGGTACATAAGTTTTCCGAGAAGAACGCCGCACGCTGTTCCTACGCAGAACGCGATAAGACCGAGAATGATTATGAATATAGTCTTCCAGCTCAGGAAGTTGTCCGCAACCGCCGTCGCGCCGACCGTAACTCCGAGGAATATCGTGATTATGTTCATAAGCTCGTTTGTCGCTGTCTTTACAAGTCTGTCGCAGACTCCCGATTCTTTCATCAGGTTTCCGAACATCAATATTCCGACAAGCGGTGCAGCCGACGGAACGATAAGCGCAACAATTACGGTTACCGCTATCGGGAATACGACCTTTTCAAGCTTTGAAACCTCGCGGAGCTGTCCCATCTTGACCGCGCGTTCTTTCTTTGTCGTGAGCGCTCTCATAATGGGCGGCTGTATTACGGGAACAAGCGCCATATACGAGTACGCAGCGACCGCTATCGAACCCAGAAGCTGGGGAGCAAGTTTTGAAGTAAGGTAAATAGCCGTAGGGCCGTCAGCGCCGCCGATAATCGCAATTGAAGCGGCTTCTTTAAGAGTAAAGTCCGCAATGCCCGTCATATTCAGCATGCAAGCGCCAAGGAAAGTGAAGAAGATACCGCCCTGCGCCGCAGCTCCCAAAAGGAAGCTCTTGGGGTTTGCGATAAGCGGACCGAAGTCCGTCATAGCGCCGATACCGAGGAAGATTATCGGCGGATAGATCTGGAGTTTAACTCCGAGATACAACATATCCAAAAGCCCGCCGTCGTGCAATACTCGCCCGTAGTCGAGGCTCGTTTCTTTTGTGAACTGTACAAGTATATTCGCCCCGTCCTCTATATATTCGGGAGCGTAATACGGGTTTGTGGCGGGATCCCAAAGTTCGGGAGTATAAAGTCCCGTCAGCGGGATATTTGTCAGCAGCATACCGAACGCTATCGGCAGCATAAGCAGCGGCTCATACTGCTTTACTATCGCAAGGTAAAACAACACGAACGACAGCAGTATCATAACGCCGTTCTGCCAAGTGAACGCAGCAAAGCCCGAAGTATCTATCAGACTTCTTAGTGTGTCAGTAAATATTTCCATATTTCAGTTCCTTTCGCCGTCAGAACGGACGGGTATTTTCGCTTATACCTGCGGCACTCCAAGCAGAACGCGCCGAACTGCGCTTTCTTATGCTCTTTATCTTAAAGCCCTGCTCCGTGTATGCAGCGATTGCCGCGCTTATTACCGCGACAATTTCTTCGTCGCCGCTTTCTTCTTCCGCTACAGTCTCTTCAACCTGTTCGGTCTGTACTGCGGCAGCCTGCGTCTTTTCCGCTTCGGCTTTTTTCTCGGCTCTTGCTTTCTTGGACTTGTCTACAACCTTGAAGACAGTACCCATCAGCCAGAAAATAAAGATAAGTATCGCGAGTATCAGGAAAACGACCAGAATTCCCGTCAATGCGATAATGCCGACAGAACTCCAATAATCGGGGTCGCTTAACTGCAGCTTTGCGTCGCCAAGACCCTGTATCCTGTCAATTGCGTTTTCAGACATCAAAATCAACGCATTGTTCATAAAATACTCCTTTAATTTACTTACTTAAAATACATAACAATTATACAATATTTTCACGAATAATTCAATAAATTATCGCAAAATTGCCGAAAAATTATCTCACAACTTTTTTCAACTTTTGGTAGTCGCATTTGTATATTTTGACAAACTCCCTCAATAAAACCCGCCGTCTACTCCGAGCGTCTGCCCTGTTATAAACTTATTTTCCGCGACAGCGCGGACTGCCTTTGCGGCTTCAATGGGCTTTCCCAAACGTCCGAGCGGGGTTTCACCGCAAAGCGCCAAAAGTTCCTCATCAGAGAGATGGCTGCTGTTCATGGGACTTTCTATAACCCCGGGAGCTATGGCGTTTACGGTTATGCCCGAAGGTCCGAGTTCTTTTGCAAGCGCTTTCGTAAATCCTATTACCCCCGCTTTTGCCGCGGAATAAGCCGCCTCGCACGACGCGCCGTGTACTCCCCAGACGGAAGATATGTTTATTATCGCGCCGCTCTTTCGCTTTATCATGCCCGGAACAACAGCTTTTGTCATTCGGAAAACTCCCGTGAGATTTACCGACAGCTGTTCTTCCCACTCCGCTTCTGAAATGTCCGTAAACGGCTTTATAAGCGAAATTCCCGCGTTATTTACGAGAATGTCGATACGCGAAAATTCGTTTAAAACCGCTTCTACCGCGCTTTTGACGCTGTTCATATCGGACACGTCCGCTTTAATTGCCCTGCAATGGAATCTTTCCGAAAGCTCCGCGGCTTTTTTTTCGTTCTTGTTATAGGTGAAAACAACGTCGTCCGTTTTGGAAAACTCCTCGGCTATTGCCTCGCCTATTGCGCCCGTGCCGCCCGTAATAAGCACAACGCTCATTTTACAAGCTCCACTTTTATTTCTTCGCCGTCCGTCGCGATCTTAACGGAGCTATAGTGTTCGTCGCTGTTTTCAACAAGAAGCTCCGCTATCTTGTCCTCAATTTCCGAGCGTATAACGCGGCGTATATCGCGCCCGCCGAACTTTCCGCCGAATGCTTTTTTTGCCACGACAGCGTAAACGCTGTCGGCAATATCAAGCTCGAGTTTCTTTTCCGAAAGCGGCTCTCTGAGTTCTTCGAGATTGAGCTTTGCTATCTTCGCATAGCTTTCTTCGCTTAGCGGTGAGAAGCAGACTATCTCGTCCACCCTCGCCATAAACTCGGGGCGCAGGAAATCGCGCAATCCCTTCATAGCGCGCTCTTTGCTCATATCGTCAACCGACTTTGCAAAGCCCACGCCGTTCATTCCGTTTGAAGAACCAGCGTTTGAGGTCATCGCGATTATGGTGTTTTCAAAGCTCACGTTTCTGCCCTGAGAATCGGTTATCTTTCCCTCGTCAAGAATTTGCAGCAAGATGTTCATAACATCGGGGTGGGCTTTTTCTATCTCGTCGAACAGGATTACCGAATAAGGCTTTCTGCGGACGCGTTCGGTGAGCTGCCCCGCCTCGTCATAGCCTACGTATCCGGGAGGCGAGCCTATTATCTTCGATACGCTGTGCTTTTCCATATACTCAGACATATCGAGCCTTATCAGCGGGTCTACCGTGTCGAACATTTCCTGCGCAAGAACTTTTACCAGCTCCGTTTTTCCAACGCCCGTCGGTCCTACAAATATGAACGAAGCGGGTCGGCGGCGGTTTGAAAGCTGTACTCTCGTGCGCTTTATCGCCTTTGCGACAAGCTCGCAAGCCTCGTCCTGTCCGATTATTTTCGCTTTCAGGCTGTCCTCGAGCGACGCCATTCTCTTAAACTCCGTTTCGCGGATCTTGTTCGCGGGGATACCCGTCCAAAGCTCTATTACCTTTGAGAGATCGTCGAGAGTGACTTCCGCTTTTGCGGCTTCAGCCTTTAATTCTCCGAGCTTCTGCTCGTTCTGCGCTATATCCGTCTTCAGCTTTGCCAGCCGCTCGTAATCTATGTTGCTGTCCTCGGCGAGCTTGCTCTCCTCGGCTTTTTGGAAATCAAGAGTCTTCTTGAGTTTTTCATACTCGGTTATGCTCGCGTTTTCGAGCGAAGCGCACGCGCAGCTCTCGTCAAGCAGGTCTATCGCCTTATCGGGCAGGAACCTGTCGTTTATATAACGCTCGGACAAAAGAACGCACATTTTCGCTATCTCATCGGACACGCGCACCTTGTGATGTTCTTCATAATACTGCTTTATGCCGCCGATAAGTTCAATGGTTTCGTCAATCGTCGGCTCGTTTACCGTTACGGGCTGGAAACGGCGCTCAAGCGCACTGTCCTTTTCGATATGCTTTCTGTATTCGGAAAACGTTGTTGCGCCTATAACCTGAAGTTCTCCCCTCGAAAGCGCGGGTTTAAAGATATTCGCGGCGTTCATGGAGCCTTCGCTGTCGCCGCCCGTTCCGACGAGATTATGCACCTCGTCCACGAACAGCATAACGTTTCCCGCGTTCTTCACCTCGTCTATGAGATTTTTAACGCGGCTCTCAAACTGCCCACGGAACTGCGTTCCCGCAACAAGCGCCGTAAGATCGAGCAAGTATAATTCTTTTCCCTGGAGCCTGAAAGGAACGTCCCCGTTTGCAAGCTTCAGCGCAATGCCCTCGGCAATGGCTGTCTTACCTACTCCCGGCTCTCCTATAAGGCAGGGGTTGTTCTTTGTTCTTCTTGACAGTATCTGCAAGACGCGGTATATCTCCTTTTCGCGTCCGACTATTCTGTCTATCTTTCCTTCTTTCGCACGGCGCGTAAGGTTCGTGCAGAAAGTTTCCAGGCACTTGCGCTTTTTGTCGGTCTTTTCCTGTTTCCTCTTTGAACGCTTCTCTTCGGCTTCGTCCTTTTCGGAGCTTTCCGAACCGCTGAAAAGGTTCTTAAGAAAATTCGGCATCGTTCCCGCGCCGCCGCGCTCGAACAGGTCGTCCTCTCCGCTGTCGTCGGGTTCGGGCGGTTCGGGAAGATCTTCTTCTTCATCGTTAGTGTTAAAAAGTCCCGAAAGCGCGTCGGAATTCAGCTGACCGTTTTCGTCAAACGCCTGATCAAGAGCGTCCTTTACTTCATCTTCGTTTATTCCCCATTTTTCCATAAAGTCTTTCATCTGGGGGAGTTTAAGCTCGCTTGCGCACTGAAGACATAAGCCCTCGTCCTTGCGCCCCTGCGTGCCCATTGTTGAAATAAACAAAACCGCAGGACGCTTTTTACAGCGAGAACACATCATCATAAAAAATCACCTTGCCTTTATCAAAAACTAATGAAATCAAAACTGTAAATATGCTTAAATAAAAACGTTTTGTCGATCGACGCTTCGTTGAAAAGTATCGCGCTGTCGCCGCCTATTGAAACAATAAGCCTTGTTATCACGCACACTACAAGAATAACAGCCGCTCCCTCGCAAAATCCCGCGACTCCTCCGAGTAGTTTGTTCGCCTGTCCGAGAACGGGGATCTTATTTATAAGCCCCGCAAATCTTATGATAAGATTAAGTACGACCATAGCGAGAATAAATATCGCCATAAAGAGAATGGTCCTTATAATTACCGTGCAATATGGCTCTATTATGCCGCTCATTATCGCGGACTTTGCCGTTTGCTTCGTTTCAAGCATAGCAAGAACAACTCCGCGTATTGTAGACACCGTAACGCCCGATGTTCCCGAAATAAATTCGGACGGCAAAAACTTTGAAAGCTCGTTTAAAAGATTGCCGACGGGCTCCGCCGCCCCGCTGTTTACCGAGCAGGCGGCTATATAATGCGCGGCTATGATCGTTCCGACGCCGTATTTCTTCTCATCTTCAACGCTGAACTCCACCGTTTTTATCGAAACAGCCGAAAGATCGCTTCCCTTTTCAATTCCGAAGAAAGAAAGGTCCGTTTCCTGAAGTCCCGTCTCCGAAAGGTCGACTGTCTTGTTTGTAAGGTCGATAATGGCGGTATTTGTTCCCTCAAAATCGGGTTCTATGGCCGTGGAACTTATCCCGTCTATTTTCACTTTTTCAAGAGCAAGCTCCGCCCCGCCGAAATAATCGACGTTCAGAAAGTCGTCAAATTCCTCCGCTTTGCTGTCAAGAAACTCTTCGGCAGGTTTTTCTACAACGCCCGAATATATCTGACCCGCAAGCGGCTCGCTCAACGTAAATGCACAAAAGACCGATATTAAAAGCGCCGACATTTCGAGAATTACCTTTGCAAAGCCCTTTTTCGCTCCCGCAAAAGTAAGTCCTATCAATATCGCGACTACTGTTATATCAAATATAAATGCAAACTCCTGTCCCATTTTCCCTCCTTACAGGGATACCCGCTGAACGCGGTTGTAGCCTAAAAGATAGGCATAGTTTCCTATTATCTTCACTTTTGAATAATCATCGTCAAGGTCGTATACCTTTTCGTCCTGCAACGAATTTGAACAAGCCGTGAGTTTATTCCCAGAAAGCGCATAAAGCACTCCGCCGTTTACGTCAAACGAAGAAACTTCCGAAAACGACTTTCTGTTTTTCTCGGTAAGGTCGTCGTTGTATGCGACCGCCGTTTGACCGTTAAACGCCGCGTCGTGGAAGAAAACTATTCTTTCTCCGTTTGTTTTTCCTATGCCCACGACCGTTTGAGAAAACGTATTTTGGGCTTTCACATTTCCGCTTTTGGCGTCAAGCAAAAACATACCGTTTTCCGTCACGCCGTATATTCCGTCGGAACAGTATTCAAGCGAATACGGCAGAACGTTTCCGACAGTCTGCCTCCAAATCGCGTCTTGTTCTTTGGTAATATCGAAGCACATAACTTCCGTGATAAACTCGCCGTTCTTTTCACCTACTACCGTAAGATAAACATAATTCTCGTCGTCTGAAAAACATACCTGCATTATTCTTTCCGTAGGCGACGCATATCGGAAAACCTGCTTTCCGTCGTCGTTAAATACATACAGATAATTTGAATAACGAGTAGCGGTCGTTACAACGGCGGAATGATCGACTTTTCCCATTGCCGCAAAAACTACGGTATCTTCCAGCGTCTTGGAATATACCTCTTCGTTTCTTGAATAGACCTTAAAGCCCTTTCCGTTCTTGTCGAAAACAAGCAGGCGCTTTTCTCCCGACACAACGCCGGGATTTCTGAAGCCGTGCTGTATATCGACTATCTGACCGCCCTCGGCGGTAAATGTATAGACATAAGTGTCCGTGAGGAGATAGAAATTATCCCCCAGACTGTCCATAATATAAGACGTGCTTCCGGGAAGCTCCAAGGGGAAGCCTCCCTTTTCCGATTTTATCGCTATATCATGGAACGGGGCTATTATCTTCTCCCAATTCACCACGACAAGAACTATCGCTACAGCTATGACCGCAACGACAATTGTCCTTATAATAAACGTTTTTTGTTTTTTCTTTTTGATTACTTCTTTTAAATCGACTTTTTTGTTCTCATTGTTTTCCGTAAGAAACCACCGCCATTCCCCAATAATATATCAGTCTGAATATATTCCCCCAAATATTACCCTATCTTATTTATTATACCACAAATATATGTAATAAGTCAAGTGCTAATAAAAAATCTCATTCAGATACAGCCCGCAGGACGGGAGAGTCATTCCCGCAAGCTCGCGGTCGCCTGTTTTAAGGGCTTTTTCTATGTCCGAAAGCGTTCGCTTTCCCTCGCTTATATAAACGAGAGTGCCTGCGATTATCCTCACCATATTGTATAGAAAACCGTTGCCCTTTATCTTTATCTCAACTATCCCCTCGGTATTTTCCACCGAAAGAGAATAGACCGTCCTTACCGTTGAATTAACCCGCTTTTTGCCCTCCGCGCGGCAGAACGCCGCAAAGTCATGCTCGCCCAAAAACAACTTTGCCGCCGCTCTCATTTTCTCAATGTCAAGAGGGAGCGGATAATGATAAGCGGAAAGAAAAACATCGCGAATGGGTTTGTTGTTTATAAGATAAACATACTCCTTGGCTTTCGTGCAAAAACGCGCGTGAAAATTGCTCTCGGCTTCTTCGCAGGACAACACCGCTATATTGTCGGGCAGCAGCGCGTTAAGTCCCTTTACAAAGCCGCCGCAGGGAATGTTGTTTTCGATTTTTACATTAAAGCAAAAGCGCCTCGCGTGAACTCCCGCGTCCGTCCTTGAACAGCCGTATATAACGGGCGGCGCCGTCTGCAAGAGCTTTCCGAGCGCATTTTCTACTACCTCCTGAACGGTTAGGGCGTTGTCCTGACGCTGAAAGCCGTGATAATCCGCGCCGTTATAGGAAATAAACACTTTCAGGTTTCGCATTTTCTTTCTCCTTCGCCGTTCGGGAATAAAAACCTTAAAAGCGGCGAAACGCTCCGCCGCTTTTGAATGTACAACAGATCAATGGTGGAAAAGTCTTATGCCTGTAAACGCCATCGCTATGCCGTATTTATCGCAGGTCTCAATAACGTTGTCATCACGGATAGAGCCGCCGGGCTGTGCGATATACATAACGCCGCTCTTGTGAGCGCGCTCAATGTTGTCGCCGAACGGGAAGAACGCGTCGGAGCCTAATGCCGTTCCTTTCATGGTATCGAGCCACTCGCGCTTTTTCTCGCGGGTAAATACTTCGGGCTTTACCTTGAAAATCTTCTGCCATGCGCCGTCTGCGAGGACGTCCATATAGTCGTCGCCGATATAGAGGTCGATTGCGTTGTCGCGGTCCGCGCGGCGTATATCGTCTACAAACTGAAGCTCCATGACTGTGGGAGATTGCCTCAAATACCAGTTGTCAGCCTTTGTTCCCGCAAGGCGCGTGCAGTGAATTCTAGACTGCTGTCCCGCGCCTATGCCTATCGCCTGACCGCCCGAAGCGTATGCGACAGAGTTTGACTGTGTATATTTAAGCGTGATAAGCGCAAGCGCAAGGTCGTCGCGCGCCGCCTTTGGGATATCCTTGTTCTTTGTCGGGATATTCGCGAAAAGGTCGTCATTTATCACAAGCTCGTTTCTTCCCTGCTCAAACGTAATGCCAAACACCTGCTTGCGCTCGATCTGTTCGGGAATATAATCGGGGTCTATCTTTATGACATTATATGTTCCTTTTCTCTTGGACTTTAAAATTTCAAGAGCGTCCTTGTCATAGTCGGGAGCGATAACGCCGTCAGACACTTCGCGCGCTATAATTCTCGCGGTAGAAGCGTCGCAGACGTCCGAAAGCGCGATAAAATCGCCGTAGCTTGACATTCTGTCAGCGCCTCTTGCTCTTGCATATGCGCAAGCAAGCGGCGAAAGCTCGCCAAGATCGTCGACCCAGTATATCTTCGCAAGCGTTTCCGAAAGCGGAAGTCCTATAGCCGCGCCCGCGGGCGAAACGTGCTTGAAGGAAGTTGCGGCGGGCATTCCCGTTGCTTTTTTCAGTTCCTTTACAAGCTGCCAGCCGTTAAAGGCGTCCATAAAGTTGATATAGCCCGGTCTGCCGTTAAGCACCTCTATAGGCAGATCCTTGCCGTTTTCCATGAAAATTCTTGACGGCTTTTGATTAGGGTTACAGCCGTATTTAAGTTCCAGTTCGTTCATATTGTCCTCCTTAAAATCCACCGCTATGCCAGCTTTTTTCTTTTTCAAAACCGTAATATAACTCGTCAACAAGCCATCTGCCGTCTGTTAGTCTTATTACGATTTTATGCTTTTGCGCAAGACCTGCCTTTGTGTAATGCGTTTCAACGCTTGCTTTATCCGCATAGCGCATTTTAAATTCAACAACACAGTCCCCGTTCAGATAGCCGAACTTCTGCGGTTCGCCGTAACTTATGCCGAAACCGCGTGACAGCTGATTTTCCGTGCAGTATTTTTCTAGTAATGCACGAAGTCTTTCGCTGTACTCTGCCATTAGCTCATTCCAGCCGGGAGCTGTTTGATATGAGGGAATTCCCGCCTTTTCCTTTTCAATGTCAAGCTGCTTGTCACGCTCGAACATCTCCTTTTCAAGCGCGGACTGTTGTTTTAACAGCTCGAAAAGCGGTTCGCAGACTTCGTTCATAAGCGGCGCGTATTTCGCGCTTGCCTTGCAGATAAGTTCCATTTATCCTCCATAAAAACTATTGCTTTTAAAACCTTGTCCGCTTAAATTCCTCACTTATTCTTATTGACTATCCTGCTTTCAAATTTGCCCGTTTTAAGGTCAATATAGCGGGTGAAAAGAGAGACCTTGTTATCGGAATTGAGGTTGTCCCAAACAAGCTTTGTAAAATCATCGAGACTCACTTCGGGAATTTCGAGAGCTTTCGGCTCTCCCTCAAAGCTCGGAAGTCTGCCGTTTGTTTCATCGCCCGCATAGGTATGTATAAAACTGCCCGTGCCGCTCTTGGGATTGGAGTAAGCAAAGGTGTATCTGCGGCAGGAATCGGGGTCGCCGTCCGCGCTTTTGAGTATCGACATCGCGTAGTTCATCGAGCCGTTTTCAAGATGGACAATGCCCGAAATTCTCGGGGTGTAATTGGGCTTGTCGTCCTCAAACTCGCGCGTTCTCAAAGACTGTTCAAAGCTCTGCTGTTTGTCCATAAGCTCGTAGATAGTGTCGGTCTGATCGCCGTTTGTGACAATCGTCTTGTTTCCCAGAACGCGCACGGGAGCGTAGATTATAAGATGCGGGTCGGTCATTTTGCTCTCGTCAAAAGCCTGCGTGCGTATTCCCTCGCCGTCCTCAACAAAAATGCGGTTGCGGCTGTTCTCGCTGCGCCCCATGATAAAGTACGCGATAACGGCGTTGTTGCCCGACTTGCCGATAATTATTCCCCTGCCGTGATAAGCCAGAGAGTTGAGTTCATTTTCAATAGTGTTCATAATTATCTCCTTTACTTTCCTATGTAATTCCACTTTTTCTTTAAAAGTTTATCATTCCACGGAGAAACGCCGCGGTATTCTCCGACGTATATTGCTCTATGTTCTGTCATTGCCATTTCAAAAAGCTCGTCGGGTACTGCCCTAAGATGCATTTTAATGCTGAACGCTATGGGAAGATCGAACGCTTCGACCATCACCTCGCTCGGCTCGAATACGATAGTCACGGGTTCGCAGAGCCTTATAAATCCCTCTCTGTCAAGCTCGTCTACATCCTCTCCCAGATCGAACTCGTCTCCGCGCTCGTCGAGGAGATCTATAACGTAGCTTATTCCAGAATCGACAAGCTCGGCGAAAACTTCGTTTTCGAGCGTCAGCTCCTCGAAGAATTTCGCGCTGCGCTCGGCGTATGCTTCTTCGCAGTTCTTTGCCTCAAAGCGATAGCTGCCGCCGAAAAGTTTTGAGTTTAAAACTCCCTCAAGCCTGTTGAAATATTTTTCGCTTTCGCGAATTGAATAGTCGCTCATATTGTTATCTTCCTTTTAAAAACTTATCGTCAGCATTCCTCTCAAATATCTACATAAGCCTTTCCGTCGCGAATGGTTATCCTGTCCTCGCAGAACAGCGAGACCGCTTTCGGCAATAGTTTCCACTCGACGTTTTCCATTATCCTGCGCTGGAGAATTTCGGGAGTGTCGCCGCTCTTTACCTCGACCGTTCCCTGTAGGATAATAGCGCCCGCGTCAGCTTTTTCGTTTACGAAATGCACCGTCGCGCCCGAAACCTTAACGCCGTAAGCGAGAGCCGCCTCATGCACTTTCAGCCCGTAATATCCCTCTCCGCAAAAGCTCGGAATAAGCGCGGGGTGGACGTTTATTATCTTATACGGATACGCCTTTGTAACGCACTCGTCGAGTATCGTCATAAATCCCGCGAGGACTACAAGGTCGGCTTTCTGCCTGTTGAGTTCGTCAAGAACAGTCTTGCTGTAGGTCTTGCTGTCGGGATATTCCTTTCTGGCAAGCACAACGGTATTTATTCCCGCGTTCTTCGCTCTTTCAAGAGCAAAGGCGTCGGCTCTTGAAGAAATAACGCAAGTTATCTTCCCGCCTTTTATTTCTCCCCGCGTCTGCGCGTCTATAAGCGCCTGTAAATTCGTGCCGCCGCCCGACACCATCACCACAATGTTTTTCATAATGTTCACCTCAATCATCTTTAAGCTGAACCGAAATTGTCGTAAAGTCCTTTTCCGTGCGCGTATTTTCGTCCTGCATGAAATCAACGTATTCCGCAAGGGCGTTGTA
>CANRKB010000019.1 GCA_947631115.1 uncultured Clostridia bacterium
CGCGAATTTAGCCGAGGCGGTTGCGGAAAACTGCAACATTATCGAGTTTCTCGGCGAGGCTGTCGGGTTCGATAAAAACAAGGCTGTGCCGAGCAAGTTGCTTTACAACGTCTATGCGGATTGGTGCGAGGAAAACGGGCTGACCGCTCTCAAGCGCGACAGTTTTATAAGCTGGCTCAAGACGAACGCAGAGGCGTATTCGGTGCGCCACTCCAACAATATCCACACGGCGCAGGGGCGCGTTCGCGGGTTTGAGGGAATTTTCATAAAAACTTGAAAAATGGTGTACGGGGTGTACATTTCGCATAACAGTGCGGGTTCACGAGGGTTTTCAAGGTGTACAAAGATGTACGGAAATGTACATAAATGTACAGCAATTGTACGCCGCCCAAAAAGCTGCAAAGCCTTATACAGAGCGGTTTCGCGGGGTTTGTACACCCTGTACGCCATTTTTGGCAGTTACTTATATTTTTTCTTTCAGCAAGGCGGGGAGTGCAGAGGGGGCGCCCCCTTTGCCCCTCGGAGAGCGCCGTACCCTTGATGGCGATTGTAGCTTGCGGAAATCGCTGTCAAAGGTACTATGGCGTTACTTTTGGAACAAAAGTAAAATGGACACGAAAGGAGCGGTAGTTTGACTGAAAAAAGGATTTCCCACTGTCAGGGCAAGGGCAGTCTTACGCATAATAATCGCAGGTTCAGCGCGAAAAATGTTGACGATACTCGCACAAAAGACAATGTTATTTTCGCGCAACAGCCTATTTCGGAGGCGTATGAGCAGTTATTCGGGGAGGCTGTTGAACGTTATAATGCAAAGCAGAAACGCGCTGACCGAAAGATAAATACAAGTTATTTTGAACACGTTTTCAAGCGACAAATTTCGCAAAGTGTGGTGACTTCTGCGGATAAGCGCAAAAGTTTTTATGAAGATGTGGTTCAAATCGGCTGTAAGGACGACACGGGGATCGGCACTCACGACGCTGAAATCGCCGCCGCTTGCCTTACTGAGTATATGCAAGGTTTCCAAGAGCGCAACCCGAATTTTTTTGTTTTCAATGCGGTCTTGCACCTCGACGAGGCTACCCCTCATCTTCATATTGACTACATACCTGTCGGGCATTACAGGCAGGGCGTTGACACGCAGAACGGATTGGCGCAGGCTCTGAAGGAAATGGGTTACGGAACAGGCAAGGACGCTATTGCGCGGTGGCGGGAGAGTGAGTGCAAGTTGTTGACCGAGATTTGCAATCGGCACGGGGTGCGAATTGCCGCGCCCGAAAAGTCCCGCGGAAGTCTGACGGTGGAGCAATATAAGGAGTATGCGCAAGTTAAGGAGCAGGTCGAGGATAAGAAAAAAGAGGTTGCTTTCCTTGATGAAAGGGCAGATTATGCCGACAAGCTTTTGAAACATCGCGAGGAGATGCGTTCGCAGGTGGAGGAGATTATTTACCGACTTGACGCGGATTTTCAAGCGAAAAATGCTCAAGTCAAACAGCTTGACGAGGAACTTGCCGAAACGACCGCCGCGCTTGCTGACAATCAGACCTTACTGGACGAGAGCGCGGGAAAAGTTGCTCAAATCAGGGCGATTGACAGCATTGAAACAGGCAAGACCGTTTTCGGCGGGAAGTTGACTGTCGCCAAAGAGGATTATGCGAAACTCGCGGAGCTTGCCAAAAAACAGATTGCCGCTGAGAACAGGGAAGATTTTCTCCGAACTCGTATTGCCGCGCTCGAAAAAGAAAACAAGAGCCTGACCGCCGACAAGGAGTGCCTTGCGGAGCAGAACGCAAAGCTGCGGGACGAGAATGGTTATCTTCAATCAGTGAATGGCAGGATTGCCATAGCAGAGCTGCGATCGGAGCGTGATAACATCCAGCATCGGCTTGACAGGGTTATGGAGTTTATCAAGAGTTTGGGGTTGGCAGAGAAGTTGCAGGCGTTTTTGCGACCGAACAAAAGGCTGCATAGATAGTAAAATGGCGGCATCGCGAAAATGCCGCCATGTTATTTTACATTTAATATCACTTCACAAACCTAATCTGCACGTTGAGTTTAAGCCGCTGTTCGTCGTTTTCTTCGTAAATTTTACCAAAGCCGTGTTTGCTTTGACTCGGAGTATCAAATCTTGTAGCGGCGAAAATGTAGTTTTTGAATTCGTTGCGGTTGTAGATATGATAGCATACCACATCACCGTCCTCTTTGACGATTATAAAGCCGCCCGTTGCCTCATAGTCGCCTGTCCAGAGCGTGTTCGGAACCATTCCGAGCGCGATATTGGTCAACATTTCCTTGACATTGTGAGCGCAATATACGGCATTGTTCTTGGTGGACACAATTCCGCTGTTTGCGACCATATCCGTAAGCTCGGGAATTGAGTGCGATTTGCCCTGATAATAGTGTTTTATCATCTCTGCAAGCAGTTCGGGCATTTCTGCCGTCACCATTTTGAGGTTAAATTCGAGCGTTTCATTTTCTGTTGTGTAGAAACTTATGTCTGCGCCGAGCAGTTTCAGATAATCAAACTTATCTTTGAACTTCTTAAATCCGTTGAAAGTTTCAATTGCCTTATCGCTCAATTGTTTGCCGTCAATCCGATATATAAAATTCGTCGCTCCCGATGCGTTGAAAAGAGTAGACGGGCTGCCGAGCTGCGACTTTATGCTGAACCCGAAAGTATCATCTCTTCCGGACATAATATCGTGAACCATAAGCCGAATATCGGACTTGTCAGACGATTTTGCTTTCAACGAGCTGCACTTTACAGACTCGGCAAAACTCCACACATCGGGCAGTTCAAAAGCACCGTTCCCGCCCTTATTTTCTTTTATCCCGGCAAGCAGCTTGTTTGTCTGCTCGATAAACGCGTTTATCGGAATGCTGCAAATCTCCTCACCGCTCTCTGCAGATATGACCTTGATTTGCGCGGAACGGTGATATTCAAAAGTTCCCGTTGCTTGGGTGCGAATTATTTTTATAATGTCATAGTATATATTCGGAATTCTGTTAGTGTCGGCGTCGGCGGCATACAATTTTCCGTCTGTAAGAAGTTGCGTAGAACAACTTTATTCTGAAATAGCATAAATGCTTGCTTTCGTAAAGTTTTCAGCAATATTCGAAAGCTCGTTTTCTTTGCAGGACAGGTAGACAGCATCGTTTGCAAGTCCCAAAAAATCATTTAAAGCGCAAGCTATAGCCTCGGATTCGTCGTAGTATTCCATAAAGCTGATACCGCCTGTATACCGCGACCTACATTCAGAACAAGCGATGCTGATTGGCATTTCTGTGTTCATTTCAAAACGCATTATTTCAACCCGAGGAATTTGCAAATCTCCGCCGTATTCTATGTCGCTGCGAAGAAACACCTTGCCGTCAAAGACTTCGAGTAAATACAACTGTTCAAGGTTTGTCACGCCTGATATGAATTCATTCCTTGAAATCCTTTTCATCTGTCACCTCCAGCACTCAAAAACTACGTCATTGTGATATTCCAAAAATTCCTTACTTGGAGCGAATTTCTCGGGTTCGATGATTTTCGCATTATTATAGCACTTAAAAAATTTCTCAACGGTTTCTCCATTGTATATATCGCTTATACTTGAAGACACCCGAATAATCAAATCTGGTGTTACAGTTATAAATCCTTTATCAAAAGCCCTGTCATGAAGCGCGTTTAAGCATAATCCGTTTTTGGGATTTGTTTTTTCGGCGGGATTGCTGTCTTTCCAAGGCTTGATATGGCTTGCCAAAAGCAGTTCGGGATTGTTTATCCCCGTAATACAACAAGCCGAATTGTAAGATGTAAGTACCGTAGTTCTGAAAAAACTTTGGTTCACCCTTTGTTTCACCGCTGTAATTCTCTCCGACCCCAAGGGAAGGTTTTCAGTTGAAATGGCATCTTCAGCCTTTTCCCCTCGAAGTTTTGCAATCAGTTCTTCACTAAGGTAAGCCAATTCGTCCCACTTGCCGCAGAATTCATTCCATATCTGCTCGTCGAGTTTACTGGCATTTTGAAGTCCTACAATTCCTTTTTCCTTAAGTGTTTCATCAAAGCTGCCAAAATTGCCTATTTTCATATTAACGGCACTCGGAGTTCTTCCGATAAGATTGGCGATTTTGATTACTTCCGGGTGATTTTTAGATGAACGCTGAAAAGGTATTTTACAATATAAATTGAATACAATTATCGTCTCGTCGCGAGTCCAATTTTTCCTCGGCACTCTTTACATCTCCTTTGATTTATTAAATATTACCTATATCGGAAGTGCCAATCATTTTATATATTCAATATCTCAATATCCGATTATCAAAATTCCTTTGAGAGGAATTTTGAATCTGTTGCTTATGTACATACCGTCAAAAAATTGACATACTTTTCTGTAATCAAAGCTCTTTCTGTATATTTCTCTTACTGCAATGCAAAGATAGTCAGCCTCAACCATGCAGCAAGTTTCGTAAAAATCCTTTAAAAATTGATAGTTCGTGACAGCCCGTCCCGCCTCGACCTCTACAACGATCTTTTCGGATTCGTTGTATGCATCGACCTCAAAAGCCAACTGTGGTATACCGTTTTCGCCATACATGGCAGGTACTCTGATTTTGTCAGCTTCGGCTTTGCTTTTTTCGACCTTGTAATTGATTTTTTCCAAGCCGGGTTTTATTATATTTAATACATCATCGCTTTTTAATTTGTGAGTATGCGATAATATTGAGTCTTCAAATTCTGAAAATGCTTCGATTAGACGCGCCAAATTCGGCGGTATTTTTTGATTCTTAGGATAATAACTCCACTTCATTTTACCTCACCTATCCGCACACTGCTGCATTCTTCTTTATGTCATTCCCCCAAAAGCGAAACACCGTCCACCCTTGGCTTTCAAGCGTTTCGGTAACCTCTTTGTCACGCTCCATATTTCGCTCGATTTTCGGTATCCAGAACTCTCGGCGAGATTTGAAATCGTTCTTGCGTTCTTCCCAGTTGTAGCCGTGCCAAAACTCGCTGTCACAGAACACCGCCACCTTTTTGCCGAGAAAAACAATATCGGGTTTCCCGAAGATGCCGTTTACGTTTTTGCGATAACGCAAGCCTCGCGCCCAAAGCTCTTTCATCAGCATAACCTCAATCTTTGAGCCTTTGTTTTTGCAGGCTTGCATATTACGCTTTATCTGTTCGGGAGTTCTCTTGTCCATACTGCACTTCCCACAATAATCATTCCCGATTTCGGTATCAAATCGGTATCACTCGCCCTTTTAACAGTCAACAAACCGCACAGTTGAGCCATTTATCGGAGCGAATGCGTTATTCCCACTCAATCGTCGCCGGGGGTTTGCTTGTTATATCGTAAACGACTCTGTTTATATTTCCGACCTCGTTTACGACGCGAACTGAAACCTTTTCGAGAACGTCATAGGGGATCCGCGAGAAATCGGCGGTCATAAAGTCGCTTGTGGAAACGCCGCGCAGCGCGAGCGTATAATCATATGTCCTGCCGTCGCCCATAACGCCTACCGAACGCATATTTGTAAGCACGGCAAAATATTGATTTATACTGCGCTCAAGTCCCGCGTTCGCTATTTCCTCGCGGAAAATTGCGTCTGCGTCCTGAAGTATCTTTACCTTTTCGGGAGTAATGTCGCCGATTATGCGTATCGCAAGTCCCGGTCCGGGAAACGGCTGACGCCATACCAGCTTGTTGTCCAAGCCGAGCGTTGTGCCGAGCTTTCTTACTTCGTCCTTAAACAGCAAACGCAGCGGTTCTATTATCTCTTTAAAATCAACATAATCGGGCAGCCCGCCTACATTGTGGTGGGATTTTATTACCGCCGCGTCGCCCGTGCCGCTTTCTATAACGTCGGGATAAATAGTTCCCTGTACAAGATAGTCCACTTTTCCTATCTTCTTCGCTTCTTCCTCGAATACACGGATAAACTCCTCGCCGATTATCTTGCGTTTCTTCTCGGGTTCGGACACGCCCGCAAGCTTCGTCAGAAATCTTTCGCCCGCGTTTACTCTTACGAAATTTATACCGCTGTCCTTAAACGCATTTTCGACCTCGTCGCCCTCGTTTTTGCGCATAAGACCGTGGTCTACAAATATGCACGTCAGCTGCGGACCGATAGCCTTTGCCATGAGCTTGCACGCAACCGAGCTGTCGACGCCGCCCGAAAGCGCAAGCAGCGCTTTTCCGCTTCCGACTTTTTCGCGGATTTCACGTATCGCCGTTTCCGCATAACTTTCCATTGTCCAGTCGCCCTTACATTCGCAGATGTTGTACAGGAAATTTCCCAGCATATCAAAGCCCTGCTCGGTGTGATTTACTTCGGGGTGGAATTGCGTTCCGTAGAATTTGCGCTCGGGATCTTCTATCGCTCCATACGGACATTTCGCGCTGTGACTTATCGCGCGGAAACCCTTCGGAAGCTCTTCTATGTAGTCGTTGTGGCTCATCCACACAACCGAGCTTTCTTTCAGCCCTTTCATAAGCTTTGAGCTTGTGTCAAACTCACATTCCGTCCTGCCGAATTCCGCAGCAGCGCTTTCATTTGCTTTTCCTATCTTTCCGCCAAGTCCGTATACCATAAATTGCGCGCCGTAGCATATTCCGAGTATCGGCACGCCGAGTTTAAAAATATCTTCCGTCATTCTCGGAGAGTCGTCAAGATAGACCGAGTTCGGTCCTCCCGTAAATATAATTCCTTTTGGAGCTTTGGCTTTTATTTCCTCAATGGGAGTCTTGTAGGAAATCACCTCGCAGTAAATGTTATGCTCGCGCACTCTGCGGGCTATAAGCTGGTTGTATTGTCCTCCAAAATCAATTACAAGCACCGTTTCGTTAAGCATAGATCTTATGACCCTTTCGTTTGTTTTTATTTAAGAGGCAGTTTAATCCTCATATTCTCATATCCTCATATCGAGCATTGAAAGTATGATGCCCGCCGACCCGAATTTCCTGAAAAAACCATTCAGGCTTTCCTTTGTCTTCGGGTCTTCAATTATCCTGTCCGAATAAGAAAGCATCTGAAACAGCATAAAAAACATTGTCCTTATGCCTATATCCTCGCCGTATGAAAAATACTTGTCCAGATTGTTCGCAGCATTTTTCAGTTCATTTATTTTTTCGGAAAGCCCGTTTGGTATTTCCTTGTTGTTTTCAATTATCTTCGCAAAAACCTCCGCCGACGGTATGAGATTTTTGCGGAGTTCTTCTTCGATCATTTCCATAGACAGCTTTTCTTCTTCGCAAAGCTCTCTGAGCTTTCGGCAGGCTTTTATATAAATATCCTCATCAGCAGGCTCTTCGGAAAGCTCAGACCTTTTCGCCTTATTTTCATTTGTAACATTCTGCTGACTGCTTGGAGTACTCAGCTCTTCAAAAGCGTTCGCAAGATAACTCACCGTCTGTTCATGCGACATTGAGCTTATGCGTTCAAGCTCCTCCTGCTCGTCGAAATCTTTTTCGTCATTTTCCGAAACAACGCCTTTGTTTTCGACATTTACAGCCGAAAAAATTTTTTCGTCAGCTTTTGCAATTCCCGAAACTTCTTCATTTACTAAAGCATCGGAATTTTCGCCGCTTTCCGCAACCTCCGAATTATCTTCATTTTCCAAAGCAGCAGGCTCGTCTTCGATAACCTTGTCATCTTCATTTAAGCTGTTGTTGTCGGCGGCATTTTCCGAATTTTCTGCCTGTCTTGTCGGAATTATCCTTGTTTCATTATCGTCTTTTTCTATTGAAAAAAGCTTTTCAAACGCGGGAATGGGGATATTGTCTTTCTTGCATAGCTTGTCTATAAGCGATTTAAGCTCGGACTTGTCGAGAGAATAATCCGAGATCCTTATTTCGTTTTCATCTGTCGAAATAACAAGCTCGTCCGCAAAGCTGCTTTCAAAACTCTCAATTACAGCGACCGAGCGAATATCGTCATAAGCGATAACGTCGGAAGAACTGCCTGTCTTTATCGTCATTGAATTTTCATAAAAGGCTATTCCTCTCGAACCGTCGCGCCGCGGGGAAATGTCTATAAATCCCCATATATCGCCGCCGGTAAACGAGCATTTGCTTTCGGAAGAGCCCAATTTCTGACAGCGTTCTTCAATTTCTTTTCTCGTCAAATGCCCGCCTCCTTTTTCGAAAAGTCAACTTTATTTCTTTTTGCGCAGGAAATTCTTTTCCCAGTTCTCGATTATGCGCGTTTTTCCGCGCTCTACGGCAAGCGAGTTTTCGGGAACGTCTTTTGTTATTGTGGAGCCTGCGGCGGTAGCGGCGTTGTTTCCGATCTTTACGGGAGCGATAAGGTTCGTGTTGCAGCCGATAAAGGCGTCGTCGCCTATCTCCGTACGATATTTGTTTATTCCGTCATAGTTTGCCGTAACGCACCCGCACCCGAAATTAACGCCGCGCCCTACCGTGCTGTCGCCGAGATATGTAAGATGCGCAACGGCGGTCTTTTCTCCGATGTCGCTGTTTTTTATCTCCACAAAATCGCCTATCTTTACGCCCTTTCTTATCGCTGTTCCGGGACGAAGCTGGGCAAAAGGACCTATCTTTACATCGTCCTCGACTACCGACTTCGTTGCCTTTACGTTGTCTAAAATAACATTGTTGCCTATCACGCAGTCTGTAATGCAGGAGTTTGCGCCGATCTCGCAGTTTTTGCCGATAACGGTATTGCCGAGTATAACGGTGTTCGGAAGTATAAGCGTGTCCTCGCCTATGACAACGTCTTTCCCGATTATAATGCCGTCAAGCGTAATAAAGCAAACTCCGTTTTCCATAAGCTTTGACAAAACGCCAAGGCGGGCGACAGAGTTCAGCTCGTACAGATCCGCTTTTGTGTTCGCTCCGTAGGCAATAACGGGATTTTCGCTCGTGTATGCTTCGGCGTTTCCTATAAGCTCTACGCAGTCCGTGAGATAGTATTCTCCCGAAGCGTTGTTGTTTTTTAGTTTAGGCAGCGCGTCGAGGAGGTCTTTTGACGAAAACCAATAAGCGCCGCTGTTTATCTCGCATATTTCGGTCTCTTCGGGGGAACAATCCTTTTGTTCGCGTATTTCGGTAAATTTTCCGCTGTTGTTGCGGATAATGCGCCCATAGCCTTTCGGGTCGTCGAGAGCAGCCGTGATGACCGTAACTCCCGCGCCCGATTTTTCGTGAAGCGCGAGGGCGTTTTTAAGCGTATCGGCGTCAATAAAAGGCGCGTCTCCGCAAAGAACGCACACCCTGTCCACCGACTTTATGAGTTCTTCCGCGCGTGAAACGGCGTCGCCCGTGCCTTTCTGCTCGTCCTGAAAATAAGTCGGGATACCCTCGTAGTTTTCGCTTATAAAGCTTTCGGTCATTTCGCGCTTGTTGCCCGAAACAACGCCTATCCTGTCAAACCCGAACTCTTTCGCGCAGTCCAACACCCATGCAAGCATAGGTTTTTTAAGCACCTCGCACAAAACTTTCGGCTTTTCGGACTTCATTCTTTTGCCCGCGCCGCCCGCAAGGATAATACAACCTGTCGTCATATTTAAACCCCCAAAGTTAATTGTTATGAAATTTTTATTGTTTTACATTCTGCGCAGATTTTTCGTAAGACTCGAATACGCCGACGAAAAAATCACGCTCACAAAACGTATCGTCATCGAAAAAACCGCGGTAATTCCACTTTCCGCGATAATAAAGACAGTCACCGAAATTTCCCCCGTAATGCGGGTATTTCGCGCAAAGAAAGTTACGGTCTGCACTTTAAACGGCAAAGCGGAATTTTTCCTTCGCGCCGACGAACAGCCGCCGTTTCTTCCGAAAATGCCCGAACACTGCATAAGACCGCGCTTTTTTGAGATTGTGTTCGGAGCTTTCATCGACACCCGCGCTCTCGCGGGAATTGTCTTTTTCGCCGCCATGCTGCAAAAAATCGGCGGCATTGTCGGCGGAAGCTATTTCGACGGGATAATTTCCGCGCTTATGACTACCGCCGAAAAGCTTTCGGAAACGCTTTTGCTTATCCATATCGCCGTACCGCGCATTATGGCTTTTGCGGCGGCGTTCGCAACTTTTTCGTGGATCTTCGCTTTTCTTTCAAAGCTCATTCGGCTTTCGGGATACCGCCTTTCAAAAAGCGGAAAATTCGTTTTTGTCAAAAGCGGCGCTATCACATTATATGAAACCGCGCTTGTACAAAATACAAACGCCCTGCTTTTGCGAAAGACCGCGGTATGCATGTTCATAAAACGTTTTCCCGTTTATTACGGAGCCGATATGATATTTCCCGCCGCGTCCGAAATAACATTCGCGAAAATTTCCGACCGCTTTTTCGGTATACCGAATGAAGACGCCGCGCTCTTTAAAACGCCGCCAAGTAAAATTTTCGGACACATAACCGTCCCTTTTTGGGCGTTTATAATTTCCTCGGCGCTGCTGTTCATGTTTTATTACCTTAACTTAAACGAGGCGCAGATCTTAAAGACAGTGCTTTACTGCGCCGTATTTTCAAGCGGCTATATCACGGTTTTCGGAATTGCTCTGGTGAAAAACGCAAAAAGCTCTTTCGGAGACGTATGTATAAAGCTTTCTTTCAGGCGCGGAACCGCTCTTTATTCCGTTTTCTTCCCGCGTGAAATATCGCGCGGTTTTGCGCTTTCGCAGAATATTTTCCAGCGCGCTTCAAGCCTTTGCGACTGTAAAGCTTTTACCGTCGGAAGAAAAAGCTTTCGCGCGCGACAGCTGCCTTTTAAAACGAGCCGAAGCTGAACAACGCCCGAAAATCAGAGCATTTCTTTTGATACTACCGATACGTTCTTTATGCCGTGCATTTTCAGCGCGTTTATAACATTGTGGTCGAAAACTTCGCCCGGCATTATAAGCGGAACTCCCGGAGGACACGGACAGTCAAGTCCCGCGCAGATCTCTCCTGCCGCGGCTTCGAGAGGAATTATCCTGCGCGGTTTGAAAACAGCCTCGTAAATCGGCATTTCAACAACGGGCTTTATGTGCGCATACTGAACAAAAGGCTTCGGAGCTGCCGCGGGAACGAGCAGTATTCCCATTTCCGCGCGCTCGCAGTCTTCTACGGTAGACGTCGCCGAGAACATAAGCACCACATAGTTTTCGTCAGCCATTTCACATTCGACGCCGTTCGTCCTTAAATAAGACGCAAACTCAAAACCGCTCAGCCCGTATTCTCTCGCGTTTATTGTAACTCTCAGAGGATCGCTTTTCTTCAGGGGAATACCGTTTCTTTCGAGCCTTTCTTTGAGGTCGGCTACCGCGTCGCAGGCGTTGTTTACAAGCTGTATGTTGTCCGCTATAGTAGCGTTAAAGCGGTCGAGGCTTTCAAGTATCAGATAAGACGGGCTTGTAGAGCCGAACATTGCCATAAACTCTTTTGCGTTTGAGGAGTCTTCTCCTTGAGCAAAATGCAGATACGCTCCCCCCGTGAGAACAGGCAAAGTCTTGTGCGCGGAATCCGCGCAGATAAGCGGAAATCCGAGCTCGAGCGGGTGGAGATATTCCGTCCCAAATCTGCGCTTATCGACAAAGCGCAGATATGCTCCGTGGGCATTGTCTATGACAACGGGGATATTCGGGCGGACAAACTTCCATGTCCCGCCGTAATAGTCTATGTTCGTCACAAAAACAGCGTCTGTCCCGCAAAGCCCGTTTATGTTATACGGAACGTCCGCGCTCATAAACTCGTCGGGATAGAGCCACTTTATATCCAGCCTCAAAAGCGCCGCCGCAGACACGAGCGAGCGGTGGGAATATCTTGACGCGGCGATCGTCTGACAGCCGCGCGCCTTTAAAAGCGCCAATGCAGTCTGTATCGCAAGGGTGCTTCCCTCGCAGGAGTAGAAAGTTTTCTTCGCTCCGAAAACTCCCGCCGCGAGCGCCTCGCTCGTAGAGATTATTCCGCCCGATTTATCCGAATGATAAAGGCTGTCCGCGCCGTATATCTCGGTTATGTCGTTTGGAACAGCGCCGTTGTGTCCGGGCGTATGAAGTCTTAAACGCCCCTCGTTTTCATACCTCTCCAGAAAATTACAAATTGGTGTGTTCATAATTCAACTCCGTTAGATCAGTTTGAGCTTTCCTCTTCTTCTATCCTGAGCGCTTCTTTATCAATATCAAACGCATAGTCTTCATTCCATTTGCTCATATCTTCCGACAGATCGTTCTGAGCAATGTTGTATGAAAGATAATCGAGAATATCGTTTTTCTGTTCTTCCGTTATCTCCGCTTTTGACGCATAAATCATAATATGAACGCCATAGTCCGAAATGCAGACCGTTCTGTCGCCGACGTTTTCGGGAACGAACGCCGCTTTCTGAAATTCCTTTACATAAGACTGCCCGTTCGGAACTACGAGATAACCGTCGGGATATGCCGAACTTCCCGCAGCGTCGGCGCTGTATTCGAGAAGAATGTCGTCCCATTTCTCGCCGTCGTCGAGCGCTTTTTCAACTTCCGCCTGCTTGTCGGCAAGCTCCGCGGCTTTTTCTTCTCTGAGCTGATTTGCGGCTTCGTCGTTATCCTCGTCGCGGTATTTCTTTATAGCCTCCTGAGTTTCATCGTCAAATCCGAGCAGAACGTGCTTTATATAGCGCGAACCCTCGGGGATCCAGAATGTCGAATAACCGCCCTGTTCATAAGTCGCGGGATCGGTTTCGTAGATAGTCTTTATTTCCTCGATATATTCGTTCAGCATATTTTCCGATTCGGTTTTGTCGACTTTATCCAAGTAATAATTCAGCATCTTCTGCGAGATGTAATAATTTTTTATCCACCCGTAAATATCCTCGCGCACCATACCGCATTTTTCAAGCAATTTGTTGAATTCCTGCTCGCCGCGCTCTTTTTTCATTTCGTCGGTTATTTCCGTTCCTTCGGAAAGGTCGCTGTAGTCGGCGTTCTCCCCCAAGGAAGTTATCTGGTCTTCAATTTCGCTTTCAAATTCTTTCTGCACTTCTTGCGCTTCTTCGTCCGTGAGCGTGTCGCAGCCGAACTCCTTTGCCTTTAACATCATTATCTTTTCATAGATCTGATTGTTTATTATAGACTCGCGCAGCGTCCTGCACGTTTCCGCGTCGGAGGTCTCCTCGTCCATGCCGTTCGCGTTTAGATAAAACAGATATTCCTTGTTGAATTCTTCAAAGGTGATGTCAAGTTCTCCCGTAAAACAAAGCCTTGTGGGCTTTGCGACAACGAGTTTCGGATCAACCTTTGGGTTTGTACCTAATTTTAATTCACACCCCGACAGGATCGCCGCGCACAAAAAGATGCATGCAAATACAATAATTTTCTTTAGTTTCATTAAAAATTCCTTTCGTTTGATCGTTATAGCCAAAACAGCTTACTTTTTAAAATACAATTCCATTATAACATATTTTTCTGAAAAAAGAAATATAAACTTTTAAATTTTCTTAAAATATACACATTTTTTATAAAAATATTTTTGATTTGCGGAAATTTCGGGAAGTTATGCTACACGCTGTTGCTTATTTTAAAATATTTTTGAAATTTTAAAAAAGGTGTTGACAAAACTGTTATGTTGTGATATTATACAGTTATAACAGATATAACAGAGAGGTCATGACTATGAACATATTTATTGACAACAAAAACGGCGAACCGATCTACAACCAGATCTATTCCCAGATAAAAGGACAGATAATAAGCGGCGAGCTTAAAGAAAACGAGCCTCTGCCGTCTATACGCGGGCTTGCGAAAGATCTCCGCATAAGCTTTCTGACAACCAAGCACGCTTATGACGAGCTTGAAAAAGAGGGATTTATCTACACCGTTCAGGGAAAGGGCTGTTATGTTGCGGCGAGGAACGCCGAGCTTATCCGCGAGGAAAATCTACGGAAAATAGAAGAGCTTATCTCGCGCATAACCGAGCTTTGCGCGTGCGGGAATATAAGCAAAGAAGAAATAATCGAAATGATAAATTTCAGTATGGAGGATAAAAAATGACACAAAACGCAATTGAAATTAAAAACCTGTCAAAAAATTTCAAGGACTTCGAGCTGTCCGATATTAGTTTCAACCTGCCGAGCGGCTGTATTATGGGACTTGTCGGAGAAAACGGCGCGGGAAAAAGCACGACCATAAAGCTCATTTTAGGTATGCTCAACAAGGACGGCGGCTCTGTAAAAATTTTCGGGAACGACAACTCCAAAAACCTTGAGCTGATAAAACAGGAAGTCGGCGTGGTGACGGACGTTATCGGTATTCCCAAATGCCTGACCTTAAAAGAAATTGATATGGTCATGCGCGGAACATTTGAAAATTGGAACAGCGAAAAGTTCTATTCGCTTTCGGAAAAGTTTTCGCTGCCCGAAAAAAAGCGGTTCGGAACTTTTTCGCGCGGAATGGAAATGAAACTCGGTATAGCTGTCGCCCTTTCGCATAACGCAAAGCTGCTTATTCTTGACGAGCCGACGTCGGGGCTTGATCCCGTGGTGAGAGATGAAGTCGTGGATATGCTTATTGATTTCACGCGTGACGAAAACTGCTCGATACTTATTTCATCACACATCATAAGCGACCTCGAAAAGCTTTGCGATTACATAGCGTTTTTGCACAAAGGAAAGCTCATTTTGTGTGAGGAAAAAGACGTGCTTTTAGCTCGGTACGGCATTGTTCGCTGCACAGCCGAACAGCTCAAAACGCTAAATGAAAGCGCGATAAGGTATAAAAAGTCAAATTTCAGACTGTAGAGAAAGCCCCAGATACTAGGAAGCAGTGCTGCGGCTAGGCTTTGTGCCTGCCGCAGTGCTGCTGACGACGTAGATGGGGCTTTATATACAGTCTGAGACCCCTTACGGGGTAGAGGCAATGGTTTTGCAGGGAAAAGGTCGGCGCAGGGATAAACATAAGCCCCATAAGCATTGAAGAGCTGTTTTTGTTTACGGTAAAGGGGGAGAAATGATGAAAGGCTTGTTGTTAAAGGATTTTTATGTGACGATAAGATCTTATAAAATCATATTGATTACAGATGTGCTTTTTATATCGGCGTCGATTTTTTTCAATGACATCACGGATTTTATAATGTTGGTTGTGGCGTGCAGTACGGCGAATATACCCATAAATCTGCTTTCCGACGACGAGAAAAGCCGCTGGGACAGATACAGCGGTACGCTCCCGTATAAAAAAGCGCAGATAGTTTCGTCAAAATATCTCATCGGGATATTTTCACAGCTTTCGGCATTAGTCGTTATCATAGCGGCGCACATGATAAAAGGCTTGATAACTCACGAAATGCAGTTTGAAAAATACGCGGTCTTTGCGCTTTTGTTCTTTGTCGGGCTGGTCGTTTCAGCGGTCGATCTTCCTGTTTCATTCAGGCTGGGAGTTGAAAAAGGAAGACCCTACGGAATTATTTTAAGGCTTATTATAGTGCTACCGTTTACCGTTTTATATATTGCAACTTGGGACAACGAAATTATATCGCATTTTATAGAAAAGCTCGGAAACTTCGGGATAATTGCGGCGGCCGTCCTTGTCGGAGCGGGAATTTACGCGCTGTCATGGGTATTGTCAATTGCACTGTACAAGAAAAGAGAAAATTGACCGCACCTATTTTCCCGCATTATACGCTGTTTTTGAAAATTCGGCAATATCCCGCCCTTTAAGCACAAGACCGAGCAATTCGGGGAGCTTTTGCGGATTGCAGGCAAAGCAGGGAATACCTAGCTTTGCGAGCTTGTTAGCGACGCTTTCGTCATAAAACGGCGCTCCTCCGTCGGCTACGGCAAGAAGCGATACGACCGTAACTCCCGACGCTTTCATTTCTTCCATTCGCCTTATGAGCGCGGCGCGGTTTCCTCCCTCGTAAAGGTCGGAAATAAGGAAAAACAGCGTCTTTTTCGGGTCGTCTATAAACTGCTCGCAGTATGCCACCGACTTGTCAATGTCCGTGCCGCCGCCGAGCTGAAAACCGTAGAGCAGGTCTACGGGATCGGAGCATTTATCCGTGAGGTCTGCTACATTCGTGTCAAACGCGACAACGCGCGTTTTTACGGAATTCATGCTCGCAAGTATACAGCTTACGACTGATGAAAAAATAACGCTTTCGCCCATAGAGCCGCTTTGGTCGATGTCTAAAATTATCGTCCATTTTTTCGCGGCGGAAGAAGCAGCGCGCTCGAAGAAATAAAAATGCTCGGGAACTATCGTTTTTAGTTCGGGCGAATAGTGCTTTAAATTTCTGCGGATAGTCATTTTATAGTCGAGCGCGGACGCCGACGGTATGGGAGAGTGTTCGCGCTTGTTTACTGCGGCGGTGACTGCGCGTTTTATGTCCTGTTCGAGCAGTTTATTTATGTCGTCGACTATTTTCTTTATAAACGCTCTTACGCTTTCCTTTGAGCGGTCGGGTATCATTTCCTTGAGCGTAAGTATAGCGGACGCGAGGGAAATATCGGGCTCGACATTTTCGAGTATCTCAGGCTCAAAAATAAGCTGTTTCAGCCCGCATCTTGTCATCGCGTCATTCTGAATGACCTTTACGATCTCCTTGTCAAAAAGCATTCTGACGTCGCCGAGCCAGCGGGAGATCCGCGGGTTTGAAGGTCCTTTGCCGCCGCTAGTTCCAAAGCCGCCCTCGCCGCTTTTATTATAAATAGAGGCAAGGGCGCTGTCCATAAGCAATTGTTCTTCCGAAAGCGCGGGCATATCCATTTTTTCAAAGCGGTTTTTGCTCTCCTGTCCGAGTATCAGCCGCCAGCGCTGCATTTGTTCTGTTTTATCCATATGTTCACCTTTTGATTAAAAATCGAAATCGAAGCCCGAAAGGTCGTCTATAACCTGTTGTGAAGCCGCGTCAAGAGGCGCATTGAGCGCTTCGCTCACTTCTTCGCCGTTAAGTCCCCAGATTTCTCCCAGGTTTTCGGCTATTGCGTCCTTTTCGCCCGAAGAAAAATCCGCAAACGCTCTGCGTAAAAACACGAGCGCGCGTTTAAATTCCTCGTCGTCAAGCTCCTTGAGATAATCGTCCAGACTTTCCCAAAGCGACAGCCTCGCTATAAGTCCGTTTCGGTTTTTCATAGCCAGCCCCTCGAACCAGCCTGCGCCGAGGTCCGCGGGAACGCCTTTTGACAGCCTTCTTGACACCTCGGTTTTAAGCTCGTCGTTCGTAATCTTGTTGCGTTCGAGGAGAATCGCCGCGCAAAGTCCCGAAAGCACGGTGTTAAGGTCGTCGCGAAACGACACCTCCGAAAGCGCTTTCGTCCATTTTTCCGTTTCAAGAAAACCCTGCGCAAGCTCCACGGAGTTTATCATATTTATCGCGTTTGCCGTTTCCTTTGCCGCGTCGTCGCCGCAAATGCACGAAGCGCTCATAATAAGACAGGCGCGGTAGTAAAGCTGCTTTAATATCGGCTCTACCGCCGAGCAGTCCGCTTTTCGTATGTCGCCGTAGCTTATGACGTTTGAAAGACTGAACATGGTCTTTGCTGTTTCATAAAACGGGATATTGTCCGCCGCCGCTGCTTGCAGCGCGTTTACCGCATAGCCCGCCGCCTTTGACATTCCGCAGCAGAACGCGTCTTCTACCGCCTTTGCAATAACGGAAATATCCCCCGTGTTTTCTACGGTTTCTTTTATCTCATAAGCCGCCGCAAGCTCTATGGTGTCGCCTTTGAGCGCGCTTTCAACAAGAACTATCTCACATTCGGTCGTCCATTGTATCCGCCATGTTTCAGCCCATGTGGCGCTGTCCTGTTTTGACGGGATAAGCTGCGCAAAGTCAATTCCCAGAACGCGCAGCTTGTGGAGAAAATACGAGCGGTTTAAATCGAGAAACGCCGACTTTTCCGAGCTTGCTCTTAAATTTTCGCGCAAGTCGAGCTTCAGCTCCTGCGCGGTGACTGAGCGGTATTTTTCGAGCTTTAATTCTTTAAGCAGGCGGTAAAAGTCGTCCTGTATGCTCGTTCTTGAAACGCCTTCGGGTATCTCTCCAAGGCGCGTTCCTATCTCCGTATCGGCGACCGCCGCGCTTATCGCGGCAAAACTGCCCTCTCCTATACAAGTCGTCGCCGCGTCGCGTATATCCCTAAGCGTCGGTATATTCCCGCCGTGGAGCTGTGCGAGCGTTTTTGATAGTCTCAGCGCTTCGATGACCTGCGCGGAAGAAGCGGCGTTTCCGCTTACGCGCATTTTCTCCGCGATTTTTGAAAGATAGGCGTTCGCCGCATAAAAACGGTCGTTTTTGCAAAGACCGTTCCATATAAGCTCGTAATAAGCGGGAGCTTTGTTTCCCGCGCCGTAGCCCGACCGCGTCGAGAGCCTGTAATATGAGTAGGGCATAAGCGTGTGAAGCGACGGGAGTTTAGGAAACGTCGGCATTTCTTCGTCTGTTTCCCACGTCTTCAGCCCCTCGACATGATAAGCGCCCGTTACTACGACAATTCTTTCGGGAGAAATACCGTCCTTTACCGCGCTTCTTATCACGCTTCGCATACAGCCCTCGCGCAGGGCGGTTTCCTTTTCGTCAATACCGTTCTTTTCGGACAATTCGCGTACATTCGCGCCGAAAAGGTTTGCGCCCAAGTGATAAGCTTCCGCGTTTTCACAGTGTTCGAGCGTTCTCTCCCAGAACGTTTCATGCGAGCCGTCCTCGCTTTTTTCAGAAAGAAGCTCGTAAACGTCGGGCTTTTGGTCGGGCGCGGCTTCCTGCCCGTCTTGTTCGTCCTGGTTGTTGTTTTCGTCAATATCGCTCTCGGCTTCTCTTATCCTTTCATCCGAAAGCGCGAGAAAAGTTTCGCTCGGCAGGTCCATAAACTTAAGCTTTACGTTATTTTCATCGCACCATTTTATAGCCTGATATTCGGGAGAATATTCCGCAAAGGGATAGAGTATTGTCCTTATGGGAACGCTCTGCGTATAAGCGAGAATTGCAAACGGCGGCTTTGTTTCGCTGCGCACAATGTCCGAAACGGCGTCTTCAAAGTCCATAGGCGCTTCGATTATAACAAGCTCGGGTTTTGTTTCAATGAGAAATTCCCGCAGGAAAAACGCTCCCGCAGGCGACAAATGCCGTATGCCGAAAAAGTTTACGCCGCTCATTCGTTAAGCTCCCTGCAGGCTCTGTAAAGTCCGCTCCATTCCGAGCCGCGCTTTTTCATGATGTTTTCGAGATATTCTTTCCATGCGACGACGTCTTTGTCGTCCTTTACTACCGCGCCCTGAAGCCCCGCGGCTATGTCGTCGTCGGAAATATCGCCGTTTCCGAAACTTCCCGAAAGCGCCATGCTGTTGCACAAAAGCGAGATAGCCTCGGCGGTCGAAAGCACTCCCGCGGGCGCTTTTATTTTCTGCTTTTTGTCAAGCGTTTCACCGCCGCGAAGTTCGCGGAAAATAGTGCAGATTTTTTCAATTACCTTGTCTTTAGGGAGCGCGGCGTTGAGATCAAGACTTCCCGAAAGCTGTTCTACGCGCGTTTTCACGATGTCCATTTCTTCTTCGAGAGTTTCGGGCGCGGGCAGAACTACGATATTGAAACGCCTTTTAAGCGCCGCGGACATATCGTTTACGCCCTTGTCGCGGGTATTCGCGGTGGCGATTATCGAAAATCCCTTTTTCGCGGGAACTTCGAGCGACAATTCGGGAACGCTTATCCGCTTTTCCGAAAGCAGGGAAATAAGCGTGTCCTGAACTTCACTCGCGCACCTTGAAATTTCCTCGACTCTTGCGATAGCTCCCTCTTCCATCGCCGTAAAGACGGGGCTTTTGAGCATTGCCTGCTCGGACGGTCCGTTTGCAATAAGCATGGCGTAGTTCCACGAATAGCATATCTGCTCTTCGGTCGTACCCGCAGTGCCTTGTATAACGCGCGAGGAATTGCCGTTTATCGCTGCCGTCAGATGCTCGGAGAGCCAGCTCTTCGCCGTTCCGGGTTCGCCGATAAGGAGTAAAGCGCGGTCGGTGACGAGCGTTGCAATCGCTATTTCAACAAGGCGTTCGTGTCCGATATATTTCGGAGTAATAACGGTTTTTCCGACCTTGCCGCCGCAGATGTAGGTTTTAACAGACCTCGGCGACATTCTCCAGCCCTCGGGAACGGGGTCGGTCTCAGCTTTTATCAGCGCGTTTAATTCATCTTCAAAAAGCTGTTCGGCGGGAAGCCTTAAAATCGAATTGTCCATAATAATCTCCTTTAACTTTTCAATTATACTGTAAATAAATCAGCTTACAGACTGTTGAGAAAGTCCCAGATACCGCATTGAACGCTTCGCGTGCAACGCTGAAGAGTGACAGCGGCTAGGCTTTGTGCCTGCCGCAGTAAGCCGCCGCGTTATCCGCCTTCTGCGGATAACGCTACGACGCAGATGAGGCTTTATCGACAGTCTGTTAATGTTGGGGAGCCCAAAAGTGATATATATCTGCCCTTATATCCTCTAAATCAAGGTTCAGCGTTATGTTGTTAGCTTTGGCATAGTTTTCGAGGTCGTCCATTTCCTTGCAAAGATATTCATAATCGCTCGGAACAAACCGCAGGAATTTAAACGCGTCTTTGTATTTGTCCTTAAACTTCATGTGGTTTTCCTTTAAATATCGGAATACAAGCCCCTCGATATTTTTATAGCCCATACCCTTAAGAATAAGAAGATAGTTTAAAGAGTCCTCGCTGTAAACTACCCTATTGATGAAATACTGTTTTAATCTCTCGCGCATTTCTTTGTCGTTCCTGTCGTACAGTTCGCTTGCAAAATACTCGGGCATATACCAGTCGCAGCTTAAAAACATATCGAACCATTTTTCCTTTACGGGCTGGCGAATGGGAACGGTGTAGGTTTCGTACACTTCCGCAGCGGCTGTATGGCTGTCATACACCTTATACTGAATGTAATACTTTCCGTCAATGCACGTTATGTACTTAACGCAGGACATCGCGGGCGAGTAGAATACGCTTTTGTTGCTTTGAGTCTGAGCGCGTTCCTTTGCCTCGAGAATTTTCTTTTTGAAATAGTCGGTGCAGTCGTCTTTGCCCAATATATGCGCGAAAAACGCGCTTTCTTCAAACTGCTTTGGATATTTCTTCTCAAACTCCAGTGCAAGAGCGCACATATCGGGGTCGCCCGTTGTTGCGACAGTTACCGCAAGTGCGTTGTTTATAAGCTCTCTTATGCGCGAGCGGAGGGTTTTTCTGTCCTCGTCTTCGGATGCGGCGGCTTTTCTTAAAAATTCTATAACGTCCTTGCCCGTCTTGCCCTGAAATGCGAAATAATCAATGTCCACAAGTCCCAGGCCGTTCATCTTGTACTTTCCGCCGTCGTTGTTGTCGAAAAGGCGGTTGCCTATCTTCGCGGCAAGCCTGCACGCCCAAGGGGCGCGGCTGTAAGTCAGGTATGCAAGAGTTTCCTGCGGTTTTTTCTTTTCCGTTTCTTCAAAGAATTCCCGCGCCTTGTCGCAGTCAAGGCTTGCAAGCGTGCGGAAAGCCTGTTCTTTTATCGCGCCTTTTTCGGTTTGCGCGAGTTCGATAAGCTTGTCGGCGTTGCTCACATCATGTCTCAAAGCGCGGATAAGGAGCTTTTTCACGTCTTTTTCCGTAAGCGGAATGTTTTCCAGATAAAAGTCGTTTTCGTCTGCTCCCCCAAGCTCGTCTATCAGCAATATGCGGTTTATCGTTCCTTTTTTGCCCTTCGGGTCGAAACCATGTTTTAAAAGCGGGAGCATTGTCTTTCCCATACTCTTTACGGTATCGAACGCCAAAACCGACTGTTCGCTGTAAGACGCGCCCAAGGACTCGACAAGCGCGGGCTTTACTCGGTAGTCCTCGAACAATTCGGGCTCATTCTGCAAAGCGTCCGTTATTATTTTGTAGTTGCCGTTTCCCGAACCGCTGAGCGCGTTTATAAGTTTTGACAGGCTCGAATACGGCGCGTTTGTTATCTTTGAGGGAACTTCAAAAACAGGGAGCTTTTCGGCTTCTCCCTCAACGTCGACTTTCGCAAGCGTAGTCATTACCGAATCCGTAAGCGACAGCGCGTCAAGGAGCGTTCCCGCAGGGTCGGTGCAGTTTTCCGAAACAAGCGAGCTTGAAAGCTCGTAAATTTTCCCGAAAACGGGAGAAGCGTCTTTAAGCGGCGCGAACGAGCCAACCGCCCTTTTAAGTCTGAAATTCTCCGAAAGCAGAGAAGCGCCCGAAATTGCCGCGGCGCGAAGTTGTGCGCGAAGCTCCGAAACAGCTGTTATATCCATAAATTACCTCCGTCAATAAAGCAGTCTTACTACAGCGTTTTCGCTGTCGGGAATAATGCACATCGGTTGTGCGCAGATCCTGTTTTCGGCGTTGTCATAATGAAATCCGCAAAGCATAACGCCGTTTTCAAGAAGTTTTTTGTCGGGGAGCATTTTCAGGCGGTCCGTCATGATTTCGTATTCGTCATAGTCTTTAAGCTCTGCCGTGTCGCCGTCTTTTGCTTTTAGAACTGTTTTTTCTCCGATCTTATCTACTTCCGAAAAAGCGATAAGTTTATAGATGACGGGGCTTGACAAAGCGTTCTGCAAAAAGTTTTTAATGCCTTTTATTTCCGCTTTGACTGAAGTTGAAGCATACGAGCGTAGCTTTTTGAAATCATCTACGTTTAGTTCCTCAAAATCTGCATTGTCCCAGCGCGCTCTGACATTGCCCTCTCCGGGATAAACCGCCATTGACGGCACATTCGCCGCGCCGAAAACCGAATCGTCCGCTTTTATGCGCTTTAGCAATTTAAGCGGTCTGAAGTTCTTTGTGAGATAGATCTTCCCGCTGTTAAGCTCTATCCATGCGCCCGTTTCGATATATTCCTGTCTTGCGGCGTCAAAGTTCACCCAAAACGAAAGCTGAACCATTCGCGCGTTCTTCACGCATTTTCCTATAGCTTCAAGCTCTGTCAGTTTCCAGTTCCCGCCGAGTTCTTCATAAAGCGCCGTATCGTCGAGCGCGGGATCGTCGTTTTCGATTTTTTCGGTTATGTACTTTCTCGACTTCTTGATAAGTGAATTTAACTTTTCGAGAGTGTCGATCGCCGCGTCATACCGGCTTTCAAGACCGTCTTTCTGATACTCGGTAATTTCAATTATAAGCCGGTTGAACAGGCGCTGAATTCCTATAAGATAATAGTCGCCGAACTGTTTGGAAAGCTCCTGATAGTTCGACAGCGACGCGCCGCCCATTGTTCCCAGACCCGCCGAGATAAGCTCTTTAACTGCCTTTTCGCAGAGTTCAAGACCTTCGAGCTGTTTTTTAAACTTTTTCTTTTTTGCGGAGCTTGACGTTTTCTTTGCGGCGGCTTTTTTCTTTTCGGTTTGTTCGGTTTCCGCTGATTCGGAGTTTTCTGCTTTAGCCGCTTTTGCCGCAAGTTTCGCGCGCTTTGAAAGAATATCCTCGGGTATCTCGCAGACGCTGAACTCCTTGTCCGTCATCATCTCGTACATAAGCGCCAGCGAATGTTTACACGGAAACTGCCTGCTCGGGCAGGAACAGCGGAAAACGGGGCGGTTTTCGTCTATATAGTCGGCGGAAGTGACATAAGGTTTTTTCCCGCTGCCCTTACATTCGCCCATAAAGAACGTTCCGTCCTCAGAGCGAAAGCGGTTTATAAACCCGCCGCCCGACGAGATCTTTTTCCCGTTTGCCGCCGCGGCGCTGTTCGGCGCAAGCGACAGAATAAGCTGTTCGGTGATATTCTTCATCTTTATAACTCCTTTTTTGAATTTCAAGAATTACCTTAATATACATTATAACATAAGAGTGAGTAAAAGTCTATATGGAAATTTAAAAGGGGCAAGGTATTTCGTTATTTTATATGCTGATTTGGTTTAAACGCACATAGACATTATGAACTTCGCTTACTTATCACTGTGGATAAAACTAAACGAATTTGCTTTCACGCTCAAAGATGGTTTTATTTTTGAGGTTGTTACACGCTCAAAACATCTTTGTAAGATTGCCGTTTTCAAAACATAGTTTTGAAAACGGCAATGCGGGGAAAACTCTTGTTTTCCCCGCACCCTTTAGCGCTAATTTGCGATATTTCGCGGCTTTGCCGCGACCAAAGGGGAAAAATTTTTTGAAAAAAATTTTTTCCCTTTGGAAACCCTTTTCAAAAAACTTTCGTGCGCCGCCCGTAAGCGGTTAGAATTTGAAAAGCGGTTTGCCGCTCAAAACAGCTTCTTAATGTTCCTCATTCAATTTCAAGATGTCTTGCTTCCGGAGCCTTCTCCTGCTTTTTCGGCAAATTAAGCGTCAACACGCCGTTGTCATACTTCGCCTTGATACCGTCGGCTTCAATTCCCGAAATATCAAACTGCCTGCTGTACTTTCCATACGACCTCTCAATACGGACGTACTTGTCCTTCTTCTCCTTCTGCTCATGCTCCGAATGGCGCTCCGCGTTTATCGTCAGCGTGTTGTCGGTGATGTCAAGATGAATGTCCTTCTTCTCAAATCCCGGCAGATCCGCTTCAAGCACATAATGATCGCCCTCGTCCGTAATGTCCGTCTTGAATTCCGCAATATCGCCGCTGCGGAAAAACGGTGAGTCTCCAAAGAACTTTCTTTCAAATTCTTCCATTTCATTGAACGGGTTGTACAAAGCATCGTTCATTCTGCGATAGGGTCTTAAATCAAACATAAAACATACCTCCTAAAAATATATTCTTTACCGTACTATCATTTGCCGTTGTCCTCTTTAAAATTCATCGGAATCAATCCTTTCTTTTTCTTTCTGAATATATTCTAAGTCTCATTTGTTAAAACTATGTCACGGTTTTGTGAAAATAAGATGAAAATTAGCACTCTCACTTGGAGAGTGCTAAAAAGTTGTATTTGATAATTATTGAGGACAACATCTCGCTTGTCGACAGCCCGCTTTGTTATTCGTCATCGCCGTCGGAAAAACCGTCGTCTTCAAGCTTTAAGATGTTGCTGTCGTCGCCGTCAAGCTGTTCAACGCTCCTGAGACTTCTCGCAATAGCGCGCGAACGCGTTCCGATAAGCTTTTCGAGATCGTCGTCCGCTTGTCTTAAACGATTTCTCGCAGAGTCAAGCACTTTTCCGAACGACGCGAATTCTTTCTTTGTCGCTTCGAGAATTTTCCACACCTCGCCGCTTTTCTTCTGAATAGCAACGGCGCGAAAACACATCTGCAGGCTGTTCAGCATCGCCGCCATTGTCGACGGACCGCAGACGTTAACTCTGTAATTGTTCTGCAACGTTTCCACAAGCCCCATTTTTATTACTTCTGCATAAAGTCCCTCCGACGGCAGGAACATAAGCGCAAAATCCGTTGTGTAGGGCGGCGCGATATACTTGTCGTGGATACTCTTCGCTTCGCGCTTTATCTCAGCTTCAAGAGCCGCGCGCTTTTCCTTTACGGCGTTGGGCTCTCCGCTTTCATATGCCTCAAGGAGATCCGAATATCTGTCCTGCGGAAATTTGGAGTCTATAGGGAGATACGTAAAATCGTTCTTGTCCGAACTTGGAAGCTTTACGGCGTAGTCTACCTTTTCGCTGCCGTTGGGAACAACGGCCTGCTGCGAGCAGAACTGCTCGGGGGCAAGTATCTGATCGAGTATAGCGCCGAGCTGTATCTCTCCGAGATTGCCCCTTGTCTTAACGTTTGCGAGAACGTTTTTAAGGTCTGAAACTCCCGAAGCAACGCTCTTCATCTCGCCAAGTCCCTTATGTACCTGTTCAAGGCGCTCGTTTACCGCCGAGAACGACTGGGTGAGCCTGTCGTTCAGCGTTTTCTGGAGCTTTTCATTTACCGTGTCGTTTATCTTGTCGAGGCTCTGACGGTTTTCGGCGCGGAGCTTTTCGATACTCTCGCTGTTGGATCTTCTGACGCTTTCAAGCGAAGAGAGTATATCCTCGCGGATTTTATTGAAGTCGTTTTCAAGTTTTAAGAGCTTTTCGTTTACGTTGTTGTTTATTCTGTCGAGGCTCTGGCGGTTATCGTCGCGCTGCTTTTCCAGATCCGCAGAGTTTTGCTTTCTGGAACTCTCAAGCGAAGCGAGTATATCCTCGCGGATCTTGTTAAAGTCGTTTTCAAGCTTTAAGAGCTTTTCGCTTACGTTGTTGTTTATTCTGTCGAGGCTATGCTGATTTTCGCTGCGAAGCTTATCAATACTTTCGGTATTTGATTTTCTTATCTGTTCAAGAGAAGACGAGATGTCGCCGCTTATCTTCGAGAACTCGCTTTCAAGCCGCGAGAGCTTTTCGTTTGCGTTTTTCTGCTGCAATTCCTGAGAACCGCGGAGATTGTCGCCGAGCATTGAAATGTTTTTTACGACCGAGTCGTTTACTCTGCTCACGCCGTCCATAAGCGCCTTGGAATTTGATTCCGACTGTTGTTTTAAAATTTCAAGATCCTCAGACAGCGCGTCTATCTCCTCTTCGATTTTTTCCTGCCGGCTGTCGGTTTTCCTTTTGCTTTGCAATACAAGCATAATTATCAGCAAAACAACGTTTATCCCCGAACAAACCAACGCGAGTATTTCCACGGTTTCCATAAGCGGTTTCCTTTCTTGATTTTTATGATACGGCAGTAATCTTCCCAAAAACTTCCGACCCTATATATTGTATCACATCTTTGCGAAATTGTCAAATACCGTTTAGTGATTTTAACATCTTGACAAATTCGTTTTATTGTGATATAATGTACTTGTTCACGCAAAGCATGCTTGCAGACAACTCTGTCAACAGCTCGTGCTTTCGGTTACGCCGCTGTGGCGAAATAGGCAGACGCAAGGGACTTAAAATCCCTCGGAGTAACATCCGTACCGGTTCAAGTCCGGTCAGCGGCACCACGCATTGAAGTCCACCTTTACGGTGGACTTCAACGCTGCACATTTTTACTTTGAATTGCCCTTATGGCAATTCAATTTTTGCTCCGCAAAAACCGTAAAAATGCGCACTACCCGAAAAGTGGTTTTAAATTATAACTTGCAAAAAATCTTTTTCGTAAAGGTTAGACACGCATTGAAGTCCACCTTTACGGTGGACTTCAACGCTGCACATTTTTACTTTGAATTGCCCTTCCGGCAATTCAATTTTTGCTCCGCAAAAACCGTAAAAATGCGCACTACCCGAAAAGTGGTTTTAAATTATAACTTGCAAAAAATCTTTTTCGTAAAGGTTAGACACGCATTGAAGTCCACCTTTACGGTGGACTTCAACGCTGCACATTTTTACTTTGAATTGCCCTTCCGGCAATTCAATTTTTGCTCCGCAAAAACCGTAAAAATGCGCACTACCCGAAAAGTGGTTTTAAATTATAACTTGCAA
>CANRKB010000020.1 GCA_947631115.1 uncultured Clostridia bacterium
GCTAACGCGACGGGGGCGCTGCCCCCGTACCCCTGCCAGAGGGGAAAAATTTTTTGAAAAAAATTTTTCCCCTCTGGACTCCCCTTTCAAAAAACTTTTGCGCCGCCGCCCGTAGGCGGTTTTTATTTTAAACGTTGTCCGCCGCTCTGAACAGTTTCTTACCTCTTACTTCTTACCTCTTACTTCTACTTCGCCAAACACTCTTTTAAGTACCCGAGCAATTCTCCGTAATCCTCAAATGCCGGAAGGTTCGGATTGTCCTTCTTTATCTGCTCCGTAGAACGGAACAAAAATCCAAACTTAGAAGCGTTTATCATACCGAGATCGTTAAAGCTGTCGCCGCCCGCTATCGTTTCAAATCCTATCGACTGAAGCGCCTTTACCGTCGTAAGCTTCGACTTTTCAACGCGCATCTTATAGCCCGTTATCTCGCCGCTCTCCGCAACTTCCAGCGTGTTGCAGAAAATAGTCGGCAGCCCCAGCTTTTTCATAAGCGGCGCGGCAAACTGCGTAAACGTGTCGCTTATTATAATTACCTGCGACAACTCGCGAAGTTCGTCCAAAAACGCTTTCGCGCCCTCCATAGGCTCTATCTTTTCTATTGTCTGCTGAATTTCTTTAAGTCCCAGACCGTGTTCTTTCAGAATGTTTATGCGGAATTTCATCAGCTTGTCATAGTCCGGCTCATCGCGCGTTGTGCGGCGAAGCTCGGGTATGCCCGACTCCTCCGAAAACGCTATCCATATTTCCGGTACAAGAACTCCCTCAAGGTCAAGACAAGTAACGTACATTTTTATGCTCTCCTTTATTTTGTTAATTTTTCATCTGCGTAAACACACGCATTATATTTCAACATCAGCGGAATAATCCACACCGTCGATCCCAAACCCGAACAGCGCGTAAAAATCCTTCCAATAGCCGTCTATGTCGGTAAATTCCTTGAAATTATCCCGGTTAAGTTTTTCCCATATCCTGCTTATTTCGGCTTGAATCTCGGGCTTCATTTCGAGGTCGTCCATTCTTATTCTGCCCTCGTCGTCAAGATTAAGGTCGTTTTCGGATATTCTCTTGAAAAGCCTCTGCATCTGCTCGATACAGCCCTCGTGCGTTCCGTGTTCTTTCATGACCTTGTACAAAATTGAAATGTACAGCGGCACTATCGGAATAGCCGCGCTCGACTGCGTAACAAGAGCCTTGTTTACAGAAATATACGCGCGTATGCCGCTCTTTGTTATTTTCCGTGAGCTTTCCAAGAGATCGGCTTTCGCTCTGCCTATGCTCCCCTCATAATACATCGGGTGAGTTATTTCGGGACCGATGTAGGAATAAGCGATAGTCACGGCATTTTCTTCAATTGCGTCGGCTTCTTTCAGCGCCTCTATCCACATCTCCCAGTCCTCGCCGCCCATGACTTTTACGGTAGCTTCGATTTCCTCGTCATTCGCGGGTTCAATTGTAATTTCGGACACGGTGTTGTTTCTGAGGTCAATTGTTTTGTTGGTATAAGGAGCGCCCGTTGTTTTAAGAACGCTTTTATAAACGACTTCTCCTACCGTTCTTCTCGGAGCTGCGAGCGAATAAATCACCATATCCACCTTTCCGAGATCGGCTTTTATAGCGTCGATTACTTCTTTTTTACATTCTTCCGAATAAGCGTCGCCGTTTATCGTCTTTGCATAAAGCCCTTCTTCTGCCGCAAATTTTTCAAACGCCTTTGTATTGTACCAGCCCGACGTGCCCGTTTTATTTCCCGAGCCGGGCTTGTCAAACATAACTCCGAGCGTAGCCGCGCCCATTCCGAACGCCGCCGATATTCTTGAAGCAAGCCCGTATCCCATCGACGAGCCTAACACAAGGACTTTCTTTGCGCAAGCCCCGTTTAATTTTCCCTTTGACTTTACATAGTCTATCTGCTCTTTTACGGCTTTTTCGCATCCTACGGGGTGAGCCGTTGTGCAGATAAAGCCTCTGACCTTTGGTTCTACTACCATTTTTCTACCTCCGAAATTCTTTAGCGTTTAATGACATTATAGCACAACTTGTGCATAACTGTCAATAACAAAACTTATTTGCCCTGATTTTTTCTGTATGCAAGATAGCTTTCGAGAATAATAGCAGCCGCCGCTTGGTCTAAAGCGTCCTTGCGCTTTTTGCCGCGCTTGTTGTTTTCATTCATTATCGAGATAGCCGAAACGGTCGTAGACCGCTCGTCCCACATAACGACTTCAAGCCCCGTTTTTTCTTTCAGCTTATCCGCGAACAGCCTGCATTTTTCCGAGCGGGGACCTCTTGTGCCGTTCATATTTATCGGATCGCCCACGACAATAAGCTCCGCGCCGTTTTTTGCGGCGTTTTCCGCGACGGCTTCCATACATCTGTCAAAATCCTTTTCGTACACCGTCACAAGCGGCGAAGCCAGAATTTCGCTTTTGTCGCTTATCGCAAGACCCGTGCGGCTGTCGCCGAAGTCTACGGACATTATTCTCAATATACATTCACCTGCATTTGCCAATAAAATTCATATTACCTATTTTAACATAAATTTTCACCTTTGTCAAGGTAAAACTACTCCCAAGCGTATATTACAAAAGCGGAGCTACTATTTTCATCAAGCCGCCGACGATTTTATAATAGCGCTTTTCGCGGCGTATGGTTTCTTTTGTGACCTCGCTGCATTTTAAAAGCGTTTCTTCAAAATCGATCTTTATGTCGGAAATACAACTTGTCTTATACATATACGTTGCACATTCAAAGTGATGATAAAGGCTTCTGTAGTCGAGGTTTATCGTTCCGACTACGGCTTTTTCGTCGTCGCTCACAAAGACCTTTGCGTGTACAAAGCCGGGCGTGTATTCGTAGAGCTTTACGCCCGCGCCGACGAGCGACTTATAGTGCGATTTTGCCAGGGCATAAGCCGCTTTTTTGTCGGGAATGCCCGGTAAAATTATACGAACGTCTACTCCCCTCTGCGCGGCAAATTTAAGCGCGGTTTCAAGTTCATTGTCAAGTATAAGATACGGCGTCATGATATGCACATAGCTCTTCGCCCTGTTGAGTATATCCATATAGACCATTTCGCCGACCTTGTCTTCATCGAGCGGGCAATCTCCATACGGCATTACAAAGCCGTCGGTCTGAGTTTTGTTTTCAATAAGACACTCGTCCCACTTCGGTTCTTTTTCATCTATGTTCCACATCTGCAAGAACATGAGCGTAAAGCTCTTTACTGCTTTTCCCTTTATCATAAGCGCCGTGTCTTTCCAGTGACCGAAACGCTCGATCTTATTTATGTACTCGTCCGCCAAATTAACGCCCCCGTTAAAGGCGGTCTTTCCGTCTATAACAAGGATCTTCCTATGGTCGCGGTAGTTATATTCCGTAGAAATAAAGGGAGCTATGGGGGTAAAGGGCTTGCACTTTATGCCGAGCTTTTCCATGCGCTTTGGATAATCATGCGGCAGGAGGCTCACCTCGCACATTCCGTCGTACATCACTCTGACGTCTACGCCCTGCGCGGCTTTGTCGGCAAGTATCTTTAAAATACTTCCCCACATATACCCCTCGTCGACTATAAAGTATTCCATAAAAATAAACTTTTCCGCTTTCTTCAGTTCCTCCAGCATTGCGGCAAATTTATCTTCGCCGAGCGGAAAATATTTTACCTCGGTATCCTCGAATACGGGGAAATCTCCCGAGCGGCTGAGATAGCGGCAAAGGTCGTCAGTTCCCGATGAAATAAGTTCGGGGCGGTTTATTGTTTCTTCGTCCTGTTTTATTATTCCGCGGCTTTGTTCTATAAGCTCCGAAACGCGCTGTTTTGTCAGTCGGTGTCCAACGTCCGTTTGCGTATACCAAAGCATTATTGTCGCGGGCACGGGGAAAAGCATTATCAGAAAAAGCCACGTAAGCTTCGCCGAAGCGTCCATTGTGCTGTTGAACAAATACAGCACCATGCCCACGGAAAACAGCGCCTGCACCAGCGCAAACCACTTGAAATACTCCGAGAACCAGTGATAGAAAGAAAACAATATGCTGAACTCTGCAATCAGCAATAACGCCACAAGACCTATCCTGCTGAATACTATACGCAAAAGTCCTTTTTTCCTCTTGGGTATAAGCGACAATACCTCGTTGTCTTTATCCATTTGTTTGCCTCCAAAATAAAACCTGTTCTTTATATCAAACAAGAAGATTTAATTCCGTAAAGAACAGTATATCACAATTCGGCGGTATTTGTCAATGATTTATTTTATAATGGACATTGTGTGTAATTTTTATAATACTACTTGTAATTTCCGGAAAGATAATGTATAATTATTGTATTGAACAAAAGATAACGATCTGTCACAAGGAGGAAAATATGAAAAAAACAAAAGGAAAACTCGCGCTCGCGCTGTTTATGTCAATAACAATGCTCTGCGGCTGTCATAGAGAATTCAGTTCCCCGCCGAGCAACAATTCTTCAAACGTTTCGGACAGTTATTCCGACAGTAATTCAAGCGGTAATTCCGACAGTAATCTAAACAGCGATACCGACAGCAATTCATTCATTAGCTCCGACAGTATGCCGAACAGTTCGAGTGATAATTCGGGACAAAACTCTCAAACCCCCGATATTCAGGAAAACGGGACTCCCGTTTCGGTACACGGTCAGCTTTCGGTAAGAGGAACAAACTTAGTCGATAAAAACGGAAACCCATATCAGCTCAGGGGAATGAGTACTCACGGGCTGACATGGTTTCCGGATTTTGTAAACGAACAGGCTTTCCTGACGCTGCGCGACGAATGGAAAACAAACGTTGTGAGGCTTGCAATGTACGTGGACGAATGGAACAACGGACAGTGCTATATGAATAACAAGCAAGGCAGCCGCGACATGCTCGAAAAGGGCGTTGATCTTTGCATAAAGCTGGATATGTACGCTATAATCGACTGGCATGTTTTAAATCCCGGCGATCCTATGAAATATACAAATGAAGCGATAGAGTTTTTCGACAGCATTTCAAAGAAATATGCCGACAAACCGAATATCATATACGAGATATGCAACGAGCCGAACAGCGGAGCGAGCTGGGGCTGCAACGTAAAACCCTATGCGGAAAAAGTTATTCCCGTTATAAGAGCAAACGACCCCGACGCGGTAATAATCGTCGGAACTCCCACATGGAGCCAGGACATTGATCAGGCGCTTTCGGACAGATTAAACTACGACAATATTATGTACGCGCTTCATTTCTATGCCGATACGCATAGAGACGACCTGAGAAACAGGCTGAAAAACTGCGTAAACGGCGGGCTGCCCGTGTTTGTTTCGGAGTTTGGATGCTGCGACGCTTCGGGCGGCGGCGCAAACAATTTCTCGGAAACAACAAAATGGCTCGACCTTCTCGACGAGCTTAACATAAGCTATTGCAACTGGGCGCTGGCAAACAAAAACGAAACCTGCTGCGCAATACTGAGTTCCTCGGGAGCAAACGGAGGCTGGACAGAAAATCAGCTCTCCGAAAGCGGCAAGTGGATAAGAAACAGATTTATGAGTTATTGATTTCTAAATCATCAAATAAAAGAAATAAGAGGTTAGGGTTTGAACCCTAACCTCTTACCTCTAACCTCTTATCTCTAATGGCGGAAAGAGAGGGATTCGAACCCTCGAACGGGTTTAGCCGTTACACGATTTCCAATCGTGCGCCTTAGACCAGCTCAGCCATCTTTCCACAACTATTACCGTAATATTATACCACATATGACGTTTTTTGTCAATAGATTTTTTTAATTTTTTTGTATTCAAAAATCCGCGAAAAAATTGTTTTTACAAACGTAATAAAACAACCCGTCTGCGGTCGTTTATACGCAGGCGGGACAAATCTGTTATGTAGCCGTGAGCTTTCTCAGCCCAAGCTTTCCGAACTGAGAAACCTCACGACCGTTTTGATATTATAATCAGCGATTGTTGTTCTGGTTGTTCTGCTGGTTCTGCTGGTTCTGGTTGTTCTGCTGGTTCTGCTGGTTCTGCTGGTTTTGCTTATTCTGATTAGACATAATACTTATTTTCCTCCCGTGAAAATTCACATTTATTAAGCGGATTTTCTTCCGCATAAATATTTTGTACAAATTTTTAGATTATATTCAACAATTTTATTTTTGATCAAGCTCAAAAGCTTCAAGCGTTATTTTGTTTTTTCGCGCTTGCTGATAAAGCTCGTGAAGTCGGCAAATCGTCGCGTTTTCTTCGTAGATAAGAGCGTCTATTGAAAACGGATCGTCTGTATAATCAAAATTTGTCCGTATGTCCGAAAGACGGTCAAGAAGACGGTTGTATTCTCTGCGGAGTTTTGCGTTTTCATTTTCCGTATTTTTGCGTTTAATAATTTTCATTAAGATTTCCTTTGTGTTCATAAATATCACCTCAATAATATTTACTCGTCCGGTGAACAAAAAAGAACTGTTTATATAAAAACCTTTGTTCTTGTCAAAAGGTATTTCTCTGAATAACGTTTTTTCCCCTATCCCCCTGCCCCCTTCCCCGAAGGGGAAGGGGGTGAGTGCGGGGCGCTGAGCGCGCCCTGCGACCCGCTGCTCCGGTAAGCAGCCGTCAGACGTCGACAGGTTCGTGCGGTGCGCTGAGTGCGCCCCGCGACCCCTTTCTAAACCCTGAAAAGAAACTTTTTATACAGACAGAATAACTACGCGCCCAGCAAAAGCTTTACGGTTATTCCGCAGACAAGCCATGCGGTGAGGTCGGCGGTTAAAGCCGCGGCTGTCGCATAGCGCGTTTTTTTGGCTTTGACTGCCGAAAAATAAACGGCTATTGTATAAAATGTCGTTTCTGAAGAGCCGATGAGCGTTGCGGCTACGCGCTCGGCAAAGCTGTCAGCGCCGTTTGCGGCTGCTATTTCGTTATAAACCGCCATTGCGCCGCTTCCCGAAAACGGTCGCAGTATAACCAGAGGCACGGCTTCGGGCGGGAATGATACCGCTTCGCATAAAGGCTTTAACAAATTTGTAAGCGCTTCGACCGCGCCGCTCGCCTGAAACATACCTACGCATACTATCAGCAGGATAAGCGCGGGAAGAATGTCCGCGCAGGTCTTTAGTCCCTCCGACGCGCCCTCGCAGAACGCTCCGAACACATCTACCCTTTTTATTGCCGCATAGATAAGCACTCCTACCGTAAGAACGGGAATTATGTAATCCGTCATAGCTCTCCCCTTTTCCGGGCTTTTATCTTTGACATCAGCTTTGCGGAAAGCACCGCTATAAAAAGAGAATATGCCGATACTATCCAGACGCAGGGAAGAATTTCCATGGGAGATTTTGCGCCGTTTGCCGCGCGCAGAGCGGCGGCTGTCGCGGGAATTATCTGCAGGCTCGCGGTATTAAGGACGGCAAGCATTATCATTTCGTTTGTAGCATAGTCGCCGCTTTGCTGTTCTAAGGCTATTGCTTTCATTGCCGCAATGCCTAAAGGAGTAGAGGCGTTTCCCAGCCCTAAAATATTTGCGGCAATGTTCGCGGAAATAAGGCTCATCGCTTTTCCGCCTTTCTTCAAGTCCCCGAACAGAAAACCCAGCGGCACGGAAAGCAATTTTGACAGCTTTTCCAACAATCCCGCTTTTTGCGCTACCCGCATAAGTCCGCTCCAGAAGCACATCATTCCGCATATCGAAATAACAAGCTCGACTGCTTCTTGCGATTTAGAAATAATACCTGCCGAAAGTTCGCCTATATTCCCCCTTAACGCCGAAAATATCAGTGAAACTATAGGTATAATTATCAAAATTACTTTCATTTTTATCACCTTTTGGCAAATAATTTATTTTTTGTAAATTTTTGTCAATAAAAGTATTGACATTTTTGTAAAATTATGGTATAATAAGTTTGCAGGTGAGAGATTATTGTTTTTTATACATAAAAATGCATAACATGACCTGTTTAATAATAAACAATATTCTGACAGAAAAGGGGAATGTATCATGGTAAAATCAACGGGAATTGTAAGGAAAGTGGACGAGCTGGGAAGAGTTGTTATTCCCATAGAGCTCAGGAGAAACCTCGGCATTGACGAGCGCGACGGCATGGAGATATTTGTAGAAGACGACAGAATAATACTTAAAAAATATTCTCCGTCCTGCATTTTCTGCAACAACGCCGGCAATATGACGGTATTCAACAACAAAAACGTTTGTTCAAACTGTCTTGCAAAGCTCAAAGGGCTTTCAACCGACGTAACGCCTTAATCATTATATTCGCATAAAAACAAAAAAATGCCCGCGGGAGATAAGCTCTCCTGCGGGCGGTTTTATTATTTCTTTCAGATTATTCTTCCACTTCCTCCAGCGGTTTTATAAGATACGGGTTTTCTTTTCGGATACCCTCTACATAAGGAACGTCTACCGTATTTCCGTCTACCGTTTCTGTTCTCCACTCGACAATATTATCGTTTAGGTTTTCATATTCTGCGGTATGGAGATGCTTGCTTCCGATGACCTTTTTACATTCTCCGAGCGGAATGGAGCAGTCGTCTTTCGTTTCTTCGACATAATACGACACTGTCTTTCTTGTTCCGCTGTCCTGGAGATAACGTATCAAGCGATAATCGCCCGACTTTGAAACATACTCATAAGAAGCGTCTCTGCGGCTGAGATCTACTCCCGTAAAGCTTATTTTTCCCATAAACATCTGTATGGCGAAAAACGCCGCAACGCCCACGACAAACATCAGAAGATAGATAGTCCCGAAAACGGTCTTAAGAGTTTCGTTTGATCTTGCGGCAAAAAACGAAATTGTCATAACTACCGCGGGAGGCACTATTATAAACCAATGTCCGAATCCGAATACCAACAGCGCCAATACCGCTATAGGAATAAGAAAAGTGTTTACCTGCGTTACGACCTGTTTTCTCGTGTATATCAAAAGACCCAAAGACGCCATGTTTACAAAAAGGTAAAGTATAAAAAGCGGCGCGGGGTTTTCGAGTATCATATAATACCCAAGGCAAAGCCACGCGACCCATATAAGAAACGCCGTATATCCATAGCACAATATTGATATTCCCAGGCGAAACCATTTGTTTTTTAAAAACGCTATAATCTTATCCATATTTTCACTTGTCCTCGCACGCCCGAATGTCAGCCGCTCGGGCATTTTTTAAGAATATATCCGTAAAATTACTCATATTATATTGTATAACAAATCGCCAAAAAAATCAAGTGTTTTAAGAAAAATGTCTCCGATATAAACGGAGACATTTAAGCTAATCGTTTTAAATAAATCAGTTTTCTCTGCCCTGATTAAATTTTCTGAGAAGCGTGTCTATATCCTGCGTTTCGCTGAAGCCTGTTCTTCTGACTCCCGCGGATACCGCTTGCGTAAATTCTTCTTCAGCTTCAACTGTCTCGGGAGCAGCCTCGGCGTTTACCGCGATATTTACAACAGGCTCGGGATCCTCGTCAGCAAAGTCCGTCGCAATAGCTATGATCGAGATCTCGTCTTTTTCAAGAGTTTCATCGAAAACAACTCCGCATTTATACTTCGCTTCGGTGTCGAAATTCTCTGTTATCTTCTTCATCAGAGAATCAAACTCTTCAAGTTCGAACGATTCGGGAAGACTTACGTTCAGAAGACCGCGTCTTGCACCCGAAATAGAGGTTTCGAGCAGCGGGCTGTTCATAACTTCTTCTATAGCCTCGTCGACTTTTCTCTCGCCCTTGCCCGTGCCGATAGCCATATGCGCTATTCCCGACTCTCTGAGCGTCGAGCAAATATCTGCAAAATCTATGTTCAGATAACCTGTCTTATGGATAAGGGAAATAATTCCCATAACAGCCTTTGTAAGTATCTCATCGACCTTTTCAAAAGCGTTCTTTATCGTGATATTGCTTCCTTTAAGCTCTTTTATACGCTCGTTCGGCACAACTATAAGCGCGTCAACGTTCTTTTTCATCTCGTTTACGCCCTTCAGCGCCTCGCGCATTTTGGGCTTGCCTTCGAAATCAAAAGGCTTTGTAACAACGCCTACTGTCAATATTCCCTTTTCTTTTGCAATGGAGGATATAACGGGAGCCGCGCCTGTTCCTGTTCCACCGCCCATTCCCGCAGCGACGAACAACATCGACACTCCGTCGAGCTTATCAGCAATATCGTCGCGGTTTTCCTCGGCAGACTGTCTTCCTCTCGTGGGGTCGTTTCCCGCGCCCTGACCGCGCGTCGTTTTTCTGCCTATCTGGATACGGGTCATCTTGCTTCCGTCTTTGCTTCTGAGGGCGGCGACATCCGTATTTGCTATAACGTATTCAACGTCGCCCACTCCCGAATTTACCATATGTTCTACCGCGTTTCCGCCTGCACCGCCGACGCCGAAAACCATTATCTGCGTCGCAAGCTGAAAATCCTCGGCGACTTCAAATCCGTCGTCCAAACTATCCGGTATGAATGCCATATCTGAAAATCCTCCTTAATAAACTTCCTCGGATCGGATATTTTTTTTATATTCAATTTATTATAGCACATCTCATAAAAAATTGCAACTATTTTTTTATATTTTTCATAAATATTATTTTTCCATGCCGATTTTTGAGGAAATCAGCTTTGTGAGGAATCTCCGCTCTGCGTTTCGTCGGCGGATCCGTCGGGCTGTTCGGGCTGTTCCGGCACTGTCGGTATGCCGTCGTTTATCGGACGAACGCCGGGCTTTTCGGGATTTGAAAGGGAGATAACGACTTTTTCTTCCGCGCCGATCTGCTCTTCAATAAGATTTTTTGCGACAATAAATTTGCTTTCAAGCTCCGTGGCGCTTCCGAGATTTAATATTATTCTGCCGCCGTCTACGGAAACTTTCGGAGAATATCTGTCGGTCATGTCTATTTCCGTTACGCCGTTCAGATCGGTCTTATCTATAAGTTCAAGCATTTCCCAAGGGAAATCGGTTTTTGTTTCGTTTCTTGATTTGAGCCATGCGCCGAGCTCCAGGCTTTCGGGTTCGTATCCTATAAGAGTTATAACGCCGTCTATTTCGGCATTATCCGTTTGTTCAATTACTCTGCCGCCGCGCGATACTTCCGCGTTTATGCCGTTTTCCGAAACCACAAAGCACACCTCGGCTTCTTTTACGGTAATAATTACCTTTGTCGGAAACGACTTTCTGACCTCGGCTTCATCTACGAAAAGGCATTTGTCCACGATATTCTTCGCGGTTTTTGCTTCGTCTATATAGAGGAGATTTTCGCCTGTTTTAAGCTCAGAGCCTTGGATTATATTTTCGGGCAGATAACGGACGTTTCCCGTGACTTCGATGTCCGAAAGCCTGAACAGAACGGTATTTGCGAGAACTACCAGCACAACGACAACAACTGCCGCCGCAAGGATATAATACAGGATATAATTTTTACCGCGGTTCTTGCGTTTTTTGCTTGCGGGAGTTTTTTCAGCCATAACGCGGGAAAGCTCCCTGTCGGCTTTTTGATTATAAGGCGCGTTCCTTTGAGGAGCGGTTTTTTTGCCAGGAGGTCTTCTCTTATTTTTCAAGGGCTTTCCCGGAAGATTTCCCTTTGCTTTTATAAAATCCGACTGTTTATAATTTGCCGTGTTCTTTTTTACGCTGCGCTGCGGTGTACGCTGAGGCGCATGCTGCGAACGCGGCGCATTGTTTGAAGTCGGTTTTCTGTTATGCTGTACAGGCTTTTTTTCCATTTTTTCACTTCCTGTTTTTTACTGTATCTTCTGAACTTTTCTAATATCCGCTCCTATAGAGCGCAGTTCCTTTTCTATTGCTTCATAGCCGCGCTCTATATAATTAACGCCGCTTATTTCCGTAGTTCCCTCCGCCGCTAAAGCCGCAACGACAAGCGCCGCTCCTCCGCGAAGCTCTGTCGCGCAAAGTTTTGCTCCCGAAAGCTTTTTAACGCCCTCTATAACGCAAACTCTGCCCTCGACTTTTATCTGCGCTCCGAGCCTTATAAGCTCGGATACATGACGAAAGCGATTTTCAAATATCGTTTCTACAAATACCGACGTACCCTCGGCTGTAGAACACAGCGCGGTAAAAGGTGCCTGAACGTCGGTAGGAAAAGCGGGATAAGGCATTGTGCGGACGGTCTGAGGAGCAACGAGCTTTTTTCTGCTGCTCAGATACAGCTTTCCGTCGCCGTATGCGTATACCCTCACTCCCATTTGTTCGAGAACGGGAATAAAACCGTTCATCTGCGAAGGCTCGCAATGCGTCAGTATAAGCTCTCCGCGCGTCATCGCCGCGGCGCACATATACGTTCCCGCGACTATTCTGTCGGGAATGACGGTATGTTCCGAGGGGCTGAGCCTTGAAACTCCCTCGATGTAAATACTGCTTTCCCCTGCGCCGTTTATTCTGGCGCCGAATTTATTGAGGCAATTTGCAAGATCGACTATCTCGGGTTCTCTCGCGGCGTTATGTATTTCCGTAACGCCGTTTGCAAGCACCGCCGCGAGCATGATATTCTCCGTAGCGCCGACGGAAGAAAACGAGAGCGTTATCTTCGCGCCGCGCAGTCCCGACGGAGTTTCACAATCAAGGTAGCCGTGTTCTTCGGTTATGACCGCGCCCATTTGTCTTAATGCGGATAAATGAAGGTCGATGGGTCTTGAGCCTATATCGCAGCCTCCCGGAAAAGACAAACGGCAGCGCCCCGTTCTTCCGAGAACAGAACCCAAAAATATAACGCTTCCGCGCATACGGCGCATAAGGCTGTCGGGGATCTCGTTTTCCGAGATATGCAAAGCGTCTACTGAAACGGTATCGCCGCTTCTTTTGCATTTGCAGCCTAAACAGGAAAGTATCCTCAGAGCCGCGTCTATATCGGTGAGCTTCGGGCAATTATGAAAAACGCTTTCCCCGCGCGCAAGAACTGCCGCGGATAAAAGAGGAAGCGCGCTGTTTTTCGAGCCTTGAACGGCAATTTCTCCCTCAAGGCGTTTGCCGCCGTTTATTATAAGTCTGGGCTGATTATCCATAAAACCACCTCTCAACAATTATGCTGGAGCATAATATGTTGAAAGGGGAATTTTTGTGATTAGGGCTTGTTGGATTACAAGCTGTATAATTACTCTTGTTTCAGACTGTAGAGAAAGTCCCAGATACGAGGAAGCGTGGCTGCGGCTAGGCTTTGTGCCTGCCGCAGTTATGCTGACGAAGTAGATGGGGCTTTATCTACAGTCTGTAAACGCGCCGGTATCGTTTCCGAAAAGGTCGATTATTTCTTTAAGTATAGCGTCGGACGCGTTCGACTTTTTCATTGAGCCCGCGTTTCTTTCCATTTCAAGAAGAGCGTTTCTGTCCTCATACAGCCTTGAAACCGTTTCAACAAGCAGTTCTCCCGTCAGGTCCTTGTCCTCTATGATAATCGCCGCGTTTTTGTCGGCGAGGGTCTTGGCATTGAAATACTGGTGGTTTTCCGCCGCCTGCGGGAAAGGCACAAGAACGGACGCTCTGCCTATTTCCGTAAGCTCGGTTACGGTCATTGCTCCCGAACGGGATATAATTAAATCCGCCGCGCACATACAGGTGTACATATTGTCGATATAATCGCGGAAGATATGACGCGACTTGTCTTCGGTTATTTCGTTTTTCCGGAGTTCTTCATAAAACATATCGCGGCTTCGAGTGCCGTAAGAATGGATATGATTTATTTCGCCCGTTTTAAGCTCCCATTTTATAAGCTCCGCGACTGCTGAGGTTATATGATTTGCGCCGAGAGAGCCGCCAAAGGACAAAACGGTAAAATTGTCCTTTAAACCCAGGCGCTTTCGCGCGGACTGTCTGTCCTCTATGGGAATATTCGTTCTGAGGGGGTTTCCCGTTACAACACAGCGCGATGCGTCTTTGAGATACTTTTCGGCGTCCTCTGTCGCAAGAAGCACTTTATCCGCTTTTTTCGAGAGCATTTTTGTGGTAAGACCGGGATATGAGTTGCTTTCGTGGGTGACGGTCTTTATTCCCATTGCCGCCGCCTGTGACAGAACGGTAGCCGTGACATAGCCGCCCGTGCCTACGGCGAGCATGGGCTTGAACTCCTCGATAATTTTTTTAACGGCGCGCTTTGCCGAAATGAAATAACAATACGCCGCCTTTACGTTTTTTACTAAGTTTACGGGAGTAGGCTTGCGCTGAAATCCCAGCATCTCTACCCCGCGAAACTCATAGCCTGCTTTTGTCACAAGCTGTTTTTCCATTCCGTCGGGTTTTCCGACGAAGAGGATATTTGTATTCGGAAAGACGCTCTTTATTTTGTCGGCAATTGCGAGCGCGGGATTTATATGTCCCGCAGTGCCGCCCGCCGCAAACAACACGTTCATTTTATCACCACCGTTTGTTTTATCTCAGCTTAGCTCTCTTGCTTATGGACAACAGAAGTCCCATTTCCCATAGCTGAAGCATGAGCGCGGTGCCGCCGTAGCTGAAAAACGGCATTGAAATTCCCGTGTTCGGTATACAGCAAAGGCAAACGCCGATATTTAAAAGCGCCTGAAGTCCGATATGGAACGTAATGCCCGTCGCCATAAGACAGCCAAACCTGTCCTCGGCATGAGAGGCTATGACAAATCCGCGCATTACAAATATAACGAACAGAAGTATGACCACCATTCCGCCGACAAAACCGAATTCCTCGCATAGAATTGAAAATACGAAGTCGTTTACCGCAAACGGAAGGTAATAATATTTCTGAGTTGAATTTCCGAAACCTTTTCCCCATATTCCGCCCGAACCTATCGCCAAAGCCGACTGGTAGTTCTGATACGACCTGTCGCCCGGCTCGGAAAGAGGATCCATGTACATAACTCTGTCGCCGAAATATGTAAATCCCGAAAGGGAAATCATCACTATAACGACCGCTATCGCCGCTATTGCTACGGGGATAATGGGTTTCATATTGATCCCGCCGACAAAGAGCATTACAGCACATATCGCAGTCATGATAAGAAGTCCCGAAAGGTGCGACTGTATCTTGCCCATTATAAACGCGACAATCACAAACAGAAGCGCGGGTTTTCCTATTCCTACCCAAAAGCGCCTTATGTTGTCGGAATTTTTATGAATGTAATACGCCATGTAGATGATAAGGCTCACTTTCAGAAAGTCCGAGGGCTGGAACGTTCCGAAAAGCGGTATCTGCAACCAGCGCTTTTGTCCCGCCTCCGCCTCGACGCCGAAAATACACATAAAATTGAGCAAGAGCGTCGCTATTAGGAGTATGTGTGCCAAAGTAAATTTAACCTTTCCGCCGAACAAAGACATCTCGCGGCGGAGCAAGCGATAATCAAAAAAGCAAAGCAGCACCATTCCCGCCAGACCTATCCCCGCGGCGGTTACCTGTCTTACGGTATAAGCAAAGCTGTCGCCGTCGTTATCTACATAAGACTGGGCGTGTCCCGCAGAAAACATCATAGTTATTCCAAAAACAAGAAGTACCAGAATTATGACCGTCATAGGCATGTCTACTCTTCCGCGCACGGATAAAAAACGTATCCTGTTCGGGTCTTTGTTTTTCCGGTTTTTTACCGCGCCTTTTGGCGCACGGGTCATTTCTGCCATAGCTCCCTCCGAACCAAAATTTTACTCTGACTTTATTTCATGAACATCATCACGGCGAACCAGACCGAAAGCGCTCCTGCCGCTACCGTGATAACAGAGAAAACAACGTCTATTTTTATCTCGCTCCAGCCGCTCATCTCAAAATGATGATGTATGGGCGTCATTTTAAACAGGCGTTTTCCCTCTTTTGTGTGGTATATTTTCTTTGTTATCTTGAAAACCGTAGACTGTATAACGACCGAAAGCGCCTCGAGAACGTAAATTATTCCCGCCAAGACCATCAAAAATTCCGCGCCGCAGCCTACTCCCAGCGCGCAGACGATACCGCCCAAAAACATCGAACCCGTATCGCCCATAAACACCTTTGCGGGAGGGAAATTCCACATGAGAAATCCGATAAGAGCGCCCGCGGTACAGAACGCTAAAAGCGACTCTCCGAACATTCCGAGTATTCCCGATATGGCCGCAAATGCCGCGCAGTATATGACTGTGACTGAAGAACAAAGTCCGTCTATTCCGTCCGTCAGATTTACGGCGTTTACAAGATAAAGAATGCCCAGACCCATTACGGGATAGTAGAAAATTCCCATATCCCACTGCCAGCCCCACGGGAAAGCGATGACCGTTCTCGCAAAGCCGCTTATATAAACAGTCGCGAAATATGCGGCAATTATAAGCACCTGGAAAATTATTTTCTGTATGGGAGTAAGTCCCTCGTTGCGTTTTTTCGCTACCTTTATATAATCGTCAAGAAAGCCTACCGCTCCGAAAAACAGCGCCATTATTACTCCAGAAAGCGACACAATAAACTCGCGCTTGTCGCCGCCCGTTATGTCCGCTCCGTTTAAGCATATTACGACCATTCCGACGGCAAAGGTGATTATTACCGCCGTTATGAACATTATGCCGCCCATTGTGGCTGTGCCCTGTTTTTTTGCGTGCCATTTAGGTCCTATATCAAGAATAGTCTGACCGTATTTCAGCTTATGCAGCCACGGTATGACCACAAAGCCCAGCAGCCATGCCGTCAGAAAAGACGCAACGGCGGCTATAACATTTGTCCAAACATTCATAAATTTCCTCTTTTCAGGCTGTCGATAAAGCCTGAGGTTTGATTATTTCTACAGTTTACTGCCTTATTCTGTTCTTGCGGCAATTTCTTCCATTCTCATGCCGCGGCTTCCTTTGAAAAGAACGTTGTCTCCTCTTTTTAAATTATGGTTTAAAAGCTCGGTAAGCTCCGATTTATTTTCGCTGTGGAAAACGGGGAACTCGTGTCTGAAAAGCTCATCGCGGAGCGCTTTCATCTCTTTTCCGTAAAGGAAAGCCATATCCGCGTTTTTCATCACGCACTCTGCAAGTCCCGCATGGAGCTGTTTTGACATCTCGCCAAGCTCCAGCATATCGCCGAGAACGGCTATTTTTCTGCCGCTCATTGTTCCCAGAACGGAAAGCGAGCTTTCCATAGAAGTGGGGCTTGCGTTATAGCAATCGAGGATAAACGTATATACGCCGCGTTTTTCTATCTTCTGCCTCATGCCCGAAGCCTCGTAATTCATAAACGCGGGTATTATCTTTTCGGGCGCTATATTGAACTCTATTCCTACGCAGAACGCCGCGAGAGCGTTTAGGATATGATGCTCTCCGATAACGGGAACGCTTGCGGGATATTCTTTATTGTTATAATGAACGGTAAATTTTTCGCCGCCGTTTTCATGAACTATATTATCCGCAAAAACGTCGTTTTTATCGGAAAAGCCGTAGCGGATCATCTTTCTGTCGACGTTCACGGTTTTAAGCATATCGTCGTCTCCGTTTATTATAAGCGGAGCGTTTTCGTCCGTGCCGTCGAGTATCTCAAGCTTTGCTTTGAGGATATTTTCGCGCGACTTCAGGTTTTCTATATGACACCAACCGATGTTTGTTATCACCGCGCAATTCGGGTGCGCCGTGCGGGAAAGCGCGCTTATTTCTCCAAGGTCGCTCATTCCCATTTCTATGACCGCGGCTCTATAGCTGTCGTCAAGTCTGAACAGCGTTTTCGGAAGCCCAATGTCGTTGTTGAAATTTCCCTCGGTTTTAAGCGTATTGAACTCGGACGACAAGACCGCGTAGATCATGTCCTTTGTCGAAGTCTTTCCGACAGAGCCTGTCACTCCGCAGAGCTTTAAGTCAAATTTGTCGCGGTAATATCTCGCGAGTTTAAGCTGCGCTGTTCTTGAGTTTTCAACATATACAACAGGTTTTTCAACATTTAAACTGCCCTTTTCGGCGTCCGAAAGCGCCGCAGCAGCTCCTTTTTCAAACGCTTTTCCTATAAAATCGTTTCCGTCAAAATTTTCTCCCTTTATTGCTATAAACAGCGCAGACTCTTCTATAGCGCGGGTGTCGGTAGATATGGAAGTTACGCTGACATTATCCCCCACAAGAACGCCGCCTGTCGCCTTTGCAATTTCTTCTGTTGTAAACATAATATCACCTGCCGTTTTTAAAATAGTTATCTACAATTTCCTTTTCGTCAAAATGAAGATATTCGTCGCCTATCGCCTGATAGTCCTCGTGACCCTTTCCGCAGAGCGCTACAATATCGCCTGCTTTGGCTGTTTCAAGCGCGCGGACTACCGCTTTTTCGCGGTCGATATATTCTTCAAAGGCTATGCCCTTCGGTATTCCTTTCACAACATCGTCTATCGTCTGCTGAGGGTCTTCATGGCGCGGACTGTCCGTTGTCACTATGATAATATCGGAATATTTCGCGGCTGTCTTTCCCATGTCGGGGCGTTTTCCCGCGTCGCGCTCTCCTGCCGCTCCGAAAACGCATATTAGGCGGTTTTTTGCAAGAGGCCGTAAAGTTGACAGCAGCTTTTCAAGCCCGTCTTCGGTATGAGCATAGTCGCGTATTACCGTGAAATCCTTGCTGTATAAGGTTTCGAGCCGCCCGCTTACGCCCTTTATTTTTTCTAAAGCATTTACGAGTTCGTCCGTATGAAAACCGAGCAGGCTGCACATAACGACAGCAATCAGCGCGTTTATGACATTGTATTCTCCCGTAAGCGAAAACCGAACGGGATAGCTCTTTTTTGCCGCCGCGTCCGTAAAAACAAACTCCGCTCTGTCGGGATATATTTTAATAAGCTCCGTATAGTAATCGGCTTTTTCTTTAAGCGACACGGTCTTTATCGGAACATTTTTTTCGCGGCAATATTCGGCTGCTTTCTTTCCGTACTCATCGTCTATATTTACGACAGCATACCCGCAGTTATCAAACAACGACAGCTTTGCGGCGAAATAGTTTTCCATTGTTTTGTGATAGTCGAGATGATCGCGGGTAAGGTTTGTAAAAGCCGCAACGCGAAAACTGTTCTTCGCAAAACGATGTTGGGCGAGAGCCTGACTCGACGCTTCCACAAAGCAATACTCGGTCTTTTCCTCAACCATTTTTCCTAAAAGCGAATATAATTTTCTCGGTTCGGGAGTGGTCGGCGGACCGATATGCGAATAATCAAGACCGTCTCCCGTATCTGTTCCGAGAGTACCTATAACGCCCGTTCTGTATCCCAAGTTACGCGTTAGCTGAGCGCAGATGTTGGCGATCGTCGTTTTCCCGTTTGTACCCGTTACGGCGCATATCTTGAGGGTTTTCCCGGGATTGCCGTAAAACTTTGACAGCAATTCGGGATAGACCGCGCGCGTGTCCGAAACATTGATCTCATTTTTTATTCCGAGCTTTTTTTGTGTAACTATAGCAGCCGCACCAAGCTCCAAAGCCTTTTCCGCGGCGGAATGTCCGTCGAAATTTTCTCCCTTTATGCAGACGAAAACAAAACCGTTTTCCGTTTCGCGGCTGTCCGACGTCACTCCTGCTGCTGTCCTTTCGGACAGCTCCGAGGGAATGTCGGCTATATTTTCAAAAAGCTCTCTAATCTTCATATCGGTTAATCTCCGCGGTCGTTGACCAAAAACGTAACATCTACAACAGAGCCTTTATATCCGATTATGCCGCCCGCTATACTCTGCGATACGGCTACGGCATTGGCATTTTCCGCCGCGCCGCCCGATATTTTTATGTTAAATCCCGCGTTTGTAAGCTTTTCGTTCGCTTCGGCTACGCTAAGTCCTATTACATTCGGGACCGTATTTCTTTCAAGTTCCGCGCCGTCAAAGTATACAACGACCGTAGAACCTTTCGGCACGCTTTGTCCCGACGAGGGTATCTGCGCCGTCGCTTTTTCGTTTCCTGTTTCGTTTCCTACAAAGCGATATTTAAAACCGTTTGAAACAAGCATGCTCTCAACGTTCATAGGAAGATTTCCGCCGAGATAAGGTACGACTGCGTCCATCTTCTCCTGCTCCTCGGCCGTATATGTCGGGTATATTCCCATATGTTCCAGACCGTCGCGGAATACCGATGAAACAACCGGCGCGGTTACGGTAGAACCGTAATATGCCGAACCCGTCGGCGTATCCGCTACTATCAGAAGAACTATCTGAGGGTCGTCCATGGGTACGGCAGCGGCAAACGTCGAAATATATGTCATTTTAGCGCCTGCAGCGCTTCCGCCCGCGGCGTTGTATTCGTCGATCTTTTCGGCTGTTCCAGATTTGCCGCCTATCCTGTAGCCGGGAATATAGGCGTTGTTGCCGCCGTTTTGGGTTACAATTGTTTCAAGAATTTTGCGCATCTGCGCGGAAGTCTCCTCTGAAATGACCTGACGTCTTATCTCGGTTTCCCTTGTTTCTACAACGTTTCCGTCGCTGTCGAGTATCTTATCCACAAGATGAGGAGTTACAAGATAACCGCCGTTTACTACCGCTGAAAACGCCGTACACATCTGCATGGGAGTTATTTTATTTGTCTGTCCGAAAGAGGATACCGCAAGCTCTACGGGGCCCATATTCGCTCTGCGCACATAAAGGCTCTGCGCTTCTCCCGGGAGGTCTATACCCGTAAGCTCCGTAAATCCGAACGCCTCGAAATAATCGCAGAATTTATCGCGCCCGAGCGCCTGACCTATAGCGATAAAGCAAGGGTTGCAGGAGTTTGTTATCGCGCCCTGGAGGTCTAAAAGCCCGTGTCCCCAGCCTCTCCAGCAGTTTATGCTCGTACCCGCAACTACCGCAGAACCCGTGCAGGTATGAGACCACGACATATCCACAACTTCCTGGTCGAGAGCTGACGCACATGTGATAGTCTTAAATACCGAACCGGGATAATAAAGCTCGTTTATTCCCTTGTTCTTCCACTGAGTTTCTCTTAAAACGGAATTTAACTTTTCTACCTCCTCGTCGGTCGCTCCCGAAGCTATAAGATCTTCAAGCTGTTGTTTTTCAAGGCTTCCCGCAATTTCCGAGGGGTTGTTCAGATCATACGAGGGAACAGTCGCCATGGCTATTATTCCGCCCGTCTTGCAGTTCATCATTATAGCGCTCGCGCGGTTGGTTATCTGATATTGCGAAATGCACTGTTCAAGATATTTTTCACAATAATGCTGCATTACCTCGTCAAGCGTAAGCACTAAACTGTATCCGTCTTTTGACGAATAGTAATAATCCTCGGCATATTCAACGCCGTGTCCTCTGCCGTCCGTCCTGTAGTATGCCTTTCCGTCGGTCCCGCGAAGATATTCGTCATAGTATGACTCAAGCCCGTAAACGCCCACGCCGTCAAAATTTGTAAATCCTATGACCGACGAGGCGAGAGAACCGTTCGGATAATAACGCTTGCTCGACTGCTCGGTATCAATGCAGTCGCTCAATATGCCGTTTTCTTTCATGAAATTCTGTATAAGCGTAACTTCGGGTTTTTCGACCTTACGCTTTACGATATAATACATCTTATCGTGATCTTTACATTGCTCAATAAGATCATCGGGATTTACTCCCTCAAGAATATTCGCCAAATTTGTTGCAATAAGCTCATCAAGCGGAACATATTCTTCAAGCGGATCTTTGTTCGGATCTTCGTTTGCTATCCATTTATCGAGCTTTTTCTGATAAGTCTTGCGGCGCTCCTGGTCTGCAAGATATATGGCTTTTGGCGCAATGATCACATTCCAGACCGTAGAGCTTTGCGCAAGGACTGTTCCGTTTGCGTCGTATATAGTTCCGCGGTTTGCCATAAGCGACAGCTCGCGGGTCTGCTGGGTCGTTGCAAGCATTTTCCACTTGTCGCTTTCAAGCACCGTGTATTTTAGCAGATTATATCCTACAAAAGCCGAAAACCCGAAAACGCCGATAAGTATCAACAGCTGTCTGCCGCGATAACCCAATATCGGCTTTTTTTCGACTTCTTCGTCTTCTTTCCTTTTAAAAAAGGCCCCAATGTTTTTAAATCCGCGCTTTATCCTCTGCCCGAATGTGAGCTTTTGTTTTTCGGGTTTACGCTCGGGATCTGTATTCCGAATCCTGCGGGGATCCGAATTTTTGTTTTTATCTGCCACTTGTTTCACTCCTCCAAAAAACCAAAAAAGCAAAGCCTATGTTGAACTTACCTCCACTTTCTCACCCTGAAAGTAAGCAACGGTCAGCCTTGCTAAGTTTTAGCTGACGGCACCCTTTATAGCTTGTCAACTCTATATTATGCCGTCAAAAACCAATGTATTCCAAAACTCCGTCCCACCATGATTTAATGCTTCCGATAAATCCAAGTTCTTCTTCCTGTTCAACATTTACGAGGTTCTCGGTATTTATGCTGATGTATTTCTTCTGCGACGGAGAAACCTTTGTCATTCCGAGAGTTTCTTCGGCATATTTTTCGATGTATGACGTGTTTACCATAGTGTCGAGCTTGTTCTGCAAAAGAGCGTTGTCGTCCATAGCGTTTTGAAGCTTCGTCTGCTGGTCTTCAACAAGAGTGGAAACATCGTCTACCCTTGTGTTTGAATAATTGACCGCGCACAATGCCCCAAACACCACTATAGCCGCTAAGCCCAGTTTTAATTTTGAACCTGTTTTTGAAACGGACGGCGTGTCCGTAATATTTATCTTCGGTTTTTCCGGGCGCTTTTCGCGGTTTTGTCGATTGGATCTGTCAAAAAGCGACAAATCGTATGCAAGGTTTGTTTCGTTATGATAACTCATCGCTTCCACTCCTTTTCTCAGACTGTATATAAAGCCCCATCTGCGTCGTCAGCAACATAGCGTTTTCCGCGAAGCGGATAATGCGAACAGCCACAAAGGCTAGTTGCAATATTGCTTCCTAGCATCTGGGGCTTTCTATACAGTCTGAGGGTTGACTTTATATACAAACTGTCTCTTATGTCCTTATTTTTTTGATAATTCTCAGCTTTGCGCTGCGGCTTCTCGGATTTTCCGAAATTTCTTTTTCGCTCGGCACTGTCGGTTTTTTTGTAACCAACTCTCCGCGCGGAAGCTTTCCGCATACGCAAACGGGAAATTCGGGCGGGCAAGTGCAGCCCGTGCAAAAGTCCCTGAACTTATTTTTAACTATTCTGTCTTCAAGAGAATGAAACGTTATGACCGACATTTTCCCGCCGATCTTCAGTCTTTCAAATCCTTTTTCAAGCGCCTCGGAAAGAGCGTTAAGCTCGTCGTTTACTTCGATCCTTATTGCCTGAAAGCTCTTTCTGCAAGGATTTTTTTCGCGCCTGTACGCCGCGGGAACGCTGTCCTTTATTATCTCGGCAAGCTGCCCGGTTGTTTCTATCGGAGCTTTCTCGCGGGAATTTACTATCCCTCTCGCTATTTTCGCAGCAAACTTTTCCTCGCCGTATTCGTACAATATCCTTTGCAGTTCCGAAGGCTCGTATTCGTTTACAACATCGCGCGCGGACAATCCCTCGCCGCTCATTCTCATATCAAGCGGCGCGTCGTTATGAAACGAAAACCCGCGCTCGGCGTCATCGAGCTGATGCGACGACACCCCAAGGTCCGCTATTATCCCGTCGAGCGCTTCTATCTCCAGCTCGTCGAGAATTTCTCTTATTCTTCTGAAATTACTTCTTACAAAAGTGACAGGCAAACCCTCAAGCCGCTTTTTCGCGGCTTCTATAGCTTCCGGGTCGGTATCAAAACATATGAGCCTGCCGCCCGTTTTCGGGTCTAATCTTTTCGCAAGCTCAAGGCTATGACCGCCGCCGCCTGTCGTAAGGTCGGCATAAACGCCGCTTTCATGCCCAAAAGCGCCGTCTACCGTTTCCTTTAACATTACGGGAATATGTGAAAATTCGATCCCCATCAAATATTCAGCTCTCCCTGTACCTGTTCAAAATCAACGCTGTCAAATATCTTTTCATACTCTTCCCACGCCGATTTGTCCCAGATCTCCGCGCGGTCCGCCATCCCCACAACGACGACCTCGCTCGTAATTCCCGCATAACTTCTCAGCGCCGCGGGGAGCGCTATTCTTCCCTGCTTATCGGGTTCTGCCTCGCATGCGCTGCCGAAAATAAATCTCTGTACGGCGAGCGCGTTCTTAGAGGAATTCCCCTTTAATTTATCGCGCAGAATCTCCCAGCTTTCGCCGGTGTAAACCGTAAGGCATTTTTCATTAATGCTTTTGGAGATATAGAAATGTTCGCCGAGCTCTTTTAACAGTTTTGCGGGGAAATTCATTCTTCCCTTTGCGTCGACCGTATGCTCATAGTGTCCGTACATTTCCATTCCCCCCTTTCCAAAAGCGTTAATTCCCCATGAAATCCGCCTTTTGTGCCGTTCTCCTCAAACGGCGTTTCCGTAGAAAAAAATTCCCCCATAATGAGAAAAGTGATTTTTTAGTGAAAATTTAAACCATTTTAGTGAATTTTAAACCTCTTTTCCCCACAATCATATTATATCTCAATTCTTTTGGAATTGCAAGATTTTTTTTAAAAAAGATAAGATAAACTTTTGTTAACGTTTTTGTGCAGTTTTCACAAAAAAGTATCTTCAAGTCTGTAGAAAATCAATCAAAATTATGTAAAATTTACACAACATATAGACAAGGGTTAGATGGCAAAATCAATATGTTGGGCTTTTTTGGCGCTTTTTTGACATTTTTCGCTATGAAAAAGGGGAATGTTGATGAGGGAACAAAAAATCGCGCGGGATTTTTCCGCACGATTCAGGTTGTATATAAAGTCTTAACAAGGTTCGCTCATCTTCACTGTTCAATGACTTTAGCTAATTTTATTTTACGCTCTGTTGTAAAATCCATTTTCAAGGTTGTTCCCCGCTCTGCACCTCTCCTAGGATTGTCGTTTCAAAGCACGGCTTTGAAACGACAATGCGGGGAAAACTCTTGTTTTCCCCGCACCCCAGGTTCAATGCCGCAGGCATTTAACCTGATGCGCCTAGCTAGCGCCGTTTCGCGGCTTCGCCGCGACCAGAGGGCAAAAATTTTTTGAAAAAAATTTTTTCCCTCTGGACTCTCCTTCAAAAAACTCTCGTGCCGCCGCTCGTTTTGTGGTTTTGATTTTAACGTCGTTTGCCGCTCGTAACAGTTTCTAACCTTTAGTTTCCATCCAAAACTAATTATTCTTCACAAAAAAGAACCTCACAAACTCTCCCTTTACAAGCTCCGCTACTGCAAATGTGTGCGTTTCCTCCGAGAAATTCAGCGAATACTCGCGGCTCAGCTTCGGATCGTACTCTATCTTGTCAAGGTCTACCCCGTTTTCAATAAGCAGCCGCACCGCGTCCTCGGGCTTGTCCGCTATGACCGCGCTTTTCATTGTCAAAAGCAGATTGCATATCATGACCTTTATAAGCTCGCTTACAATGTCGTCCGACGGCAGCACTTTCGTTTTCCCCTGCGCGTCAAGCTTTACGAGGAATATCCGAGGGTCTTCGGACGCCTCGTTCTTGACCGCTATCTGAAACTCGCCAATGCGCCCGATGCACAAAAGCGAAAACTCCGTGTTTCCCGCAGCAAGCCTCATGACTGTCATTAAATTCGGGTGGAAGAACCTTAAACTCCCGCCCTGTCTGTTTACGGGCAAATATGCGTATTTTGACAGAAATTCCTTCAGCAAAAACGGCACAACGATACCTCGGCTGTTTTCGTTCAGCTCAAAATCGTTTTTGGTAAAACCGTCCGTTATGCCGCCGTAAATCGTCTGCAATGCGGGGAGCGGTTTCATGTTATACTGCACTGACATCTTTATTAAAGCCTTTCTTTAAAATTGCCGTAGCCGAACCTTTTTAACAGCTCTGTTTCGCCGTTTTCTTTAAGCAGGTAAATCGACGGCAGGGGCATACCGTTAAAGGTGTTGTTCTTGCACATTGAGTAAATCGCCATGTCCTCGAATACGAGCCTGCCGCCCTCTTTAAGTTCTCTGTCAAACGAATAGTCGCCGATAATGTCCCCCGCAAGGCAGGTGTTCCCGCCTAAACGGTAGGTGAACGGCTTTTCGTTCGGATCTCCCGCGCCGATTATGTTCGGTCTGTACGGCATTTCAAGAACATCGGGCATATGACATTCAGCCGAAGCGTCCGTTATTGCTATCCTGACGCCGTTTTCCGCAACGTCCAGAACGCTTGTCACCAGATACCCCGCGTTCAGCGCGACGGCTTCTCCCGGCTCTAAATATATCTCCAAGCCGTATTTTTCGCGGAAATCCTTTATTGTCTTTATCAGCAGTTCAACATCATAATCTTTTCGCGTTATATGATGACCGCCGCCGAAATTTACCCACTTTATCCTGTCGAACATAAACCCGAATTTTTCTGCGAAATGCGGCAAAGTTCTTGCCAGAACGTCCGCGCCCTGTTCGCACATGGTGTGAAAATGAAGTCCGTCAATGCCGTCAACAAGCGGCAAATCTTCTTTAAATCGGGAAACCGTTGTGCCAAGGCGTGAACCCTCGAAACAAGGGTTGTAAATATCGGTTTCGATCTCGCTGTATTCGGGATTCACGCGAATTGCCGTTTGTATATAGCGCTCGGACTTGCGCACCTTATCGCGGTATTTCGCCCACTGTCGAGGAGAATTGAACACAATATGCGTGCATATTTTCAATAGCTCGTCAAGTTCCTTTTCCGTAAAGGCTGGAGAAAAAACGTGATTTTCACGCGAAAACGGCTTTGCCATTTCTTCATATCCGAGCCTTGCCTCAAACAAGCCGCTCGCGGTACAGCCGTCAAGATACTCTGCAATAAGCGGGTAGGTTTGATATACCGAATACGCCTTTTGCGCGAGCAGTATCTTACAGCCCGCGCGCTCTCTGACGTTTTTCAGAATTTCAAG
>CANRKB010000021.1 GCA_947631115.1 uncultured Clostridia bacterium
AGGGTGCGGGGAAAACAAGAGTTTTCCCCGCATTGCCGTTTCAAAGCCGTGCTTTGAAACGGCAATCCTAAAACAAGTTTTGAGCGGGAAAGAGCTTTAAGGGTGAAAAACTTTTGAGCGTGAAATCAAATGCTCTTATGACAAAAAGAGGTAAGAACTCAAATTCTTACCTCTTATTTTTACATCTTATTGATTATGCCTGTCAACTTCAAGGAACTCCTCAAGGCAAAGTCCGCTGTCATGTACAAGTTTTGCGGTGCTTTTGCCGAGGTATCTTATATGCCACGGCTCGTAGATATAGCCCGTTATGTCTACCTTATCGGCGGGATAGCGTATGATACAGCCGTATTTATAGCAGTTAGCCGCGAGCCATTTTCCTTCTTCCGTGTCGGCATAGTCAAGTTCTGTTTTGGTTATGTCCGCCGCGTAGCCCGTTTGATGTTCGCTATGTCCCGGGAGCGCGGAATAAGTAATCACGTTTTCATAGCCGTCCGTCTCGCAATAATAGTTGAACCACCATTCCTGCGTTGCATAGCTTCTGTATCCCGAAGAACCTCTGAGCGTCATTCCGAAGCCCGTGTCCGCACGCATTTCTTCAATGGCTTGCTTGAGTTCGGGTCGAATATCGCCGATGTCCGTTCCGAATTCGCGCGGAAGACCGTATTCCTTGTTGACGAGGAGTATTCCGCCCACATAAGTAACGCCGTCAACTTCTACGGGTTCGGGCGCGTCGATCTTCGTCGTTACGGTGCCTTTGCAGTCAATATCGTCAAATGAATTTACAACGTGTAAAACTCCCGAACCGCTGATTGTCGCGTCCTCTTCGATAATAAGCTTTCCCTCTACATAAAGATCTCCCGAAAGGTCAAGATCCCCGCCGAGCGTCAGAGTGCCGCCTTTTTCTATTCTTATTTCGCTGCCCTCTTTGCAGGCGATATTTTCGTTTATCACGAGAGGCTCGTCCGCCGATACCGTTATATTATCGTCGGTCTGTTCCGAGTTTTTATCGCTTGTGTTGTTTGCGCTGTCTCCTGAACCGTTCGGGGTTATAAACTGAGAATTGCTCTGATCGCTATCCGACTGTCCGTTGTTTGTGTTGACGTCCGTTTCGTTGCACCCGGCAAGTAAGATAGCGGCAGCGCATATCAATGCCATACGTCTTTTCATTTTTTCTCCTTTTCTGTTATATATATTTTCCCACTGAGAACACACCTTGTGTCCACAAATATAATTATAGTACGTTTAAAATAAATTGTCAATAATTTTTTTCTTACAATTTTGTTACAATTTTAGGGGTTTAATAATTCGGCAATCATTCATTCCCGCCACCCGTCGGCAACTGACAGTAGACAGTGTACACATTATTCGCTTCGCGCTAAATTCTGTATTCAGTAATAACCGACAGGCTGTTCCCTCATTATACACCGTTGAATAGCTTTAACACTCTTGATTCCCCGCTCAAAGGTTTTTTCATACTTAAAGTTGTTTCCCGCTCAAAACATCTTTTAGGTTTCCCGTTTCAAAGCACGGCTTTGAAACGGGAAATTGGGGAAAACTCTTGTTTTCCCCAAACCCCAGGTTCAATGCCGCAGGCATTTAACCTGATGCGCTTGGCTAGCGCCGTTTCGCGGCTTCGCCGCGACCAGAGGGGAAAAATTTTTTGAAAAAAATTTTTCCCCTCTGGACTCCCTTTTCAAAAAACTTTCGTGCGCCCGCCCGGTTGGTGGTTTGAATGGGAAAGCGCTTCGCCGCTCAAAACTTATTCTAGCCTCTAGCCTCCGGTCTCTAGCCTCTAGATGCTCATCGCACCGCGACCGCCGCCGGGGTTGCCTCCCATTCCGCCGGGATTTTCGCCTCGACCGCCGGGATTACCGCCGAAACCGCCCGGATTACCGCCCATTCCGCCGTTGCCCGTAACCCCGTTTTGCGCGGTAACAGTGGAAATTGACTTATCGTCAACATAAACGTTATATGTGCTGCCCTCTTTGAAATTAAAGCTTGAGAATATAAGCGACTGGCAGTTCTTGGGAGTAGTCGTACTCATAACGACCGTGCCGTCATCGCTCTTTACTTCTATCTTGCTTCCCGCCGAAACATTCGACGTAATCGAAATGCAAGGCTGGGAAAGCGTACTCGGAGCTTGCGCCATTCCCGACGCTCCGAGAGCTGTAAGCTCGCCGCCGCTCACGGCAAATGATTTACCATAGTCAAGCGCGCCGTTTCCGCTGTTTGTCGGTCCGTATACTACGACCCTGCCTCCGCTCATAGCTACAGAGCCGTTACTGTCAATTCCGTCGCCGTCCGCGTTTACGGTTATATCGCCGCCCGAAATCGAAATATAATATTCCTCCGAGTCATTTTCAAAGCCGTAATAACTGCCGTTGTCGCCGCCCGCGGCATTCATCCCGTCGTCCGCGGCAATAATATCTATAGTTCCTCCTCCTATTGAAATGCTCTTGCCCTCAAGACCTTCGTAGCTTTTTGTGACGTTTATCGTTCCGTTTTCTATCGTCAGTATCTCGTCCGCATGAACAGCGTCGTCGCAGCTCGAAAGCGTTATCTGTCCGCCCGAAATGTTGATGTTGGCGTTTGAATGAATAGCGTCGTCCGCAGACGTTATGTCTACAACAGTGTCCTTGTTGCAAATCATTATATCGCCGCCCGCTTTAAGACCTTTAAGGCTTTGGGAAGTTTCGGTCGTCGCCGTATTCTGACTTGTCGTATTCTGACTTCCTCCTCGCATGCCCCAGTCGCCTCCAAACGGTCTGCCGCCGGGACCCTGACCGTTGTCGGGAGCTATTTCTTCATAAGCCGCGTCGCCGCCCGAAACTATCTTTATATTCCCGCCGAAGACGGAAAGTTTCGTTTCTGCCTGTATTCCGTCGTGTTCGGAGTTTATCGTTATATCGCCGCCGTTTATGGTTACGGTTCCGAGCGAGGGATCGTTGTCCTGAGAAGATTTTATTCCGTCCTTACCCGCGTTTACCGTAATGCTTCCGTCAAAGATCTTCAGGCTGTCTTTTCCCGTTATGCCGTCGGAAACGGAAGTCACGTCGTAGCTGCCGCCGATTATCTGCAAGTTGTCCTTGCATTTTATGGCGTCGTTGTAATTTCCTTTTACAGCAAGCTCGCCGCCGCCCGAAAGCGTAAGGTCGCTGCGGCAGAATATAGCCGCGTCCGGCTCGGTCTCGTCTGCGGCGAAAGTATAATTATCGCTGTCGGAAACGGAGTTTTCGGAATCCTTAGCCGTGCAGATAATAAGCTCTCCCGCTTCTTCGCAGTCTATAGCCGCGCCGTTCTTGCATGAAAGAGAAAGCCCGTCTAATATTAAGGTCACTTTGTCGTCTTTGCCTGCTTCTATAAGTACTTTCGCGTTTTCGCTCGCGCCCGACAGAGTGAAAACGCCCTCGTTGTTTATCGTAACGGTATCGTCCGAAGCCGTCGCGCCGCTTCCCGAAACGGTTATCTCGCCGTCTGAAAAGCTTATCGTACAAGTAGCCGTTTCGGACAAGACTTCATCGTTTGAGATCGTCGGCTTTTCCGTCTCATAATTAACCTCTTCCGCCGAGCTTATGCCCGAAGAAATTGCACCCGTTGAACTATCATTCGAGTTTTGTGTTTCGGATCTGTCACAACCCGTACTCGCAGCCGAAAGTACAGCCATTGCGCAGATCGCCGCAAGAGATCTGAAGCTTCTTATCATAATATGACACTCCCTTTAAAAATCACATTTCCTCATGGTTCTCGGCTAAAACGCTGCATGAAACCGTAAGATTTCCGTTTCTTTCACGTATCTTGTCCAATAATTCCTTTTCCTTTGCGCTGTTTTTCAATACGACTTCATATCTTAGCTCATAAAGTGTACCCATATTTACCGTTTTTGACATGACAAGTCTGCAGCTCGAAAGGTATTCGCTGAACAAATCGCCGAAGCAATCGGTATAGTCCATATCTTCGGGAATGACTATGCGTATGGTTTTTGCGGACTTTGCAACAGAAAACGCGGGAATAAATCCCAGAACAACAAGTATCACGCCCACCAAAATTCCTATCAGTATCGCAAAGCCTATATACCCCATGCCTGTTGCAAGGCCTATCGCCATTGAGTAAAAGACATAACAAATTTCTCTTGACGTGCCGGGAGCTGAACGAAATCTCACAAGACTAAACGCTCCCACGACCGCAAGTCCCGCGCCGAGCGATCCGCTTACGAGCATTATCACGCTCTGCACCAATACGGGCAGTACCACGAGCGTCACCATTAAATTCCTCGACGGTCTGGGGTTTTGAATTTTGTACAGTATTGACGCAAGAATTCCGAGAGCCGTTGACGCCAATGTACAAAGTAAAACGCTCTCTCCCGTAAGTCCCGAAGCGCTGTCGATTATGCTTGAAAACATTTTGTTTCTCTCCCGTTCTGATTATTATTTACTTCATTGAGATAAATATTTCCGTACTTTGAAAAGCTTCCCGCATATACCTTGTTTTCCGAAAAGAATTTTACCAGCCAAAGAGGTATCGCGTCGGAAACTTTTATCTCCATGACTCTGTAAGGCTGCCCGAACAAAATCTCTCCATAGTCGCCTTTTCTGAGGTCCACTTCGTTTCTTCTGCTCCTTATGTTGCCGTCAAGCGTTATTCTGAACTCCTTGTCGTCGTTTCCGAAAAACGCCTGCCTGTCATAGCAGATAACTATCTTCGGGACAAGCTCCAGCCTTTTTATGAAATACTCTATCTCCTCAAAGACTTGTTTGTCCTTTTCGGGAACATCGGGCGTTTCGCCGCCGTTTACATAATCGAACAGCTTTTTGTATGTCATTTCAAGCCGCCTTTTATAAACTATCCCCTTGTATTTTTTCTTTATTTCAAGAAAAGCCTCGTCGTCGTCTTTGGCGGCTTTTCCGTATGCTCTGAGCCTCAGCTTTTCTTTATACACGGGTTTTGACAGTGAGTTTTTAATTACATCTTCATTCGTGCTGTCGAAATAGATGTTCATTATCGTATGGACGCCGAATTCATCGGGCGTCATATGAGAACTCATTTCTTTAAGGAGCTTGTTATGCTGTTCTTCGTCAAGCAGAAATTTCATTTCTTTTCGCTTGAATGTATTTGCATAAGCCATTTTGTTCCCTCCCTTACACAAACTATTATATAAACCTAATGTGAAAAGTTGATGACAGGAAACAAAACATTTCTTAAAAATAATATGTCATAAATTTGTATGAAGCAGATTTCAATCACAAAATGTTGCTTATAATTGACAGTTTAAGAAAATCGCGATATTTTCAAATCATTCTGAAAGTATCGCGATTTTTAAGACCGGTCTTATTTCCCCGTAACTTTAAGAAATACTTTTTTCCCTTTCCTGACGATTATTTCGCCGTTTATTTCAATAACGGCGTTTGCGTCTTCTATAACGTTATCGTTTACGGCTATGCCCTTTCCAGCGACAAGATTTCTTGCTTCGCGCTTTGAGGGAGCAAGCTTTGTAGCAACAAGCAGGTCGAGAATTCCGATCTTTCCGTCGGTGAGTTCGACCTCGGCTGTGGGCATATTGTCGGTATTTCCCGCGCCGCCGAAAAGCGACTTTGCTCCGTCAAGAGCCTTTTTCGCTTCTTCTTCGCCGTGGACAAGTTTTGTAAGCTCGAAAGCGAGAGTTTCCTTTGCCTTGTTGAGCTGCGAACCCTCCCACTTTTCCATTTCGCTTATTTCTTCGAGCGGCAGGAACGTAAGCATTTTCAGGCACTTTATAACGTCCGCGTCCGCAACGTTTCTCCAGTACTGGAAGAAGTCATAAGGCGAGGTTTTCTCCGCGTCGAGCCATACAGCGCCCTTTTCGGTCTTTCCCATTTTCTTGCCCTCGGAGTTTAAAAGCAGGGTTATGGTCATTGCGTGGGCGTCTTTTCCGAGCTTTTTGCGGATAAGTTCGGTTCCTCCCAGCATATTCGCCCACTGGTCGTCGCCGCCGAACTGCATATTACAGCCGTATTTCTGATACAGCATATAAAAGTCGTAGCTCTGCATTATCATATAGTTGAATTCAAGGAACGTAAGTCCTCTTTCCCAGCGCTGTTTGTAACATTCAAACGACAGCATTTTATTGACCGAAAAGCAAGCGCCTACTTCTCTTAATACGTCAATATAATTGAGGTTCATCAGCCAGTCCGCGTTGTTTACCATAAGCGCCTTATTGTCCGAAAAGTCGATAAAGCGGCTCATCTGCTTTTTAAAGCAGGCAATGTTGTGAGCGATGTCCTCTTTCGTGAGCATTTTTCTCATATCGCTTTTTCCCGACGGATCGCCTATCATTCCCGTGCCTCCGCCGAGCAGCGCAATGGGCTTGTTGCCCGCCATCTGCAGGCGCTTCATAAGGCATAACGCCATAAAATGCCCGACATGCAAACTGTCGGCTGTCGGATCAAAGCCGATGTAAAACGTCGCTTTTCCCGCGTTTATCATCTTGCTTATCTCGTCCTTGTCCGTTACCTGCGCGATAAGTCCGCGCGCCACAAGTTCATCATAAAGTTCCATTTTTATTTCCTCCGAATATTTCTGTTATTTTAAAACCGAAGTTCCATTTGTACCGTCCTCGGCAAAAGTCCCTGTTTTTCATAAAAAGCGACCGCGCCGCGATTACACGCCGAAACTCCGAGCTGAACGCTTGTACAGCCGTTTTCAATTCCGAATTTTTTAACTGCGCTGAAAAGCTCTGTGCCTATCCCTTTTCTTCGGCAATTTTCAGCTACCGCAAAGCAGTCGATATAGCAAACTTTCCTCGGAAATTTCTCCTCGCTGTTTATGTCCATAATTTTTACGACCGTGTAACCGTCAATACCATCGCCGTTATCATGAACGAAAACTTTAATTTCATCGTTTTCCAAAATCTCCGAAATGCGCCTTGAAAACCATTCTCTTTCGGGCATTCTGAACGTTTCGGGTTTAATCTCAACGTGATGTCTGTGAAGTTGTATAAACATTTTTATAAGTTCTTCGCGGTCGCAATTATTTGCAATTCTTATCATAAGATCCTCCTTTAATTCTTTAATTATTAAAGCGAGAATTTTCATAGTCTGCGAGATAATTACATCTCACGTTTAACACCTTCTTTCAATAAAAAAGCCCTCTATGAATTTTTATCATAGAGGGCGAATTATCGCGGTACCACCTCGGTTTACGGCAAATAAACGCCGCCTTTAAAAGCTGTAACGGGCTTTCCCGTGCCTGCTATTAAGAACACAAGTTCCGTTCGCAAAGCCGCTCCGAGATGTAATTCATTTACGGTATTCTGCCGCTTTCCACCAAACAGCGGCTCTCTGAAAGAACGCTCCGCAAACTACTGTGTTCTCATCAACGCTTTAAAATATACATTTTATTTTAACATAAACGCCGCATTTTGTCAAGTATTTTTACAACATTTCTGCTATTTCATAAATCAGCTTTTCGGATTTTTCCCAGCCGAGACAAGGGTCAGTTATAGACTTTCCGTAAACGCCCTCCTCTATCTTCTGGCAGCCGTCCTCAATATAGCTCTCTATCATAAGACCCTTTACCATTTTTCCTATATCGGGCGAGTGGCGCATTGAATGGAGGACTTCTTTTGCTATCCTTATCTGTTCGAGATACTGTTTGCCCGAATTTGAATGGTTTGTATCAACGATGACCGCGGGATTTTTAAGCCCCTTTTCATTGTACAGATCACAGCACAGCTTCAGATCCTCGAAATGATAGTTCGGGATAGTCTGACCGTGTTTGTTCTGCGCGCCGCGAAGAATTGCGTGTGCAAGGGGATTTCCGTCAGAAGTTACCTCCCAGCCTCTGTAAAGGAATGTATGAGAAGCCTGCGCTGCCTGAATTGAATTGAACATAACGGAAAGCGTTCCGCTCGTGGGATTTTTCATTCCTACCGCACATTCCATCCCCGAAGCAACGAGCCTGTGATGCTGGTCCTCAACAGAACGCGCACCGACTGCGACATAAGAAAGTACATCCGAAAGATAGCGATAGTTTTCGGGATAAAGCATTTCGTCGGCGGTAGTCAAGTGCGTTTCCTCGATAACTTTAGTGTGAAGCTCGCGGATCTTTATTATTCCCTCGAGCATATCCTCGCCCTTTGTCGGGTCGGGCTGGTGCAACATTCCCTTATAGCCCATGCCGTTTGTGCGGGGCTTTCCCGTGTAAACGCGCGGAATGACAACAATTTTATCCTTTACCTTTTCCGCGGCCTTTGCAAGGCGCGTCGTATAATCAAGCACGGACGTTTCGTTATCCGCCGAGCAAGGACCTATTATAAGCAAAAACTTTCCCGACGCTCCCGTCAGCACATCGGCTATTTCCTTATCGCGCTCGGCTTTTACGGAAAGCACGGTCTGAGAAAGCGGATACATCTTTTTTATCTCCTGCGGGATAGGAAGTTTTCTTTTAAACGTCATTGACATAGCTTTATTTCTCCTTTACATATAATCATGCATATTATAACACTTTTGCCGCAAAATGTCAATGCCTGCAAACACGCCGAATTTAAAAATATTTTGAAAAAGCTATTGACAATTTTTTTAATGTGTGATATAATTCTATTGTTGCGATGCTGATATAGCTCAGTTGGTAGAGCACATCCTTGGTAAGGATGAGGTCATCAGTTCGACTCTGATTATCAGCTCCACTGCAAATCCCTTGCTATGCAAAGCATAGCAAGGGATTTGCAGTATACAGTGTACAATGTACAGTAGTCAGTATAAGGTGTCCGCTAACGCGGACATTTTTAGATTGTTTTCAAGTCAAAACCTTTTCCTATAATATGGAAATTCCTGCTCTGCCGTGAAACGGCGGGGCTTTTTTCACGGTCACAAATAACAAAGCCAAAGTGCAAAAATCGTCAGACTGCACAAAAAAGCGGCGCGAAGATGAAAAATTATTCATAATTACTTGAAGGAAAAAAGTTTTTCTGTTACAATTACAGTGTGCATCTATCTATATAAATAATGCTCTAATATATTTTTCTCTAGGGGGAACTTTATATGAAAACAAAAAAAGGATTCAATCGTTTCGTTTCAGTGTTACTGAGCTTCGCGATAGTTATTTCAACTTTCGCGGGGTTGTCGCTGAATTGGTTTGAAGTAGCGGCTAGCGGAGAGTCACAAGTCCCTATGCATATTATCATTACTCAGTGGCATACGGTGAATGAAGCCGGCGACGTCCCTGACGGCGGCAAAAAGGCGGAAACCATATTAGACGGATATTTGTGGAAAATATCCGAAGGTGTATATAAATTTAACGATAGTGCCACTGAATCGAGTAGCACTAATAAAGCTAAAACTCCGAAAGGCGAAGTAAACTATAATTTTTCAGAGACAACCGGCGTTGTGACCATAAAATCGAACGTTCGCCGTGAAGATAATACAGCCGACGGCAAAACGCTGGAGAAATATGCAGGATTTTCTGTTTCTGCAGGACACACTTGCGTTGACGTTACAGACGCGGGCGACGACTCAACTATGACCATAACCTATGACCCAAACATACATCTTGTAAAGGCGCACACTTTCTACACAAACACCAGTATGTATGTTGCGGGTGCTACTAATGATCTGGTAAGCGGCACGGACGGATCAAAGTTTACAGACGGTCGCGACACTTTCTATGGCTATATGGAAGGCGGTAAGATAACCCCTGTTACTGCTAAAGATGCGCTTGATTCAGACGGCAGAATTAAAGAAGAATATAAAGACAAAGAACTCACCAAATACTACAACACTGCCGAAGGTCTGCATACCGACAAGACGGCTATGCTCAATACCATGGAACGCCTGAACGACGGCAGAACTTTTGACCTCGACCTTGAAGCGTGGTTCGTAGGAAACAAGACCGCAAATGTCGGTCTTATCCTGGACGCGTCGGGAAGTATGGCTAACCCTGCGTCAGAAACAAAACAGATAAAAGTAGATTCAGAAATATTTGATGGTCACGAAGATTATATAGATGAAACAACCGGTCTGCTCACTCAGGAAGCTGTTGACAAGATACTCAATAAGAATAATACCGACAACTCAAAACTGGGCGTATCGGGCTATACATATTATATTTTTGATCCCCGCAACGATACCAACGAACAGGTTCCTATCGGTTATTGGGACGGAGAAATTATGGGCGCAGTAAGTGAGCCTATGCAATTCTACGATTATTTAGTAGGTTATTATGGATTTCCTAAAGGTGGTATTGAGAATAATGCCAATTCTCAAGACACTGATGAGCGCGATTGGGGTATTCAGTTTCCTAAAGACAAGAACAGCGGTAGTTATTTAAATGCTTTTACTGTAGATAGACAATCTTCAAGTGGTAGTATATCTTTTGTAAAAGGACAAGAGTTAAAAAATGGTAACAAGCAATTTGAGCGTCATAACTTCGACACAAGTTTTGGCTACAATGTTAGTTATAACACAAAAACCGACAAGTCATTGGGATTGCTTTTAGCGGCTAAGCCATCAAGGGGTACATTTACTTTGTCTTTTACAGTAACCTCAAAATTAAAACATGCTACAACTACAGGTACAAGCACATTAGACGAATTGATATATATAGGTCCTGATTCGCCTACAGGCACTGATGATTATTACCGTATTTATAGCGAAAATTCCACTGTTAAAATGAGTTTGGGTTCGGGTTCCGAAAGCAAAAATTTAGGTCATAGTATTACAGGTACAGAAGCCTATTTGACATTTGTTTTTGATGCAGAAAATAATGAAGTAACTTTCTATGTTAACGGTTCTTATAAAGATAAAATAACAGGATTAACATCCATGCCAAGTGACAATAATATCATTCTTGGCGGATTACAGGACGAAGCAAACGGCATAGATATATACATAGATGAAGTTTATGTAATAGATAAAGCGCTTGATAATTCTGAAGTAAAATCACTTTATGATTTTTCAAGTAAATGTAATGTTCAGCATAGCGATTCTGATGATAAGGATAACTTTAATGGCAACTATGGTAAAAGTAAATTTGTAACAGAATATGTTTTAGAAAATTACACCCAACTTGACGACAATACAGCTATGCTTTCTGACGGCACCGTTCTTGCAAGTGTTGAAAAAAATCTTCCCGGTACAGCTACCGATCGTGCAGGCTGGTATTATGTCAGCTTTCTGAGCAACTATTATTCTAATTACTTTTCTGAAGAGATCGGCACGTCCAAAGAGTTCCGTTATCTGCAAACAAAATATGATAAGAATTTGAATGATAAATCAGAAACAGGATATTATATATTCCATTACCAAGGAAAAGATACAACACCTAACAACTTTGATCTTAGTAAAGATTTGCGTGACAATAAAAAGACTTTGGAAGCCTTAGAACCAATTAAGGGCGAAGAAGCAGGACAATATAAACAAGTAATATACAATAAAGATGGCAAAGCAGATAACAGCCCGCTGAAGTTTTTCGTGAACGAAGATGGTTATTTGTGCTGCTTCTATACCACCAGCAACAACACCAGCGCTAAAAAGATGACTGAAGCAGCTATCGGCTGGTCGTATGTTTATGAGAAAACAGATGATGGCGACACCAAGGTTGAGGCTCTGCAAAAGGCGCTCGGTACGTTTGCAACAGGTTTGAACGAAAAAATTCCGTCAGCGAGTTTGTCAGCCGCTCGTTTCTCGGTAGCAAAAAAGGAAGCAGATTCTAAGAATGGAATAAATGATTTTGATTATAACCAGCTCGTTCTGCTGGATTGGACTAACCAACCTAAAGAAGCGAACGATATACTGAGCTTAAATCGTGGCAGCGGCGCTTCTACCGAGTTTGAAAAATCCGAGAAAAATAAAATCGACCAGTACAACTATGGTCTTACAGGCGGTACAAATACCTATACAGGACTTCAGGCTTATTTGGAAAATCTTCATCCAAAAATGCCGAGCGGAAGTGTTGATGATGAAAAATATCTTATCATTTTTACAGACGGAAAAGATACTGTTCTCAACAATAGTAAAGCAGCAGATCTAAAAACGAAAATATCAGAAAATCCTGCTTATGAGTTAGCCGAACAACTTAGGAAAGAGGGCTATACAATATTCTGCGTAATATTGTCGGCAGGTTCTGTTAAAAAAGGCTCTGATGACTATAATCAGGCGTTGAAGTTTTTGGCGTCGCTGGCTTATGGTCAGGAAAAATTGATGGAAATAGCCGGCGATAATATTTATAATGATGGTGTAAATATAGACCCTGAAGATAAAAAATATGACCTTTTGTTCTCCGGAAATGATACTACTCAACTTCAATCCGCTTTTGAAAATATTCTTAAATCCATCTCCGAAGACCTCGAAGACTACACCGTTCAGGACTATATCGACCCGCGCTTTGATCTTGTTGACAAAGATGGAAAAGTATGGCATTTGAACGCAGGCGGTTCTGTTGTAGTCGAAGATCCTGAAACCGGCGAAGAGAAAACAGTCACAAATGACTCGGGCGCAGAGATCAATATTCGCGGCGGCGACGCTGCCAGCTCAACTGCAACACTTTACTACGACGATGAAGCCAACATGTATTTCCTTAAATGGGACGAACAGAATATCCCGTCTTGCGTAAAGGGTGACGAGTCTCTTAAGGTATGGAAATCTACCTTAACCATTCGCGCAAAGGACGACTTTATCGGAGGAAACGCCGTCCTCACCAACGGTAACGGTCCAAGCCAGAACTATGTCTATAAAAATGCGGCTGATTCCTCAGGCACGGATAATGCCAAGAAAGATGGTGGTGAGGATGATACAGTTTCCAAGGGCTTCCCGCGTACAGCCGTAAATGTTGCCGTACCGAGCCTTCTTATAAACGGCGGCAAGCAGACCATTTATATGGGTGAGGAGCTTACTCCCGACGGAGTAGCCGAGAAGCTGGGAGATACCATTCTTGATAAGTGGAAGTCAACCACTGACACAAGCGGAACTCAATGGTACTGGGAGTATCTGGAGCGCTATGCTAATTATATGACAAAAGGCGACGGATCAAAGGTTTATCAGGAAGGTCTTAAAAGTATAATTGAAGCAATCGTAGCCGCAGAAGGAGAAGATGAGAAGAGCGTTTCGTTTGATTATTTCTACATTCCCAGATATGAAGATGAAGTACTTCAGAATCAGACGGGTGACAAGGAACATCACGAAAAAGACAAGCTCGGTACTCTTAAATTCACATGGAAAACAGTTGACGGAGGAGCTGATTATCCTAATAGCAACAAAGGCGGCACAACTGTAGATACCGATACGAGAATATCTTCTCTGGAAGTTCAGTATATTCCGTTACAGCCGAATGAAAGACAGAACTACTACAACGGAACCAATCTCAACGTTCAAACCGAGGGAACTGTATACCCGTGGGATCCCGCTTACAAGCCCGCAGTAGGTAATCTTACACCCGCAACAACACCGGAAATTGAAGCAGATAAAACTGATGATGGAAACGGACTGCTTGATAAAGGTTCTTACACAACCGACATCGTTGCCGGCGAGATAATCCTTGATTGGAAGATCGAAGATCAAAAGACAATAGATATTCTGAAAAAACACTTCAATGGCGCAAAAATAACATACACTGCCGATCTTAAGCGCAGCTATGACGGATTGTCTAAACCCGAAACGGTAGGAACATTTACTTTTGAAATAGATTGCAGCGCTGAAGGTCTGAAGGAAAATAACCCATTAAAAGCAACGTTTGCACCCGATCCAAGTTATAAGTACAGAATACCCGCGTATGGTCTGCCCATAGGTTCGTATACCCTTTATGTAAAAGAAACGACAGTTACGGGTCTTGGGGATAGTCTGGCAGCTTTCCTGAAGAATTGCCTTAAATTTACTGACGAAGCGGTAGAGATAACTGACACTTATCAAGACGGCTTTGACGGATATAAGTCGCTTAAAGAAATTGCTACTATGTCTGCTGAAGACATTTTTGGTGAAGACAACTGGAAAGATTATAAGGCAGAAATAAACTCAGATAATAAAGAAATTTATCTCGGCTGGGACGGCTCTAAGAAAACAAATTCGACAGAGGATGACCTTGAAGAATATCTCAACCACCGCCTTGGAATGTTCCTTGTAACGGCAAAACTTGACGTTGGCTCTCTCTCCATAACCAAAAAAGTTACAGATAATGTAAACGGATCGCCTAAAACTGACCAACCGTTTACTTTCAAGGTTGAGTTTAAAGACGGCGAGGGCGCGGACAGTCAACCGATTCCGGGAGAATTTACTTACTCTATAGACGGCGTGGAGCAAGATCCAATCACGAGCGGCGACACAATAACTCTTAAACATGGTCAAACTGCCGAATTTAAAGATCTTCCTTTTGGAACTTATTATACCGTTACGGAAGTTACTGATGGTATGGCAAGCGGCTATGAGCCTGAAAAGACAGAGCCTGTTGAAGAAGGCGCTATCGATGAAGATAACTCTAAACCAAAAGTAGAATTCGTCAACATCTACGGCATTGACGGCGAGCTTACTCTCAACTTCATAAAGAACCTGCTGGGTAGAAAATGGAACGAGGACGAAACATTTACCTTTGTTCTTACTCCCGCTGATACTACTACAACAAACGCTTTAGGTACCGATATAACAGTTACCGACGGAGCAGAGATAACAGACGGTACGATCGTAGTTACAGCCGAAAATGGCGAAGCGATAGCTGTTAAGCTTGCGTTTGCCCGCAACACTGAAGGCGATCTGCCAATAACATACGTATTTAAAGTTAAAGAAAATGGCACTGATACTGCCAATATGGAGTATTCAAAAGAAGAATACACCATTAAGATAGTATTGTCTGAAGGCGAAGGTGAAAAGCAATACGACGGAAAATATAATGTTGTTGCTTCATATGTTGTTACCGATACGACAGAACCTGTAACAACAATCACTGATAAAACTAATATTCCGTTCAACAACCAGGCAAAGGTTGATTGGTCATTTGACATAACCAAAAATCTGGTAGGAAGAAATTGGAAGCCGGGCGACGAGTTCTCGTTCGAAATTACAGAGACAGAAGAACGCACTTCTACAGCTGATAAGGCTACCGAATTTACTGATGAGGTTACTATTAACAATGATTCGGTAAATCATAAGGGAAAAGTTAGTGCAACATTCTACTCCACCGGCATTTACACATTTATTGTTAAAGAAAATGGCGGTACAGATGCAGATGGCAATATTGTTTATGATACATCTGAACATAAGATAGTCGTTGAAGTAACTGACGATTCAGGCGAACTTGCCGTAACAAGTGTTGAAGTTGACGGTAAAGGAGCAACAGATCTTACAATAACCAATAAATACAAAGTAAGCGGCAATGCTTCGATAGGCGTTCCTGTTGAAAAGGAACTTACCGGCAGAGAGTGGCTTTATGGCGAAGAATTTGAATTTAAAATTGAAGCAGCCGATGAAGCTACAGGAACACTTGTTAATGAAACAGATGAAAATAAAGAGCAGATAAAGCTCCCCGCTAATATCACCATTGATTCTCAAAACGGAACAGCTAATTTCGGCGAAATAGAATTCAAGAATATTCTGCTTGGCGAAGATCAATCCAGAACATTTAAGTTTAAGATTTCCGAAGTTAATGGCGGCAAGAGCGGTATAACTTATGATAGCAAGAGTTATGAAGTTACAATAACAGTTAAAGACGACGGCAACGGAACCGGCGCACTTAAAGTTAACAGCGTAGAAGTGGACGGAACACCGCAGAAGGATCCGAAAGTAGTTCTTTCATTCACAAACAGTTACGCTCCGTCAGGCACGGTTTCATGGACTCCTCAAGTAACGAAAAAGATCGACGGAAGAGATTGGAAGACAGGCGACCTCTTTACATTCAATATCGTATCTACGGATAATTCAAGTCATGTAAAATTTACCGGCAATAAGGAAATTACTATAGGCGCAGACGACAAGGAAAAGTCCAAGCCGTTCGGCACAATAGAATTTGACGCTGCGGGAACTTATACATTCTCAATAACCGAAGCGAATAAGGATCCGAGCTTAAAAGACGACGGTATGACTTATGACTCGAACGTTTATAGTGTAGTTGTTACAGTCGAAGACGACTTGCAGGGCGGATTTAAGATAGACAAAATTACTTATAATGATAAGGAAAGTATAGAGCGAACAGTTGAAAGCGATTTCGGTAAATTAGAGTTCCCGTTTGTAAACACTTATACACCTTCTCCCGCCGAATGGACTGTTTCTGTCAAAAAGAAGATCGACGATCATGAAGGTACAAGCAGAAATGAAAACTGGATTGATGAAGATGTATTTACGTTCGGAATAGAACTCACAATCGGTGAAGACAAATTCGTAAATATGCCGGAAAATAAAACTGTAACGATCAACAATGGCTTGAATCTGGTAGATGGTTTCAGAACAGCTGCTTTCGGTAAAATAAAATTCACCAAAGCAGGCGAATACACATTCACTGTAACAGAAATAGAGCCTAAAGATGAAGATAAAGTAGGCGGAATACATTACGACAAAACTAAGTACGATATTAAAGTACCGGTTACAGACAATTACTCGAACGGTACTCTGTCTATTGGCGAAGTGACATGTGAATCTTCTAATAAAAATGAAGACGCGCCTAAGGCTGCAATAGAGAATGATTCAATAACGATCCCGTTCGTCAACATTCATAGCCATCGTAAAGCTACTTGGGCGCCTGCAGTGACAAAATCACTGACAGGAAGAGACTGGAAAGACGGCGACAGCTTTAAATTCGCAATTGAATGTCTCGGCGTGCCTAAGGGAGATGGAACTTACGACACGAATGTAACAAACAGAGTCGTTGTTGATCCCGACAAAGACGAACTTACAGTAAACAAAGCCAAACTTACAGAAAATAACATAGCAACTGCTTCATTTGATGAAAATGTGATCACTTTCCATGAAGTCGGAACGTATGTTTTCAAAGTTTACGAGGAGCCTATCGACGGCGACTCAAAGGGAATTACAACAGATAACAACGTATATATAATCAAGGTAGTAGTAGGCAGCGATACAGACGAAGCCGGTTCGCTTATAGTTAAAAGCGTAGAAGTTGACGGAACACTGCAGGATAATCCGAAGGAAGTAGTTCTTTCATTCACAAACAGTTACAAACCGTCAGGCAAGGTTTCATGGACTCCTCAGGTAACGAAAAAGATTGACGGAAGAGATTGGAAGACAGGCGATTCCTTTACTTTCAATATCGTGCTTGTTCACGCTCAGGGCAATTCCGCACACGTATTAACGAAAGATAATGAACAGTTTAATGGCGATTCTATTATCTTAAGCGCAGACGAAGGAAACGATATTTCCGGGTCGTTCGATGACATATTCTTCGACGCTGCGGGAGAGTATGTATTCTCTATAACCGAAGCGAATAAGGATCCGAACTTAAAAGACGACAGTATGGATTATGAACAGCACACTTACGTTGTCCATGTTTTTGTCGAAGACGACTTGCAGGGCGGATTTAAGATAGCCAAAATTACTTATAATGATAAGGAAGATGAAGACCAAACAGTTGGAAGCGGTTTCGAGGAATTAGAGTTCCCGTTTGTAAACACTTATACACCCACTCCCGCCGAATGGACTGTTTCTGTCAAAAAGAAGATCGACGACAAAACATTTACAGGCAGAGATACAAACTGGACCGAAGATGATGAATTTACATTTGAGATTACAACTACGGCTACCGAAGGCGTAATTATGCCGACAAAGGATCCTGTAACGATCACGATTAACAAAGACTTGGCTCTGGTAGATGGTTTCAGAACAGCTGCTTTCGGTACAATAAAATTCACCAAAGCAGGCGAATACACATTCACGATATTTGAACACAAGCCCGACCCCGAAGTATTCGGAATGTATTACGATGAAACCCAATATGACGTTACTGTAACAGTTGCAGACGACTTTAGCGGCGCTCTGTCTATTAGCGGAGTAGAATGTAAGCCTGATAATGAAACAAACGTAGAAGCGCATCAGGCTGAAATATCAACAGATAAAAAATCAATAGCGATTCCGTTCGTCAACGTTCATAACCACAATGCTGTTAGTTGGGTGCCTGCAGTGAAAAAATCACTGGAAGGAAGAGATTGGAAAGACGGCGACAGCTTTAAATTCACATTTAGTTATCTTGGCGAGCAGGACGGGACTGACATAAAGCCTAGCAGCAAAGTTACATTCAAAGGCTCTACGCTCGAGATAACAAGCAAAAATAAAGATAAAGCGCAGCCATTCCCTAATGACGTTGATTTCCATGAGATAGGAACATATGTTTTTGAAGTTTCCGAAAATGATCTCACCGCAGAACAAATCTCACATGGACTTAAAAAAGATGACACAATATACATACTTGTAGTTGAAGTTGTAAGTGATAGTACCGGCAAACTTAGTGTTAAAAGCGTAAAAGTAAGAAAAGAAGGTGAAACCGAAAGCAGCGATTATATCGAGAAAGATGGTCTTATTTTCACAAACAAATACGAACCGTCAGGCACGGTTTCATGGACTCCGACAGTATCAAAAGAGATCAAGGGCAGAGATTGGAAAGAAAAAGATCTCTTTACATTCAAGATCGTGCTTGTTGACGCTCAGGGCAAATCCGAGCATGTATTAACGGATGATGAAAAACCGTTTGAGGGCTATTCTGTTACCATAGGCGGAAAAGATGAAGTAAAGTCAAAGTCACTCGGCACAATAAAATTCAACGCTGAGGGAGTTTATCAATTCTCCATAGTCGAAGACGGCAAGGGTGCTAACGGCTTGACTTATGACCCGCACGTTTATAGTGTAGTTGTTACAGTCGAAGACGACTTGCAGGGCGGATTTAAGATAGCCGACATTACTTATGATAAAGATAAAACAATTGAAGGTAATTTCAATGACTTTAAGTTCCCGTTTGTAAACACTTATAAGCCCGCTTCAATCGAGTGGACTCCATCCGTTACAAAGGTTATCAAAAATAAGCCGACATGGAATAGCGATTATGAGTTTAAGTTCACAATAACTCCTCCCGAGGGCTTGGATTACGATTCAAATTCAGTTACAGTCAAAGCTGACAGCGAAGATCATAAAGAAAGCTTCTTGCCCGTAACCTTTACCGAAGAGGGAACTTATACGTTCACGATCAAAGAGGAAAAGGGCAACATAAACGCTATCGACTATGACGAAGATGATCATACGATAACTGTAACAGTAGAAGATACAGACAAAGACGGTCAGCTTTCTATCACAAGCGTTATAACCGACTCAGGCACCGACAATCTGACAATAACGAACACTTATTCCACGAGTGTTGAATGGCCGCCCACGGTAGAAAAGACCATCAACGGCAGGTATTGGCAGATAAACGAAGAGTTCGAGTTTGAGCTTTCGCTTGCTCCCGATTCGCCGAAACAGGTAGAAATAAAGAGTCCGCTTAAACTTACGTACAGCGACCTTGAAGCGAACGATCATTATAATGCGGCAAAGACGTTTGACGAAAACGCCGTAAAGTTCACCGAGGAAGGCACATATAAGTTTATCCTCAGAGAAACAACCGAAAGCAAGGGCAATATGACCTGCGATAAGTCTTACTACGTCATAACTGTTGTTGTTACACGCAATAAGACGACCGGCGACTTTGATATAAGTTCGCAGGCGGAGTTGGTCAAGGAAGACGGCACGATCGAAGGAGAAGTTGGAAAATACAGCTTTACAAACACCTACAAGCCCGATGACGCTTCGGTATCCATCTATGTAAAGAAGAAACTGGACGACTGGAATTCTAACGACAGCTTCAAGTTTAACATTGAGCTGACGAGCGGTGAAAAGGCTAACGTTATAATGCCCGACCCCGCTGAGATAACGGTCACCAAAGATACGTCCAGAAAAGATTTCGGTATAACCTTTACAGAACCCGGCAGTTACGAATTTACCGTTACCGAGGCAGCAGGTGATAATGACAAGATCGTCTATGACAAGACGCCGCAGGTAGTAACGGTTGAAGTTACTCATGATACGGTCAACGGAAAGCTTGTCGCAAGCGTAAACAACGGCGACAGTAAGAGTCCTCTGCAATTTGTAAACCACTACGTCAAAGACGCGATTTTGCCGAGCGGCTCAATCAACGTCACCAAGATACTTGAAAACTGGAAAGACGGCGACGCTTTCACGTTTGAAATTAAGCTTTCAAGCGGCAACAAGGCTAATGTAATACTGCCCGACCCCGCGACCGTCACCGCAACCAAGGACGTTCCTACAGTTTCATTTGACGACATAACCTTTACCGCAACGGGAGAGTACACATTTACTATCACCGAGCAGGCAGAAAAAGATGACGGAATTATTTATGATACCAATGAATATACCGTTAAGATCAATGTAGTTCGTGATGACGATAATTATACTCTCCAGATCATAAACAGCAATGATAAGATGGACTTCACATTCACCAACTCTTATAAGACTGTAGACGACTCGTCCGATTCCAAGGATTCGTCCGATTCCGAGGATTCGTCCGATTCCGAGGATTCGTCCGATTCCGAAGACTCGTCAGATTCCGAAGATTCGTCCGACTCCGAAGACTCGTCCGATTCCGAAGACTCGTCCGATTCCGAGGATTCGTCCGATTCCGAGGATTCGTCCGATTCCGAAGATTCGTCCGACTCCGAAGACTCGTCAGATTCCGAAGACTCGTCCGACTCCGAAGACTCGTCCGACTCCGAAGACTCGTCAGATTCCGAAGACTCGTCAGATTCCGAGGATTCGTCCGATTCCGAAGATTCGTCAGATTCCGAGGATTCGTCCGATTCCGAAGATTCGTCAGAACCCGAAGACTCGTCCACACCTGATGATTCTTCAACGCCCGATGAGAGCAGCAGCGATCCGAGCGATGTAGACGGCGACAACAGTTCCAAGAACCCGCCGACAGGCGTTCTGCCTAATATGACGGTTCTTGCGGCAGCTGCACTGACAGTAACGACCGCCGTAGTCCTCAAGAAGAAGAAAAAGAAATAAGCAAAAATAACTTATGGGCGCTGCCAAGCCACGGCAGCGCCCTTTATTTTTACGGCATTAAAGTAAAAATTTTCATCTTTCATTTACAAATGATCACAAATTTTCACCGTTGTCAGGGAAAAAGCTCTTGAAAAAATGAATAAAGCGTGTTATAATATAGAATGAGTATCAATGAACACAATGGAGGAGAACGATTTGGAAAGTTCTGCTACAAATTTAATATGGTTCCTTTCGGGTCAGGTACCCATAGGTACGCTTATAATTTCGATTTTCGCCGACTTAATTGTTATATTCGTCTGCTTTCCCGTTCATGAGTGCGCCCATGCTCTTGTCGCAAAGCTCTGCGGAGACGACACGGCGGAAAGAGAGGGAAGAGTTACTCTGAATCCTTTCGCGCATATCGACTGGATAGGCGCGCTTATGATATTTTTCTGCAACATCGGCTTTGCGAAGCCTACGCCGGTAAATCTTGCGAAGTGCAGGAAAGTGCCTGTCAGAACGGCAAACGTTCTTGTTTCTATTGCGGGTCCTCTTTCAAACGTGCTTATGGCGTTTATCCTGCTTATCCCGTACAGAATACTTTTTTATCAGGCAGTAGATCAGATGTCGGATACAATGCTTTTGATCTCGGAGATGCTGTATTATGCCGCGAGGATAAATGTCGGTCTGGGTATATTTAATCTTCTTCCCATTCCTCCGTTTGACGGATACCACGTTCTTGCGTCGTTCCTGCCCGCAAAGGCTCTGTATTTTATGGAGAGCAACGGAAGAGTTATACAGATAATTGTCCTTATAATCATATTCTCGGGTGTTCTTGCTGTTCCTTTGAGTTTAGCGGCAAACTGGCTTATGTATGTGCTTGAGCTTCCGCTTTCATTTATACATTTATAAAACGGCATGGTAGAACTTAGTTTTAAGTTAGAGCAGTTCGAGGGTCCGCTCGATGTGCTGTTGTCGCTTATACAAAAGCACAAGCTGAATATACAGGACATAGAAATATCGGTGCTTCTGGAGCAGTTTCTTATATATCTTGAGAGAATGACGGAAGAGGATATGGAAGTAACTTCCGATTTTCTTGAAATGGCGGCGCGGCTTATTTTGATAAAATCTGCGGCATTGCTGCCGAAAGACGAAGCCGAGAAAATGAAAAAAGAGCTTCAGGGCGCGCTTATAGAATACGCTCTCTGCAAGACGATGGCGGAGAAGCTTAAAACAAGATGGCGCGGGGACGACGTTTTCGTCAGAAAGCAGACCGAGATAGAAGTTGACAGCTCCTATCGCCGCACCCACCAGCCCGAGGAAATAACCTCGGCATACGGCGCAATATCCGAGCGCGTAAAGAGAAGAACAGAAGCTCCGCGCTCCGTAAAACCGGTTGTGGCAAAACCGTATGTAACGGTGTTTACGGGGATAATGACGGTGTTAAAGGCGCTGAGGAAAAACAAGACGGTGAGGATAGAGGACGTCTATAAAGGACATACGCGCTCGCAGAGAGTGTCGATGTTTCTTGCGATATTGGAGCTTTCAAAGTCGGGGAGAGTTTATATTTCCGACGACGGCGAAAGCATGAGCCTTATTTCCGAAAAGGAGAAAAGATGAAGTTTTCGGAGGGAATGTCGGCGGTAGAGGCGGTTTTGTTTGCCGTGGGAGAGCCGATAGAGCTTGAAAAGCTGGCGCAGGCTTGCGAGCTTGAAGAAGAAGTAACGGTGCGCGTTATCGAGCGGTTAAACGACCGCTATCGCGAGCAAAAAAGCGCGTTTGAAATTGCGAAGCTCGGAAGCTGTTATCAGATGATGACAAAAGCTGAATATTCGCGGTATATAAAGTCCGCCGTTGAAACGCGCAGGCAGACGCCGCTCTCGCAGGCGGCGCTCGAAGTGCTGGCGATAGTAGCGTATAATCAGCCCGTGACAAGGGGATTTATAGATCAAATCCGCGGCGTGGACAGCTCGGGAGTTGTAAAGAGCCTTACGGAGCGCAATCTGCTGGAAGAACACGGCAGAATGAACGACATACCCGGAAAGCCCATTGCATACAGAACAACGGAAAACTTTCTGAGATGTTTCGGCTTAAACGGTCTGGACGGACTGCCTCCCATTCCGGGAAGCACCGACCAGCTGAGTCTTGACGATTACGAAAACGACGAGTTTTAAAAGAGCGTTTTTTGGAGAGGAGGGATCGTTTTGGGTTGGATAATAGCGGGCATTATATTCATTATCATTCTCGTGCTTTTGCTCGGAAAGGTACAAGTAATTGCCGACTATAGCGAAGACTTTATCCTAAAGATAAAATATATGTTTTTCCCGGTCCTGACGCTGCCCTCGACAAAGCCTAAAAAGGAAAAAAAGCCTAAAAAGCCCAAAGAGCCGAAAGAAGAAAAAGCCGAGGACGAGAAAGAGAAAAAGCCCAAGAAGAAAATATCTCTTACTCTAGACGACATCCTGGCGCTTGTAAAGATGGCGCTGAACAGTATAGGAAAGCCGCTTAGAAAAATATTAAAGCGCGTTGAAATATCACATCTTTCTTTGGATATAGTGTGCGGGGGAGAGGACGCCGCAAAAGCCGCGATAACCTATGGCGCGGTGAATATGGCGATAGGAAATCTTCTCGGCTGGTTCGATACGATATTTACTTTAAAGCCCGTGGACAAGCTTGAGGTAAACGTGGACTTTGAGAGCGAGGAAACGACGGCGGACGCTTATGTGGAAGTAAAGCTCACGGTGGCGGCGGTGTTTGCGTTTGCGTTTACGCTCATCGGCAGGGTAATAAAGAATTATATCACCGGCAAAGACGCCCGCAAGGCAATAAAAAATCTGGTCTGAACGGACATTCCGTTTAAATACAATGAAAAATTTTGAGAGGAGTTTTTATTATGGCAAATCCTATTGAGGGTATACTTGACGTTTCCATGCAGAAAATACGCGAGATGGTAGACGTAAACACCATTATCGGAGAACCGATAACGGCTGACGGAGCTACTATAATCCCCGTTTCAAAGGTTGCGTTCGGTTTTGCTTCGGGCGGCAGCGATCTGCCCGTGCAGGCGGCTGAAAAGTTTGCGGGAGGCTCGGGCGCGGGCGTTACGGTAAAGCCCGTTGCGTTTATCGTCATAAAGGCAGACGGCGACGTTCAGCTTATGGAACTCGGCGCAAAGGGAAGTCCGCTCGACGGAGTTATGGACGCTCTGCCGGGAGTAGTTGAAAAGATAAAGGCGTTCCTTGCCGACAAAAAAGCCGCAAAGGCTGAAAAGAAAGCGGCGGCGGAGGAAAAAGCGAAGCTCGAAAACGCGGAAAATCCTGCCGAGTAATTTTTAAAAGGAATATTTTCCCGAAATAAACGCACACTATCCGTGAAAATAATTTTTTGCGGAGTGTGTTTATTATGAAAAAAATTGTTGCGCTGTTACTTGCAAATTCGATATTTTTCGGCCTGCTTTCGGGCATAGGAGCAAACGCCGAGAGCGCGTTGTCCGCCGATAGCGCTATCCTTATTGAAGCCGAAACGGGAGCGGTAATAAGCGAAAAGAACGCCGACGAGCGGCGGGCAATGGCGTCTACGACTAAAATAATGACAGCCATTCTGACCATAGAAGCGGGCGACCTCGACAAAGAGTTCACCGTTGACAGCTATGCGATAATGGTCGAGGGTACGTCAATGGGCTTGCAGGAGGGCGACCGCGTTTCCCGAAGAGACTTGCTTTACGGGATATTGCTGCCCTCGGGGAACGACGCGGCAAACGCCGCGGCTGTTTCGGTCGGAGGTAGTATCCCCGCTTTCGTAAAAAAGATGAACGAAAAAGCCGAAGTCCTCGGGCTTAGCAATACGCATTTCGTCACGCCCTCGGGTCTTGACGCAGACGGGCATTATACGACCGCAAGAGACCTTGCGGCGCTCGCGGCTTATGCCATGAAGAACGAGACTTTCAGAGAGATAGTAAGTTCAAAGTCCAAAAAGCTGGAGTTTGGAAACCCGCCCTATCCGCGGACATTGTACAATTCAAATAAAATGCTCTTGAATTACGAGGGCGCAATAGGCATAAAAACGGGCTTTACCGACAACGCGCGGCGCTGTCTTGTGTCAGCCGCGGAAAGAAACGGAGTTACGCTTATTGCCGTAACGCTTAACGCCCCCGACGACTGGAACGACCATACGAAGATGCTCGATTACGGTTTTTCGGCGGTTAAGAATTATCCGCTTGAAACGGGCTGTACGGCTAAGACCGCCGTAGTAGGCTCGGGCAGGTCTGTAGGAGTATTCGCCGAAAGCGCGGAGCTTTCGCTTACGCCCGAAAACCGTCAGAAGCTCGAACGGCGCGTTGTGCTTCCGAGAATGGTCTACGGCGGCGTTAAACAGGGTCAGAAGCTCGGCGAGCTTCAGTTTTTGCTTGGCGGAAAAGTTGTAAAGACCGTGCCTCTTCGTGCAAGAGAAACGGTAGAAGTAAAAAGCGAACTCGGCTTTTGGCAGAAGATATTGTCGTTTTTCGGCATATACGCTTAAATAAATAACTAAGGTGAATTATGGGACCTATCAGAATACAGAAAATAATCGCCGACAGCGGCTATTGCTCCAGAAGAAAAGCGGAGGAGCTTATTTCTTCGGGAGAAGTCACCGTAAACGGCAGAAAATGTTCGCTCGGCGATAAGGCTGACCCGCAGAACGATGTTATAGCGGTCTGCGGAGAAAAACTGTCCGCCGCTCTTCCCGAGCGGCGTTACATAATGTTAAACAAGCCGCGCGGATATGTCGTTACAATGAGCGACGAGCAGGGAAGAAAAATCGCTTCCGAGCTGCTTGAGGGAGTAGAGGAGCGCGTTTTTCCCGTCGGACGACTGGACAGAAATTCCGAGGGGCTTTTGCTGTTTACAAACGACGGGCAATTCGCCAACGAAATAACCCACCCCTCTCACCATGTGAGCAAGGTTTATCGCGTGACGATCGATGGAAATGTCACCGACGAACAGCTTTCAAAGCTTTCGGGAGGAGTTGAGCTTGACGGCGGGGAAAAGACTTTCCCCTGCAAGGTAGAGGTGCTTTCCGAGGAGTCGGAGCGCACGGTTTTGCGCTTTGTGATAAAACAGGGACTTAACAGGCAGATACGCAGAATGTGCGAAGCGGTAGGACTTAAAGTCGGCAGACTTCGCAGAACTGCAATAGGCGGCGTAAAGCTCGGAATGTTAAAGCCCGGCGAATGGCGCGACCTTACAAAAGAAGAGCTGCGCATATTGCGCTCGTCGATCGGAAAAGGTAAAAACAAAAGGTAACGATAGTTTATGATAGAAATTATTCAGAACAAGGAAAATCTCGACAAGATAGAGTATGTTGCCCGTGAAAACGGCGCAGAACTCGGACGAATTGCGGGGAGGCTCGACGGGATCGATACTTTCGTCATTGACGAGCTTAAGTGCGAAGAGTTCATGGCGGACGGACTTATCCGCGCGATACTGAATTTGATGAACCTGCACGGGATAGACAGGGCAAGGTTCGAGCTGCCCGAGCATACGGAGCTTTTAAGGCGGCTTAGGTTTATCGGAGATAAGCCCGAGATAGAGAGCATTGAAGCGTTTTTTGCGGCGCCGTGTCAGAAGTAAGACCTGAATCCGTGTAGTTCGCAGCAATGATTCACTGAAATCCGCATAGATTCAGGATTTTTGTTATCTGCGGTTTCA
>CANRKB010000022.1 GCA_947631115.1 uncultured Clostridia bacterium
GCGACCAAGATCGCTCTTAGTCGCTTTTCACAAATCTTCTTTTTTAACTTTGTCTAACTTTTTGGGGGCAGTTCACCGCTCAAAACAGTTTCTAGCTCCTATTTTCCTTTTTGCTCTTGAATTTTCCTCTCGAATGGTGTATAATATTGTCAATGGTGATTATTTAACAACAAGGAGTTCAAAATGTTCGACGGATTTATAAAGACTGCGGCAGCCACGCCCGAAATAAAAGTTGCCGACTGCGAATATAACACGGGAAAAATTATCGACCTCATAAACGAAGCAAAGTCGAAGCGGGTAAAAATTCTCGTTTTCCCCGAACTTTGCATAACAGGCTATACCTGCGGCGATTTGTTTTTCCAGCCCTCTTTGCTTGACGGCGCGGAAAAAGCCCTCCTGAATATCGTAAGTGCAACCGAAAACTGCGACATGACAATAACTGTCGGCGCGCCGCTCAGAGTAAACGGAAAGGTCTATAACTGCGCCGTTGTTATCCAGAATGGGGCAATTCGCGGCGTTGTTCCCAAAAAATATCTCCCGAATTATAACGAGTTTTACGAAAAGCGCTGGTTTATGTCGGCGCCCGACGAAAACAGCGACGAGCTTATTTTAGGACAATTAGTGCCGTTTGGTATGAACATTGTCTTTGAGTTTTCGGGAATTCCCGAATTAAAATACGCTGTGGAAATTTGCGAGGACTTGTGGTCGCCGAAGCCGCCGTCGATCGACCTTGCGCTCGCGGGAGCTACTGTGATCGCAAACCTTTCCGCTTCAAACGAAACGATAGGAAAGGACGAATACCGCGAAAGCCTTATTTCGGGGCAGTCGGCGCGCCTTATCTGCGGTTATGTTTTCGCTTCGGCAGGCGAGGGAGAAAGCACCGTAGATCTTGTTTTCGGCGGTCACAGAATGATAGCGGAAAACGGAAAAACTCTTGCCGAAAGCGAGCTTTACACAACGGGACTTACCGTTTCGGAAATTGACGTTAAAAAGCTGTATTCCGAGCGTTTAAGAAACACTTCTTTCGAATGTAAAAGCGGAGCTTCTGTCCGCAGAGTTATGCTTGAAATAACGCCCGAAATTACGGAGCTTACAAGAAGCATCGAAGCCATGCCGTTTGTTCCGACAGAGGACAATGAAAAGAACTCGCGCTGCGCGAAAATTCTTGCAATGCAGGCGCACGGTCTTGCAAAAAGGCTGAAGCATATAAACTCGAAAACTGCCGTTATCGGCATTTCGGGCGGGCTAGACAGCTGTCTTGCGCTGCTTGCGACAGTTGAAGCCATGAAGCTCTTAAAACGCCCCATGACCGATATTATCGCGGTATCTATGCCGTGTTTCGGAACTACCGTCCGCACAAAGACAAATGCCGAAAAGCTTTGTGAAACGCTCGGCGTTACGTTTAAGACAGTGGACATAGCCGAGGCAGTAAATATCCACTTGCGCGATATTGAACACAAAGACGGAGAATTTGACGTAACATACGAAAACGCCCAGGCGCGCGAGCGCACTCAACTGCTCATGGACATTGCAAATGAAACAAACGGAATTGTCGTGGGAACGGGCGATCTTTCGGAGCTTGCGCTTGGCTGGGCTACCTATAACGGCGACCATATAAGCATGTACGGCGTAAACTGCTCCGTTCCGAAAACGCTTGCGCGGCATATTGTTCGGTATTTTATGAACGTTTCGGAGAACAGCGAACTTAAAACTGCGCTGAATGACATACTTGAAACGCCCGTAAGCCCCGAGCTTCTCCCCGCAAAGGACGGAGAAATATCTCAGAAAACAGAGGATATAGTAGGACCTTATGAACTGCACGATTTCTTTTTGTATAACGGCATACGCTGGTGCTTTTCGCCGAAGAAGGTTTTTAGGCTCGCAAAGTATGCGTTCGGCAGCGCCTATTCTCCCGAAGTAATTTTAAAATGGGAAAAGACCTTTTACAAACGGTTTTTTGCTCAGCAGTTCAAGAGGAGCTGTCTGCCCGACGGCGTAAAGGTAGGGTCGGTTTCTTTATCGCCCAGAGGCGACTGGAGAATGCCGTCAGACGCGCAGGCGGCGCTCTGGCTCAAAGAGCTTGAAGATATAAAGCTTTAAAGGGACTGTTATGTTTGAGAAAACCAAAAATAAGTTTTTGAGCCGTGCGCTTGAAGATGATTTTGCCGAATACAAGGCCGAAAAGTGCAGGGCTTTCAGAAATGTAATAAGATTCTGTTTTTTCTTTCACCTTGTCTGCGGGCTAGCCTGCACGGCGGCGGGGTTTGCGCTTGGGTTTGAATATTCCGCAAATATAGCGGTATGCGTTGGTTTGGATATTGTTATAGCATTTTTCGCTTCGGGCGGGGAAATGACGACAAAAGGCTCGTTGGTAGCGCTTGACATTATTCTTGCCGCAGGGGGAATAACATACGGCGTTTTGCTTTCGGAAAACGACAGGCTTATATGCATAGCCTGCGGAGCGGCGGCAATTATAGGCGCATTGCTCGGAACAGCGCAAATGAGAGCGGCTTATCTTCGAGAATATCTGAGAAGCATTTCTTCGGACAGAGCCGAAAAAATGCCTGTTGAGAAAAAGATGCACAAGAAAACCGCAGCCAAAGTGAACAGCGAAATGCGTCAGCTTGCGAAAAAGCTTAAAGATGTTTTAAACGGGAAGCCCGAAAGCGAATAGGACAGCGGATAAAAATCCGCGCTTGCGGCTTTTTAAATAACACAAAAATGGAAAACGATTATGACAGTAAAGAAAATTACGCTTCTGGCGGTGTTTATCTGCTTCGCGGGAGCGCTGTCGGCGCTTGAAACGCTCTTGCCGCCGATAGTTCCCATAGCGGGAATACGCGTGGGACTCGGAAATATCGTAACGCTGTTTATTCTTTACGCGGGCGGGCAGTGGAAAATTTATGACGCTTATATAGTCGCGGTGCTGAGATGTTTTCTGGCGGCGCTTATAACCGGGTCGCTGATTAGCGCGGTGTACGGGCTTGTCGGAGGAGTTTTAGCCTGTACGGCTATGCTCGCAGCGAAAACGCTTTTCCCGAAGGACAGCGGCAAATGCGACACAAGATTTCTGCCGTTTACGGGAGTATGCGGAGCAATTTTTCATATTGCGGGGCAAATGCTGACGGCTGTTTTTTTATACGGCTCAAAGTACGTTTTAGCTTACACTCCCGTTTTTCTTGCAAGCGCGATAATCGGCGGAGCATTTACGGGAATATGTACAATGCTGCTGCTGAAAAAACTGCCGAAAAAACTCATAGAACATATAAGAAACAAATAACGGAGGGCTTATGAAACTTCTTCTTATCGACGGAAACAGCATAATGAACAGAGCGTTCTACGGGATACGTCTGCTTTCAAACACAAAGGGCGTTCATACAAACGCTCTCACGGGCTTTCTGAACATCTATATGAAACTTCTGAAAGAAGAACAGCCCGACAGGGTCGCGGCGGCGTTTGATCTTAAAACACCGACATTCCGCCATAAAATGTACGAAGAATATAAGGCGGGACGGCATAAAATGCCCGATGAGCTTGCGGAGCAGATGCCGATAATAAAAGATATTCTGCGTGCAATGGGTGTAAGCGTACTTGAAACAGAGGGCTATGAAGCCGACGATATAATCGGCACTCTTTCGAGAGCCGCAAAGGAAAACGGCGCGGAGTGCATAATCAGCACTGGCGACCGCGACAGTTTTCAGCTTGTAAACGAAAAAGTAACGGTGCGCTTGGCGTCAAATAAAGAGGATATAATCTACACCCCCGAAAAGATAGCGGAAGTTTACGGAGTAAAGCCCCTCGAAATTCTCGAAGTAAAAGCGCTTATGGGCGACAGCTCCGACAATATTCCCGGAGTAGCGGGGATAGGCGAAAAGACCGCGCTTTCTCTTATTTCAAAATATCATTCGGTCGAGTGGATATACGTACACCTTGACGAAATAGAAGCCTCAAAGTCCGTAAAAGCAAAACTCGAAAGCGGAAAAGAAAGCGCCTTCCTTTCGAGAAAGCTCGGCGAGATATGCCTGAATGCGCCCGTATCGGAAAACCTCGACGACTACAAATTCGGCGAGGGCGACAAGCCTCGGGCGGCGGGAATACTGCGCGAACTTGAAATGAACTCGGCGCTTAAAAAACTCGGTCTTGAGGGAGAAAAGTCAAAGGCTGTAAAAATTGCGCCGAAAACTGAAAGCAACTCCGAAACCGCTTTGAGAGCGGATATTGTCCCCGACAAAGAAGAATATGACAAAGAGGCTTTGAATGTTCTTATCGAAAACGGAGAAATAGCGGTTTATCGCGGCAAAGAGCGGTTAGGCGGCGAGCTTAAAGCTATCCTCGAAAGCGGCGAGCCGAAACACACCGACAACGCCAAAGCCGTTTACGCAAAATGCCTTAAAGAGGGTATAGATCTTAGAAACGTAACGTTTGACACAACGCTTGCGGCATATCTGCTCGACGTAAACGCAAAGGATTATGACATATCGGGCTTGCTTTCCAAATACAATGCGGACGATATAAGTATGCTCAATGTCATTCTCTACAGCAGGATATGTTCTCTCGGAATGTTAAAGGTGCTGCGCGAGATAGAGATACCTCTTGCAGAGGTGCTGTCCTCAATGGAAAAAGAGGGCATTGCCACGGACTCGGAGAGCCTTAAAAAATTCGGAGAAGAGATATTGCCGAAAATAAGCGGCATTGAAGAAGAAATTTATGCTTTAGCGGGTCATGAATTTACCGTGGGAAGTCCTAAACAGCTCGGAAAGGTGCTGTTTGAGGAGCTTGGTCTGCCGTCGGGTAAAAAGAGTAAAACAGGCTATTCGACAAATTCGGACGTGCTGGAAGAGATTGTCGACAGACACCCTATAGTGCAGAAAGTAATTGATTGGCGAAAGCTTACGAAATTATACAACACTTATGTAAAAGGGCTTCTTGCGGCAGTTTCCGAGGACGGGAGAATGTACACGACCTTTAAGCAGACCGAAACGCGTACGGGCAGAATAAGCTCCGCCGAGCCGAATATACAGAATATTCCCGTAAGAACGGAAATGGGAAGAGAATTCAGAAAGTTCTTTACGGCAGGGGAGGGGAAACTCCTTTGCGACGCGGATTACAGCCAGATAGAGCTTAGAGTTCTTGCGGCTCTTGCGGACGACAAAACGATGATAAGGACGTTTGAGGAAAACCGCGATATTCATGCGGAAACTGCCGCTTCGGTATTCAACCAGCCGATAGAGTGGGTGGACGACGATCTTAGGCGCAAGGCGAAAGCTGTAAATTTCGGGATAGTATACGGCATAGGCGCGTTTTCTCTGGCTAAAGATATAGGCTCGTCGCTATCCGAAGCCAAGAAATATATAGAAGACTATCTTGTTCATTTTTCGGGAGTAAAAGCGTATATGGAAAAGGTATGCGCGTCTGCCGAAACCGACGGATATGCGGTGACGCTGTTCGGAAGAAGGCGCTTTATCCCCGAGATACTTTCGCAGAACAAGACCGTAAAAGCCCTCGGAAAGCGCATAGCCATGAACACCCCTATTCAGGGAACAGCGGCGGATATAATAAAAATTGCTATGGTGAGAGTGTATAAAAGGCTTAAAGCGGAGTTGCCCGCAGCAAAGCTTATTCTTCAGGTACACGACGAGCTTATAGTAGAAGCGCCCGAATCTCTCGCAGATAAAGCGGCGGTAATTCTCAAGGAAGAAATGGAAAACGCCGTAAAGCTTTCCGTGCCGCTGCCCGCAGAAGCAAAGGTAGGAAAAACTTGGTTTGATGTACACTGAGGAGAATTTATGCAGGACATATATCTTTATTTCAAGAGCATTGTCGAGCAGGATAGGTGCGCAGTTGTTATCTGCGACATGAACGACATTATCATCTATATGAACCCCGCCGCTAAAGAGCGGTATAAAAAGCACGGCGACCTTATAGGCAAAAGCATTATGGACTGCCACAACGAGCGTTCTTGTCAAAAGATACGCGAAGTCGTCGAATGGTTTAAACAGAGCGCTGAAAACAACATTATATTCACTTATCACAACCCCAAAGAAAACAAGGACGTTTATATGGTAGCGCTTCGCGATGATGATAAAAAGCTGATAGGATATTACGAAAAGCACGAATATCGTACCTCGGAAAATGAAAAATAAGACCCCCGCCGAAGCAGGGGCGCGGAAAATTATAAACCGAGGCTTGTGGAAAGGGCGTTGTCAACCTCATGCATAGAAGCGCTGTCAAGCTCGCCCATTCGCTCTTTAAGGCGTCTTTTATCCAATGTACGGACCTGTTCCAACAGCACCACCGAGTCTTTTGCAAGCCCGCAGGAAGAACCTGTCACGGAAATATGCGTTGGAAGCCCCGCTTTTTCCTTTCGGCTTGTTATGGCTGCGGCAATTACCGTGGGGCTATGCTTGTTCCCAATATCGTTCTGCACGATAAGCACGGGTCTTATGCCGCCTTGTTCCGAGCCGACAACGGGGCTTAAATCAGCGTAATAGATCTCACCGCGTTTTACTAACATAAAAATTCCTCCCTAAAAGTTGATTTTTTGTTGTATTCGTATTATTGACATAAGGAAAATAATTATTCAGATTTTAGGAAAGTTGAGTGTGAATTTATGCTTACATGGGAAAAGCTTTTATGCTCCGAGCGCGAGCGCAGGAGCAAGAGTGAAAACAGCCGCGATATACGTTCGGAGTTCAGAAAGGATTATCACAGGATCATCGGAAGCGCGTCTTTCAGACTGCTTCAGGACAAAGCCCAGGTCTATCCGCTTTACAGAGGAGATTTTGTCAGGACAAGGCTTACACATTCTCTTGAAGTAAGCTCTTTTGCGGGAAGCCTCGGAGATACCGTTTTTACGCGCCTTATTGAAGCGGGGAAGGCGGGAGTTGACGAAAGAGTTAGAGAAAACTGTTGTGATATTCTGGAGTGTGCGGGACTTGTCCATGACATAGGAAATCCGCCTTTCGGGCATTTCGGAGAGTTTTCTATAAGAAAGTGGTTCAAGGATAATTTGCAACGACTGAAATTTAAGGGCATACCTGCCTCAGAGCTTCTGACAGACGAAATGAAAGCGGACTTTTTAAACTTCGAGGGCAACGCCCAGGCTCTTAGAGTGCTTTCAAGGCTGCATTGCCTTATGGATATGGAAACGGGAATGAACCTTACTTTCGCGCTTTTAAACACCATAGTAAAATATCCCGTAGGCTCGACGGAGATAGACGCTTCTTGCGGCGATATATGCAAAAAGAAAATGGGATATTATGTTTCCGAAAAGGAGCTGTTCGGGAAAATCACTGAAAAGACAGGAGCGATAGGCTGCAGATACCCGCTTACTTTCATTCTTGAAAGCGCGGACGATATAGCCTATAAAACCGCCGATATAGAGGACGCGGTCGAAAAGGGACTTTTGTCGTATGACATCATTATCCGCGAGCTGCGAAGCGAAAAATATATCGGTAAATGCAAGAACCCCGACGAGCAAAAGGCTCTTTCAAATGCTGTAGATGAACTTATGAATTCGCGCAAGTCAGCCGAAATCCTCCGCATGGATTCCCCAGACAAGGCGGCTGTTTTGAGGTGGATAATAAAACTTCAGACTGAAATGTTGTATGCCGCGGCGGATGCGTTCTTCGACAATTATGAAAGCATTATGAACGGCGAGTTCAGGAAAGAGCTGCTTTCAGAATCTTCCGTCGGCGTTTTGTGTTTCGCTTTGGGCGATATTGCATACAGATACGCTTTTCGTTCCGACGGAATAATCAGAAGCGAGCTTTCCGAAAGTTTTGTTATTTCATTCTTGCTCGATAAGATAACCTCCGCGGCTCTGTCGTTCGATACGGACGAAATGACTGTTTTTGACAGAGACATGATCGGGGTCTTGTCGAAAAATTTCCTCGAAATATGCCGTAGAGCCTGCGAGGGAAAATCCGACGCTGAGCAGTGCTATTACAGGCTCCTTTTCGCAACAGACTGTATATGCAATATGACAGACAGATTTGCGAGGGAATTTTTTCTTGAACTTCGGGGCGTAAAAATTTCGCAAAATTATTGACTTTATTTCCTAAATGTGATATGATTTAATTAGAGTTTTTTCAAGTGACGCTTGAAATAAATTTCGGGCAAGCGGCGCTTTTTGAAATTCGGGCGCTGTTTTGTCTTAAAACAAATTACTTTGGAGGTTTTTTATGAGTACCGAGATAACAAAATTTGGTTTTTTTCAGGGGTATAAATGCTTTCTTGCAACGCTTGCGAACAGAAGCGGTCTGTCCGTGAACATAACTAACTTCGGCGCGGCTATACAGTCGCTCACCGTTTTGGATAGAAACAGACAGCCTGTCGACGTTGTTCTGGGATATGGCTCGGTAGAGCAGTATGAAGCGGGGAACTCGGCGTTCGGCGCGACTGTCGGAAGATTTGCTAACCGTATCGGCGGCGCAAAGTTTACGCTTGGCGGAAGAACTTTTGAGCTGTCGAAAAATGACGGAAACAACACCCTCCACGGCGGAACATTCGGTTTCGGAAAGAGAATGTGGACAATAGACGACATTGAGGACGGACCCGAGCCTTATGTAACTTTCGGATATAAGAGTCCGGACGAAGAAGAAAACTTCCCCGGAAACCTTTATCTTAAAGCGAAATACACGCTTTTACAGAACGGTCTGAAGATACAGTATTTCGGAAAATGTGACCAGGACACTATCTTAAACATAACGAACCACGCCTATTTCAATCTTAAAGGCGAGGGCGTTGGCGACATAAAAGACCACCTTATAAAGATAAACGCCGAGAAGTATACTCCCGTTGACAGCGAGCTTATACCTACCGGCGAGATAGCGGACGTTGCGGGAACGCCGTTTGATTTCCGCGAGCCGAAAACCATTCGCACCGATATGGACAACGGTCGCCTGCCGAACGGTTATGACCATAACTTCCTGCTCGGCATGACGCGAGAAATGCGGACGGCGGCTTATGCATACGAACCTACTCACGGAATCATCATGCAGATGGACACCGATATGCCCGCTATGCAGTTCTATGTAGGTATAGGTCTTAATCAAGAGCCGGGAAAGAACGGTCATGTTTATCCTCAATACGGCGGATTCTGCTTTGAAAGCCAGTTCTGCCCCGACAGTCCGAACAAGCCGCAGTTCCCGAGCTGCGTATTAAACGCCGACGAGGAGGTCTGCTTTACAACTACATACACCTTTAGCGCAAAGTAATCAGAAAACGCCTCCCCGAAACTAACGGTTCGGGGAGGCAAATAATAATAAAACAGATAAAAAACTTTCTCCCCGAAACTTTCATTTCGGGGAGAATTTTTATTAGCGGTAAAGTTTCTGCTCCTTATAGCTTGTATGAAGAACTTCGTGTGCCTTATGAGAATTGGGTTCGCCGAAGAACTCCTTGTAGAGCTTCTGAATATCGGGATTTTCGTGAGAACGGCGATATTCGCATTTTTCGTCTATGCCGTAAAGAACTTTCGCTCTCTCTGCGCGAATGTCGGTAAAGTTGCGTACCGAAGCAGGTTGGATTATCTGTCCGCCGCCGTTTACGCAGCCGCCCGGACACGCCATGATCTCGATAAAGTCATAGCTTGCTTTGCCTGCCTTTACGTCCCTTAAGAGCTTCTTTGCGTTTGCAAGTCCGCTTGCTACGGCTACTCTTACGGTCTTTCCGCCGACTTCATAGGTAGCTTCCTTAACGCCCTCAACTCCGCGTACTTCCTTGAAATCAACGGGAGCGTCGTTGTTCTCGCCCGTGAGCTTCCATGCAGCTGTTCTGAGAGCTGCTTCCATAACTCCGCCCGTTGCGCCGAAGATAACTCCCGCACCCGAATATCCTCCGAGAGGAGAATCCGCCTGCTCGTCGGGAAGCTCGTTGAACATAATTCCCGCTCTCTTTATGAGATTTGCAAGCTCGCGCGTTGTTATAGCTATGTCAACATCGGGAACTCCGCCCGCGTTCTGGTCGTCTCTGCCAATTTCAAATTTCTTTGCAGTGCAGGGCATTACCGAAACGCATACTATGTCTTCGGGGTTTCTGCCTTGCTTCTTTGCGTAATATGTCTTTACGACAGCGCCGAACATCTGCTGCGGCGATTTGCAGGTAGAAAGGTTCGGAATAAACTCGGGGAAGTAGTTTTCGCAGTAGCGTACCCAGCCGGGGCTGCACGAAGTTATCATAGGGAGCGTTCCGCCGTTCTGAACTCTGTCCAAGAACTCGTGTGCCTCTTCCATTATGGTAAGGTCAGCCGAGAAGTTCGTGTCAAATACCTTGTCGAAGCCGAGCCTGCGCAGAGCCGCTATCATCTTGCCCTCAACGTTTGTTCCTATCGGTAAACCGAACGCCTCGCCGAGAGAAGCGCGTACCGCGGGAGCAGCCTGAACAACAACGAGCTTGTCGGGGTTAGCAATAGCCTCAAGCACCTTTGCCGTGTCGTCCTTTTCGCTGAGCGCACCCGTAGGACAAGCCGTAATGCACTGTCCGCAGGAAACGCAAGCCGTATCGGCAAGATCCATATCGAAAGCCGAAGCTATCTGAGTAGCAAATCCGCGCTCGTTTGCGCCGATAACGCCTATGCCCTGCGTTACTCCGCACGCAGCCACGCAGCGTCTGCAAAGTATGCACTTCGAGTTGTCGCGGTACATATGCGTCGCGCTGTAGTCGATTTCGGGCGTAGGGTTCTCGCCCTCGAATTTATGCGGGTCAACTCCGTATTCGTTGCAAAGCTCATGAAGCTCGCAGTTTCCGCCGCGCGAACAGCTAAGGCAGCTTATGTTGTGGTTTGAGAGTATAAGCTCGAGAGTTGTCCTTCTGCTTTCAACGACTTTCGGAGTATTTGTAAAGATCTCCATTCCCTCATTTACGGGGTAAACGCACGAAGCTACGAGCGATCTCGCGCCCTTAACTTCAACAACGCAGATACGGCAAGCGCCGATCTCGTTTATATCCTTTAAATAGCACAACGTCGGGATCTTTATGCCCGCGATCCTTGCCGCCTGAAGAATAGTAGAATCATCGGGAACCTGATATTCCGCGCCGTTTATTTTTATATTGACCATCAGAATTTTTCCTTTCAATTCGATTTAAAATGGTTGGAATTATCCCTTTGAGATAGCGTTGAACTTGCAGTTGTCCATACAAGCTCCGCACTTTACGCACTTCTGCGAGTCGATAGCCATTGCCGCAAGCTTCTTTCCGGGAGCCACATAGTCCGTTCTCGTGATAGCGGAAGCGGGGCAGTTCCTCGCGCAAAGTCCGCAGCCTACGCACTTGTCCTTGTCTATCGTAAAGTTCAGAAGCGACTTGCAGACGCCTGCGGGACATCTCTTTTCTTTTATATGAGCCTCGTACTCGTCTCTGAAGTAGCGCATTGTGGAAAGTACGGGGTTTGGCGCAGTCTGTCCGAGTCCGCACAGCGCGTTGTCCTTGATGTAATAGCAGAGCTTTTCGAGCTTGTCGAGGTCTTCCATTGTCGCGTTGCCCTTGGTGATCTTCTCGAGCATTTCGTACATCCTCTTTGTGCCTATGCGGCAGGGAGTACATTTTCCGCAGCTCTCGTCGACTGTAAAGTCAAGGAAGAATTTCGCTATATCGACCATGCAGTTGTCTTCGTCCATTACGATAAGTCCGCCCGAACCCATCATGGAACCTATAGAAATAAGGTTGTCGTAATCTATCGGAATATCGAGGTGCTGAGCGGGGATACATCCGCCCGAGGGACCTCCTGTCTGCGCCGCTTTAAACTTCTTTCCGTTAGGAATACCGCCGCCTATATCTTCGATAACGGTGCGGAGCGTTGTTCCCATAGGAACTTCAACCAGACCCGTGTTATGGATCTTTCCGCCCAAAGCGAATACCTTTGTTCCCTTTGATTTTTCCGTACCCATAGAAGCGAACCAGTCAGCGCCGTTAAGAATTATCTGGCATACGTTTGCATAAGTTTCAACATTGTTCAGTACAGTGGGCTTTCCGAAAAGACCTTTTACGGCAGGGAACGGAGGACGGGGACGCGGCTCGCCGCGGTTGCCCTCGATAGAAGTCATAAGAGCTGTTTCTTCGCCGCATACAAATGCGCCTGCGCCAAGTCTGAGACCAAGACGGAAGCTGAAGCCCGTTCCGAAAATGTCGTCGCCGAGCATTCCTATTTCCTCTGCCTGACTTATAGCAATTTTCAGACGTTCAACTGCGATAGGATATTCCGCTCTTACATAAATGTAGCCCTGATTTGCGCCTATTGCATAGCCCGCTATAGCCATTGCTTCAATTACCGTGTGGGGGTCGCCCTCGAGTACCGAGCGGTCCATAAACGCTCCGGGGTCGCCCTCGTCGGCGTTGCAGCATACAAACTTCTGGTCTGCGTCTTTTACAAGATTTCTCGCCAGCATCCACTTCTTTCCCGTGGGGAAGCCCGCGCCGCCGCGTCCGCGAAGTCCGGAATTTAGAATAGTTTCAATTACGTCGTCGGGAGTAAGCTGCGTTAAGCATTTATACAGCGCCTGATAGCCGTCGCGCGCTATGTACTCTTCAACGTGTTCCGGGCTTATAACGCCGCAGTTTCTGAGAGCCACGCGGTGCTGATTAGCGTAGAAAGCGGTCTCGTTGAGAGACTTTATCTCGTCGCCGCTTACTGTCTCGGCATAGAGATATTTCTTTACTGGCTGACCGTTTTTCAGGTGCTGTTCAACAATTTCGGGGATATGCTCTGGTTCTGTCTTTGAATAGAAAGTACCCTCCGGATAAACTATCATGATAGGACCCAAAGCGCAAAGACCGAAACATCCTGTCTTTATAACATTTACCTTGTCCTCAAGACCGTTTTTCTTTATTTCCTCTTTGAGTACGTCGATTATCTTCATAGAGCCGCTCGAGGTACAGCCCGTACCGCCGCACACCAGAACGTCGCGGACGCCGTTTCCCTTTCCCTCTATGCGGGTGCCTACTACGTCGGCGTACTTCGCCTTTATGGCGTTCAGCTCGTCGATTGTTTTAATAACGTTCATTCGTAAACTTTCCCTTCTATCAGTTATATTTTGCGAGGATAGTGTCTATATCATCGGGCGTGAGCCTGCCGTAGACCTCCTCGTTTATCGTCATAACGGGAGCAAGTCCGCACGCGCCTATACAGCGGCACGCGTCAAGCGAAAACTTTCCGTCGGACGTTATCTCTCCTCCTGAAATGCCGAGCTTTTCCTGAAGCTTTGTGTAAATATCTCCCGATCCCTTTACATAACAAGCCGTGCCGAGGCAAACCGAGATCTTGTATTTGCCTTTGGGGTTAATGGAAAACTGCGCATAGAAAGTGACCACTCCGTAAACTTTTTCGAGCGGTATTTCCATTGCGTCTGCGATCATCTGCTGAACCTCAATGGGCAGATACCCGTAGATTTCCTGTGCGCCCTGAAGAATAGGCATAAGCGCACCGGGGTCGTCCTTGTGCTGAGCGATGACCTTTCTGAGCTGTTCTTCCTGTTCGGGCGTTCCCGAAAAAGGAACCGCACTCTTTTTAAAAGCCATTATGTAGCCTCCTTGTTTTTTCCGCGTTACTGCGGATATTTTGCGAGATAATTCGTGAAACAAACAGTTGTTCCACATCCATACTATATTATTATAACACAACCTTAAAAAAAAGTCTAGAGTTATCAAGAATTTCTCAAGAATTACCTATAACATTTTAAAGAGATTTTTTTCACCATTTTTTGTGTATTTTCCACAAAAACCACCTATTTGTATAGTATTTGTATACTTTTTTCACATAGTTTACAGAAACAAAAATTACACGAACTTTTTCAACAGCCTCAAATCGAAAATTTTATTTAGTCTTAAATTTTTAGAAATTCTTTCAAAATAATTACAATATAATTACAGTTTTGTAATAAATGTTGACTTTAAGGAGATATATGATTATAATAATATCAAGAGGACGAAAAAGCAATTATCTCGGTTTTGATCCTGACAAACATTCCACTTATATTTCCGTAAAATGTTTCAATGATCTAAGTTAGTTATCTTTTGACATGTCCTCACCCCTTCCATTTTTCGAAACCGCGCGGGTTTAACATATACTTCTTGGTTTTTATCTCCTTCCATTTCCTCCCCGCTGCGGTTTCAGAATAATTTGCTCCCGAACGGTAGCTCGGGAGCTTCCTTTTAGATGTTAGAAGTAAGCGCATTATCCGCCTTACGGCGGATAACGCTGTAAGAGGTAAGAAAACAGAGGCGGTTTTGGAGAGAAAGTTACTCGTCTTCAAAAAGGAAGAGGCTAGAGACTAGAGTTTTGGCGGCGAGGTTGTTCGCTGACATAATAATAAAGGGAAACCGTTTAATATGGTTTCCCTTGTTGTTTTATTTATCTTCTTCAGGGGTATCGTCTGTTGGAATGTCGTCCGAAGTTGGCTCTTCAACTTCTGTGGTGTCCGTTGTTGAAGTATCATCTAAATCAGGGTCAACCGTTTCTTCGGCGTCGTCTGTTGAATTATCATCAGGAACAACTTCTTCCGTTTTGGAACTATCTTCAGTTTTTTCAACGGGTCTCGGGACAGGTTGGCTATTATCTTCAAGAATACTCGGAGCTTTTTTGTTCTTTTTAGCTTCGCGTTTTGCCTTTGCGTCAAGCTCGTCTTGAATTTCCTTGTCAATAAGAAGTTTCGACGCTTCGGTGTTTACATATAGCGGGATATTCTTTTTCTTAGTGATGATCTTGAAAACAACAAACAGCGCAATGCCGCATACAAAGCACACCGCCGCGACTATCTGAGAAATTTTCAGGCTTCCCGCCATAAGGCTGTCCGAGCGGTTGCCCTCGATAAAGAACCGTCCAAGCCCGTACCATGAAAGATAAAGCAGCATAATTTCACCGTCAAAGCTCCTGAGTTTCTTTGAATAAAAATGCAGCAGTATAAATCCGAGCAGACACCATGCGCTCTCGTACAAAAAGCAGGGGTGAACGGGCGTATCGCCTATTATAGTGCCTTTCATTGCAAAGAGCCAGTTCTCATCGCAGGCGGAACCGTATGCCTCTTGATTTATAAAATTCCCCCACCTGCCTATGGTCTGACCTATAAGAAAACCGAGCGCGGCAATATCGCAGGTTGCGAAGAAGTTAAGTTTTCTTATCTTGCACATTATAAAGCCCACTAAAAACGCGCCGATTATTCCTCCGTATATCGCCAGACCGCCGTCGTGTATCTTGGTAAAGGTGGTAATAAAATCGTATTTCGTTGTTGAATTAGGGTCGAGGGTAGTAAATACGCAGTAGTAAATTCTCGCTCCCAGAAATCCCCCGATGACCGAGGCAAACACAACGTCGAACAATCTTCCCTTTGGAAGTCCGAAAACCTTGTCGCAGCGCAACGTCGCATAAACATAAGCGATAAGTATTCCCGCCGCTATCAGAATCCCGTACCAGAAAACAGAAAGTCCGAATACTTCAAATCCGCGCGTGTAGGTTATCTCTGTTCCGTTAAACAAATTCGGAAATTCAACCGTTATCTTTTCCGTTGCGGAAACCGAAACTAAATTCATCATATCCATCTGAGTTCTCCTTTGCTGTCGTTAAAGCGATTCAATTATCGAAATGCTTGCGTTTTCCTCGTCAATGTCCGAAAGCTTTTCAAGAAGCGTTTGATAATCCGCAGCCGCCGTAAGCTCTACCGCGCAGAACGGTGAAACGCGCGACAAGACCGCCTCCGAAAGGGTGTTGCATACCGAGCGGACGTTTACAAATTCCTTTACGAGAGCGCCGTAGGTCGCCTTTTTGACGCGCTCGAACAGTTCTTTTGAGGGAGGGTTTTTCTTATAGTGCCTGAAAGTTTCTTTCATGCTTTCAAGGACTTTTTCGGGTTCTTCGCTTTCTCCGCGCACTGCAAGGAAGAAATGCCCGCGCCCGTTAAATACGCTTACTGACCATTCGTCGTTAAGAATCCCGTTTGCGCGCATTTTTTCATAAAATTCCGACGAAGCTCCGAATATCATATCAAGCAGGATATTGTAATAGATATAGTCGCTTATTTCCTGTTCTTTGTATACTGCGGGGCGTTTAAAGCCTATTTCAAATATCGGCTTTGCAACGGGCATGGACAAACGCGTTATTTTTTTGTTCACCTTATACGGCTCGTCAAAGCCAACTGTCTTTGCCGCGACAAATGTTCCCACTTTTTTCAGCTTTCTTTCGCACACCTCGACTATTTCGTCGGGGTCGATATTTCCCGCGGCGCATAAAAACATATTCGACGGGCTGTAAAAAGCGTTGTAGCAGTCGTAAAGCGTTTGGGGAGTAATTTTCGCAATGCTTTCGACTGTTCCCGCAATATCAAGTCGAACGGGATTTTTCGAGTAGACGCTTTCAAGAAGATTTGTGAAAACGCGCCACGAGGGATTATCGCGGTACATTGTGATTTCCTGTCCGATAATGCCGCGTTCTTTTTCAACGTTTTCTTCCGTGAAATAAGGCTCGCTTACAAATCCCAGAAGTATCTCAAGATTCTTCTTGAAATTATCCGCGCAGCTGAAATAATACTGCGTATAGTCGAAGCTCGTTCCCGCGTTGCAGGACGCGCCCGTTCTTGCAAAAAGCGAAAACGCGTCCTTTTCCTCGCTTTCAAAGAGCTTGTGTTCGAGATAATGCGCCGTGCCGTCGGGTATCTCAACGAGCCTGCCGCCCACGGAAAACGCGTTGTCCTGAGAACCGAAGCGCGCCGTAAACTGCGCGACGGCGGTGTTCCACCCTTTCATCGGGAGCATATATACTTCCGTTCCGCTCGAGCAGACATATTTAAGGCACGTTTCTTTTATAATGTCGTTGTAAATTTTTTCGATCATAATATTTTCGGTTTACTCCTTATTCTTCAGCAGATAGACCGTATCAAGACTGTATTTTCTCGCGGCTTTCAGAACGCGCTCGGGCAATACGGCTTTTATCTGTTCGGCATATTCTTCGGGAGAGACGAATTTCTCGTCGAGTATTTGAGAGAGATACCAGTTTGAAATACCGAACGAGCTGTCGTAAATTGAAGTAAGAGTATTCAGCACTTCGAGCTTTGCGCGTTCAAGTTCGTCTTGTGAAACGCCGTTTTCGCATATGTCGTTCAGTTCTTCAAGCATAGCTTCTTTTGTAAGTTCCGCGTTTGCGGGTTCAACTCCTGCGGAGCAGAAAAGCGTTTTGCTGAAACGGTCGGAATGACAGCCGCAGTAATAGCAAAGCGACCTTTTTTCACGGATATTCTCAAAAAACCTCGAGGTAGTCATTCCGCCGAGAATGTTGGAAAAAAGAGCGTTTGCGGGGCGGTCGTTCATATCGGGAGCTTTGAAGTACATTCTTAAAATTGCCTGCTGCATATCAAGCTCATCTTTTACATAGGCGGGCTTGTCCTTTAAAGCGGAGGGTCTTGAATTGAAGCTGTAAATACCGTCTCTGTCGGGCTTTGAAAATTCTTCGGCAAAAATCTTTTCGCTTTCGGAAAAATCAGAGCAGCCGACCGCGAATATCTCGATACGGGCGGTGCGGAGTATTTTTCCGTATGCGTCGAAAGCGGACTTTGCGGTTATCTTTTCGGCATTTTCGCGAGTACCCGACGCGGGAAGCTCCGCGGCTTCGCCGACAAACGCGGTTTTTGCGGCGCGCTCGGCGGCGTAGACGGCTTTGTCGTTTATTACGCTGTCGATGTTGTCGATAAGCTGCGCCCGCAGAATTTCAACGGTATTCTCGTCAAACATACCGTTATTCGCGCAAGGGTGTAAAATGCAGTCGCAGAGGAGCGCTGCTAATTCGCGTTCAAGCCTTTCGCCGTTCAGAGCGTATCTGTCGTCGATAGTACCCGCCCATATGTCGGTACGCCTTGCTCCGCAGAACAACGACGTCTGAGACGACAAAGACGCGTCGTAGAGGTCAAGGAGCGCGGACGCAAGCTGTTTGTATTCGGGGTATCTCTCGCAGCACTCGGTAAATTCATAAGCCGCAAGAGCAGCGTCAGCGCGGGGTATTTCGGAAATGTCGGTAAATAGCGAGATGAAGAATTGGTTTTGTTTATAGCGCGTATCGGTTATCTTTGAAAACATTACCCCGTCGGCTATGGTTTTCCGTTCAAAAATTTTTATCAGTCCTTTTTATTAAAATTCAACTAAACTTTATTATAACATATTTGAGCAATAATTTCCATAATTTTTTGTGAAAATTTTCTAAAAAGTTTTTCTTAAAGAACAAAAAAAGAGGCGCTAATTATTGATTTGGTTTATTAGGCGAAAAATGAAATGTTCGGTTATCGTCCGCCGCGTCAGCAAAGGCACATAAAAGTTTTGGGAGGAGTTCAAAGGGGACCCTTTTTTAAAAGAGTCCCCCTTGCTAATTGTGCTTGTGTATCAGCCTTGTTTTCATGCTGGCCGCAACTTCCGCCACCGCGCAGAACTTATCCACAAACGTTATAACAAACGTTTCTTTATGCTTTGGCAGATGCATCGTCGCGGGCCACATATGGTTTACTATTATATCGCCCTCAAGCTCGCTTATTGAAAACATCTCCGTTGCGTTCAGATAAGCCGTTTTGGGGTGTTGCGATATATGCGACCTTTCCCCCTCGGCTTTTTCGTGCGTCTTTCTGTCGTAATAGAATAAGTCGTGCATAAGCCCCGCTCGCGCCGCGCTCTTCGCGTCAAGCCCAAAAAACCTGCACAAAAGAAAATTATAGTACGAAACATTCAGCGAGTGTTGATAGCGCGTCGTCCCCATGTGGTGTCTGAAATCCCTGAGCTTCAGAATGTTTTCATTTTCCAGAAGATCAGAAACGCATGATATATAATCGCTGCATTCAAGAATGTTCTTTCTTGATAAAACTGCTTTTAGCATCTAACATTACATCTCCGTTCTTAAATTATTGTACCATATTTCATAAATTCTTTCAATGGTAATTTTATGAAATTTCCTGCCGCCTTTCCTGTTATATTAAAAATAAGTAATATTTTCTGTAAAATATTCACAAAATTAAACAATATTTTCCTTTTTTGCTCACACGTTGTGTATTATGCACAAAAATTCGGCTTTAGATTTTGACAGTTTTATGTGGGTTGACGTACTTGTAATAAATTCGGATTTGGTGTATAATTAAAGATAGCAAATTGCGCTCATCTACAGTTCGGCTACGGTTTAGCACTGTAAATAGCGAATAATTCGGAGGTGCGTTATATTGGGCAATTTTAAATGGATTCCGCTTGTCGGACAGAATTTGTCCGCCGCTAATCTCGCCGCGGCGGAGAAGCTTAGGAAGTTCGGCTTTGCGCTTAACTGCGGAGAGTTCGGCTCGGAAAAATATGTAAAATGCGCGCTCAGCGTATATGATGTTCTGGTTGAAAAGGAAAATCCGAATATCCTTGTCATCACGGCGGAGAGCGAAGTGTACAGCTGGTACAGAATGCTTATAACGAGCATAGGCGCCGACTTTAAAATGGTTTCGGGCGCGCAGAACGCTTTGCTGTTCTTTGATGAACAGGGCGCGGGTCTGTTCCTTATGTCAAAGAGCACGCTGTTTTCCGACGGCAATATCCTAAGACGCAAGGCGGGCGAGAATGTAAAGTGGGATCTCATTATAATAGATGAGGAACTTAACAACAGAGTACCCGACTACATAGGCTATAAAAAGCATATCGTATGGAAAACGGAAAAACTGCTTATAAACGCACCGTTCCCCGCAAAATCCGACGATGATAAAAATAACCTCGCGGAGCTTATAAAGAGCGTTCTCGCAAACAGCGAAAAAGCTTATGCCGCGAGCGCCATGGCTCTCGACGCTTCGGCTTGCTCGATGAACAACGACAGCGTGGTCATGAGATATTACGATCCGCTTGTTTATTCGGACGATTATAAAAGAGAAGTTGTTTTCCTGGATTACGGCTTCGACGACGCGGTTATAAACACGTTCAGGCGGCGTGTGGACGTGCGTTCGGGTCTTCCGACATACACCTACGGCGGAAATATTTTCGAGCAGTATGACGTCGATAAATTCGACAGGCAGAAAAAGATATACATGAAGTCATACTTTACGCGTTCGGACGTTGAAGATCTGGCGGAGCTTGACAAAAAGCTCGAAGCGCTACTTAAATACAGCTCGGAGATATTAAAAGACGAGGATTCGAGAATTATAATCTACTGCTGCCATAAGAAGACGATAGAATACTTAAGAAAAGTATTTTCCGCGCTTTACGGAAGCGCAGTGTTTGTAGAGAGAGGCGAAACGATAACGCCCGAGGTCATCATTAAAAAGCTGTCCGTAGATACGGACATCGACGAAAGACCGCGCGTAATTATCGGTATGGATAACCTTTCTACAACGGGCGAAGGTATGCAGTCGGTTACTTGCATAATAAACTACGAGCTTCCGACGTCTTCGGCGGTACTTGAAAAGAGAATGACGCGCCACGGCTTTTCGCGCGAGAAGAACAGAAAGTTCGTTATCTTCCGCGATTCAAACAAGGTCTTCGATACGGTAATTCTTGAAAAGAACCTTTACAGAAGTCTTGGTGAGGGATTCTGCGGAGGACTTCCCACGAGAAATATCCTGCTTGATATAAAGGAAAAAGGCGCGTTTATGGCAAATCTCGTAAGCTCTCTTAAATACATAAGAGATCATGCGAAACAGTCCGACGCGGGATTTGATTTCATAAAGAAAGTAAGAGGCGACTATTCGCTTATTGACGACGACAGCCTCACAAATACGAAACAGCTTGTGGATTTTGCCGAGAAGAATCTTGCAAAGATCTACGCATTGCTCGGTATAAACGACAACTCTACGGCGGCTGATATAGCGGGGGCAATGAACGCGCTTAGCGGTTTGTGCCTCATAGGCGAAAACGGAAAGCTCGAAAAAGCGCTTAATCGAAGCGAAATGGCGTCGTCGTTCTCCGACGGGTCGTATTCAAACCAGCCGTTTGCGTCCGAGGCGGTAAAGGGTCTTGAAGACGCAAAAGCGGAAGTCGACGCTATGGAGAACGATGAGAGATTCCATATAAAGATAAAAGACGCGGTGAGCGAGCTTAACGATTGTATCAAGTATCCTGTAATTTACGGGATCTGGAAATATCGTGAAAAGCAGAAAAATTCTGGTTATCAGTTCAAGGAATATATACGGATATTCAACGACGGGATCTGACGCTAAATAAAGTTTAGCTTACAATAACTACCGCGAGGCAAGTGCCGTTGCGGAGAAATGAGGCGAATATATGAGCTCAAGCAGCGAAACAGTTACAAGGCTTCTTGGAGATTTTTTTGAGAGAAATACCGCGGGCGACAAAGAGGGAATAAAAGCGGTCATTGAGGAGATAGAACAGAAGATCCGCAGCGGCGAGGCGGACGATTCGTCGTTCAAGGATTATTTCAACAACATGTATGCGGGCAGAGGAGCGATAAACGCGGTAAATCTGGCTAACGACTATCCGCGCGAATCAATTATCCGCGAACTTTTTCAGAACATCTTCGGGTGCGACTATGATGAAAAGGATATAAAAATAGAAGTAGACTTCCTCGACGACGGAAAGGTCAGACTGAATTATAACGAAGTCGGATTCAATCTTGAACAGGTGTTCTATTATCTTTCAATAGGACGCAACGAGGGCGACAGAAAGCGCGAGGGCCGTTTCGGTCTGGGTGCTAAGAGCGTATTTTTAAACGTCGACTGGTTTGAAATGAAGTCGAACAGTTATCGTCTTCGCGTCGTAAACGACGACGGAGTGCTGAAAGTGCGTGATCTTCAGCTCAATGCCGAGCCGTTTAAAAACACGGAAGTCATGTTCGCGCTTCCTTTGAACGAACAGGAAACGCTCCATGAAAATCTGCGCACTATCTGCTCAAAGAAGGGCAGCTACATCAATATGGTGGACTTGTGCTTCGCGTTTATCAGGAAAAAGAACCTTAAAGCAGCTGATGATGAAGAGTGCTTTGACCGCACGTTCAATATCGCGATAGCGAACTACGGGCGCGGCGAGGTCGTTTACAGGCTCTTCAACAACCGCCGCGAGGGCAGCGATATAACGAAAGTACGTTTCCTTGAAAACGGAAAGAGCGTCGCAGACTTTATACATTCCGAGCATGACGGCTTTACATACCTTATCCCGTTTGCGATTTCAAACGCAAAGCGCGAAGCGGGAAAAGTTCTTATGTCAAAGTACAATTATTTCTCGACGTTCGAGCTTACGGGATTTGTACGCTCCGACAGCAAGGAGTTTGTAGACGAACAGCTTTCGGCATTCTTTGTGTCCGTTCCGAATAAGTATATTACAAACAACCGTTCGGGTATAAAATATGATTCCGTTGAAGAATGTTCTCAGAAGATAGAAAGAGGCATACTCTATGTCGCGGACGAATACAAAAAGCTCTTTGTTATTGAGCTTATGCCCAATCCCGATCTGGAGAACAGCTATATGCTCCGCCCGAGACAGTATGTATTTGAGTTCTTCTATAATTATGTTACTACCAGCAAGATCGCAAAGGGACTTCGCGAGCGTTTCGGAAACAGCGTTTCTATTTTGTTCCCGCATAGCGAACAGCCCGTTCAGTTCAGCGAGCTGAGAAAGAACGGATTTTTCAGCGAGAGAGCCGGCGTTACAAAAGAAGAGCATGAGGACGGAAGCGCGGCAAAGGCGCTGTACACCGACCTCGAGCAGATGAACAACTGGTACGGCAAAGACGACAGCCACGTTCTTATCGCAAGATATAAATGGGACGTTTTGGGAACCGACGAGGGCGGTATGGAATATCTGTACTGCTTCTATCTGGACGGGCATCAATATTACATGCCGTCATACGGCTCGAAGAAAGTAAAGGACTACGAGCTCGGTTCTACCTTTAAGAGCATAATAAGCTTAAAGCTCAACGAGTGCATAGTAAACGGTTCCGTTCGCGATGAAAACGCTCTCGCACAAGCATTTGAAGTTATAGACGAAATGTTCGGAGACGACTACCGCATTTCGATGAAGTATTTCCAGTTTGTCGTAACTTCGGGAACGGCTAATATAAGCTTTGAAATATCGAAGATAAACATCGGAAATATGAAGAAAGCATACGACGTTCTCGCGGCGCACGAAATGCGCTTTGAAAACCACCAGATATTCAACCAGGTCGTAACGCTTATGGTAAACTCTTTCTCAAACGGAAAGGATACCGTTTCGTTCTTAAAGGAGATAAAGGCTCAGGGCGGAGACGTTACCCTGGCGCTCGATATAAACAAGCGCTATCGTTTCGCGGTTTACGGAAAGCAGTTTATGATACCTCCGACAATTACAAACTCGGAGCTTCTCGAAATTGTCGGCGACGTTTACTCGCTTATTGAAAGCGGACTGTTCAACAACAAAAGTTTCGACTTTGCATATACTCCCGGAAGATTTGCGCTTGACGTTGCGGATCTGAAGGCGGCGCTTCCCGAGTGCAATTCGACAGCCGAAATTGCCGCGAAGCTTGAAAAGATCTATATCTGCGACCTCGGTATGGATAAGATAGCGCTCATTGACGAGAACAACAAACTCATGAAGATTGTCGGCACGGACGCACCCATTGACGAGGCGGAGCGCGCAAAGACAGACAAGTTCGTTATTCTCCGCGACGGCATGACAAAGCCTCAGTATGCGTCGTTTGTAGAGTTCTTGCTCACAAACTCAAATCAGAACAGGCTGTTTATGCTCTATTCCGGAACGGAAGAGCCGAACATTATCCTGTCAGACCAGCTGCCTTATTACTACAAGCCCGTTCCCACAATGACCCGCAGAGAGTTTGACTATCTGAGGGCTGAAGTGAGAAAGATAGCGAAGTATGAAAAGGAAAACGGAAAGGCATACAGAAACTATTTTGCCCGCGACGTAAACGCAAAGCTCTACGGCTATGGTGGCGTCTGCCCGTTCTGCGGATATGCGACGGGAGTTCTGAACAGCTTTGAGGTAAAGCGCTTCTCTATCGGCATTATGAACGGCGAGAAAGAACAGAAATTCAGTTTCGCTCTTTACCTTTGCCACAACGACGCAGCGGCTGCGGCGGGCTGGATATTCGACGACGTCAGCATAGGCGGTATGTCGCCGTTTGTATGGCTCGACGAAATATCACAAACTGACACTATACCTCCCGAGTTTATGTACTGCCGCGTTAAATACCGCAAGCAGGTTACGTACGACATCTGCGAACCCGATAAAAACGGCGTTACAATAACGGAAAATGTTTACGACGGCGAAAGCAACGTTCTCGACTTTGTATTAAGCCCGATGATGGCGGCAAAGTGGTATGAGGACAACTATTCCGACGCTCCCGCTGAAGAACCCGAAACCGAAAAAGCGGAGGATGAGGAAGAAGCCGTTGAGGACGTAAAGCCTATCGAGCGCGACGAGGACGCTCCCGCAAACGGCGGCGAAGGCGAAATAACCGTTAAGAGCGGCGATATAGGCAACATACAGATGTAAAATTCAACAGATTTTTTGCAAATAAGCCGCCGTAGGGTTATCGGCGGCTTTATGCTGAAATACCGCCGAGGTTCTGCGGCGGATAAAAACTAAGAAAGGATTGGTAGATTTGTCAAAGCTCCATTCTGTAAAGCTCCCGCATTTCAGCGCGTCTGCCGAGGAGACGACAAGAAAGATCCCCTCACCCGAAGAAGTCGCCATAAGTATGGCTCAGCATATCGGCGCGCCTTGTACGCCGTGTGTTGAAGTGGGCGACTATGTAAAGGTGGGGCAGAAGATAGGCGACAGCGAGGCGTTTATGTCCGCGCCCGTTCACGCCTCCGTAAGCGGTACCGTAAAGGAAATAAAGGACGTTATGAACGTCGGCGGAAGACTTTGCAAAACAGTTGTCATCACAAACGACAACAAAAACGAGATGTACGAAGGCTTAAAGCCTCCTAAGGCTGACACAAAAGAAGACTTTATAAAAGCCGTCCGCGAGAGCGGAGCGGTAGGTCTGGGAGGCGCAGGATTTCCTACTCACGTAAAGCTTGCCACAAAGGATAAGATAGATTATCTGCTGTTAAACGGCGCGGAGTGCGAGCCGTATATTACGAGCGACTATCGCGAGCTTATGGAAAATTCCGACGATGTTCTGGCGGGAATTGACCTTATTATGAAAAAGCTCGAAATTCCGCAGGCTATAATAGGAATAGAAGAAGACAAGCCCAAGGCTATTGCAAAGCTTACAGAGCTTTGCGCGAAGTATAATAACATTTCCGTAAGAACGCTTCCCGGAGCTTACCCCCAGGGCGCGGAGAAAGTTCTTATACATTCTCTTACGGGCAGAGTGGTTAAAGAGGGAATGCTCCCATCAAACGTCGGTTGTATGGTTATGAACGTTTCAACGGCGGGATTTATCTACAGCTACATACAGACGGGCGTTCCTCTCGTAAAGCGCAGAATAACGATAGACGGAAATATCGTAAACTCTCCGGGCAACTTCTTTGTGCCTATCGGAACGCTTTTGCACAGCGTAGTCGGCTTTGCGGACGTTAAAAAGCAGCCCGACAGAATAGTCCTCGGCGGACCTATGATGGGAAACTGCGCGTTCGATCCCGATACGCCGCTTGCGAAAACAAACAACGCCGTTCTGCTTTTCGCGGATACCGTTGAAAGAAAGACAACGGCTTGTATACGCTGCGGAAGGTGCGTTAGAGCCTGCTCGCTAAATCTTATGCCGACAGAGCTTGAAAGCGCGTATGACGCGAGGGACGTCGCGGCGCTCGAAAGACTGAAGGTAAATCTTTGTATGAACTGCGGCGCTTGCAGCTTTGTGTGTCCCGCAAAGCGCAATCTTGCCGAGAAAAATCAGCTTGCCAAGGACTTTTTAAGGCAAGCTAAAGCAAAGTGAGG
>CANRKB010000023.1 GCA_947631115.1 uncultured Clostridia bacterium
ATATTCGGGCATTTTGTGTTCCTTTCGTTAAGCTCCTCAAACGTCCATATACTTCCCCAAAAACTCGATTGAAAGCGGTATCCAGCGCCTTACGCTCGGGCGCTGATAGTTTTCGTCGCCTACAACTTTATCACAAGTTGAAATTCCGTGAGGTCCCTCGTCGAACATATGAAACTCGACGGGAACTTTGTTTGATATGCACGCCTTCGCCATAACGAGAGAGTTGTGCGCCGAAACGCTCTCGTCGTTTGCCGTACACCAGATAAATACGGGCGGCGTTTTCGGAGTAACGCGGTTTTCAAGCGACAGCCGCGAAAGGTCGGAGCGGTTCATTTCTTCTCCGAGGAGGGTCTTAAAGCTCCCCTCGTGCGGCGCGGTAACGCCGCTTATAACGGGATAGCACAAAACCGCCGCGTTTGGTCGGAGGTCTTCGGGAGTACATTCAAGCGATTTCGTAAGGAAATTGTCGTTCCACATTGTCGCAAGACAGCCCGCAAGATGTCCGCCCGCGGAAAATCCGAGAACGGCTATTTTTTCGGGATCTATCCCGAACTCATCCGCTCTCTTGCGTATCTTTAAAAACGTATACGCCGCGTCAAGAAGCGGCGCGGGAAACATTTCATTTACCGAATACGACACGACAAACGCCGTATATCCCGCCGCAAGATACTGAAGCGCGACAGGTTCGCCCTCTCTCGGGGAAATATGCTCGTAACCGCCGCCGGGGAATATAACGACCGACGGGCGCTTTACCGTGAACTCTATCCCCGGAATACTGTCGGGAAGATAAGCCTTTACAACAGCCGACTTATCCGAATTTATCGAAAATGTCTTAACTTTCATTTTTTACAACTTCCTTTCCGTTTCGCTGTTTTTCGACATACATAAGCAAAAAAATAATTACAAGATTACAAACTGTACAAAATGTAAAACATAATTTTGGCTTGAAAACTATAACTTGTATACTGTCTATTTCTTTTTCCTTTTTTCCCTGAACTTCCGCCATTTCTCGCGGTTTTTCTCGTTTGTTCTGCGTATGCCTGCGGGAATACTGCGAAAGCGCGTTATGCTGTCGGTTATATTGTCGATAGCGGAGAAAAATTCTTCCTGAATAACGCCCTCCCGGCGCTGGGTATTTCCGCTCATGCATTTTTCAATTACCGCGGGATAACGGTCGAACGCGCGCTTTACGGCGGTTTCCCATGAGATATAGACCTCGTTCATTGCGTTTTCGCCTATCTCGCGCAGCTTTTCGCGGTTCTTTGCCGCAAATTCCAGCTTGTTCGCCATGTCCTCGGCGCTCGCTTTGCAGATAAATCCCGTTCTTCCGTCGGTTATGCCCTCCGCCGCGCAGCTCCCTTCGAGCAATACCGAACTAACTCCGCAAGCCGCCGCCTCGCGCACGACAATGCCGTTTGTGTCATACTCCGACGGGAATAAGAACAGCTCTCCGGCAGTATAGAACACCCTAAGTTCTTCGCGGTCGTATACTGCGCCCGTAAAAATGCACTTTTCGTCAAGATGAAGCTCTTCGGTGTACTGTTCAATTTCTTCGCGCTCCTGACCGTCGCCGACGAACATCATTCTGAAATCAACGTTCCTTTCGTCAAGGAGCTTTAATGAATCGAGAATGAGCTTTATACCCTTATACCACATAAGCCTGCCGACAAATAAAAACAAGACCGCGCTGTCGGGAATGTCAAACGCGCTTCTAAGCGCCGCGGCGTCGTCCTCGTCGGCTCTGCCTTTCGGGAAATCAACTCCGTTTTCCATAACGATAATTTCTCCGTCATAGCCGATAGAGCGGAGATTGTCGCCCGCGCCCTTGCTTACAGTCCAGACCTCGTCGCAGGCATAGATATTGTTGACAACAAATTTAATGACTTGATCCGCCATGAGCTTATTCGGGATAGCGTGGTAGATGTCGATGTCAAATTTTGTGTGATATGTAAAAACAATCGGGATATTGTTCTTTTCGCGGAGGACTCTTGCCATTACAGTCGAGGCGAAAGGGCAGTGACTATGGATTATGTTAGGCTCGTCCATTGTTAGGGCGTTCAGCTTTCGGCTCGAAAACGGATAGCCCATTCTGTAGCCCCAGATCTTCTGCGTATTTATGCTTCTGTAGCGTATAACTTCAAAAGGATAGTCGTCTACGACTCCGGGATATTCGGGAGTAACTACCGTCGCTCTCCCGAGTCCGTTTGAAATGATGCTTGCATAATTTATTACAACATTTGCGACTCCGTCTATGGTAGGCGGAAAAGAATCGTTCATAAGGCATACGCCGAGCTTATCGTCCATTTTATTTCGACCTCTTGAATTTTTCGTATAATATTGTATTATAGTTTCATAATATAATATTTTACCATAATTCAAGGAAAAAAACAAGGGGTTATTTCAAATTGTTTCTTATTTCAAGTGATCTAAATGAAGCTCAAATCAGCTGCTCCCTGAGCAGTCCTAATATTTTCCGTTCTCTGCGGGAAACGCTGACTTGTGAAATACCGAGGATCTGCGCGGTCTCCGTCTGCGACTTGTTGCAAAAATACCGAAGCACAATAAGTCTTCGGTCGTCTTTTTCGAGAGAGCTTATGCACTGCTCCAGCGCAACGCGGTCTATAAGACTGTTCTCGCAGCTTTCCTTGGGGACGGATATTTCGTTTTTATCATCGTCGCAAGTAAGCGAAACAGTGGGCATAAGCGCCGAGATCGCCTCGGCAACGTCGCTTTCATCTGCGCCGAGCTTTTCTGCAAGTTCGCTGACAGTCGGCTCCCGTCCCTCTTTTGACATTTCCTCGCGCAGTTTTGCTATTTTCATGGACAGTGATTTTATCGAACGGCTTATTTTCACCGCGCCGCCGTCGCGGAAAAGCCGCTTTATTTCTCCGAGTATAACCGGAACGGCGTATGTTGAAAAGCACAAACCCCTGCTTTCGTCAAAATTAGCGCAGGCTTTTACAAGCCCCACGCAGCCCGCCGCATAAAGCTCTTCGTATTCAATTCCGCGCCCTCTGAAGCGGTTTGCAAGAGAATGAACGAGAGGGAGATTTGCTTTTACAAACTCGTCATTGTTTTTCATCTTCGTATGTAGAAAGCTGTTTTTCGAGTATAACGGAAGTTCCTTTTCCGACCGCCGACCGCACCTTTACTTTGTCCATAAAACTGCTCATCACCGTAAATCCCAGCCCCGAACGTTCTTCGCTTTCGGGAGCCGTCGAGAATTCGGGCTTCATAGCCTGTTCAATATCGGCAATTCCGCTGCCCCTGTCTTTTATGATTATTTTCAAAAGCCCGCCCTCGTAAAGCCGCATTGTCATTTCAACAACGCGTTTTTCGGCTCTGCTTTCATTTCGATAGGCGTGTACGACCGCGTTTGTAACAGCCTCCGACACGGCAATTTTTACCGCAGCAATATCAGAAGCCTTTGGGTCTGTCTGCGCCGCAAATCCCGCCGCCGCGGAGCGCGAAATGCTTTCGTTTCTTGAAAGCGCGGGAAACCGCATAATACATTCGTTTAAAAGTTTTTGTTTCATTGTTTTCGCTCCTGCTTTTTAAAGCGTCTGAAGATTCCGTTTTTCATTGCGCGGCGCGGCAATGACCGAAGACATTCCCGAAAGCGCTATCATATCGGCGATTTCTTTCCGCGCGTTTTTCACGACAATTTCGCCGCCCGCTGCTTTTACTGCTTTTGCCCGTCCTATTATCAGCCCCACGCCGGAGCTGTCCATAAACCCGACGTTTTCCATATCCATAATAAGCAGCTCCGGGCGGGATCTTTCAATCACTTCGTCTATGCTTATACGCAGTTCCCGCGCGGAATGGTGGTCTATATCGCCGGAGATCGAAACGGTTATTCTCCGCCCGTCGTTGTAGATCTTTAGCAAATTAAGCCCTCCCGTTTTAACAATTCCCGTTCTAAAGAATTATCCGCATCCTTTACTCCGATCATGTCCCGAAATGATTTACCCGGCGCGCAGTCAGCGGATATACTTTATTATACCGCTGCGCTTGTGAGATTTTTGTCGTTATTCATAAGCGAAAATAATTTTTATATGCAACTTTTTGAAACATTGAAAAGAATTTGCTCAAATTTGGTTATTTTGTGTAAAATGTATATTTTGCCTATGCAATTTTCATTTAATTTTCACAAATAAAGCTTTTGTTTATCACATTAACGGTTTATACTTTAATCAGAACAAGAGAGAGTTATATAATTTTGATAACCAACCTTTTCATAAATTACCAACCAGCATCGGCGCCCCAAAGGAAACTTTGGGGCGCTGATGTTTAGAGGTTAGAATATAAGCGCGTTATCCGCCTTACGGCGGATAACGCTGTAAGAGGTAAGAAATTCGAGGGGCTTTTAGGAAACAACGTTTTTTGGCATTCGGAGAAAGAGGCTAGGGTTTAAACTCTAGCCTCTAGCTTCTAGATGCAGTAACACCCGAAACGTTGTTCTTCATCTTATAGGTGGTTAGGACTTAAAGCCGCATAGCCGCAAAGCACTCCGCTCATTATAGTGTGGTTTTGACTTAAAGGCACACACCCGAAAAGCACTTCCCCGAAATAGCCCTCTCGAAACCCCAAACGTACCCACCCGCCCGGGCAGCGCCGTTGCCGCTTGCGCGGCAGCGAGCTTCGCTCGCAATTTTGCTTCGCTACGCTTCGCAAAATTACGGCGCCGCCCTACACACTTTTCCTCGAATAAAGTTGTTTGAGCCTATAGGAGCAGAGCCGAAAAGCTGTCCGCTTATTCAACACTTTTGAATAACTCAAACCAACTTCTTTCCCGCTCAAAAGTTTTTTCATACTATAAGCACTTTCACGCTCAAAACATCTTGGTAAGATTTTCGTTTTAAAAGCACGGCTTTTAAAACGAAAATGCGGGGAAAACTCTTGTTTTCCCCGCACCCTTTAGCGCTTGCTAACGCGACGGGGGCGTTGCCCCCGTGCCCCCACCAGAGAGGAAACTTTTTTGGAAAAAAAGTTTCCTCTCTGGACTCTCCTTCAAAAAACTTTAATGCGCCGCCCGTTGTGTGGTTTTGATTTTAACGTTGCTCGCCGCTCAAAATAGCTTCTAGCCTCTTGCTTCTAACCTCTAGCCTCTAATCAGCCAAAACGCTCCGTCCCAAAGCGTATAAAGTTATACTCCCGCCCGACCGCGTCCCATGTGAGGCTGCCGACCGCGCCCGTTGGTTCTATCCCGTAAAGCTCCTGAAAGCGCAATACCGCGCGCTCGGTCTGTTCCCCGAAGTATCCCGTGACTTCAACTATCGGTATCGCCGCGATGTTCTGCCCCACTACTCTCAAGTACGTCTGAAATTCCCTAACATCGTCATTCCTCATTCCCGGCGTAAGATTATAGCCCGGATACAGCGCGGCTGTCGAGCCTTCGTAGCCCTCGGGAAGATTGTTGAGAATATTCCTGTAAATTTCGTTTATCAGCTGCCACGTCCTGAAATCAACAATGCCGTCGGGATTAAGCCCGTAAAACCGCTCGAACGCTTTTACCTGGTTTTCCATTTGCTCGTTGAAAACTCCGCTCGCGGGAACGGACGGTATTTCGGGATTGAAATAGGCAATGACATTAAGAAAATACTGAACTATCCTGACGCGCTCGCCCGTATCTCCGCGCCTAAGCGGATCTCCGAAAATATTCTCCGTCTCCTCCGTGGTAAGACCCTCGCTTGAAAGCTCGGAAAGCCGCTTTACCGCCGTAAAGATGTACTTTATCTGATACCATGTGGCTTTGTTTACAATTCCCGTCTGCGGCAGCCCGAAAACGCCTTGAAACACCCTCACCGCCTCTGCGGTGCTTTCGCCGTAAATTCCGTTTGCGGGAACAATTTTCGGTATCGCGGGATAGTTTGTGCTGATTCTGTTCAGCTCGACCTGAATTCTTCTTACCTCATTTCCCGTTGAACCAAACCCGAACGGCGTTCCGGGATAGCTCGGGATATTCGGAGAAACAGGCGCGTTATAAACTATGTCGATGTCGTTGCCGTAGTAATATTGAAGTATCTCATAGGGCGTATATCCGCGGTTTGCGAGAGTAACCGTTCCCCACTGCGAAAGCCCGTTGCAGGTGACGGTCGTTCCGTTGCAGAACGCCGTAAAAAGCGGTTCGATATTTCCGCGGCGGACAACGTAGTTGTTGAAAATCTCGTCCACAATATCGCTTATATTCGCAAAAATATCTCTCCCGTAAACAAACGCCTGGTCATACTGGGTAGAAGAAGTTATATCGAAATCATATCCGCGCGAACGGTACCATTCGTTGTAAACACGGTTGAGCGCAAAGGTTATCTGCGCGTAGATATTCGCGCGAAGAGCCGCCTCGGGCCATGTCGGAAAGATCTCGCTCGAAGCGACGTTTTTTATATAGTCGGGAAAAGACACGGTTACATTCCGCGCGTTTGAGTTGGGCGGTCCTAAGTGTACCGTTATCGTTTCGGGGATAAAAGGCAGATTATCGGGCATTTGTGTTTTCCTCCCCTGTTATGTTCATTCGCGGCGCGGGTATCATGCTGACCTGCTGAACGGAGCTTACGCCGTCAAACACGGGAATTTCTTTAAGCTCAACGTCCGCATAGCCCTCGCGCGTAACCAGCGCGTCGTAAAGCGAAAACGGCTGTATAAGGTTTCCCGATTGTTGTGAAAGCTCCTTTGAGGGAGCGGGGAGCGGGCGGGTGGGCGTTTTTCCGCTTTCGTCCGTCACAAGCGTATAAAACGTGTGAACTTCGCCGTTAAAATTCTTTGTTACCTTGCAGACGGCGTTTTCCACGGGCAGCGCCTCCCGCGCGGTATAAACGCGGAAAACTATCGTTCCGCTCCCGCGGTTGTTGCGCTCGAATTCTTCGAGGTTGTCATAGCTCGGCACGGGAAAATTTGAGATGTCCGATCTGCTTCCGTTCTGCTCCAGTGCGTCGCCCGGGTCGTTTTGCGGAGTGCGTTCGTCCTCAAAGCTGCGACCCGTGAGCTGTTCGTCTATGCTCGTTCCGCTTATGGGCTGCTGCGTAAGTCGCTCGGCTTGTTCTTCGGACACGGTGGCGTTGTCGCCATACTCCGCTCTGGGAGCGTTTGCGGAATTGTCGGTAACTCCCGAAGTGTTTTCAGTCGCGACATTTTCCTCAGGAACGCTTTCTTCGGTTATCCCCTCGCGCGTATCACTGAAAGACGGGTTTTCGGTATAGCCGGGAGCAATGTTTTCCTGCGCTTCACTTCCTTCTGCGGCGGCGTTTTCCACCGAATTGCCGCTTTCTTGTGTACTCTCGTTTTCATTTTCTTCGGGGCGATCATAACTTACCGTTTCATTATCTTCGGTTTGGGGAACGGCGGTATCGGGAGCCGTAATATTTTCAACTATTTCCTCCGGCACGTTTATTTTCGCAAGTTCCCCGCGTGCGTCCTCCGAAACATAACCTATGACCTGCGGCTTTGCCGCGGGCTTTTTTGTTTCTTCTTTTTGTTCTAATTTGGTTAGATCGCTCGAATCGGACAAGCCGGGCTTTTCCGCTTCCTGCGGCTTCTCGAAAACAGGCTTTCCGCTCGACTTGCTGTATTCAAGAAGCTCTCTCTTATAACGTTCGATCATTTTTTTCATATCGTCCATAAAATTACCTCCGTAAAAATATTCTCGTTAATTTATATGTTTATAAATGCAGTAAAATGCAGTTATATGAAAGATAATCTCAGGCTGACACAAATCAAATGACTTCAATAATCAACAGGAAAGGAGGAACTTTATGAAAAGAAAGGCAGTAACGGTAAAAGAGTTTTTTGAAAAGAACAACCGTGTGCTTATAAAATTCGGGAACTCGGTTCTAAAAGAACTGTCGAGCGAGGAGCTTATCTCGTCGCTTGCACAAAAAGATCCCGAAAAGCTGGCGAAAGTCTTTAAGCTCGTTTTCGAGCTGATGAGCGAAAACACCGAAGAAAACACCGACGGCAAGCTCGGCGAGCTTATCGGCGTCTATCAGGATCTTGGAAAGGAGGACGATAATGAAAATTGACAGCGGCCTTTCTCCGAAGCAGAAAGAAGTATTCGGAATGTTGAAAAAAGGAAAAATGCAAAGAATAAACATATTTGAGGGAAGCGTCAGAAGCGGCAAGACCTATATCTCTATGATAATATGGGGATTCTGGGTGGCGGGTTCTTCGAAAAACAAGGCTTATCTTATGGCGGGAAAGACGCTGAGAACGCTAAAACGAAACGTTCTCGATCCTATGTCGGAGATATTCGGGAGCGCGTTTTCCTATAACATATACAAAAAAGAAGCCGACCTTTTCGGTCGGAGGGTTTATCTTGAGAGCGCGGCAAACGCCGACTCGGAAAATAAGCTCCGCGGAATGACGCTTATGGGCGCCTATTGCGACGAGCTTACTCTTTTTTCGGAGAGTTTTTTTACAATGCTTTTGTCAAGGCTTTCGGAAAGAGGAGCAAAGCTTTTTGCTACTACAAATCCCGACGACCCCGACCACTGGCTCAAAAGAAACTATCTTGACAACAAAAAAGCTGATCTTCTGTCGATTAAATTTAAGCTGGAGGACAACGTTTTCCTGCCCAAAGAATATATAAGGCAGCTGCAGAATGAATTTCACGGAGTATTTTACGACCGTTTCATTCTCGGAAAATGGACGAAAGCAGAGGGCAGGATATACGACGGGTTTTCTGCGAAGAATATTATCGGCAGAAAAGAGCTGAACGAACGTTTGGAAAAGAAAAAGCTGATACTGTCGGTGGTAGGGGTGGACTATGGCGGGAGCGGGAGCGCTTCGGCGTTTGCGCATGTAGGGTTTGACGAGGAGTTTTCAAACGTTTATGTTCTTTCGGAATACTACGACAAGGAAAACCGTTCTGCGGAAAATCTTATCTCGGCGTTTTCGGAGTTTGTGCAGAGGGAAAAGGAGCGTTATCCGACGCTAAACATAGCGTATTGCGACAGCGCCGAGCAGCTTCTGGTAAAGAGTTTTCGCAGGGCGGTGAGGATAGAAGTTTCAAATGCGAAAAAGCGGCCGATAAACACGCGGATAAATATGCTGAACAGGCTTATTGCTTCGGGGAGGTTTTATGTTGTAAGCGAGTGCAGGAGGACGATAAACGCGATAGAGAGCGCGGTCTGGGACGAGCATTATCCCGCGCTTAATAAGCGCCTTGATAACGGCACGTCGAACATTGACAGCCTAGACGCGCTGGAATATGCTATTGAGAGGTTTGAGAACCAACTGTTTAAGTTTTAAAAAGCTGCTCCGAGCGGCATAACGCTTTTCCGTTTAAACTACCAACCGAGCGTCGGCGCAGAAGTTTTTTGAAAAGGGAGTCCAGAGGGGAAAAATTTTTTTCAAAAAATTTTTCCCCTCTGGCAGGGGCGCGGGGGCAGCGCCCCCGCAATCGCCATTTAGCGCTAAAGGGTGCGGGGAAAACAAGAGTTTTCCCCGCATTGCCGTTTCAAAGCCGTGCTTTGAAACGGCAATCCTAAAACAAGCTTTGAGCGTGGAAGTACATTCAGTATGAAAAAACATTAGAGCGGGAAAGAAGATCCGCTCCGCTTGCATAAAAGTTGTGCTTTTCAAAAGCTGTTTCCCTCAATAACGTTTACTCGCCCTATCTCCCTGACCCCCTTCCCCGATGGGGAAGGGGGAGTTCGGGGCGCTGGCGCGCCCTGCGACCCGCCGCGGGGGCTTTGCCCCCGCGCCCCCACCAAAGGGCGCAATGCGCCCTTTGGAAACCCAAATGCCGCGCCTTACGGCGCGGTCGGATAGCGCAAACGCTGTCCGCTGAATATAACGCATAAAAAGAAAAAAGAGGCTGGAGTTTAAAACCCTAACCTCTTGTTATATTTATCAAGCAGCCTTTCGGCTAAAACTCTAGCCTCTAGCTTCTAACTTCTAACTTCTAGCCTCTATCAGTACATCCCGCCCATGCCTGCGCCTGCGGGAGCGGCAGCGGGAGCTTCCGGCTCGGGCTTGTCGGCAACAAGGCTCTCGGTTGTGAGAACCATTTCCGCAATGGACGACGCGTTCTGGAGCGCAGAACGAGTAACCTTTGCAGGATCGACAATGCCGTTCTTTATCATATCGCCGTATTTCTCGGTGTATGCGTCATAGCCGTAGCCTACGGTCTTTTTCTTTACAATGTTGTCGATTATTACAGAACCCTCTACGCCTGCGTTGAGCGCGATCTGGCGGATAGGCTCTTCGAGCGCTTTCAGAACGATCGCCGCGCCTGTCTTTTCGTCGCCTTCGAGAGTTTCAAGAACTTTCTGTACAGCGGGCATAGCGTTTAAGAGCGCAACTCCGCCGCCTGCAACGATACCCTCTTCAACAGCCGCCTTTGTAGCCGCGAGAGCGTCCTCGATACGGAGCTTCTTTTCTTTCATTTCAACTTCGGTAGCCGCGCCGACCTTGATAACGCCAACGCCGCCCGAAAGCTTAGCAAGACGCTCCTGAAGCTTTTCCTTGTCAAACTCGGAAGTTGTCTTTTCAATAGCGCCCCTTATCTCGCTTACTCTAGCCTTTATGTCTGCGGACTTTCCTGCGCCGTCAACTATAATGGTGTTCTCTTTGAGTATCTTTACCTGCTTTGCGGTTCCGAGCTGGCTTATCTCGGTGTCTTTAAGCTCAAGACCAAGCTCTTCGGTAATTACCTCGCCGCCCGTCAGGATCGCAATATCCTTGAGCATTTCCTTGCGTCTGTCGCCGAAACCGGGAGCCTTTACGGCTACGCAAGTGAACACGCCGCGCAGCTTGTTGAGAATAAGGTTCGTCAGAGCGTCCCCGTCAACGTCCTCCGCAATGATGAGCAGCTTCTTTCCCGACTGAACGAGCTTTTCGAGAAGCGGGAGAATGTCTTGAATAGACGAGATCTTCTTGTCGGTAATGAGGATATAAGGATTGTCGAGAATTGCCTCCATCTTATCGGTATCGGTTACCATATAAGGCGAGATATATCCTCTGTCAAACTGCATGCCCTCTACAACTTCGCTGTATGTTTCGGCGGTCTTACTCTCTTCAAGAGTAATAACTCCGTCGGCGGTTACCTTGTCCATAGCCTCTGCTATGAGCTTTCCTACAAACTCGTCGCCCGCAGAAACGGTAGCAACTCTCGCTATATCTGCAGAGCCTGCAACTTTCTTTGAGTTCTTCTTTATCTCCGCTACAGCCGCGTCAACCGCTTTCTTCATGCCTTTCTTAACTATCATGGGGTTAGCGCCCGCGGCAATATTCTTCATACCCTCGCGTACTAACGCCTGCGCAAGAAGCGTCGCGGTGGTCGTGCCGTCGCCAGCGGCGTCGTTTGTCTTTGTGGCAACTTCCTTTATGAGCATAGCGCCCATATTTTCAAAAGCGTCTTCAAGCTCGATTTCCTTTGCAATAGTAACTCCGTCGTTTGTGATAAGCGGAGCGCCGTATTTCTTTGCAAGAACAACGTTTCTGCCCTTCGGTCCGAGCGTTATCTTGACTGTATCGGCAAGTGTGTCAATGCCCTTCTGAAGAGCCTTTCTTGCTTCTTCGCCGTAAATAATGTCTTTAGCCATAAATATCTATCTCCTTATAATAATTAAATTCGGTTCAAGTGATTTTTGTCATATTACTTCTTCGCGGATTTTGCGGTTTTCTTTGCTGCGGGCTTTTCTTCCTCGACAACGGCAAGTATATCGTCCTGTCTTACTATCGAATACTCCTCGCCGTCTACCTTAACTTCCGTGCCCGAATACTTGCTTATCAAAACCTTGTCGCCGACTTTAACGTTCATTTTAACTTCTTTTCCGTCAACAACACCGCCCGGCCCTACAGCGACAACTTCCGCTATAGAGGGCTTTTCCTGCGCCGAAGCCGTAAGTATAAAACCGCTTTTCGTGGTTTCTTCGGCCGCGACCGCTTTGATAACAACTCTGTCTGCCAATGGTCTGATCGTCATATTTATTTCCTCCTGAAAAATGAAATCATTTTATGCTCAATATAATTAGCACTCTCTTTCTTTGAGTGCTAATTATATTTTACCCTATTTTATAAAAAAATCAATAGGTATTACGGAAAAATATTACACTTTTGTATATTTCAACAATACAAGCGTTAAAACGGGAAAACTTATTGTGCAATATTCCCGTTAAACATTTCCGCAAGTGATATATAGATTTTAACATATTATATTGTAATTGTCAACAAAAAATTTTCGGAAAGGGAAATATTGAACAGAAGCGCTTCTAGAGGTTAGAGGTAAGAAGTAAGAGATAAGAGATAAAAAGAGCTTTTGAGATTTAAAGTTATCTAGCTATCTAATTAAAGAAGCTAGAGACTAGAGTTTAAACCCTAGCCGCTTTTTATGCGTTACATTCAGCAAACAGCCTTTCGGCTATTACTGACTACTGTTCATTGTATACTGTCAACTGCCAACAGGGGCAGCGGGGGCGTCAGCCCCCGCAATTCTCCCCCTTCCCCATCGGGGAAGGGCGTTAGGGGGTAGGGCGAATGAGGGTTATTGAGGAAAATCGCGTTTGAAAAGAACAACAAATAGTTTTTTTGAAAGCGGAGCAGAGTTTCTTTGCCGCTCAAAGGTTTTTTCACACTTAAGGTAGTTTCTTGCTCAAAACCTCTCCTAGAATTGCCGTTTCAAAGCAAGGCTTTGAAACGGCAATGCGGGGAAAACTCTTGTTTTCCCCGCACCCCCGGGTCCAATGCCGAAGGCATTTAACCTGATGCGCTGTTGAAGCGTTATTGAGGGAAAACTTTTTTGAAAAAAAGTTTTCCCTCAAACTCCCTTTCAAAAAACTTTTGCGTCGCCGCTCGTTTGGCGGTTTGAATGAAAAAGTGCTTTGCCGCTCAAAACAACTTCTAGCCTCTTGCTTTCGGACTGTCATAAATTCTCTTCGGCGTAATATAATGTATAAGGGGTGAGCGAAAATGGAAAATGTAATTGACCTGACAAATTCGGACAAGCCTTTCCTTTCGGAAACGGCGGTTAACTCGGAAAACGCGCAGTCCGAACAGAACGTCGGACAACAGATCGTTCCGAGAGCGCGCGAAACCTCGCGCGCTTCCGAGCGGATAGTAATGACCATAACGGCGTTATGCGGGGCGGCGGCGGGCGTTATACTCGTCCTCGGCGGAACAGCTGACGGCGGCGCGGCGGCTGCGCTCTCGGAGCGTTTATCGGGAGGATTCGGAGAGATTTTTTTCGGCAGGCTCATTGTCGGCGCGGCGGTTCTGTTCGCCGAATTTTTGCTGGGATTTTTTGCGTTCGGGGATCACGTTTCGTGGCTGCTGCCGCTTTTTATGGGGATAGGTTCGGGGGTGTATTCGGCGGTTGAACCTGTCTTTATCCCGTCGGAAATCGCGCTGTTGCTTGCGGTTGTTTTTTCGGGAGCAAGGTCGGCGCTTTTTTCAAGAAAGCTTTTAGGGCTTGCGTCGGGCGACCGCGCCTATATGCGCGGCATGACCGCAAGAGAATACGCCGTGAAATTTGCGCTGACGATACCGATAATAGCGGCAGCGGCACTCTATGAGGGAATAGCCTTGACCACGTTCGGTGCATAAACCGCGTTTTATACGCGCTTCGTTTTTCGGAGCGCGTTTTTGTATATTTTAGCAAGACCGCGGAAATAATATTTTCGTAATTTTTAGAAAAATGTACTTGACAAATAAATGCCGTTGTGGTATAATTTTACTGTTAATTGCTGGGGTGTCGCCAAGCGGTAAGGCAACGGACTCTGACTCCGTCATTCGGGGGTTCAAATCCCTCTACCCCAACCACTGCAAATCCCCTCTATGCTACGCATAGAGGGGATTTGCAGTATACAGGGTACAGTGTACAGTATTCAGTTATGGTATCCGCCTTACGGCGGATAATATTTAGATTGTTTTTAGCCGATAGGCACACGAGTATTCCTTTATGGGTACATTCAAAAAACGTTTCAGTCCGATAACAATCTAATAATGTCCGCGAAGCGGACACCTAAACTGTACACTGTATACTGTCCACTGCCAACTGCCAACAGGCGGTTGGGGAAAGTAAACGTTTTCGGGAAAAGTTGTGGGCTTTTACCAAAAAAATTTAGATAAAATAAGAACTTTCTACAAAAGAGTTTAAAACCGCTTGACAATCTTCACATTTGCCGTTAAAATGAGAAGTATAGTGCGGAAATGTTTTTTGCACATGATTTATTATTTTATGAGGAGGAGGGTTTATATGCTTTTGAAAGAAAAAGCAAAAAAGGTCATTGCCGCGATAGCGACCGCTGCGCTGGCCGTGACCGCTGCGGTTCCCGCAGGCTTCACCATGCCGACTTTTGCAGTCGATGATGCGGCAGGCGAAACGCAGACGTGGGTTTTTACGGATCGCTCTGTCATTCCCGAAGGCGCTGACGGAACCAACATTACATCCGGAAATCTCACACTTAAAGCAGGCAATTACAAGTTCCATGACAGCACACACGGCACAACATTTCAAGATGGAGACATTATCGAAATCAATGTCTCAGGTCCGACAAAACTCACTGTTGGTGGTTGTAATTACAACAACATTGAAAAACTGACAGTTAAAAGTGCTGACGGTTCTTACAGCGAAACGCAGACAATCAAAACGGCTAGTTGCGACCAACCCAAAAACGGGTTCTCGGAAAATGTAGCTGTTTATACTTACGAGGGTGAGGCTACAACGCTTATTCTTGCATTTGAAGGCAGCGGCGTAGCTTACATCCCCATCATCATCGCTGAGCCGATCATTATTGAGTCCGACGAGTACGAGGGCAACTATAAGACCGATGTATGGGATTTCGGCGCGGATAAGTTTGACGAAGCTGAATACAACAATATGCTCACTGTTGACGACATCAACAAAAACTTCTATCCCGAGGGTACGGAAGCCGGCGCCAAAGGTAAAAACCTTGCGTCATTTAAATTCGGCGATCTCGAATTTAATGACGGCGGTTATTCAACAACCCACAGACTGAGAACCAAAAATACATCAATTACAAGGTATGATGAAAAGAGCGGCAAGCTTGGAGAAGAAGTTCTTAACGGTTATATTTATTCCAATAAGAGCAGCACGTCAAGCGTTTATATCGGAATAAAGCTCTATGACGGCGATATTCTCACCGTTTATGCGGGAGGAAACAGCGCTCCTGCTACCGTTACATGCGAATCTCCGAGCGGAGAGCTTCAGAGCCTCAAGGGCAATAGCAAGGACGGTTCGAAACTTATATTCTATGCTACGGAGACGGGTACGTATAAGCTGTATACGCTCGATGAAAAACTCGTTGTTTACAGACTGTACAGAGCGCACGCAAGGCCTACCAAGGTTAGCGGAGAAGTTGACACGACCGAAGCCGAGGGACTTTCCGAAAAGGCATACGGCATTAAGTTTACAAATCAGAATAGCGGCGCAGTTACGGTAGCTCCCGTAGAAAACGGCAAGTACAGCGTTTCGCTTTTCGGCGGCTATACATATGACGTAGCGCTTGAAGACGCTAACGGATATATAATTACAAGCGCCGATACTCTTGAAGTTGCAAATGACGGCGAGGCTGTCAAAAACAACATTGTTGCAAAATCTGTAGATCTTGTTACCATAACAGGTAAGCTTACAGGTCTCAGCGCAGACGCAATTAAAGCGCTCACGCTTAAATTCAACAGCGAGGGAACTATTTATGTTCCCGAAATGAAAGTTAACGAAGACGGCACGTTCACGCTCAAGCTCGAAACGGGCGTAAACTACACCGTAACCGCCGAGGGCGTAAACGACTATGAGCTTCAGACAACTTCCATAATGATGGAAGAAAGCGGCGCAAAAGACATCGTATTCGAGGCTAAGCCCGTTTACGACGTTACCGTAGACCTCAAGGGTCTTTCCGACGAAGCAAAGGCTAACGCGCAGATCGTATTCACCAACATCAACGAAGACGGTTATGAATACACATTCAAGGCAAGCGACGCAATTAAGCTCAGAAACGGACAGTATGCCGTTTCCGTAAAGGATACGGGCATTGACGCTGTTATTCCGAAGCCCATTGCCGATGTAAAGGTAAACAACGCGGCTTCAAAGGTTGAAGTTACTTTCGATCCCGTTGAAACTTGGGATTTCGCTAAGTACAACGGCTATATGGACACCGACAAAGCGCATTTCCTCGGTCTTGCAGTTACGAACGGAAAAATAAACCAAGACAAATATCTGCTCGTAGGCGCAAACGGCGAAGTTAAAGTTCCCGTTAAGAAAGGTCAGCTCGTAACTCTGACTTATTGCTACAGCGGTACATTTACCATTAACGGCGAGGAATACACAACCGTAAACAGCGAGAACAGCACATCCAAGACCGACGTTGTCACCGTAGCTGCTGAAGAAGACGGTTATCTCACTGTTTCCGTACAGGCGCAGACCTACTTCAACAGCATTTCCGTAGTTACCGCTGAGGAATACAAGGAAACCGTTACGGTAGGCGCTGACAAGGATTATCAGACTATAAACGAGGCTCTCGCGGCTGTTGCAAGAATGAGCAGACCGAACGGCGAGAGAGTCGAAATAGTTATCGATCCCGGCAACTATGAAGAAATGCTCGTTGTAAACGTTCCGAACGTTTCTCTCGTAAACGCTGCGGGCAAGAACTCCAGCCTTGAAATCAAGGACAAGGGCGTTAATATCGGCGAAAACGTCGTAAGAATTACCTCTTACTACGGTCACGGCTACAGCTATTACAGCATGGGCGACGACTGCAAGTGGAACGCGGACGTTCTTGCGGCTAACAAGTCGAACGATTACCTTTCTAAAGTAAATCCCGGTACGGGAACAACAGACGGTTCTTATTGGAATGCGACAGTCGTTGTAATGGCTGACGGTTTCGAGGCTAACGGCATCGTATTCGAGAACTCGTTCAACCAGTACATTTCCGAAAAAGAAGCAAACGACATAGTTGTTAAATGGGATACAGGCGCTCCTAAGGGCGGCGACCGTCCTACAAAGGCGGGCGATACTTCCGTTCAGGACAAGAAATATGTTGAAAGAGCGGCTGCTCTTGCAATTAACAGCGACAACTCGGTATTCGTAAACTGCAAGTTTATCGGCAGACAGGATACCCTCTACGGAACAAAGAAAGTAAAGGCTGCATTCCACAAGTGCGATATCCTCGGCGGAACAGACTTTATTTTCGGCGGCATGACGGCTGTATTTTACAAGTGCAATCTCGTTATGAACACAAGCGAGGATAAGAACGACGTTTCTTACCTCACCGCTGCGCAGCAGGACAGCGGCAGAGGCTATCTGATGTACGAGTGTACGGTAACTTCTACAACACCCGGCGTTGACACCGCTTCTGCAAAGAGATCCAAGCCCGGCTATTTCGGACGTCCCTGGACGCCGAATACATCCGAAGTTGTATTCTACAACACCACTATTGAGACTACCGACTTCAACGGCGAAGAAGAATCGCTTATCCTTTCCGCAGGCTGGCTAGACTCTCTCAGCGGTCAGTCTGAAAAGATGATGGAGTACGGCACGATCGAAAAGAGCGGCGTTGACAACTCCGCAAGCAGAGCCTCTTGGGCAACTGTTCTCGACGAAGCTAAGATCGGCGGCGAGGACATCACAATAGCTCTCTTCCTCGGCGAAGACTGGACAAATAAACTCCAGGCAAGAAGTCTTCTCACGGAAGAAGTTATCGACGATCCCGACGATTCTTCGGACGATTCCGACAATTCCGATGTTGAGTCTTCGGACGACGAATCTTCCGATGACGAGTCCTCCGACGAGTCTTCAGAAGAGTCTTCGGACGAATCTTCAGAAGAGTCTTCCGAACCCGAGACCTCGGGCGACGATTCCGGCAGCGGCAGCGCGACTGCTCCCGGCACAGGCGCTTCGGGAATTCCCGTAATGATAGGAATTATCTCGATCGCAGGCGCGGCGGTTCTCGTTTCGAGAAAGAGAACCAGAAAGTAATAGGCATTAAAAGCTGATCACATTCCCCGCGGGCTTTCCGCGGGGGATTTCTTGTACTTTTGTTACAAAATTATTTCGTACTTTTGCACAAAAAGCGCGCCGAAAAATCGGCGCTTATTTTTTAGATAATTGCTTGACAAAAAAACGATTTTGCGGTATCATTAAAGATGAAATAGTTTTCGGTAAGGGGGTAGCTATGCCCCGCCGAAGACAAATATTAAATTAAGGAGGATTATATGAAAGCAAAAAGCACAAACAAGTTTCTTTCCGTTGCTTTGGCGTTGTTCATGCTGCTGATGAGTGTCCCGTTCAGTATGTTTGCAACAACCGCAAGGGCGGAAGAAGATTCAAATACTCATGTGTTTGAATCCAAGTACTTGGCAGAAAAAGCTCAAGGCGATTATGAAGATGGAGAATCAGTCGCTTATGCACAAGACGACTATTTTACGCTTTATATGAGCAAAAAAACCAAAATTGACACTAGCAGTGGCGGGTATTGGAGTGATTATAATTCCGATAAACAGAAAATTGCAAGAGTTAATTTTGGCGATAAGGGCGATGTGACAACACCAAAGAATGTCATTTCGTTCAAAACATCTTCTGCCGCTAAAGTAAAAGTTTGGTATGTACAAGGCGCAGATTGTAATGCAGAGAAGCCTGCTCGTCAAATGGCGATTTGGGATGGTAAGGGAAATCAAGTTGCTATTACCAGCATAACTGACTGCAAAAAGAACGATCCGTTAGTAGCTACGTTGGAAATAAAGGAAGCGAATACATACTACCTTGGTGGCGATATAGGAAACAACTACATCTTTAAGATAGAAGTTCAAGAAGAAGCAGTTGCTCCGAAAGAATATGTTCTTGATACTACTACAGATCTCGCGGCATTAAGTCAAAGCGACAATAATGCAGGCACGTCGGTACAGGCAGGAACTGATAAATTCTTTACTGTACTTTACGGTGCAAAAGCTAAAGTAGACGGCTCAAATAAAGAGTTTGACGATGGTTATAAGGGTACTCAGCGTTTGAACTTTGGTGCATCGGCTACCACAAGCGAATACGCAATAAAGTTTGTGACCGGTTCGGCTGCTACGGTTAAAGTTTGGTGGGCGTATAACGGCGGTTCAGAGGACGTTCCCGATTCTTCTCGTCAGATGGTAGTTCTTGATAAAGACGGCAAGCAAGTAGCAGGAACCAAGGACTCGCACTTAAAGAATAAAGCTTATATTGATACCTTTACCCTTGAAAATGAGGGAACTTATTACCTTGGTAGTTCGGGCGGCGGACTTTACATCTTTAAAGTACAAGTTGTTGCAGGCGCTAGCAAGGTTGAGCGCGGCGACTGGTCTAAGGTAGAAGCTCCTGTTATTACGGACGCTAAAGACGACGGCGAAGGCAACATCGTTGTAAAGGTAACAGCTGATGTTTCCAACGAAGGCGGCGACGCTGTTGTTGTTACAATGACAGACGCTAATGGCGAGACCACTACAAAACAGTCTCTCGCTGAATCCAAGGAACACGAACTTAAATTTGCTCCCTCTTCTTCGGGCGAGTACACCTTTAAGGCGGCTCTCACACGTGCAGAGGAAGAGGATAAGACTTCAGATGAAGTAAAAGCAAACTTCAAACTCCCCCTCGGCAAGCCGATAATTTCCAGCGCTACCAGCAAGGGCAACGGCTCTATTGAAGTTGTCTGGGGCGAAGTTAAAGAAGCTACTAAATACGAAGTATTCGTAGACGGCGCTTCTAAAGACACGACAGAAAAGACCACCTATATGATAACAGGTCTCGAAGTCGGCAAGAAATATAATATTACCGTAAAAGCTATTCGCAACGATGAAACAGGAGAAGCTTCTGAAGCGATTACGGTAGAGGCTACAAAAGAAGCTCAGATCACATGGTCTCATAAGTTCTTTGGTCCGTCTACAGGTGAAAGCAAGTGTACGGCTAAAGCTAACGACGATGGATCAGTAACGGTTACATCCACCGGCGGAAAGATCGTTTACAACAGTGACGACGGTATTTCATACTATTATACGGCTGTTCCTACAGATTTGAACTTTAAGTTCCGCGCAAAAGTTCATGTTGATAGTTGGAAGGACGACGGCGGACAGCAAGGTTTCGGTATTCTTGCATTGGACAGCGTTCCTGCAGTTTCCGGCACCGAGCCTAATGTAAGTAACCAGTATATGGTTGCAGTTTGTAAGATGGAATACTGGTGGGATAAGGAAAATCAAGAGGTTGATCATAACCATCTTGCGACAAACCCGAAGTATTCATATAGAGTTGGCGTAGGAGTAAACGCAAAGGTCGGCGTTACTTTAAATTCTGAGGGCAAACCTGATATTAGCAATCGTTCTGCCGTTCAGTATCCTCTTGATCTTTATGCTGCTAAGAACGACCGTGAAGCAGGAACGTATAATGTCTTAGACTTAGACAGCTGCGAAAATAAAGATTCAGTATCCGGCACAACGCTTGGCAATGATGGAAAAGGAATTTCGGATTTCTATTTTGAGATCCAGAGAAACAACACCGGTTATTTCTGCACATACTATGCCGATGACGGCAAAACGATCATCGGACAGCAGAAGTTCTACGACCGCGACGCGCTCAGCGTTATAGACAAGGACAACGTTTATGTAGGTATGTTCGCAGCAAGAGCTGCTAAAGCTACATTCTCAAACATTGAGCTTACTACTATTGCTCCCGAGGACGACGCTCCCGCAGAGGAAAGACCCGTTGAGAAGATCCAGCCCGTTGTTACGGTAGGCTCTTCTTCAAAGGTTGCTAACTCCGATAAGTACAAACTTCTTATAAAGTCTAACATTGCTGGTACAGTAGAAGTTAAACTCGCGGACAAGACTGTTGCTACAGATCTTAAGCTTACAGGCGAGGACAAGTACACCGAGCAGGAAATCACCATAGCTGCAGGTACAAACAAGATCGAAGTTATCTTCACGCCCGACAAGGATCAGGAACTTCCCGAATATACGGAACTTTCTTCTACGGATCCCGTCACAACAACTCTTAACGTAAAGTATGAAACATACTTTGCAAATCAGAAGAACCTCTATGTATCTCCCAAGGGTACAAAGGGCGGCAACGGCGGCAAGGAATATCCTCTTGATATTTACACTGCAGTGAACGTTGCAAAACCCGGTCAGACCATTATCCTTATGGAGGGTACTTACGAGCTTACAAGTCAGGTACTTATAGACCGCGGCATGGACGGAACTGCTGAAAATCCGATCAATATGATAGCAGATCCCGAGGCTAAGACCCGTCCCGTACTTGACTTCAAGGGTACAAAGAGCGGACTTAAGACCGGCGCAAACTACTGGTATTTCCAGGGCTTTGATGTTACAAATGCAGGCGAGAAGACGCCCGGCTTTATAGTAGGCGGAAACAACAACACTGTTGATAACGTAAACGCTTATAACAATACAGATACGGGTATCTATATAAAGGCGTTCAAGGATTCCAACGATCCTAAGGATTACTGGCCTAAGAACAACCTCATCCTCAACTGCACATCGCATAACAACGCAGATCCGAGCTATGCAGACGCTGACGGCTTCGCTTGCAAGCTTACAAGCGGCGAGGGCAACGTATTTGACGGCTGTATCGCTTATAACAACGCAGACGACGGTTGGGATCTCTACGCAAAGACCGCAACGGGATCTATCGGCGCAGTTACAATTAAGAATTGCGTAGCATACAAAAACGGATACCTCGAAGACGGTACAGACGCAGGAAACGGCAACGGCTTTAAGCTCGGCGGAGAAAATCTCCCCGGCAAGCACAAGATCATTAACTCCATCGCGTTTGAAAACAAGGCGGACGGTATCACTTCCAACTCCTGCCCCGACATCATAATAGAGAACTGCACATCATTCAACAATGGTGACACAAACGTAACGGTTTACACAAACGTTAAAGGTGCGGATACGGACTTCTCTATAAGCGGAATTATTTCCTTCAGAACTGATGCAGTGAAAAACGTTGAAGATTCTCTTAAGCCTGACGGCAAGCAGAAGGTTGAAGATCTCTATGCTGACAATAACTATTATTGGTTCGGCGGCACAAGCGCTAACAAGTCGGCTGCAAAGGTAACGGCTGATATGTTCGAGTCGCTCGAATTCAAGGGCTCTATCGCTCGTAACGCTGATAACACCATCAACATGGAAGGTTTCCTCGTTCTTAAGGACACAGCTCCCGAGGACGCAGGCGCACGCATAAGCGGCACACCTTCTAAGGTATTCACAATAAATGCTGATCCTATACCCGAAACCGGCAACCTCACAGTTTCCAATACTGTAACGGGAGCAGGCGACAAGGATAAGGAATATAAATTCACGGTTAAGCTTTCAGACGACAGGATCAACGGAACATACGGCGAAATGACATTTACGGATGGCGTTGCTACGTTTACGCTGAAGGACGGCAAGAGCATTACGGCTGAAGGACTTCCTGTTGATGTTACTTACACGGTAACGGAAGACGACTACAGCTCAGAAGGCTACACCACGACCGCAACGGGCGCAACAGGCACAATAACCAAGGACGAAACCGCAAAGGCAGAGTTCACTAACCATAAGCCCGAAACCGGCAACCTGACAGTTTCCAATACCGTAACAAGCGAAGGTGACGAGGATAAGGCGTTTACATTTACAATAACGCTTTCTGATACTTCCGTAAACGGAACGTTTGGTGATATAACATTTACAGACGGCGTAGCAACCTTCACTCTCAAGAATGGTGAGAGCAAGACAGCAACAGGGCTTCCTGCAAATGTAAGCTATGAGATCGTTGAGTCGGATAATGACGGTTATACAGTAACTGCAACAAACGACAAGGGCGAGATCAAGGTTGATGAAACAGTAAATGCTGATTTCTCAAACGAGAAGGTTAAAGCACCCGACACTGGTTACACGACACACATTCCTGCTTGCTTTGCCGTTATGGCAGCAAGCGCGGTAGTTATCAAGATAGGTCTTGACAAAAAGCGCCGTAAGACAAAGTAATGTGTGATAAGGCTTAATAAAAAGACCGCGCTCCGAAAGGGGCGCGGTTTTGTTAGATGTAAGCGCGTTATCCGCCTTACGGCGGATAACGCTGGTAAGAGTTCAAAAGAAAAGGTTGTTTATAATTCAAAAGCTCTTTTGATTTCTTACTTCTAATAGTTCAAGGGGGAAGCCGAAAAGCTTCCCCTTGGTTTTATTCTTCGCTTTCAAACTGGCTCGGGTGGCGGGTAAAGAAATCGACGCGCGGCTCGAGGAATTTCAGCTTATGCGGTTTTCCCTCCGTAAAGTCTTTCATTGTGTCGAAGATCCTGTCCCAGCTCCAGAAGCTTTTATCGAGCTGCAGATATTCGAGCAGCATTTCCGTGCCTTTCGGCGCCATCGGGTGGAGCAAGACTGCCGCGGTTCTTATCATGTGGAAGACATTGACGAGCGTTTTTTCACGAAGCGCGTTGTCGTCGGCTTTGTCCGCGTCGCCGAGGTTTTTCGCCATATACTTGCTCGCCTTGCGGATATAGCTGTCAAGAACGTAGGTCGCCTGGTGAAACTCAAACCTGTACATAAACCGCTCGTAATCGAGAACGGCTTTCTTTGAGTCCTCAATAATCTGCCCGTCAATTTCCCCTACGGGCATTTCGCCGCCGAAATATTTCTGAGTTGTGTAAAAGCAAGTTCTTATAATGCGGTTGAATACGTTCGACAGCAAAAATCCGTCCTTAACTACGGGGTCTGCGTCCTCGGGCTTTGCGTCGGGATTATAAGGTTTCGGCATAAAGCTGACGGAACGCTGACCGAGACCTAACCCCAGAAAGTGCATACGAAGCTGCTCGGCAGTGTAGAAATCCAGAAGATCCGCCGCCATGGGAGGTTTTATCGCGCCAGAGCTTGAAGCCTTTTTGTCAAGGAACAGAATGTGGTTGTTCGCGCAAAGAATAGGAAGCTGCATTTCGCCGTCGGCAGGGTCGGAGGTGTTTTCGCCTTTTTGCAGCGCCATAAACATTCCCATTTCTGCAACGCCGTAGAAATAGATGTTATCCGCGCCTATAAACTGGTAGACTTGCGCGTCCTTGCTGCACCAAAAATCGCGCCACTCGTCCATATTTCTTCCGCGATTTTCCAGCACAGCTTTTGTAAACGAAATCGGCGCCCAGAGGCTTTCGGGCCATACCCATACGGTCAGCGGGTCTTCTCCCTCAAGCACGGGCGCGGGAACGCCCCACTCTATGTTTCCCGTAAGCCTGAACGGAACGAGCGTTTTTCCCGTTCTGTAGCGAACGCCGTTCTGCGAGAGTATTCCGCAGGCTGCGTTCATCTCGTCGAGCGATTTGAACTTAATTGTAAACGAGGGCTTTTTAGGCTCTTCAATAAATTCATGCTCGGGCATTTCGGCTTTTATCTGCTCGTAATTTTCGAGCAGTTCATTCTTAATGTGTATAACAGGCTCCGCGAGAAATTCAGAGATAGTGCTTGAAACAAGCTTTCTTACATTCTTCTGTTTTACTATCCTGTCGGCGTATTCTTTCAGCAGCCCGCTGTAGGACGGCAGATCGAAATACCAGTTCTCAACGTCCTTCATCACGGGAGTTTCGCCTGTAATGGTGCTTTTCGGGTCGATAAGACTTTCGGGCATATACTGATGTCCGAGGTCGCATTCATCCGCATAACCCTTTTCACTTTTACAGCCGTCAACGGGGCATTTTCCGACGACCTGCCTGCCGTTTAAAAAGCAGCCCGCTTTCTCGTCGTAGAACTGTTTAGTGCTGATTTTCTTCAAGTGACCGTTTTCATAAAGGCGGCGAATGAATTTATCGGAAACGTCGTTGTGTATTTCTGCGGTGCGTCCCAGACCCGAAGCTCCGAAAACGTCAAGGCTTATCATATAGTCGTCGAGGGTCTGTTTTTGAGCCTTGTGGTTTTCCTCGACGAAATCGCGTATCGTGCCTTTAAAGCCCTGCTCCTCGCAAAGCTTTCTGTAGCTTTCGGCAATAGGCGAGCCGTAGCAGTCCGTTCCCGAGACGAAGATGACGTTGTCCTCGCCGATCCTGTCGCGCAGGAAACGCGCATAAACGTCGGCAAAGACGAAAACGCCGCCGATATGCCCGAAATGGAGTTTTTTGTTTCCGTAGGGCATACCGCCCGTAATTACAGCCCTTTTTGGAAATTCGGGGCGAGGTATTTCGTATTTATTAAATTCTTTTTCGCTCATAAGATCATTACCTTTCGGATAATCAATAATTTACATAGTTTATTTTACCACATATCAATGAAAAAATCAAGACGTTTTAGGGCAAGAAATAAGCATCTAGAGGCTAGAAGCCGGAAGCTAGAGGCTAGAAACTGTTACGAGCGGCGGACAACTGTTTAATTCAGACCACAAAACGGGCGGCGGCGCAAAAGTTTTTTGAAAGGGGAGTCCAGAGGGGAAAAATTTTTTTCAAAAAATTTTT
>CANRKB010000024.1 GCA_947631115.1 uncultured Clostridia bacterium
GCTTTTCACAAATCTTCTTTTTTAACTTTGTCTAACTTTTTGGGGGCAGTTCATCAAACTCCCTTTCAAAAAACTTTTGTGCGCCGCCCGTAGGTGGTTTTGTTGTTAAACGCTGTTCGCCGCTCGGAACTGATTCTAGCCTCTAGATGCTTTGAGCCCAAAAATTTTTTATATTTATCGCCCAAACCGCTTGACTTTTCAAAAAATTGTAGTATAATGTAATTAGCACTCAAAGAAAGAGAGTGCTAAAATATTTTGATAATATAACAGGAGAGGATAAAAATGGAACAAAAGGAATTTAAAGCCGAATCGAAGCGTTTGCTCGAAATGATGATAAACTCGATCTATACGCACAAGGAAATATTCCTGCGCGAGCTTATTTCAAACGCGTCGGACGCGCTAGATAAACTGTATTTCAAGTCAATGGAAGAAAACTTAGGGCTTACGCGCGCGGATATGCAGATAAAAATTGAAACGGACAGCGACGCCAGAACGCTTACCATAAGCGACAACGGCATCGGCATGACCAAGGACGAACTTGAAAACAACCTCGGCACTATCGCGCAGAGCGGCTCTTTTGAGTTTAAGCGCGACAACGAAAAGGCAGAGGACGTCGACGTTATCGGACAGTTCGGAGTAGGTTTCTATTCGGCGTTTATGGTAGCGAAGAAAGTTACGGTAATTTCCAAGGCTTACGGCTCGGAAAACGCCTATATGTGGCAGAGCGAGGGTTCGGACGGCTATACAATTTCCGAAGCCGAAAAAGATACCAACGGCACTGTCATCACCCTTGAAATAAAGGACAACTCCGACGAGGAGAGCTATGACGATTATCTGAAAACCTACCGCATACGCGAGCTTGTAAAGCGCTATTCGGATTATATCCGCTATCCTATCATAATGGACGTTGAGCATGAAAAGGTGAAAGAGGGAACGGGCGTTGACGGAAAAGACGCGGAATATGAAAAGGAAACCGTGACAGAAACGCTCAATTCCCGGGTACCTATCTGGAAAAAGTCAAAGTCCGAGCTTAAAGACGAGGACTACAATCAGTTTTATAAGGACAAGTTCTACGACTATTCCGACCCGCTTCTTCATATCCACACAAAGACCGAGGGGACGGCGACATATTCCGCGCTTCTCTATATCCCCGAAAAAGTGCCGTATGATTATTACTCGAAGAATTTTGAAAAGGGCTTGCAGCTGTATTCAAGCGGCGTTATGATAATGGAGAAGTGCGCGGATCTTCTTCCTGATTATTTCAGCTTTGTAAAGGGACTTGTCGACAGCGAGGACTTGTCGCTTAATATCTCGCGCGAAATGCTCCAGCATGACAGACAGCTCAAAATAATCGCAAAGAGCGTTGAAAAGGCGATAAAGAACGAGCTGAAAAAGTGCCTGAAAAATGACAGAGAGAAATACGAAAAGTTTTTCGAGCAGTTCGGCGTTCAGCTTAAATACGGCATTTATGAAGCTTACGGCACGAACAAGGACGAGTTGCAGGATCTTCTTTTGTTCAAGACCTCAAACGGTGGCACGACTACACTTGCCGAATATTATTCGAGAATGAAAGGCGTAAAGACCGAAGAGGAAAACAGCGAAAATAACGCCGAGAATGCCGAGAATAACGAAAACAATGAAACTGCCGAAAACGAGCAGAAGTATATTTACTTTGCAAGCGGGTCGAGCATAACGAGAATTGAGAGCCTGCCGCAGACCGAGAGGGTAAAAGACAAGGGCTATGAGATACTTTATCTGACGGACAATGTAGACGAATTTTGTCTTCAGATGATGCACGAGTATAAGGGCAAGGAGTTCAAGTCGGTATCGGCTGATGATTTGGGGCTTGAAAGCGAAGAGGAAAAAGAGGAGATAAAGAAGGAGCAGGAGGACAACAAGCCGCTTTTCGACTACATGACCGAAAAGCTTGGCGGAAAGGTAAAGGCTGTCCGTCTGTCGCAGAGGTTGAAGAATCACCCTGTGTGCATTACGAGCGAGGGAATGTTGTCGGTTGAAATGGAGAAAGTGCTTTCGGCAATGCCGAACGCGGAGAACGCGAAAGCGGAAAAGGTGCTTGAAATAAATCCGAACCATGCTATTTTCGCAAAGTTGAAAGAGTTGTATAATACCGATAAGGAAAAGGCGGGCGAGTACGCCGCGCTTCTCTATGACCAGGCGCTTCTTATAGAGGGAATGGCGATAGAAAATCCCGTGGAGTTTTCAAATAAGATTTGTGAGATTATGGCGAGGTGAGCGCAGCGCGGAGCGCTGCGCAGTATACAGTGTACAGGGTACAGTATTCAGTTATGGTATCCGCTTGCGCGGATAATATTTAGATTGTTTTAAAATCAGAAGAGCGTAAACCGCTATAACAGGTTTACGCTCTTTCCTCTAGAAACAATCTAAATCCGTCCGCAAAGCGGACACATTTACTGACTACTGTACACTCTACACTGTCAACTGCCAACGGGTGCGGGGAAAACAAGAGTTTTCCCCGCATTGCCGTTTCAAATGCTTGCATTTGAAACGGCAATCTTACAAAGATGGTTTGAGCGGGGAAGTACATTCAATATGAAAAAACCTTAGAGCGTGAAAGTGAGAACGTTAAGCTTTATTAACGGCGTTTTTGTTAAAAAACTATTGACAAATCTTGGGGTATGTGTTAGAATGAAAATGCGACATAATTCAATAATTCACTTAAAAAGTAAACACTTTTATACCGGTAAAAGTGCTTGCTCATTTCGTCGTGTGCTTTTTAAGTGAACGTGAATTGTGTCGCAGCAATTGGAGCTTGCGTTTTTACAGTGCGCAGTTTCAATGCTGCGCACTTTTTATTTTTGCGGGAAATTGCGCAGCAAAAATAACATACCGCAAAAAGAACGGAGGAAATTTAAAAATGAAAGTGAGAAAACTTAGCGCAATTCTTTTGGCAGGCGCGCTTATGGCGTCGCCCGCAATTATGTCAACGGCAATGGCTGAAAGCTCGCAGACGGTAGAAAAGGACGAAAAAGGAAATGTTATAGACCCTAGCGGGAACCTCTATATAGAGGGAACAGAAGTAAAAAGTGTCACAAAAAAGGGAAGGGAGGCTACGGAAATAGTTATTCCCGAAGGCGTGACGGAAATATATGCCGGAGCTCCTGACTTGGATCCTGCATTTCATGATTGTACAAAGCTTGAAAAACTGACTATTCCTTCAACTTTAAATTATATTACCCGTTTTAACGTGGGAAGTGATTTAATCCCCAGCCTTAAAAGCGTAACTGTTTCGGAAAACAATGAAACTTACTCTTCTGTTGATGGAGTGGTGTTCAATAAGGATAAAACTTCGATTGTTTTATATCCGTGGGCTAAGGAAGGAAGTACTTATACTATTCCCGATGGAGTTACAAGGATCGGACCTGGCGCTTTTTACGGCTGCGAAAATCTTACAAGCATAATAATTCCCGATGGAGTTACAAGTATCGAATCTAGCGCTTTTTACGGCTGTAAAAATCTTACAAGCATAATAATTCCAGACGGCGTGACGTCAATCCGTTATTGTGCTTTTTACGGCTGCGAAAATCTTACAAGCATAATAATTCCCAACACCGTGACAGAACTACTTGGCGAAGAAGTTTTTGTTGGCTGCACAAGTCTTAAAGACGTATATTATACAGGTTCAGAGGAACAATGGGCAAAAATAGAAAACATAGCTAAAAATGAATTGCCCGAAACTACCGTTATCCACTACAACTACTCTCTCCCCTCCGAGTTCACCGATTCGGCTACCGGTATTGAGGCGTCGGCAGACGGCGGCGTGATTGAAGACGGCGCAAAGCTAACCGTTACTGTTGTTTCCGACAAGACCGACGCAAAGAGCAGCACCTTTGAAATTTCCTTTGTAAAGGACGGAAAAGAGATCGAGCCTAAGGGCACTGTAACGATAAAGATCCCCGTTCCCGCGGCAATGAAAGGCGCAACCGTTTATGTTTACCGTATAGAAGAGGACGGTACATATACGGACATGAACGCAACAGTTGAGGGCGATTATGCGGTATTTGAGGCTGACCACTTCAGCGAGTATGTAATTACCACCGAAAAGCAAGGCGACAAGCCCACTGACAGCACTACGGACAGCACCACGGATAGCACTACCGACAGCACCACGGACAGCACTACTGACAGCACCACAGATAGCACCACCGGCAGCAACTCAAGCGGCAGCGCTGCTACCCCCAACACGGGCGCGGCAGGTCTTTCGCTTACGCTCGGCGTTATCGCCCTCGCAGGCGCGGCAGTCGTTGTCTCTAAGAAAAAGAGCTGATATTTAAATTCATCTGATACTATCAGAGCGTAAGCAACTCGGTTGCCTACGCTCTTTTAGTCTAAAAACAATCTAAATCCTGTCCGCGAAGCGTTCAATGCGTACACTGTATACTTGCACATAAAAATAAAAGCAGGTTCAGAACGAACCTGCTTTTTTGTAATTGCTGTTAGTCCGCAGAGTAAGGAATAAGCGCCAGCTGTCTTGCTCTTTTGATAGCTGTCGTAAGCTCTCTCTGGTGATACGCGCAGCAGCCCGTAACTCTGCTCGGAAGGATCTTTGCGCGCTCAGTCATAAACTTGCGGAGCTTTGCAACGTCCTTGTAATCAATATACTCAGCTCTTTCCGCGCAGAACTGGCACACCTTGCGGTGAGGACGCTTCATGCCGCTGTGCATGGGCTTTTCGTTCTTTTCAGCCATTTTTTCTACCTCCTATGTGTAGACTTTTTTCAATTAAACTCAATTTCAGAATGGATAGTCGTCCGTGTCGGCAGTTGAAAAATCAGCAGGGCTTTTCGCACCCGCACTGTCCGACGACGCCGCGCTTGAACCGCGCTCGGGGGGCGGCTCGCCATAACCCGGGTTTCCCGCAGGAGCATACCCGCCGTTTGAGCCGTTCGGAGAATTTGACTTCTCGCCCGTGAAATAAGCGTTATCAACCATTATCTCATACCATGTCGCGGGATTTCCGCTCTTATCGGTATACTGCGAGACCTGCAATTCGCCCTCTATCAGTATCATTCTTCCTTTCGAGAAAAATCTCGTGATAAATTCGGCGGTTCCGCGCCACGCGATAACGTTAAAGAAATCGGACTTTCTTTCCTCGCCCTTTTTCTGAAAGTTTCTGTCAACGGCGATCCTGAACCTGCATACCGTAACGCCCGACGGCGTGGTCTTAAGCTCGGGGTCGTTTACCAGCCTGCCCATCATAATAACCTTATTCACTTTAACACCTCCGAAATTTCAAAGCGCCTTATTCGTGTGAAAGGACAACAAGCGAGCGAAGAACGCCGTCCGTTATGCTGACGATACGCTCAAACTCAGCAGGGAAGTCGGGCTTGCTCTCAAACTTATAGAGAACGTAATATCCCTCGTCCTCATAGTTGATTTCATAAGCGAGCTTTCTCTTTCCCCACTCGTCTACGCTCGTAAGAGTGCCGTTTGCTTTTACAAGGTCGGTAAACTTGTTTACTATCGCCTTGATCTGCTCTTCGTCGTTTGTCTTTACCGAAAGAACAACGACCGCCTCATACTTTTCGCTTAACTTTGCCATATTTGCACCTCCTTATGGATATATATCCCGCGCCCTGTGCGCGAGAAAGGGGTTATTCGCTTTCAGCGATTAACTCTATAATTATAACAGGTTTTTTCCCTCTTGTCAAGTAGTTTTTTTGAAGAAAATTACAGAAAAAACTCCTCTTTTCAGAGGAGTTTTGAAATGATGGGATTAGCTTTTTGTTGTTTCTTCGCCTAAAACATTTACATCAAGCCATAGTCTTTGATCGAAATTCCCATTAGGTGTAGTTACTGTGATAATATATTCAACATACGCATACTTATGTCCGAATAAAAAATTTGCGCCGCAATTGCTTTCAGATGCAAACTTTTTTTCGAAATAATAAGTGCCGATGAACAAGTTTTCAATTTTAATATCTCTATATGCATTGCTAACTCGTATATCGTCTATTGATTTTGATTCAAATGTTCCTCCAACATACATCATGAACATAAGGTCACCGTAGTTTAGATTAGGGTCTCTATAGACTGCCTTTGTCTTTTCTACATTTTTCTTAAAAGTCTTATAGTCTTGTTGAACAGCTGTGTCCTCAGAAGTTTTCTCAACATATGTCCTTTCAACAATGAAAAATCCGCTTTCACTGTCGACATAACTTTCTTCTACAACTAGTTCATAACCATTATTCATGAGTTCAACTTCATGTTCTGTGACTCCTTTCTTAGCAATGAAATTATTTGGGTATGTTTTTGCCCCTGCGTTTAAAGATAAAGACATCAATACTGAAACTGACAAAACCATACCAATAATTCTCTTAATTATTTTTTCATTTTTACATCTCCTGATTTAATATATTTTAATTAAAATTTTTAACCTAATAATAAAACTAAAGACTTTTAAACCTACAATAACAACATTTTCCAAATAATTCAAACTTGGAATTAGTTACTTGTGAGATTTATTCATAGAGAGCATATTACGGATTATTTTCGTTATTAACATCCTTCATATAAGTTATATCTATTGAGTGAAATCCTGATTGCCGGTCTGTATTGTATTCTACATTGGTTACTTTATAACCGTCTGCTTCCATTTTGGCTATCTCCTCTTTTTCGTGGTCGGGAAGATTTTCTATTTTCTCTTCTAGCGTCATGTTAACATCGTTTTTACTCGTAGCATACGTCACTGCAATTGCAACCGAAACAATAGCTGTCATAAAACCTGTGATGATTATTTTAGTTCGGGTTTTCATAAACTGATTCTCCTTTAAAAAACTTTATGTATGCTGTACTTGTATTTGTTAATTTCCAAAATTAATAAGATAGTAAGTTAAGAGTGAAAAATAATTTAACGGTTTCATTATCTTGTATTTATATGATTATAACACCTTATTCATGTCTTGTCAAGTATTTTTTTGGAGAAATTTACACCCCGCCGTTGAAAGCAGTATACTGTACACTGTCAACTGACAACAGGGGGTTGCGGGGGCGAGATAACGTCATATAAAGAAAACAGCGTTTGAAAAGAACAACAAATAGGGGTTTTGTACAAGTGGAGCGGATTTACTTTCCCGCTCTAAGGTGGTTTCACTTTTGGGGTTGTTCCTCGCTCAAAACCTCTCTATAGGATTGCCGTTTCAAAGCACGGCTTTGAAAAGGCAATGCGGGGAAAACTCTTGTTTTCCCCGCACCCCAGGTTCAATGCCGTAGGCATTTAACCTGATGCGCCTTTAAGCGTTTGCGGGGGCTTTGCCCCCGCACCCCCACCAGAGAGGAAACTTTTTTGAAAAAAGTTTCCTCTCTGGACTCTCCTTCAAAAAACTTTCGTGCCGCCGCCCGTTTGGCGGTTTGGGAATTAAACGCTGTTTGCCGCTCAGAACAGTTTCTAGCCTCTAGCTTCTTAATCTCTAGCCTCTATTCCCCAAATATCCTTCGCGTACCCCTCGATCGTCCGGTCAGAACTGAACTTGCCCGCCGACGTCATGTTTATAAAGCACTTCTTCATAAACTCCGGGTGATTGAAATGGAAGTCGCTGTTGGCTTTGAGCTTCGCCTGAACATAATTTTCAAGATCGCCCAGAACATAATAATGGTCGGGCTTATGCCAGCTCGCGCCGTCAAGCAGCGAATAATAAAGCTCTCTGAAAGCGCCGCTCCCGCCGTCCGAAAATGTCCCGTCAATAAGCGTGTTCAACACTCTCGCAACCCTCGTGTTCTCCGAATAGATCTTGCGTGGGTCGTAATTCGGCATTATCTGTTCAAGGTCGGGAACTCTCGCGCCGAAAATATAGTTGTTCTCTTCTCCCGCTTCTTCCGCAATTTCAACGTTCGCGCCGTCGTAAGTACCGAGTGTCATTGTGCCGTTGAGCATAAATTTCATATTGCCCGTGCCCGAAGCCTCCGTACCCGCAGTGGAGATCTGCTCGGATATATCCGCCGCAACAACCAGCTTTTCGGCGTATGAAACGTTATAATTCTGCACGAATACAACTTTCAGCGCGCCGTTTATAGACGGGTCGTTGTTTACAAGATTTGCCGTTTCGTTTATAAACTTGATTACAGCCTTTGCTCTCGCATAACCCGGAGCGGATTTCGCGCCGAAAATAAACGTTGTCGGAGCAAAGTTCGCTATGCTTCCGTCCTTGATCCCGAAGTAAATATACAGAATGCTGAAAGCGTTCATAAGCTGGCGCTTGTATTCATGCAGGCGCTTTATCTGAATATCAAACATACTGTTCGGGTCGATAGAAACTCCCTCGTGCTTTTCGATATATTCCGCAAGGCGCTTTTTGTTGTTTTGTTTTATGTCGGTGAAACGCGCAAGAGCGGCGTTGTCGTCAGCGTATCTGCGCAGTTCTTTCAATTTGCCGAGGTCGGTTATCCAGCTTTCGTTTCCGACAAGTTCGGTTATCATCGCCGAAAGCTCGGGATTGCAAAGAGCCAGCCAGCGGCGCGGGGTTATGCCGTTCGTTTCATTTAAGAAACGCTCGGGATAAAGCTCATACCAGTCGTGGAGCGCGTCGTTTTTGAGAATATCCGTGTGTATCTTAGCCACGCCGTTTACGTGCGACGAACAGTAGATAGCCATTCTCGCCATATGAACGGTTCCGTTTGCGATTATCTGCATGGTTTCCGTTTTTTCGCGGGAAACGCCCTTTCTGTACATATCCGAGATGAACGCCTCGTTTATTCGCAGAATGACCGCGTATACCTCGGGGAGAAGTTCTTCTACAAGGTCGCTTCCCCATTTTTCGAGCGCTTCCGCCATAATGGTGTGGTTGGTGTAGTTAAAGGTCTTTTTGGCAATATCGAGCGCCTGTTCAAAGCTCATTCCGCGTCTTGTCAGATTTCTGATAAGCTCGGGGATAGCGATAACGGGGTGGGTGTCGTTTAGCTGAATTGCGTTGTATTCCGCAAATTCGGACAACTGTCTGCCCGCCGCAAGATGTTTTCTTATAAGGTCCTCGACGGAAGCCGCGCTGAAGAAATACTCCTGTTTAAGTCTTAAAAGCTTTCCGTTTCTGGCGTCGTCGTTGGGGTAGAGCGTGCGGGAAATGTTTTCGGCTTCTATCTCGCCTCTTGCCGCCTCGAAATAATCCTGTCTGTTAAACGCGTCAAAGTCGAACGCACAAACGGGCTCAGCCTGCCAGAGCCTTAATGTGCAGGCATAGTCGTTTTTATAGCCGAATATCGGCATGTCATAAGGCACCGCCTTTACGTCGCCCGTTGAAAAATGAACGATAACGGTGTCGCTTTCGGCGCGTTTGCTCCAGGGGTCGCCGTATCTTGTCCAGTCGTCGGCGTATTCTTTCTGAAAGCCGTTTTCGATCGTCTGTTTGAAGAGTCCGTACTTATAGCGTATGCCGTATCCCGTCATCGGAAGTTTAAGCGCCGCCGCGCTGTCGAGGAAGCAAGCCGCAAGTCTGCCAAGACCGCCGTTTCCGAGAGCGGCGTCCTCTATTTCTTCGAGGTCGTTTAAGTCCCCGCCCGCTTCTTCAAGAAGCTCCTTTGCGGTATCGGCGATGCCGAGGCACATAATGTTGTTGTAGACCGCGCGTCCTACGAGAAACTCCGCCGAAAGATAGCTCGCGCTCCTGCCCTCGGGACGGCTTGAGTTCATTATTTTAACGGCTTGTTTCATTATCGCGCCGCCGAGGGCATTGTGAAGCCCCGCGGGCGTATAGCGCCCGTTTTCCTTTACTTCGTCGGACAGCTTGTCTTTAAAATCTTTTTTCAATAATTCCTTATCCATCATAACAGTTGTTCTCCTTTAAAATAAAGCATATACCTAATTATAACATATTTTTTTGAAAAATCAAGTGCATTTGAGAAAATCATCACTTTGTGTATAAAATATGCCTAAAATTAGACTCAACTTGTACGATTTTTTTGAATTTGTTGTTAAATTGCACATAAAAGGCTGTCGAAATTCTACGTTCAATTTCTTGTTTTTAGAGGCGAATTGTCGGCGCAGTGCTTGAAAAAATTGAAAAAATGTGTTATAATTATAAAACAAGTAAACGGGTATGGGCATTTTGCGCCCTTTTATAAAAAAGGTATAGAAGATGTGCAGTTCCCGCTTCAAATCAAATCCCGAAGCAAACGCTTCGGACAGGAAACGGAGGTTTTCAGGTGAAAAAATTCTCATATGTTGCCACTGACGCCGGCGGTAAAACGTTCAGGGGTCAGGAAATGGCGGAGGATTTTAAGGATCTACAGACTAAGCTCAGAGAACGAAACCTTTATCTGACGAGCTACCGCGACTTGGGCATGAACAGCATTGACGTCAAGTATAAGTTCAAGACCAAGGAAGTTTCGTTTATTTCCAGACAGCTTGCATCGATGACGTCGGCGGGTCTGTCTCTGGTAAGAGCGCTGTATATTCTTCAGGACCAGCAGGAAAACAAAAAAGCGAAAGGCGTGCTTCTCGAAATTTACGAGGAAGTTCAAAAAGGTACTTCTTTCTCGGACGTTTTAAAGCAAAAGCCGGGCGTTTTCCCCGAAATGTTCGTGAGCCTTGTGGCGGCGGGCGAAGCTTCGGGTACTCTTGACATGATGCTTACCAGACTTTCTGACCACTTTGCGAATACGAATAAGACCGCGAACAAGGTCAAATCCGCGATGGTTTATCCTATCATACTTCTGGTATTGCTGCTTGCGGTTATTATACTCCTGTTTACGCAGGTACTGCCTATGTTCTCGAGCCTCGGCGATCCGGCTACATACTCGGTACTTACAAAGGCGCTGCTTGCTTTCTCGGATTCGCTGATAAACTATTGGTATGTTTACATAATCGTTATAGTAGGTATAATAGTGCTTTTCTTCATTCTCCTGAGAACAAATTCGACGCGACTGAAGATGGACGAGTTGCTGCTGAAGATACCGAAAGTCGGAAAGCTTGTTGCGACAATGTATACCGGAAGATTTGCGAGAAACATGGCGGACCTCTACGGCGCAGGTCTTCAGATGGTTGAATGTATAGAAAAATCCGTTGCGGCGATAAATAACACCTACGTACAGAAGAGATTCGTAGACGTTATAAACGACATAAAGCTCGGCGAGAGCATGTCGAAAGCGATTGAAAAGACGGGCATTTTCGAGGGCATGTTTACCTCGATCATATATGTCGGCGAGGAATCCGGTACTCTCGATACGATCCTCAACAAAGCGGCGGACTATTACGACGACGAGGCGGACTCGGCGGTTACAAAGCTCGTAAGCCTTATGGAGCCGCTCATGATAATCCTTATGGGTATCGCGATAGGCTTGTTCCTTGCAGGAATGTTCCCGCTGCTCTACGGCGGAATGCTCAGCGCGGCAGGCTGATAAAGCTAAAAACGAATTTTAATAAATATGAGGTGAATTTATGCTTTCATTTGAAATTACCGACAGCCAGATAAAGCTCATCAGAGGCGTTCAGAGCGGTGCTAAAATAAGAATCCAGGACGCTGATATTGTTGATCTTTCGGAAGGCTATGTACAAAACGGTTATATATCCGAAGTTCCTATGGTCGCGGCTGCACTCAGCGAAATGCTGAAAGTCAAGAACATAAAGGAAAAAGAAGCTATAGTTTCTATTACTTCAAGCTCCATTGTCTACAAGGAAATGGCTGTAGCAAAGCCCAAGAACATGAAGAACCCCGCGATCATTGAAGCGATGATCCAGGCGAACATGAACATAACAAACGACTACAACATATCCTTTACTATAGCGGGCGAGTTTGAGGACGAAGAGAAAAACAAGATGTTAAGCGTTATCGCGGCAGCTTGTCCTCAGCGTCTTGTCGACGGTTATGTAAGACTGTTCTCACACGTGGGACTCCAGCTCAAAGGCGCTTATGTCGCTAACAACTCCGCTACAAGACTTATTCTCAGCACTCCGAAGATGGAAGAGAGAATGCCGCTGCTCGCAGTTCAGGTCGACAAGAACTTCCTCTCCATGAACCTGTACGAGAACAAGCAGATAGCTTTCTCACGTTTCTTCAACATCGACCCCGCGGACTATGACAACGCGCCCGACTATGTTTCAAGAGCGCTCTACGATAACCTGTACAGAATGATACAGTTTATCAAGACCCGTTCTAAGGACAGCCGAAACAACGACACCAGACCTCTTCAGGAAATAATGCTCTACGGCGAGTGGGAGAGCTTCAGCGAGATAAACAACGCGGTTTCCCAGTTCGACAACGTCAGAAACTCGACGTTTTCGATGCCCGCAAGCGTATCTACAGCCACTCCGTTTGATTTCCCGAAGTTTGTAAATGCGATAGGCGCGCTTTGCCGTATAAATAAGGATAAGGAGTTTATAAACCTCCTCGAAGCTACATCGGCTAAGAGTTCAACCGCCGCGAATACGTTCTTCGTATCGCTCGCGGGCGCTGTTCTCGGCTCGGCGGCTCTCGTAGGAGCTGTTGTGGTAGTGCTGAACATTGTAAACAGCTCTATCCAGGCTCAGATAAGCGACTTCCAGGCTAAGATAAGCGACCCCGTTATGCAGAACAACCTCGCTATAGTTGACCAGCGAACTGCAATGCTCGCGGGCTTCCAGAACTATAACGACACGGTAAACCGCACGACGATGCTCTTTAACTACCAGCCGAAGGTTCAGAGCTTCGTTATCGAAAAGCTCCGCACTCCTATCGACAGCGAGACCGATCCGCTTCTCACCGAGGGCGAAGAGCTTGATATAACACAAATCTCCATGAGCGGCTACAATGTTTCCGTTAACTTCAGAGGACGCTCAAACGGCGATCCGTCTTCGATTCCGTCAAGATATGCTCAGTATCTCACGGAAAAGGTTCTAAATAAGTATGACGAGCCTTACTTTATAAATGTAACTTATTCGGGCTTTACCAAAGACAATGAAAACGTGATGGGCGAATACGCTTATCTCCAGAGTAACGGCGAAGTAAAGTTCGATACGGTATTCTCGTTCAACATCTCGATGTCACTCCAGATGGGCAGCGACGAAGCGAACGCTAATTATGAGGCGCCGACGAATACTGAAAACACTGAAGGACAGGAAGGAGCGGATCAGAATGAGGCTCAGTAAACAAGAAAGAATAGGCGTTTTGATAATCCTTGCGGTAGTTATTATAGGACTCGGAATATTCCTCTTTATAGTACCTGCTGCGCAGACTATAGGAACTTCCCTCGAAAACCGCCAGAACAAGGAAAACGAGTATAACGCGGCAGTTGAAAAGGCAAACCAGAAAGGCCCGCTCAAAGATCAGATCCTTGACGCATACAAAGACGGCGAACACCTCGCGGATATGTTCTTCTCCGAAATGAAGTCATACGAAGCGGACGCGGCATTCAGAGAGTTCCTCGGACAGTGCGAGGCACAAGTTCTCGTAACATCTATCTCCGTATCTGCTCCCGGTACAGCTACGCTTTCGCCGAACTTCCCGACCGAAGCGCAGGTTACATACGATCTTAAGCAGTATGCGAACCAGGGCGTTGAGGTTGAAGAAGCAGTTGCGAAGCGCCTTCAGAGAATAAGCCAGCTTGCTACAGCGCTCGGAACGTCTCAGACGATCGGCGCAAGCACCGTTTCGTTCAACGTTAAGGCTAAGAACAACGACGAGCTTATGAAGTTTGTCGACGAGATAAACAACTACGTCAAGAACGAAAACGGCGTTGATATAAGAAAAGCTCTTATGCTCACAAGCGGTGTGGCTATTGAGTATAAAGACGTAACGGAGAAGTACGACCAAATGGTCGATGACCTCAACGGCCAGGCGGAAGAAGCGGGACGTCAGGCTATCGAAGCGGGAATAGACGGCGAGTATCACTACCAGCCGCAGGCTCCGCAGGAGAACCCCGACAATCCCGACAACCCCGACGATCAGAAGACGACGATCGAGGACACCTATGTAAACAGCGGCATGACGCTTACATTCTACACCATCGAGCGCATGCAGAACCCCCAGGCTCAGCTTGACGCGCAGGACGGCGGTGCGGCTGCCTGAGCCGATAAGTGAGCGGGAAAACAGTTTTCTGTTTAACTTTTGAAGAAGGAGGATAAATATGCACACTTTCAGAAAATACATAAGCAATCGCGGTAGTGCATTGTTTATGGTCATTAGTACAATGACCGCTTTGATGATAACGTGTATGGCTATGTATTTTACGGTTCTGGCGTCAAGATCGACGATCTATGCGGTCTTTAACCAGAAGCAGTCGTATCAGAATTCATCTTCTATATACGATATGGTCGTCAACAACGGTCTTTCTCCGACGAGCGATCTTTACAAGCAGATGGAGAAAATGGTAGTCGGCGAAACTCTCACGACTCCTCCGACCGAAGACGAGTATCTCGGCACATACACGGTTACAATAACGAAGCTGTCCGAGAATGAATACGATATAGTTGTGTCCTCAACGGTAGACGGCGTAACCGAAACCGTCCACAACGTTATATCTATCACAAACTCGGAAGAGGAAGTGCCTGCGGGCGATAATGCGGGAGTTTCCATAGCGCCTACGTTTGCGGCGACAGGATATGTTCCTAACGATGTTTATCTCGATAAAGGACATTTCCGTTCGGATATGTTCTTTGATAACGAAGTTACATACTTTGGTGCATATGATATGAGTGAGTTGTTCGGCTACGGCGATATAAGCTGCGGCGGCTCTGTTGTAATGACACAAGAAAAAGGTATGACACTTTGTAAGGACGACAAACCCATAACGTTTTCTATAAGAGGTGATTTAACTGTTCCTCACTTGAACCGTGATCCGGGGTTTGTTTCCGGAAGTAAAATTCTCATAGGCGGAAATTTCTATCAATCATTTGAAATTAGTAACTGCGACATATATGTAAATGGCGACGTTTATCTTATGGGCGGTAACCTCAATAACAATACTACCAGATATTTCATAAACGGCGACGTTTATTTGACAAACGGAGCGCAGACGCCTCCGAACCTATATTGCAACGGATCGCTTTTTGATGAAAACGGTAATCCCAGACAAGACGCTAACAATGTTATTAAAGACAAATGGGATACAGTTGTAGACGGAGTCCATATGGGCGTAGCAGATCCGAATGCCAACCCGCCCAAGGAATTGGACGGAAAGCCTGTTTACAGCTATAACACTATAATATCAGAGCTTGATAGCAGAACTCAGACAAACGTTTATTATAAGTGGACGGTAAAAGATTCCGAAATATCTAAGAACGGTTCTATAAACCATCGGGATATTGTAGTGAACAATTACAATCAGCCTGCTGAAATAGTCTGGGGTTCGGAACAGTGGGGAACAGGTTGTGATGTTGATCACATCTACATAAACGGATGTGACGGCGGCGCAGGCTTTATCATCATAGACACGGGCGATAATCCAAACAATGTTTATACGATGCGCCTTGAAGCTAACAGAACCGGTCCTAATGGCGAAAAGCTGTTTTCGTGGACAGGCGAAAAGGGCGACAATGTACATATAAGAGTCCTTGTAAAGGGCAGAGGAAGCGTTGTATTTGACGTTCCCAAGGGTGTAACATATCAGGATACCACTAAAAGCATAATTGCTCACTATAATTGGTGGATACTTTGCGGTGGTCAAGACCCTCATAGTTATACAACACACAACGGAAATAGCGACACCCAACTTCTTGGTCCGGACGAAATGAAAAAATATGTTCATAAATGTGTAAATAATGATTGTGCTAATTTTATAACAGATGACGTAGACGCTATAGACGCAGACGGCAATCAAATAAGATGTTCAAGAGAAGTTGCATACGAAGTAAACGGCGTTATCCAGCATAAGATATGCAACGAGGTAAAGAAGACCGTAACATGTTCAAAGCATGGCGTAACATTAACATACTGCCCGAAGTGTGAAATGTCATATGTAAAAGATCTTGCGGGCAATTACAAGATTTGTAATGACCATGTTGACGTGTCTGCAGTTTCGGCTAAAGCAGGTGAATCTACTGAGTATAACAGAGATACTAAAGGTTTAGTTATGCCGACTACGAATATCTACTTTGTATCTTGCGATGAAAGCGCAAACTTTAGCTTTGGTCAAAACCCGGAGGGCAATGATTTAAGAGATAACTCAACGGTAGGATATGTATATGCACCGTATCTCACGTTCTACGCAAACACTGGTGGATCAGGTAACAACGCAGTAAAGTTTATGGGCGGAATGACGGTTTCGGACTATAACTTCCTTTCAGACCAGACGTTTATAATGTGCGTACCCGACAAGAGTCCGACAGACCTTATGGATCCCGACGACCTCAAACAGAAGTTCAAGGTTTCCAAGGACTGGAAGTTAGAGCTTGTAACACACTAAGCAAAGGAGGCGCTTTATATGTTGAAAAGAATATTCTCAAAGAAAAGCGGCTTTACGCTGGTGGAGATCATAATCGCTTTTGCGGTGTTCGCTATCATGTCGGCTATGATACTTCAGATTTTGAATGTCGTAGCTTTCCAGAGAAAATCGAACACGGAGCTGTCCGAAACGATAGACGAGCAGGAGCAATACCTCATAGAACACAATAAAAACCCCTTTGACGCAGGCGCCGCAATGGACGGAACTCTTTCATTCGACTTCGGCGCAGGCGGAAAGTTCGATGTTTCGTATCAGATGAACGGCGCGACTGAAACGGGAGAAGTCGACGGTCTTGCTTACTTTGTATCGGATAAGGCTGTAAATACTACTCCTCCCGATGACGATGACGACGATGACGACAACGACGACTTTAATGACAACGGCGGTTCGCAGATGGATCGTTTTAATACGAGACTGACGGGAACAAGAGGGTTTGAATATATTAAAGTAGCGCAAGTTAAAAAGGTAAGGGAAGAAAACTACCTTGGAAAGACGGTTTATGTTTATGCATTTGACCTTGTGGCGAATGCAAGCGCAAATATGTTAGCTACAGATGTTCCCTATGCAAACTACAGGCTTTATTTCTACACAAAGTCAGGGTCTGTTGCTCCGATAGCGTTTGCAAATTACCTTAATGACGCAAACCCGACAGCCGATCTCGGATCTATCGGTTCAAAATCTCCTATAAAGTCATGGACAGGAGCAACGAAATCATCTCCCGATACATACAATGTTTATACTGCTTCAATTACAAGCACAAACGGTATTAGAATAGGGTCGCCATTTAAAGGCGGCGGGGATTTCAATAGTGTTAGTGACGGTGATTTTGTATGTAAAATTTGTGGAACGGTCTTCCACAAGGTAAATTGGGGCTGGAAAGATAATATAGCTCCTTGGCGTCAATGTCCTAGTGATCAGAGTCAGCAATGCGGCAATAATATAGCTAGCTCTACCGGTGTAAGGTTCACGGACACAAATCACACCAGAATTGAAGTTGCATTTACTGTAGACCCCGAGCTTACGGTTGATTCTTTCGGAGCTAACAGCGAAAACGGCGTTTACAAGGCAAATGCAAACATCGGCGGAAACGATACAGGTCCGAACATCTACGGCGCATTCCCGAAATAAGGTGGTGACTGAAATGAAATTTCTGAAAAGGTTGCTGTCAAAACGCAATAATGCAGGCTTTACGCTTTTGGAAGTTGTAATTTCCGTCGGACTTATGGGACTGCTTATTGTGAGCATGACGGTTTTCGTAACGCCTGTTCTGAGAGTTGCCGCGGGAAATAAAATGGACGTCCGCGCGACGATACTCGCGGAAACGCTCGAATCCTATATCGACAGAAACACAAAGTATGCCGAGTATTTCGCGGTGTTTACGGGCATTGCGAGAGTGGGAACTGACGCGGGAGACGTGCAGAGAACCAACGACCTGCAGAGTATGTTCGCACATCCCGACTTGCAGAAGTTCAAGTCCTTTATGGCGGACAACAGCGCAAAATATCAAGTAAGGTGCATAAGCATAAACTGGCAGATGGATAAAAGAACAAACGAAGCCAAGTATATGATGAACCTGAACAAAATAACAGACGGCGTAGGCGGAAATTATACAATTGAAAAGACGAATCCGGTCTTTGAAGATTGCTTCTACGAATCGCTTTATCCCGTGATGAACATAGAGCAGGTAATATCCAAGTCCACCGCAATGCCTGCCGCGGCGCTAAAGATAGGCGTTGACGTTTACGACAGCGGGACAATGACAAACTACGCCGCAAGAGGCGAGGGTTATGTGAGCATGCTGAACATCGAATTAAACGCTTCCATGAACCCTAACGAAAGAATGTTCTTCCATGAGATAAGAACGCCCAAAGACGGCGAACTTACCGACACTTACATATTCTATATCACGAGAAACACATTCTGAGTTTACCGACAAAAATTCGGGGCGACAAGCTCGCCCCGAATGTTTGTCAGTTTTTTATCAAGCTAAAAAGCTCGTATACCAGCTTACTATAAAGCCCCCTACGAGCCACGCAACGGCGATACCTACCGCCAGAAACGGACCGAAGACCATTCTCCTTGAATACTTTACTTTCTTTACGCGGTCTTCATCTATGTAGATCCTAAAGCCGCCCTCGCGCTCATCTGTGATGTTCTCGCGAAGCATGCGGCTAAGCTCCGATTTATCCGGGAGTCCTACCCAGACTTTCTCGTCTAGAAACTCCCATTCAATGTCGGGATTTCCGTCGCTGATACTGCCGACGATTATGTCGGTGTGACCCTCGGAAACAAATCCAACTCCGCGGTCGAGCTGGTTTTCATACCACCTTGTGACAATTTCACCGATCTTCTCGCTTAGTTTCTTTTCGGTCTTGTGATCGCGGAATTTCTTTATCGAACCATAAACCGCGCCCGTGACAATGCCTATGAACAGTCCCACGAATACTCTGTATCCCAACAGCAGCGACGCGCCCAGCATAAGCTGAAGATCGCCGCCGCCCATTCCTCCGATAAGGACAAGAACGGAGAACAGAACGAGGATTATTCCCAGAGCGATAAGGCGCTCATACCAGACGATCTCCGTCGGGAAAATAAATATCGCGGCAATGCCGAGAACAGCCATGACCCCGCTGCACCAGTACGGTATCTCAAATCTGTCAATGTCTATCATTGAAAGGACGATAAGCACGGGGAACAGTATCGCGGAAAATCCGATTTTCCACCAATCCACAGGCTGAAATACCGCGAACATGAGATATGACAGACAGTATAAAACAGCCGTCATAAGCTCGACTATCATATACCTCGGCGAGAATTTTTCTCCGCAATATCGGCAGCGTCCGCGCAGGAATATGTAGCTGAAAATCGGAAACATATCATACCATGCAAGGCGATGTCCGCAGGAAAAACAATGCGAAGGCTCGGTGACTATCGACATCTTTTCGGGAGTACGGAGAATAACGACGTTTAAAAAGCTCCCGATAATTGAACCGAGTATAAACGCAAACACCGCATAAACTACGATTACAATGACAGGCATATGTTTGCCTCCTTGATATAAAAAATATTTGTGCTTATATTGTAGCACAAAATCACATCTTTTTCAAGATGATAAACGCAAAAACTGAAAATTAAAATAACAGGCTCTAACAAAAAGCCTAATAAAAATTTGAAAGGGGAAATTTATTTTATGCCAATCGGAAGAAACGTCCGTATAGGTGACTTGCTCGTAGAGAAAAAACTTATCACTCCCCAGCAGGTCGAGTCCGCTCTTAAATATCAAAAAGAAAAGGGCAATGGAAAAAGGCTCGGAATTATCCTTGTAGAGCTTGGCTATGTAAAGGACGTAGATCTAGCGAAAGCGCTTGCCGAAAACCTCAGAGTACAGTATGTCGACCTTGCAAGCATACAGATAAATAAAGACGCTGTAAATAAGGTTTCGGAGGAAATGGCAAAGGAAAAGATGTGCTTTGCATATCAGTTCCAGAACAATCGTCTTTATGTCGCGACCGACGACCCCGTAAACTTTATGGTATTCGACGACCTTAAAGTTCAGACAGGCATGGACGTTGTTCCGAGAATTGCCACGCGCGCGCAGATAGAAGCCGCCATTACGAAATATTACTCGTCGCAGGCTCTCGACAGCACGATGACCGAACTCGAAAACGAGAACATGTCCGAAGAGGACGTTGCGGCTAACCTTGCAAGAGCAGAGTCCGAGGGAAGAATCGACAACGCGCCCATCGTTAAGCTTGTAAACATGATGATAGAAAGCGCGTTCAGAACAAACACTTCGGATATTCATATAGAAGCGTTCAAGGACAGAACCAGAGTTCGTTTCAGAATAGACGGCGAACTTGTAGAACAGCAGATGAGAATTCCTCCCGCGCTTCATAACTCCGTTATTACGCGTATAAAGATCCTGGGCGGAATGAATATCGCCGAAAAGAGAATTCCTCTTGACGGACGATACGGAACGCGAATCGACGGAGTAAACCTCGACGTCCGTATCTCTACGATCCCCTGCGTATACGGCGAAAAGTGCGTTATACGTCTGCTTTCAACTGCCGATGAGAAAACCCGTAAAATTACCGACCTCGGCATGACGGAATACAACTACCAGATGTTCAAGCAGATAATCAAATGTCCGAACGGCGTTATGCTCGTTACGGGTCCTACGGGTTCGGGTAAATCAACGACCCTTTACGCTACGCTCGGCGAACTTTCTCAGCCTAACGTAAACATAGTAACCGTTGAGGACCCTGTCGAAAAGAAAATCGACGGCGTAAACCAGTGCCAGATAAACGACAAAGCGGGCATGACCTTCGCGGCGGCGCTTCGTTCGATACTCCGTCAGGACCCCGACATCATAATGGTCGGAGAAATTCGTGACGGCGAGACCGCCGATATTGCCATAAGAGCGGCAATCACGGGACACTTCGTGCTTTCGACGCTCCATACAAACGACGCCGCTTCGACGATCATACGTCTGGTGGACATGGGCGTTGCGCCGTACATGGTCGCTTCGTCGCTTGTCGGAATAGTAGCTCAGCGACTTGTAAAGCTGCTTTGCAACGAGTGTAAGGAGAAGTTTACGCTGACAGACCCGGACGAACTTAAACTTATGAACAAGAAAGAGCCTGTTCAGATATGCAGACCCCACCCGGGCGGCTGCAGAGCCTGCCACAACACGGGCTATTCGGGACGTACCGCTATTCACGAGATAATCGTTACAACTCCCGACGTAAAGGCGCTTATTTCCTCGGGAGGCACGGCGGAGCAGATAGGCGCGCTTGCTACGAAAAACGGCACGCTCTTGCTTCGCGATAACGTAACAAAAATGGTGCTTGCGGGAAGAACGTCAATGGACGAGCTTGTAAAGGCTACTTACAGCGTATAATAATAAGGAGGACAAGGCATTGGAAACTGAACTCGACATAAACAGAATACTCGACGAGGCGAGAGACTTAGGCTGCTCGGACTTGCATTTTACAAAAGGACTGCCGCCTATCGTCAGACTTCACGGCTCTATCAGAAAGCTCTCGGGTTATGAAGAATGTACCGAAGAAATGATAGTAAGCGTTATAAACCAGATTACAAAGCCCAAGCAGAAAGCTTCTATCTCGAAAGGACTCGACACGGACTTTTCATATGTGTCGGCTTCTAAATTCAGACACAGAGTAAACGTCTACAGACAGCGCGGTTATCACGCGGTCGCTATACGTCTTCTGAGAGACGATATTCCTACGCTTGCCGACCTGAACCTCCCCGCTATACTCGGAGAGTTTGCGCTTGCGCCGAGAGGGCTTGTGCTTGTAACAGGACCTACAGGCTCGGGTAAGTCTACGACCCTTGCGGCAATGATCGACCACATAAACTTAAGAAAGAACTGCCACATAATCACCGTCGAAGACCCTATAGAATATGTACACGAGCATAAACAGTGCATGGTAAACCAGAGAGAGATCGGACAGGACGTTGACAGCTTCGCAGGCTCGCTCCGTGCGGCGCTCCGTGAAGACCCCGACGTTATACTTGTCGGAGAAATGCGCGACTTTGAAACGATAAACGCCGCCGTAACCGCCGCTGAAACAGGACACCTCGTTCTTTCAACGCTCCATACCACGGGCGCTGCCGATACTATCGACCGTATAATCGACGTTTATCCTCCTCATTCTCAGGGACAAATCCGCTCCCAGCTTGCAAACTCCATTGTCGGCATTATTTCGCAGACGCTTGTTCCGACGGCTGACGGAAAAGGACGCTGCGCGGCGCTTGAAATTCTTGCGGCAACAGACGCCGTCAGGGCAATGATCCGCGAAGGCAAGATCTTCCAGATCCCGACCGCTATCGCAACGGGCAAGAAGCAGGGAATGTTCACCCTCGACCAGGATCTCGCGCGCCTTGTACGCACGGGAAAGATAGACGACGCCGTAGCGCGCTCGCGCTGCCAGGATCTCGCCGAATACAAGCGCTATCTGGAAATGGGCTGATAGGCAGTGTACAGTGAACAGGGTACGCATTGAACGCTTCGCGTACAACGCTGTGTACAGTTAATGTATCCGCTTACGCGGATAGGATTTAGATTGTTTTTGGACAATAGGCACACAAGCAACATAAAAGCTCCTCGTGTTTTACGGGGAGCTTGTTGGCAGTTGACAGCAGACAGGGAACAGTGTACAGCAAAAGCCGAAAAGTTTTCCTCTCATTATCTCGTGGATTTGACCTATAGGCGCAAAGCTGAAATGTGCTTTCCCGCTCAAAAGTTTTCCGCACCCATACGCACACCCCCGCTCGGGCGACGCCGCGCCGCTTGCGCGGCTTACTCGCTCCGCGTTAGCGAAGCTCACGCCTCCGCTCGAAATTTTGCTTCGCTCCGCTCAGCAAAATTGCGGCGCCTTACTATGTTGTCTTTCTCGGATAAACTTGTTTTGGCCCATAGGCGCGCCCCGAAATGCCCTTTGCCTGCGGCTATGAAAAGTAAAATTCATCAAAAAACCTTTCGGAAGAAAACCCGTTCGGTTGAGAAACCCCGTCAGCTATTGTTCAAAGTTGCGATTTTTTTCAACAATTTCAACGATTTTCTTGTAATATTGCACAAACGGAAGTTTTGCGTTTGAATAATTATTAACGAAAATTGGATATTTGAGAATTTTTTTTTAAAAAACGCTTGCAATTTCCGAAAAGTTTGATATAATATAAATACAAAAGCAAATAACAGAGAAAATCTGAAAGCTTTTGTAAACGTTTACGGATATAGCCCCGCCGGGGTTATACATAACAAATTCTTTTTTTACAGGAGGTCTTTACTATGATAAAGAAACTTCAGGCTTTAAAAGCCAAAAAGGGCTTTACTCTCGTAGAGCTCGTTGTA
>CANRKB010000025.1 GCA_947631115.1 uncultured Clostridia bacterium
CTATAATTATATGCTTTGTGCAGAGGTTATTGCAACACTTTTCTGCTTTGTGTTGCATTTACTTTTGCATTTGACGATTCGGCGAATTTATGGAGCGGTGGTTTAAGGAGTACGCGGAAATCAACTTCAAAAAGACAACGCTCTATCGAATGCGCGCCTGCGTTATGCGCGTTGAGCCTGCTTTCAGGCATTTGCGGCTTGACAAAATAACCCGCGGGCAGGTGCAGGCATTTATTGACGACTTGTCGCTGAACGGAAAGAATGTCAAGACAGGCTCTCCGCTCTCGCGAAAGACCGTCGTTCATCACCTCAATCTTATCTCTGACATTTTCAATTATGCGCTGAGGCTCGACCTCATCTCCGAAAATCCCTGCCGAAACATTATCATTCCGCGCGGCGTGAAAAAGGAAAAAGAGGTGTACACCGTCGAGGAGGTTAAGCGGCTGTTTAAGCTGATTGACGAGAACGACGTACAGTTGAAATACAAGGCGTTCTTTACGCTTGCAATTTACAGCGGTTTTCGGCGCGGAGAGTTAATGGGTCTGGAGTGGAAAGACGTTGATTTTGAGCATAATGTCATCAGCGTTCGGCGAACGTCAAATTACACGTCTTTGGCGGGGAAATACACGGACACCACCAAAACCAAAAGTTCCCAGCGTTCGTTAAAGCTCCCGCAGGCGGTTTTTGACATTCTGAAATCACTGTATAACGAACAGCAAGCCGAAAAGGAACAGCTTAAAAATCAGTGGCACGACAGCGACAGGCTGTTTGTGACGTGGGACGGCTCGCCGATGTTCTGTGGAACGCCCTATTATTGGCTGAAAAAGTTCACAGAAAAGCACGGAATGAGGTTCTGCGACATTCACAGTATGCGGCATTTCAACGCGACAGTATTGATAAGCGCGGGCATTGACGCGGCGTCGGTTTCGGCGGCTCTCGGTCATTCAAACATCTCAACGACGACTTCGATTTACTGCCACGCATTTCAGGAAGTCAGAGCGCGGACGGGCGAGGCGATTGCCGCGGCTCTCGGATTTGAAGATACATAAAGCTATGAAACGGCGCGGAAGTTGCACTATTCACTTTGTAAAGGACAGATAAAGGACAAAACGCCTTTTTTCGGAAACAGCAAACCCCTCAATCCGCATAACAGAGCGGGTTGAGGGGGATAAAAAGTGGAGCGGATAATGGGAGTCGAAAAGATAATCTATGTCCATAATCTGTCCCCCGACAATTTTTTCATTGGTATTGTATCACAATTTGACGAAAAATTTAATAAAAAACCGTTAAAATTTGTTAAATTCAAGGCGGGCAATTTGGCAACGACAATGAATAAAACAAAAGGGGAAACCTTGGTTCCCCTTTTTCCTTATTTCTTTGCTTTGGTTTTCTTCGCGGCGCGTTTCTGGGCGCGGTTTCCGCCTGTAACGTTCGCGTTGGGAGCGTCGGGATTCATGACTTGCTGGCGCACGGGAGGAACGTTCATTCTCACGGGCATTGTAAGAACGAGCCTTACGGTTTCCTCGCGTATCATCGCTATCATCTCGTCGAACATGTTGTAGCCCTGGAAACGGTATTCCTCTACGGGGTTTCTCTGCGCATACGCCGAAAGCCCTATTCCGCTTTTCAGCTCGTCCATCGCGTCGATATGATCCATCCAGTGTCTGTCGACAACTTTCAGCAGACTCACGCGCTCAAGTTCGCGCATATTCTCGCTTCCGACTTCGGCTTCTTTCGCATTGTAGAGCATTTCGCCTCGTTTGATTATCTCGGCGGTAACGTCTTTCGGACTTATCTCGTTAAGTTCGTCAACGGTGTATCTGAGATCCGTCTGCATAAGCAGGAAGTTGTAGAAATGCGCGCGCAGTCCGTCTAAGTTCCAGTTGTCCGCAACGCTGTCCGAACAGAAAGTCTTTACGTTTTCTTCAATGTCCTGTCTCATCATCTGCAGAACGTTTTCATGAATATCCTCTCCGTCAAGCACTTTCTTTCTCTGGCTGTATATCGTCTGGCGCATCTGCGACATTACGTCGTCATAATCGAGGACGTATTTTCTTGCGGCAAAGTTGTTTGCTTCTATCTTCATCTGCGCCGATTCTATCGCGCGGTTAAGAAATCCCGCTTCTATCGGAATATCCTCGTCGAAGTTCATGGTTTCCATTATCTTCTGAACTTTTTCGCCGCCGAACAACCTCATAAGATCGTCCTCGAGCGAAATATAGAAACAGCTTTCTCCCGGGTCGCCCTGACGTCCCGAACGTCCGCGGAGCTGGTTGTCTATACGGCGGGATTCGTGGCGCTCCGTTCCGATTATAAACAGACCGCCGAGTTTTCTGACTTCTTCGGCTTCGGGAGCTATCTCCGCGTCAAACTTTTTGTTCAGCTCCTGATACTTGTTTCTTGCTTCAATTATCTCTTCGTTGTCGGTTTCGGCAAATCCCGTGGCTTCCTGTATTATCTCTTCGGAATAGCCCTGCCTTCTCATTTCGGCAAGTGCTAAGAACTCCGCGTTTCCTCCGAGCTTTATATCCGTTCCGCGTCCCGCCATGTTAGTTGCAATAGTAACGGCGTTTTTCTTTCCCGCCTGGGCTACTATCTCGGCTTCGCGCTCGTGGTTCTTTGCGTTAAGGACTTCGTGCTTTATCCCTCTTGCTTTCAGAAGCTTTGAAAGCTGCTCGGACTTTTCGATAGTAACCGTTCCGACAAGCACGGGCTGTCCTTTTGCATGACATTCTTCAACCTGGTCGCACACGCTTTTCAGCTTGCCCCTGATGTTTTTATAAACGCGGTCGTGGTCGTCTATTCTTATAACGGGCTTGTTTGTGGGAATTACGATAACGTCGAGCGAATAGATCTGCCTGAACTCGTCCTCTTCGGTTATACCCGTACCGGTCATTCCCGAAAGTTTTTTGTACAGACGGAAGAAGTTCTGGAAAGTAATGGTAGCAAGCGTCTTGCTCTCGTGCTTTACCTGAACGCCCTCTTTGGCTTCTATCGCCTGGTGAAGCCCTTGGTTAAAGCGCCTTCCGAACATGAGTCGTCCCGTAAATTCATCTACAATGACAATTTCGCCGTCTTTTATTACATAGTCAACGTCGCGCTTCATAAAGCCGTTTGCGCGGATAGCCTGGTTTATGTGGTGGAGAAGCGTTATGTTGTCCGAATCCATAAGGTTTTCGACATTGAAATACTTTTCCGCTTTAGCTACGCCGCTCGGAAGAAGCGTACAGCTTTTCGCCTTTTCGTCTACAAGATAGTCGCCGTCATAGTCGTTGTCGTATTGAATGGAGTTGTCGACCTCGGCGGTCACGCATTTTTTCAGCGTTTTGGCGAACTTGTCGGCTTTCGTGTACATATCCGAAGAATTATCGCCCTGTCCCGAAATAATGAGCGGCGTTCTTGCCTCGTCTATCAATATGGAGTCGACCTCGTCGACTATTGCAAAATTCGGCTCGCGCTGTACAAGGTCTTTCTTGAAAATGCACATATTGTCGCGCAGATAGTCGAATCCGAACTCGTTGTTCGTGCCGTAGGTTATGTCGCAGGCATAAGCTGCGCGGCGGGCGTTGTTGTCCATGTCGTGTGCAATAAGTCCCACCGTAAGCCCCAAAAACCTGTGAACCTTTGCCATAAGCTCGCTGTCGCGTTTTGCGAGGTAGTCGTTTACCGTTACGATATGAACGCCTTTTCCCGTAAGACCGTTGAGGTAAGACGGAAGCGCCGCGACAAATGTTTTTCCTTCGCCCGTTTTCATTTCGGCAATTCGCCCCTGATGCAGGACAATGCCGCCTATGATCTGAACGGGATAGTGACGAATACCGATAACTCTCGCCGAAGCTTCGCGGCATACAGCAAAAGCGTCGGGCAGAATATCGTCGAGCGTTTCGCCGTTTGCGAGCCTTTCTTTTAGGATAGGAGTCTGATCTTTAAGCTCCTTGTCGGACATTGCCTTATATTTAGGTTCAAGGTCAAGAACTGCCTGTTTGATAGGCTCGATCCTTTTTAATTCTCTTTGTGAATAACTACCGAATAGTGACTTTATAATTCCCATGGTTGTTTACCTTTCTTTAGATCTATTGACATTATACAGTGTGAAGTCAACCCTTTTAGAGGTTAGAAGCTAGAGGTAAGAGATTAGAATTTAAACCCTTATACTTATTACTCGCCAAATTCAGCGGACCCCTTTCGGCTGTTACTGAATACTGTACCCTGTTTACTGTCAACTGACAACAGGGGTTCGGGGCGCGCCGGCGCCCCGCATTCTCCCCCTTCCCCTTCGGGGAACGGGGATAGGGCGAGATAACGTTATTAAGTGAAACAACATTTGAAAAGAAAAAGATGTCGGTGTTTAAACTCTTACCTCTAATTTAATTCAGAATACAAATATACTTATATATTATACACCAAAGCAAACTTTTTGTCAACAGAATTTTTCCGTCATTTCCGCTAATAATAACTAAAAATACCCGAGAGGAGTGATAAAATGGCACAAGAGGACAAATTCCCCGTAAAGGACGAACTCGATGAAGACGATTTTGTAATGAACGCGCAGAGCGGCACGGACTGCACGGGGCTTATGCCGACGCCGCCGCTTTCCGAAGCGGAATCCGAAAGCTACGACGACGTTTACGACTTCCTGCCGAACGCCGTAAAAAAGCAGCCGCGCGAACAGTAAACGTTTTCACATTTTGTTGAAAATGTTGAAAACTGCACGGGCAGGGCTTGTATCGAAAAGAAAAATTGTTGAAAAGTGTGTTGAAACTATTTAAAACTTTTAAGTTTTTATTGTTCTTCAAAAAATTTTCAACAAAAAGCGCGAAGAAAATTCTATACTGTAAAATTTTTCCGGAAACGAAGCCTGTCGGCAGTTGACAGTATACGGTGTACAGTATGCAGTAATTGCCGAATATAACAAGCCCATTTGTTGTTTTTTTCAAACGTAATTTCTTTAAATAACGTTATCTCGCCCTATCCCCCTGCCCCCTTCCCCGATGGGGAAGGGGGTCAGACTGTATATAAAGCCTAATCAGCGTTGTATGGTTATTCACCAAAGGCAGACAATGAGTACACTGTCAACAGGGGTTGCGGGGACGGAGTCCCCGCAAAGCGGGGCGCGGGGCGCGCCAGCGCCCCGCATTTTCCCCCTTCCCCTTCGGGGAAGGGGGTTAGGGGGATAGGGCGAGAGCGCGCAATTTAGACAAACTATGTTAGAAAAGAAAGAACCACAAATAGGTTTTTATACAAGCTGACCCCCTTCCCCGATGGGGAAGGGGGTAGGGGATTGGGCGAGATAACGTTACTTAAAGAAACAATGTTTGAAAAGGACAACCTTTATACAAGCGGAGCGAATTTTCTTTCCCGCTCAAGAGTTCTTTCATACTGAATGTACTTTCCCGCTCATAACCTCTCCTAGGATTGCCGTTTCAAAGCTTGGCTTTGAAACGGCAATGCGGGGAAAACTCTTGTTTTCCCCGCGCCCTTTAGCGCTTTTGAAGGGGATTGCGGGGACTCCGTCCCCGCGCCCCTGCCAGAGGGGAAAAATTTTTTGAAAAAAAATTTTCCCCTCTGGACTCCCCTTTCAAAAAACTTTCGTGCGCCCGCCCGTTTGGAGGTTTGAATATAAAACGTTATTCCCCGCTTATAACAACTTTTAGCCTTAGGAACTTCGAGAGCATTTTGTACATAATCCCCATTTTCGCGTTTATCGCTCCACCCATTTTGTACAATATAACCGAATTTCCATTAACAAAAAATCAATATGCAACAAAAAATAATAATTTTGTCCTTTAAGGGCAGTTTTGTTGCATATTGTCCATTGAAAAAGCTCGGGCAATTGCGCTATAATAATAATGTACAGCAAATCGGGGAGTGATCAATTGAACAAAAAGAAATCAAGGCAGAGCTTGTGGGGAAAGTTTTTTCAGATTCTTATAACCTGGACGGTCTATTTTTTGTTCAGACCGAAAATCTTATACGCAAACAAGAATCTGAAAAAAGACCTTAAAGGAAAACCTTGTGTGTTTGTCGCAAATCACACCCACCATTTCGACGGCGCTTACGGCGGCGCGGTACTCTGGCGCTATAAACCGTGGGTGCTTGTCACTAAAAAATGGTTCGAGAAAAAACGCACGGGAAAAATGATCTCCTGGTGCAGGTGCATTTCCATTTCGCTGGACGAGGCTGACGGAAAATGGTTTGAAGAGTGCGAGGAAATAATAAGCGAAAACGGCTCGCTCCTCATCTTCCCCGAGGGCGCTCTGTCTAAGAACGGAAAGATAAACGAGTTTAAGCCCGGCGCTGGTCTTATATCCGCGAAAACGGGAGCGATGATCGTTCCTTGTGCAATTTACGGCACCTACGAGCCTGTTTTCGGAATGAGGCAGAAGATCCTTATAGGCGAGCCTATAGAAAGCAAATGCCCCGAAAACATGAGGCGCGGAAAGTACGCGAGAGAGCTTATGACAAAGGCGCAAGCCGCCGTTGAAGCAAACTATGCGGAGCTTGAAAACAAATTCGGAAAAATCGGTCAATATGCCGAGAAATAAATAAATGGAGGATATGTATTATGGCTAATGAGGAAATTTGCGCGAAGATCAAGGCAATGCTGGTAGAAAACCTGAGAATACCCGAGGACGAGCTTGAATACGATTCGGAGCTTTTCGGAGACGACATCGGGCTTGACTCTATCGACTCAATCGAGATAATCGCGGGCATCGACAACCTTTTCGGCGTTCAGATGACCGGCGCGGCAAGAGAGAACTTTCAGAGCATAAACACTCTCGCAAAGTTTGTAGAAGAACATCAGCAGTAATATATTCAGACTGTATATAAAGCCCCATCTACTTCGTATGGTTATCCGCCAAAGGCGGATAACACGGTAACTGCGGCAGGCACAAAGCCTAGCCGCAGCCACGCTTCAGCGTTGTACGCGAAGCGTTCAATGCGGTATTTGGGGCTTTCTCTACAGTCTGAATTTTAATTGTTTAGTTTAATTCGGAGGATTTTATGGATAACAATTCGGATAAAAGGCGCGTTGTCGTAACGGGACTTGGAATTGTCTGCGCGCTTGGCGACAATGTTGAAGAATGTTTTAATGCTGCGGTAAACGGTGTTTCGGGCATAGAAGAAGTAAAGTCGGTAAACACCGACGGCTGTTATGCAAAGCTCGGCGCGGAGGCTAAAATTTCCACTGAAAAGCTTTCGGACAAGGACTGCGACCGCTCGTCGCTTTTGTGCATAAAAGCCGCGGAAGAAGCTCTCGCAGACGCAAAGTATGAAATTACTCCCGAAAATTCGTCGAGGATAGGCGTTATTGTCGGAAACTGCGTAGGCGGCGCGGCTTCTATTGACAAGTATTTTACGGACGAACTTAAAAACGGCGGAGGAAAGCCCTCAGACGTTCTTAAAATGCCCGCTTCGGCTATTGCGAACAACGTAGCTCTCCATTTTGGGCTTAACGGCACGACCGCCAATATCGTAAACGCCTGCGCCGCGGGAACTATTTCAATCGCGTATGCATGCGACCTTATCCGCGCGGGAAAGGCTGACGCATTCTGCGCGGGCGGCTCGGACAGCTTTTCATCTCTTGCGTTCGCGGGATTTCACGCGCTCCATGCGCTCGACGAAAACCCCTGCTCTCCGTTTAACAAAAGCCACGGCATAACGCTCGGAGAGGGCGCGGGAATTCTTGTCGTTGAAAGCTACGAACACGCGAAAGCGAGAGGCGCGCATATCTATTGCGAAATTTTAGGCTCGGGAGTAAGCTCCGACGCTCACCACATAACCGCCCCTCGTCCCGACGGACAAGGGCAGATGCTCGCAATAAACAGAGCGATTGAAAATTCGGGGCTTAAACCCTCGGACATCGACTATATAAACGCCCACGGTACGGGTACGGCAAAGAACGACGAAGCCGAATTCCTTTCGCTTCATACAATTTTCGACGGCAGCGACGGGCTTTCCGTAAGCTCCACAAAGTCAATGACGGGACATTGTCTCGGCGCGGCGGGATCTATCGAAGCGGTACTCACGGTAAAGGCAGTCTGCGAAAACGTTCTTCCCCCGACAATAGGCTACACCGAAGACGACCTTGCTGTTCTCAAAGAAAAGGCGGGGAACATTGATTTCATTTCAAACACAAAGCGCGAAAAGACCGTAAACTTCGCGGCGTCAAACTCCTTTGCCTTCGGCGGGAACAACGCTTCCGTTGTCTTCGCGAAAAATCCGCATGAAATTCCCGACAGAACGAACAACGAGCGCATTTTCGTCACGGGCCTTGGCGATTATACCGCAAAGGGAAGAATCGACATACAGTCGGACGATTATAAGAACTTGGGGATAAAAATGGCGTTCTGGAGAAAGCTCGACAGGTTTTCTCAGCTTATGCTTGTAAGCGGCATGAGAGCGCTTTCGGACGCGAATATTACCATATCCGAGGAAAACGAGCGCGATATAGGAATTATAATAGGAACTTCGGACGGTCCTATGACGGAGATTGTAAACTTCCAGAAAAACGTTGTCGCAAACGGAACGGCTAGCGGTTCGGCGTTCTCTTTCCCGAACACCGTCTACAACGCCGCGGGCGGCTATTTCTCGATATTCGCGGGAATAAAGGGCTATAACGTAACCAACGCAAACGGCGTTCAGGCGGGACTTCAGAGCATATGCTACGCGGCGGACGTTTTAAAGAACGGCGACGAGGATATTATGGTCGCGGCAGGCGTAGACGAAAACACGGACGTTACAGAGTATCTTTACGGAAAGCTCGGCTTGCTCGGCGGGAAAATGGAGCTTGGAGAGGGCGCGGTTTCGCTTATTCTCGAAAAGGAAAGCTCCGCCGAAAAGCGCGGCGCGCAGAAATATGCGGAGCTTGTCGGCTACGCCTCGGCGCACAAGGCGGTAGAGTTCGGAAAGCTCAAAGGCTCGGAAAATGCGCTTAAAGAAGCCGTTTTAAAGGCTTGTGAAAGCGCGGGGATAAGCGCAGATGACATTGACCTTGTGTGCGGAGCTTCGGACGGTCTTGAAGAAGTTGACAGCGCCGAAAAGGAAGTCCTCGGAGAATTGCTGAAAAATTGCACATATGTCACAATAAAAGACGAGATAGGCGAGGCGAGAGCGGCGGGCGCGGCAAAGCAGGCAATGCAGCTGGCGATTACGCTCCGCGAAAGCGATATGTATAAATACGGTCTGGCTGTTTCATTCGGAACGGGCGGGCAGTATTCGGCGGTTATTCTGAAAAAGGCGGTGTAAAATGGAAGTAAACAACAATAAAGTCGCGCTCATAACGGGCGCTTCGAGAGGAATAGGCAGAGCCTGCGCGATAAAGCTCGCAGAGCGCGGCTATGACGTGGCGGTGAACTATGTTTCAAACGACGCGAAAGCAAACGAGGTTTGCGCGGAAATAGAAAAGCTCGGGCGGAAGGCGCTTTCCGTAAAGGCCGACACTTCCGACCTTAAAGCCGTTCAGAATATGTTCAGAGAGATCTGGAAAACTTTCGGGAGAATTGACGTACTTGTAAACAACGCGGGAGTTGTAGACGACGCGTATTTACTGATGATAAACGAGGAGAGCCTTAGCAGAAGCCTCGACATAAACATAAAGGGCTATTTCCACTGCGCTCAGCAGGCGGCTCTCAAAATGATGAAAACGGGCGGTAAGATAATAAACGTTTCTTCCGTAAGCTCCGTGCTTGCCGTCGAGGGGCAGGGCGTTTATTCCGCGACAAAAGGCGCGGTAAATTCAATGACCGCGACCCTCGCAAAAGAGCTTGCTCCGAGAAATATCACCGTAAACGCTGTTGCTCCGGGATTTATCGAAACGGAAATGATGAACAATATCCCCGAGGAGAAAAAAGCGGAGTATATAAAAGCCGTTCCCATGGGAAAATTCGGCACGGCTCAGCAGATTGCAGACACAGTAGCCGCGCTTTGCTCGGGCGCATTCGATTATATGACGGGACAAGTTATAGTGCTGGACGGCGGGTTGAGCCTGTAAGGGTTCAGACTGTAGATAAAGCCCCATCTACGTCGTCAGCGTAGCTGCGGCAGGCACAAAGCCTAGCCGCAGCCACGTTTCAGCGTTGTACGCGAAGCGTTCAATGCGGTATATGGGACTTTCTCTACAGTCTGAAGCAAGACTTTTTATTCAGTCTGTAAATTATTAAGATAATAAAATATCGGAGAAGTGAATAACAATGAACATAATAGAAATAAACAAGCGCATTAAACAGCGCCCGCCCTTTCAGATGATAGAGCGCGTAACGGAGCTTGTTCCGAACAAAAGCGCAAAGGGCATAAAGAACGTTTCCGTAAACGAACCGTATTTTATGGGGCATTTTCCCGACGCTCCCATAATGCCGGGGGTGCTTCTTATCGAATCCGCGGCGCAGCTTTGCAGCCTCGTCATTGCGCCCGAGGACGCGGCGAATGACGAAAGCAAGCTTTATGTACTGCTTAGGGTAAAGGACTTTAAGTTTTTAAAGCCCGTTATTCCGGGAGACTCGCTTGAAATAAGCGTTGAGTGCGTGCTTATGAGTGAAGCCGCATGTGAGTTCGACGCGAAAATTTCCGTCGGCGGGAGCGTAAGAGCAAAGGGAAGAATGTTGTTTACTGCGATAGACAAGAGCTTGGTGTACGAAGATGAGAATTGATTATTCGGCTTGTTTTGTGACGGGCGGGATCGGACTCAAAAACCGTATCGAAAGCGCGAGAGAGCTTTATTCCCCCGCCTGCGCGAACTATTTCGGCGAGATCTTGAGCAGGAGAAAAGAGGCTTTTTGCGAGAGCGCATGCGGATTTCTCCTGCTGGACGGACTGCTTGTAAAAAACAGGATAAACCGCGCGGAGCTTATAATTGCGCATGACGAAAAAAACCGCCCTTATGTGGCGGGCGATAAAGTAGATTTCAGCGTTTCGCACAGCGAGGGCTGCGCTTTCTGCGTTCTTGCGCTGTCAGAAAACGGCGAAACTGCGCAGGTCGGCTGCGACGTTCAGTATGCGAGGGAGTATTCGGCGGAGAAAATGTCCGAGCTTGCATGGGCGTTTATGAACGAAAAAGAGCTTTTAGAGTTTAACAATTCCTCGGACAAGAGCGCGGCGTTTTTCGGAGCGTGGACGCGCAGAGAGGCTTATATAAAGCGCGCGGGGCTGGATATTTTTGGAAGCTTTAAGGACGTCGACCTTTCGGACGGAGAGCTTCTGGGCGGCGTAATAAGAGCAAGCGGGAAAAATTATTATTACAGCATAAGCGTACCGTCAGGAAGTATTATGAAAAGCGAAAAAGAAAATGTTGAATGTTAAACAATAAGGAGAAGTTATGAAAATTCTGGTTTTAAACGGCAGCCCGAAAACCGACAGGTCGAATACGCTGAACATAACAAAAGCGTTTGTAAGCGGCTTTCCGAGCGATACCGAGGTCGAATATGCAAACCTTTATAAGATGAACATAAAGCCGTGCGTGGGGTGTTTTTCCTGCTGGAGCAAGACCCAAGGGCATTGCGTTATAAACGACGACATGCAGGGGCTTTATGAAAAGATAAAGGCGGCGGACATAATAATCGAGAGCTTTCCGCTGTACTTTTTCGGCATGCCGTCGCAGCTCAAGGCGATGACGGACAGGTGCCTTCCGTTTATGCTTCCGTATATGGGAAATCTTGTAGAGGACAAGAACGCGTCGTTCCATGAGCTTAGAGATGAAACAATGCACGAAAAGAGGCTTGTGGTAATTTCGACCTGCGGATATGTAGACGAAAAGCCGATGTTCCCCGCGCTTTTAAAGGAATACGACCTCATCTGCGGCGACGGGCATTATACGGCGATACTCTGCCCCGAGGGAGAATTGTTTATAGCCGAAAAGGCGAAAAGGCAGCGCGAGGGGTATCTTGCGGACATAAAGGCGGCGGGCGCTGAGTTTGCACAAAACAGGGCGTTGTCCGAGGAAACGAAAAAGCGCATATCAAAACCTATTCTTTCGCCGAAAGGATTTGAAACGATAACGTTGGCGCATTGGGCGGCTAGAAGCTAGAGATTAGAAGCCGGAGGCTGGAGTTTGTGCCGAACGGTTGTTCGCTCGTTTCCGGCTTCTTTTTCTTTTTATGCGTTATATTCGGAAAATAAAAAATCAAGGGAAGCTGACAGGCTTCCCTTAGTTTTTATTGTGATAGCATAACAGTCTGTCGATAAGCCGGGTTCTGTCGTGCACGGTCATCTATCTACCCTTTTCGTTGCCGAAAAGGTCTAGCCGCCTTAAGCGGGGAGCGCCGAGCAGACGCTTTTTCCCCCGCACCAATCGGCGTTGCATCGGATAGGGTTTACATGGCGATATGCTCTCGCATATCCCGGTGAGCTCTTACCTCGCCTTTCCATCCTTACAGCATGGGTGCTGCGGTATATTTCTGTTGCACTAGCCCTGAGGTCGCCCTCGGCCGACGTTATCGGTTATCCTGCTCTTTGATGCCCGGACTTTCCTCATGACGCTCTCGCGCCCCGCGACCGTGTAACAGGCTGTTATTGACTATCAACATATATTTTAACATATTTCCCGAAAAATTTCAAGACTTTTCACACATTTATAAATTCAGCCAAATTTATTCACAAAGTGAGACTTAACTGTAGAAAATATTCCCATAATTTGCTTGACAAATGCATAAATTAGTATTATAATTAACTTGATACAATAAAAAGCGAAGGGATAATGGGATTATGGATGTAGAGTCATATCATCTTAATTTTGTAACGGAAGAATACGGCGAGGACGGGATCTTGAAAAAATTCGGGATAAAATATCCCGAAAATTATAATTTCGGCTATGACATAATAGATAAATTCGCCGAAATTGAACCCGACAGGCGCGCCGTTTTCTGGGTTGATTTAAAGGGTAATGAAAAGCTGCTGACTTTCGGCGACCTTTCGAGGCTGTCGAACAAAGCCGCTAATATGTTTATAAAAATGGGAATTAAAAAGGGCGACCATGTTATTTTGCTTATGAAAAGGCATTATCAGTTTTGGTATGTACTTGTTGCGCTTATGAAAATAGGCGCGGTCGCTGTTCCCGCGACTTATCTTCTTACAACAAAAGACCTTGTCTACCGTTTTGACGCCGCTGACGTGAGGGCGGTTGTCTGCACCCATGACGGCGAAGTTGCGGATTTTGTCGACGAGGCGGATAAGCTTGCAAAAGACCCGCTTTTGTGCAAGTATATAGTAAACGGCTCTAAAGAGGGCTGGACCGATTTCGACGCCGAAGTTGAAAAATATCCCGACACTTTAGAGCGTATCCCGACAAAAGCCGAGGAAATTTTCCTTATGTACTTTACGAGCGGCACAACGGGCTATCCCAAAATGGCGATACACGACCACACCTTGTCGCTGGCTCACATTCAGACCGCGAAGCACTGGCACAAAGTCGACCCGAACGGCTTGCACTTTACGATTTCCGACACGGGCTGGGCTAAAGCCGCATGGGGGAAGATCTACGGTCAGCTCGCTATGGGAACGTGCATTTTCGTTTATGATTTCAACAAGTTCATTCCCGAGGACGTTCTCGCGATGATCGAAAAATACAGGATAACGACGCTCTGCGCGCCGCCTACGATGTTCAGATTTTTCATAAGCGTAGGTCCCGAAAAATATGACCTTTCGTCGCTGAAATACTGCAACATTGCGGGAGAAGCGCTTTCGGCGGAGGTGTTCAACCGCTGGAAGGAGATTACGGGGCTTTCGCTTATGGAGGGTTTTGGTCAGAGCGAAAGCACCTGTCTAATAGGAAACATAATCGGAATGACGCCGAAGCCCGGTTCTATGGGAAAGCCTACGCCGCTTTATGATATTGACCTTGTGGACGCGGACGGAAAGTCCGTGCCGCCCGGAGTTGTGGGGGAAATAGTCGTAAAAGGCGAATACACGCACACGCCCGGCTTGTTCAGAGGCTATTATAAGAACAAGGAAGTCACCGACAAGGTCTGGTATGACGGAATGTATCACACGGGCGATACTGCAACGCGCGACGAGGACGGTTATTACTGGTATGTCGGAAGAAACGACGACGTTATAAAATCGAGCGGCTACAGGATAGGTCCGTTTGAGATCGAAAATGTTCTGGCAATGCACCCCGCGGTGCTTGAAAGCGCGGTCACGGGCGCGCCGCACCCGATACGCGGAGAAGTGGTAAAGGCGACTATTGTTCTTGAAAAGGGATACGAGCCGTCGGAGGAGCTTAAAAAAGAGATCCAGGAGTTTGTAAAGCACAACACCGCGCCGTATAAATACCCGCGAATAGTGGAGTTTGTAGACGAGCTTCCGAAGACAACAAGCGGCAAAATACGCCGCGTCGAGATCCGCGAGAATGACCGTAAGGGCGGAGAGAAATAAGTACGCAAGGGGGACCCTTTTAAAAAAGGGTCCCCCTTGAACCTCGTCTAGAGGCTAGAAACTGTTTTGAGCGGCGAGCAACGTAAAAAACAAAACCACAAAACGGGCGGCGGCGCAAAAGTTTTTTGAAAGGGGAGTCCAGAGGGGAAAAATTTTTTTCAAAAAATTTTTCCCCTCTGGTCGCGGCGAAGCCGCGAAACGGCGCTAGCTAAGCGCTAAAGGGTGCGGGGAAAACAAGAGTTTTCCCCGCATTGCCGTTTCAAAGCCATGCTTTGAAACGGCAATCCTAAGAAAAGTGACGAGCGTTAAACCAGCTCAAAAATGAATTAACATTTGAGCGTGAAATAAAAACCAGTAAAGTTATTTAAAAGTGATAAATGAGCGAACAGCCTTTCGGCACTTACTGAATACTGTACCCGGCGTTGCACGCGAAGCGATCAATGCGTACACTGTCAACTGCCGGCGGGGTCGCGGGGACGAAGTCCCCGCGACTTTCCCCCTTCCCCTTCGGGGAAGGGGGAAGGGGGTTGGGGCAAGTAAACTTTATTGAGCAAAATAGCGTTTGAAAAGGACAACAAATGGGTTTTTGTCCGTCATGTTCATAGAACCGCTTTTCGACAATTATTGTACCCTGTCTATTGTCAACTGCCTACCCGCTGTCAACTGCCGACAGGTTTGCGGAGCAAACGCCTCAAATGTTCACAAAATAAATTTTTTACAAAAACATCTTGACAACTACAAGAAAATTGTGTATAATTGTTCATATAAGAACAAAATATGAAAGAAGTGATGATTGTGGATTGTCTTGAAATGTTGCTGAAAGCGCGGGAAGCGGAACTTTGCGTTCAGGCGGAAATCGAGCATATAGAACGGCTTCACCGCATTATGCGGACCTCGGGCAAAAGCCGAAGATACGCCGAGCAGATAGCCTCAAAGCTCGCTATGCTCGAAACCGATCTTAACAGGGAGATAGACAGAGCCGTTGACATAAAGCGAAAGGCGCTATGCGTATTGAGCGCGCTAGACGGCTATGAGAGGACTGTTATTTACAGATATTACATTCTCGGCGAGGACTGGAGCAAAATTGCCGAAAAAATGTTTTTCTGCGAAAGACAGGTCTATTATTACAGAAAGTCCGCGCTGAAAAAGCTAAGCGACAAATACGAAAGTTTTAAGGGGAAAAACAAATGTTCATCGGAAAACGAATTAAGGAATTGAGAACGATCGCGGGGCTTACGCAGGCGCAGCTTGCGGAAAAAATAGGCGTTACTCCCGCGGCGGTAGGGAATTATGAACAAGGCGTGAGCTTTCCGAAAGAGAGCGTTCTCGAAAAGCTGTTCGAGGCGCTTTGCTGCACGCCGAACGAGCTGCTCGGAGAGGACGGTTATTGCCATGAAGATTATGAACATCTTAGGCTCTACGCTTCTCTTGACGAAATCGGAAAGCGAAAAGTTGACGAATGTACGCAGGTTGAATTTTTGAGGACAATAAAAATCGCCGCAAGAAACGGCTGCTCAGATATTGCGCTCAAGAAACGCTCCTCAAAGAGCATTTTTGACGCGGAAGATTATAAGCGGTAAACGGTGACAGAAAATGACAATCAGAGAAGTCTACGAAAAAGCGGACATCCGTTCGCTGCCTATAAGTCCCGAAGAAGTCGCAAGGCGCGTCGGGATAAAGCTCGTCAGCTACAGGACGATGACCGAAATTTATGATATTTCAACGGTCGGGCTGTATAAAAAGAGCCGCCTGGGATTTTCGTTCTGCGAGGACGGACGGTTTGTTATAGCGATAAACGAATGTTCCTGCGGCGAGCGCAGGAGGAGATTTACGGTTGCGCATGAGATAGGACACTGCGTTTTGGGACACCTTTCGCGCGAAAACTCACCCGAAAACGAGCGAGAAGCCGACAGGTTTGCGGCGGAGCTTTTAGCGCCTATATGCGTCCTGAGGGAGTGCGGGATAAAGCGCGCGGAAGAAATTTCGCGCCTTTGCGGAATATCAAATGCGGCGGCTGAAATTGCCCTTAAACGCCTTTTGTCGGGAGAAAAAACGCCCGACGAAAAAGAGATCGTCGCGCGTTTTAGCGGTTTTATTTCGGATTATCGCCAATCGGCGCAATACCTTAAAGCCCGCTGTTCCTAAGCTCTTCGGCTATTTTGGAGAGCTTTTTCAGGCGGTGGTCAAGACCGCTTCGGCTAATGGGTATTTTAAACATGCGGCAAAGCTCCGAAAGAGAGCTTTCGGGGTTTTCGAGCCTTAGTCTTGCCGTTTCGCGAAGCTCGGGAGAAAGCTCGCCTTCTCCCATCGTTTCAAGGATAAACTCAATATCGCGGCGGCTCTTTTCGCTTGCCGCGACTGTTTTGTCAAGATTTGCGCTGTCGCAGTTTACGGAGCGGTTCGCGCGGTTTCTGAGATCCTTTTCGATTTTCACGCGCATTATTTCGAGCGAGTGGCTGCCCGCGCCTATATATGTGAGGAAATCTTCTATAACTTCGCTTGTCTTTGCGTATAAGACAATATTCTTCTGCCGCATTGTGGATTTTATAGTCATGCCGTGTTCGCTTATGAAATCCGAGAGCAGTTCCGCTTTTTGATTATCCGAAAGGACGATTTCGAGATGATATTCCTTTTTCGGGTCGGTGACATATCCGCAGATCATGAAAATGCCGCGCAGAAATGCGCCGCCGCTTTGGTCGTTTCCCGAAACGATTTCGCTGTTTATGCGAGAGAATTCTCCGAACTTTTCCAAAAGAACGCTTGAGGGTTTTATCTCAAAGGTATAAAGGGAGCTTCCGCTTTTTACGAGCCGTTTTGTTTCATGTTTTGCGTCGGGGAAGACTGTTTCGCTGAGAGAGCGCGCGGTTTTGATAAGATCAAGATTTTCGCTTTGTATCACTTGTTTTCTGCCCGCGGCCTTTCCCGCGAAAAACATTCCGTAGAGCATTGCGGAAGCTTCGTCTGCGGAAAGATCCTTTATCCTGCAAAGCTCCTGTTTAATCTCGGACGAAAACGACACTTTTATCAGCTCCTAATTAGATTGTTTAAAAACAATTAGCGGTTCTATTCTAACGCTGTTTTTCTCAATAACGCTCATTTGCCCTTTTAGAGGTTAGATGTTAGATGTAAGAGGTAAGAAATTAAAGGTGGTTTGGAAAAGAAAGTTATTTGGCTATCAGAGAAAGAAGCTAGAGGCTAGAGTTTAAAAGGAAAAGTTGTTTACCGCTCGAAACAAATTCTAGCTTCCAGCCTCTTCCTTTAATAATCAAAACGCTTTTCCTCGCAAATGCTCCCCGAATTTCTTACCTCTTATTTCTAACCTCTAACCTCTAGAAGGGGTTTTCCCCGCATTGCCTTTTCAAAGCCGTGCTTTGAAAAGGCAATCCTACAAAGTTGTTTTGAGCGGAAAACCACCTAAAAAATGGATTTACAAAAGAGCGGAGGAAAACTCTTACCTCTATCAGCCCTACTTGTCCTTATCCCGATGATTCAGCCTTACTCGAAAACCCTGTTCTTCAAAATGCCTTGCGGCGCGCTCCGCAAACGTAACGCTTCTATGTCTTCCGCCCGTACAGCCGAAAGCAACTACAAGCCTGCTTTTTCCCTCTCCGACATAGAGCGGAGCTAGAAAGTCCACGAGGTCGTAGAGCTTTTTTTCGAGCGCTTCGGACTGCGGAAAGCTCATGACATAGTCGCGCACTTTCGCGTCCGTTCCCGTGAGCATTTTAAGCTCAGGGATATAGAATGGGTTCGGCAGACATCTCACGTCAAACACAAGATCCGCTTCTCCCGGAACGCCGTACATAAAACCGAAGCTCATACAGCTTATTATCATTCTGTCGGACGGCTTGTCCAGGAAAAGCCCCGCGACCTGCTCCTGCAGCTGCCGCGCGGTAAGAAGCGAGCTGTCTATTATATAATCGGAGTTTGCGCGTATGTCCGCAAGAAGCGTGTTTTCGGCGTCTATGGCGTTTGAGAGATTGCCGCCCGACGCTTCGTCGAGGGGGTGTTTTCTTCTTGTTTCGCTATAGCGCTTCATAAGCACGTCTTTGGCGCAGTCAAGGTATAATATCTTGACTTCCGCGCCGTCAATGTTCCTCAGTTTCGAGATATTTTCCGAAAGCCTCAGAAACATTGTTCCCCCGCGTATGTCAGTAACAATGGCGACCTTTTCGAGCTTTTCGTCCTCTTCGCCCGACCTCGCGCAAAGCTCCGCAAAATGCGGTATAAGCTGAGGGGGCATATTGTCGATGCAGAAAAATCCTATATCCTCCAAAACTTTTATGCAGGAGGATTTTCCCGAACCCGAAAGCCCTGTTACTATCAAAAACGTCATTAAGATCAGCTCCTGTTCATCTGTCTACAATTATCATTTCACATTCAAGCTCTACGCCCTTTTCTTTCAGGACGGTCTTTTTTATATGTTCAACTATCCCGATTATATCGTCATAGCTTGCGCCGCCCTTGTTTATGACAAAACCGCTGTGCTTTTCGCTCACCTGCGCTCCGCCTATACCGAATCCTTTAAGCCCGCATTCTTCAATAAGCGCAGCGGCAAAACCGTTTGCGGGGCGCTTGAAGGTGCTTCCGCAGGAGGGATATTCGAGGGGCTGTTTGTCCTTTCGCCTTTGCATTACCTCGTCCATTCGCGTTTTTATCGCCGCCTTGTCGCCGCTTTTAAAGCCGAACACAGCGGACAGTATTATCCACTTGTTCTTAACGAAAACGCTGCGGCGGTAGCTTAAGTCCATGTCCTCTGCGTTTATCCCGACGATATTCCCGTTTTCGTCTATACACCTTGCGGAAATGACAATGTCCTTTATTTCGCTTCCGAACGCTCCGGCGTTCATATACAGCGCGCCGCCGACAGAGCCGGGTATTCCGTAGAGATTTTCCGCGCCCGAAAGAGAGTTTTCGAGGGCGGCTCTGCAAACGGCGTTAAGCGAAGCACCTGCGCCCGCGGTTATTGTTTCACCCTCGACCGTTATCTTTCCCACATCGTTTCCGATAAGAATAACCGCTCCGCGAAAGCCTTTAAAAAGAACGTTCGTTCCTTTTCCCAGAATAAAAAACGGAATGTCGTTTTCCCTGCATATGCCGACAAGCTCCGAAACGGCTTGCTCGCTGTTCGGCTTTACGAGAATATCGCACTTCCCGCCGACTTTCATCGAGCAGTATTGTTCCAGAGAAGCGTTATATTCAAACGCCGCCGAGTATTTTACGCACGCCGCTTCTATCAATGAATAATCCATCTAATAAGCTAACTCCTAAAAAAATTTTACAGACTGTCGACAAAGCCCCATCTGCATTGTCAACGGCAATGCAACAGCCACAAAGGCTAGTTGCATTACCGTTTCCTAGCATCTGGGGCTTTCTCAACAGCCTGAGAGGGGCGGGACAATGCCCGCCCCAAAATGAAATTTCAACAATGAAATTATTCAGCTATGGTATAAAGGTATGCCGCGCCTATAATGCCCGCGTCGTTTCCCAGCCTGCATATATCGAGCTTTGTGGTTTTCTCCGCGTCTATGCAATAGCTGTCGCGCTTTATTATTTCCGAAAGCGGTTTTGTCAGAAGCTCGCCTTCTTTGCAGATACCGCCGCCTATAAGAAGCATTTCGGGCTGGAAAGTGTTTACAATATTCGTAAGTCCGCAGCCTAAGTACTCTATGTACATATCCACAACGCCCTTTGCGGCTTTGTCGCCCGCTCTGAGTCCGTCGAAAGCGGTCTTTCCGTCAACGTTGTCAATGTTTCCTCCGCAAAGCTCCCACATCTTCGAGTCCTTGTTTTCTTCCATAGCCTCTTTTGTCATATTTATAAGCGCGGTAGCCGACGAATATGCCTCAAAACAGCCTTTTCTTCCGCAGCCGCACTGCCTGCCGCCGTATTGTATAACGGTGTGACCCAGCTCCGCTCCGCAGAAATTAAAGCCCGTGTAAATCTTTCCGCCGATTATTATGCCGCCGCCTACGCCCGTGCCGAGCGTTACAACGACAACGTCGCCAAAGCCTTTTCCCGCTCCCGCAAGCACCTCTCCGAACGCCGCCGCATTCGCGTCGTTTTCAACGTAAACGGGTTTTTCGAGTTTCTTTTCGATGAAAGAACGTAGGTTTGTGTTATGGAAATCGAGGTTGCAGGAATACAGCACAACTCCGCTGTTTCTGTCGGCAACGCCGGGAGTTCCTATGCCTATTGCGTTAACTTCGTTTAAAGCTACCTTTGCGCTTGTAAGCACTTTCCATATGAGAGAAACTATCGAGTTGCATATTTCCTCGGCGGGTCTGGGGAGATCCGTTTTCGCGGTAGCCTTTTCGATTATCTCGTAATTTTCGTTTACAAGTCCGACCTTTATGTTTGTTCCCCCGAGGTCAATACCTATATTGTACATATTGCATTACCACCTTTTCACATTTTATTTCAGATATTCAGATCGCTCATTATATCCTCGCTGTCGGAGTCGATGCCGAGCTGTCTTAAAAGATCCTTTGCGGCGTTATAGCCCATTTTCTTCTGACGGTTGTTCATTGCCGCGACTTCAAGTATTACCGCGAGATTGCGCCCGGGCTTTACGGGAATGTTTAGCAGCGGCACTTTTACTCCGAGAATTGTCATATAGTGCGTATCGACGCCCATTCTGTCATAGGTCTTTTCGGGATTCCAGAGTTCCATTTCCACGACCATATCTATCTTTTCGGACATCTTTACCGCGCCTATTCCGAAAAGCTGTCTGGCGTTTATTATACCTATGCCGCGAAGCTCCAGAAAATGACGGATATTATCGGGAGAAGAACCGACGAGCGTTATGTTCGAGGCTTTGAGTATCTCTACCGCGTCGTCTGCGATAAGCCTGTGACCGCGCTTTACAAGCTCTATCGCCGTTTCGCTCTTTCCTACTCCGCTGTCGCCGAGAATAAGTACGCCCTCGCCGTATATTTCTATAAGAACGCCGTGGCGGGTTATCCTCGGGGCAAGCTGCAGGCTTAAAAACGCCATAAGCTTTGAAATGAAAACGGAGGTGTTTTCTTCGGTGCGGAAAATGGGGATATTATAGTTTGGCGCAAGCTCGAGCATTTCGGGGAAAACATCCTGCTTTCTTGTAATTACAAGAGCGGGGAAATGATAGCTCAAAAGATCAGCAATTCGTTTTCTGCGCATTTCGGGATCAAGTCCCGAAAGATAAGCCGTTTCCATTTTTCCCATGACCTGTATACGGGTGTTGTCGAAATACTCGTAAAATCCCGCGAACTGAAGTCCGGGACGGTTTGTGTCGTTGTTTGAGATAAGCGCGTTCTCGCCGCCCTCGGGCATATATAGAGTTTCGAGCTTGAATTCTTCGATCATTTTATGAAGCGGGAAAGACCGTTCCCTTGTTGCTTCTTCCAAAGGCATAGTAATTCTCCTTTAAATTAAGTTTATAACACGACTACTTTATATTATAACTTAATTAAATATAATTTTCAAGTGTTTTTTGTAAAACTTGTTTAAAATTTGGACAATTGTCAAAAATATTTGTAAGAAATTCATCAGGGGGAACTGACATCATGAAAAATATCTTATATGCAATACTGCTTTTGCTGGGGGCAATTTTTTGCACAATATCGGGAGCGTTTATCGTTTTCAGCGAGGAATGCGAACAGGTGAGCGGAGAAGTATTGAGGCTTCACATTCCCGCGAATTCAAACTCGGCGGAGGATCAGAAAGTAAAAACGGAGCTTAGGGATTATCTGCTTGAAAAGTTCGGAAGCGAGCTTGGCGAGTGCAAGGATCTTGAAGAGGCGGAGGAAAGAGCCGCCGAGTTGCTGCCCGAAATTGAACGCCAAAGCACCGAGTTTTTAGCGGAGCGCGGGTTTGATTACGGGGCGCGGGCGGAGCTTGTGTCAATGTATTTTACGACTCGGGAATACGACAGGCTGATATTGCCCGCGGGGAATTATAAGGCGCTGAGGGTAACGCTGGGGAGCGGAGAGGGGGAAAACTGGTGGTGTGTGATCTTTCCGCAGCTTTGTATTCCCGCGGTGAGCGAAAAGCAGGACGCCGAAACCGACGCGACAAAAGACAACAATTCGTCGCAGATACTTGAAACATTCGGCAAGCCGCAGAAGGTGACGGTAAAGTTTGCGATATATGAGCTGTTGAATAGGCTGTTCGGCTAGAGGCTAGATGCTGGAAGCTGGAGGCTAGAAACTGTTCAGAGCGGCGAAGCGCTTTCCCATTCAAGCCAACAACCGGGCGGCGACGCAAAAGTTTTTTGAAAGGGGAGTCCAGAGGGGAAAAATTTTTTTCAAAAAATTTTTCCCCTCTGGCAGGGGTACGGGGGCAGCGCCCCCGTCGCGTCAGCAGGCGCTAAAGGGTGCGGGGAAAACAAGAGTTTTCCCCGCATTGAGCTTTTCAAAATCATATTTTGAAAAGCTCAATCCTAAAAGAGGGTTTGAGCGTAAAACAATCTAAAAAATGAATTAACATTTGAGCGGGAAATAAAAGCGTTAATGTTATTCAAAAGTGATGAATAAGTAAACAGCATTTCGGTTGTTACTGCATACTGTATCCTGTAAACTGTCAACTGCCAACGGGTGTGGGGAAAACAAGAGTTTTCCCCAATTTTCCGTTTCAAATGCTTGCATTTGAAACGGAAAACCGCTGGAGGGGGAGC
>CANRKB010000026.1 GCA_947631115.1 uncultured Clostridia bacterium
GCCGTCGTGCGGCAGGCGTATCCAACCCCCGAACATTCGATGACCGCAAGTCCCGGTTCGGTTCCCATAAGTTCTCCGTGTAAACTGTAGATCATAGCTCTTACTCCTTGTTGTTTCTTATTATTTCCGACAGCCTAGAGCCGCCCGTGTGCCCGTGACAGATGGCGATAGCCAGCGCGTCCGCCGTGTCGTCGGGTTTTGGTATAGTCTCAAGACGTAGGATATTTTTCGTCATTTCCTGCATCTGGTGCTTTTCCGCTCTGCCATATCCCGTCACCGCAACTTTGACCTGAAGCGGCGTGTATTCAAAAACGGGTATGTTCTTTTTTGCTGCGGCAAGAAGTATAACGCCTCTCGCTTGCGCAACGTCAATTGCGGTAGTTATGTTGGTGTTGAAATACAGCTTTTCAACGCTCATACAGTCGGGCGAAAACTTTTCGAGCAGGGTATTCATGTCGCTGAATATTTCAGCCAGCCGCCTGTCAAACGGCATATCCGCGGGCGTCGTTATTGCTCCGTAGTTTACCGTGCGAAACCGCACGTTGTCAAAATCCAGCACGCCGTATCCGACAATGGCGTAGCCCGGGTCAATTCCTAAGATCCTCATTATGTATAGCTCTCGTTGTCCGTTACATAGTGCCTAACGCGAAGCGGTATGCCGAGCTTTTCGGATAACTTTTCACATTCGTCGATTTCTTCTTTTGAAATAACGTCGACTACCGTAAACCCTGTTTTAATGCCCATATTTTTCATTTCAACCGAAAACTTCAGCATTTCATCAAACGCATTGTTGTTTTCCGAAACGGCTTTGTTCGGTCGCGTTATATCATTATAGCGCGCGGAATTAGGCGCGTTCAGCGAAACGGAAACTGAGTCGACAAGCCCCTTGAAGCGGGTTATGTCAAAGCCCTTGTGAATAAGCCTTACAAGACCGTTTGTGTTGAGCCTGATTTTAAGTTTGGAATTAGCTTTTATATACTCCGCGGTTTTCAAAAGCATATCCGCTCTCACTGTCGGCTCGCCGTATCCGCAAAAGACCGCCTCGCTTATGCCTGTTTTGTCAAATTTACGGAAAGCCTCGGTTATTTCTTCAAAAGACGGCTCATGCTCGAGCCATAGGCTGTCGTTATCTGTAATGCTGTCGCCGTTTTTCCTTATGCAGAAAACGCAGTCGCACGGACAGCCGTTTGTGATGTTTATATACATCTTTCCGTCAAATCTGTAAAATATCGTCATATTTCAAGCCTCTTCAAATAATTGTTTCATAATATTAAAAAATACAAAAGACAAAAGTCCGACAGTTACATTATAACATATGTTCTGTTTTTTGTCAATAAAAAACAAAACACCCCAAAGGGTGTTTTTGCTTTTTAATCATTTTTGTTCCTTATATTTTCGATAATGTCCATAAACAGACCCTGTATGGTCTTGCTGTAATCGGTGCTGATATTTTTCAGCTTTTCTTCGGAAACATAGCCGCCTGCCATAGACTTGTGACCGCCGCCCGAACCAATATCGGCGAGCGCTTCGGAAATTATACGTCCTGCGTCAAATTCATCAAATTCCGAGCGCACGGAAAATTTGAAACCGCCCTCTCTATGGTCGTAAACCACGGAAAAACTTACCTTGTCTATCTGCATAAGGAAATCCGAGATCATCGCTATAAAAGCGTCGGGGCAGGGGAAATCAAGATAAGCAAACGCAACGCTGTCCACAAGCTCAACCTTTTTCAGACTGTCCGCAAGAGCGTTAATTTCTTTATACAAAAGCTCGCCCGATTGAAAACGCCTTATGAGCTGATTGTTAGCATATGGGAAGAGGTATGAGAAAATTTCTACGTCAAGATCTGTTACTCCGCGCGTGAAATTTCTCGTATCGCATTTCAACCCGTATAACAGCGCCGTCGCGACAGATTCTGTCATCTCAACTTCATTTTGCCTGAAATAGTCGGCTATAATTGTCGAGCAACTCCCGACCATACGAATATCCTTGAATTTATAGTCGTCTTTTTCGCAAAAAATAGGGTGATGATCAATGACCGCAACGACATTTCCGATAAGGTCGCGGATATTCGCGTTTCCTTTCTGGCTGTCAACGTTTACTATGTAGTCGTTTTCGTTCATGTAAAAAAGATCGTTGTCCGTCGTCATGTTTATCTTAAATTCGGACACCATGTCCATCGTAGCCGCACGTTCAACCACTCCGTGATGGCATATAATGGTGATTACCCCGAAATGTTCAAGCAGCACTTGCAGCCCGTAAGCGCTTGCAATAGCGTCAGGGTCGGGAAAGTTATGGGTCTGGATATACGTTCGGTGTCCCTTTAAAAGGGAAATAAGTTCGCTTAATTCCTGCGTCATAAAAGCTCCTAAACAAAAACCATATGATTTGTATAAATCCCATTGTCTGTAAAAAGCAACGTTTTTCAGACAAAACATATGCACACAAACCAACCTATACAATGCTTATTATAACACAATTTACAAAATAATTCAATAGGATAATTGCCATTTTTTATTAAATGCGTGAATTTTTTGATAGAATTTCCATAGTTAAATTGATAAAAATTATACAAAATAATTCGGAAAGAGAGGTGTAAGTATGAAAAAAACAATAACAGCGGCAATATTATCGGCTGTTCTGGCATTAAATGTATTTTCCGAGGACTTGTCCTCAAAGAAGATAGCCTACGGAATGGGCGTTGAAACGGACAGCGAAAATCGTCCGCTCGGCGCGATACTGGCTCAGGCGCAATATGGCGACCAAGGCGCGCTTTTTATAGGCGAACCCGAAAACAAGCGACTTTGGCTTACTTTTGACGAGGGTTATGAAAACGGCTGTACAAGCAGGATACTCGACATTCTTAAAGCGAAAAACGTTAAAGCGGTTTTCTTTGTGACCTACGATTATGCCGAGAAAAATCCGGAGCTTGTTCGCAGGATGATAGACGAGGGGCATACTGTCGGAAATCACACATACAGTCACCCGTCGCTCCCCGAATGTACGGACAATGAAATCAACGATGAGCTTTCAAAGCTTCATGATTATATCAGCGACAATTTCGGTTATGAGATGTATGTAATGCGCCCGCCAAAAGGAGAGTTTTCCGAAAAGGTACTTGCCGCGGCAAAGGATATGGGATATACAACGGTCTTGTGGAGCTTCGCTTATCAGGACTGGCTCACCGACGACCAGCCCGACGAGAAATACGCTTTCGACAAGATAACCTCAAAAACCCATAACGGCGCGGTTTATCTTCTCCACGCAGTCTCCGAAACGAACACAAAGATCTTGCCCGACGTAATAGACTACTGGAAAACTAACGGTTATATAATAACACCCATGTAAAAAAATCCGCTCTCAAAATAAGAGAGCGGATTATTATTTTGTGTTGAAGTAACTAAATTACTTAAGCTCAACAGTTGCGCCAACTTCTTCGAGCTTCTTCTTGAGCTCTTCAGCTTCAGCCTTTGCAACGCCTTCCTTGATAGCCTTAGGAGCAGCTTCAACAAGCTCCTTTGCTTCCTTAAGTCCGAGACCGCAAATATCCTTTACAGCCTTTATAACGGGCATCTTGGAATCGCCGAAAGAAGTAAGAACAACGTCAAATTCGGTCTTCTCCTCAGCAGCGGGAGCAGCAGCTCCGCCTGCAGCAGGAGCGGCAGCAACAGCCGCAGCAGATACGCCGAATTCCTCTTCAAGCGCCTTTACGAGTTCGTTAAGTTCAAGAACAGAAAGCTCTTTTACTTCGTCAACAATCTTTGTGATTTTCTCAGAAGCCATTTTGATTTACCTCCATAATTATGTTTTATTTTCTTAAAGTTACTGCCGCAATTATGCGGTCTGTTCGCCTTGTTTCTTTTCGATCTCGCTGATTGCGATAGCAAGACGCTGCATAGGCGACTGCAGCATAAATACGAGCTGAGAAAGCAGAGTTTCCTTGGACGGGAGCTTTGCATAAGCTTCAACTTCTTCCTTGGAAATGACCTTGCCCTCGACAAATCCGAGCTTTATAGCAAACTGACCCTTAGAATCCTCGACTTTTTTGTTGAGAATCTTAGGACCTGCTATAATGTCCTCGGAGGAAAGCGCGATAGCCGTTGTGCCTTCAAGAGCGGGATCAAGCCCCTCAAGTCCGACCATATCGCACGCGCGCTTTAACAGCGTGTTCTTGACTACAAAATAGTCCACGCCGTTTTCACGAAGCTCTTTTCTGAGCTTTGTGTCGTCCTCGACCGTAATGCCCTTATAATCGAACAATACGCCGCAAACGGAGTTCTTGAGCTTTTCTGCAAGCTCGTTTACGAATTCCTGTTTCTTAGTGAGAACGGTTTGACTTGGCATTAAATTCACTCCTTCTGTAGAATTTTGCTGTCAGAAAATAAAAAAACTCCCTGTTTTCGGACAGGAAGAGAGAACAATTCTATTAACCGCTAAAAAAGCATTTAACATACATATTCCCATTCTTCGGCAGGCGCAAAAGCATTATAGACGAAACGTCAACCTGCTGTCTTCAGAACAGCAATATTATTATAGCACACCCAAAATTATTTGTCAATAGGTTTTTCAAAAATTATTGACATTTTTTTTGAAATGTGGTATCATTAGAAGCAAATAAATCATATGGAGAATAATTTGAAACGTATATTATCGGTTTTAATTTTAGCTTTGTGCATTTTCCTTACGTCCTGTAAAGCCGAAGAAAAAAAGACCTCGCTCAGCTTTTACGCCATGGACACTATTATGAGCATAGACGCATACGGAGAAAACTCCGAGTCCGCTAGCCTTGCAAAAGACCGTGTTTTGTCGCTTGAAAAGCTGTTTTCCGTGACAGATGAAAACAGCGAGCTTTTCGCGCTCAATAAGAGCGGTTCGGCTGAACTCGGCAAAGAAACGCTCGAACTTATAAAGTATGCTCTGGATATGTCCGAAAAGACGGGCGGGGCGCTTGACCCAACGATATATCCCGTTCTTCGGGAGTGGGGATTTACCGTCGGGGAATACAAAATCCCCGACAGCGAAACGCTTTTTGAGCTTTTAAACAACGTTGGCGCGGATAAAGTGCATATAAACGAAAACAGCGTTACCCTTGACAAAGGCGTTATGCTGGACTTGGGAGCAGTAGCAAAGGGCTATGCGAGCGAGGAGTGTTATAAAATTCTAAAGGAAAACAACCTAAGCTCCGCTCTTATAAATCTCGGAGGAAATATTCGCCTTTTAGGCAGCAGACCCGACGGTGATCCTTGGAAAATAGGAGTTGCCGACCCGCTTTCACCAAGCGACAATTTGGGAATACTTTCCGTAACCGACTGCGCTGTTGTTACTTCGGGGAATTATCAGCGCTATTTTGAAGAAAACGGCAAGACATACGGACACATTATCGATCCGAAAACAGGCTTCCCCGCGGACAACGACTTGCTTTCCGTTACAGTTGTCTCCGACAGCGGAACGCTCTGCGACGCGCTTTCAACTGCGCTTTTCGTAATGGGCAGCGAAAAAGCCGAGCAGTTTTGGCGCGACAACAAGAATTTCGAGGCGGTCTTTGTTTTAAAGGACAATACCGTCCATGTAACCGAGGGCATTTACGGAAGTTTTTCCCTTGAAAATAAGGATCTTGAACTTATAAAAATCGAATAAAAACAGATCCCCCGAATTATTATCCGAGGGATCTTTTCTGATTATTCGCGAGTCAGGCTGAAATTACTTCAGACTGTATAAAATGTCCTGCTTCAGACTGTAGAGAAAGTCCCAGATACCGCATTGAACGCTTCGCGTACAATGCTGAAGCGTGGCTGCGGCTAGGCTTTGTGCCTGCCGCGTGTTACCGTGTTATCCGCCTTTGGCGGATAACCATACGAAGTAGACGGGGCTTTATCTACAGTTTGAATTACTTTCTTGCGCCCTGCTCGTAGCTTTCGATCATTTTCTTGACCATCATACCGCCGATAGAGCCTGCCTGTCTTGCGGTGATGTCGCCATTATATCCGTTTCCGAGATTAACGCCGACCTCATTTGCCGACTGCATTTTAAGGCTCTCGAGATTGGCCTTGGACTGTTTGTTAGACATAGTTATTCTCCTTGAATTTAAACTTTAACGCAAAGACTTGTATGCTCTTAGTAAAAACACACTTTTTCTGCCGGCAATATTCCCGCCGGCCATAACGGCTTTGTCCGATATAACGCAAAGCTGTTTCAATTTCTTTGCCTTTGCGGTATTATTATTTTCAGTGCATACAAAAATATTATAGGGAATTGTTTCTGATTTAGTTAAAAACTGTATTGCAAAAAATTCGTTTTTGATTTATAATATAAGTGTATTTATTTTTGGGGAGTGATAATTTGAATAAATTAAAGAAGATTATTGCGGCGGCGCTCAGCTTGTCGATGATATTTTGCATTGCGGGTTGTGAAAGATATTATTTTACGCCTATGGGAAACAATTCTTCTAATAGTGAAAATGACAGCGACAGTTATAACAACAGCATAAACAGCAACGGCGTCGACAGCAGCGATAACAGCGGCAATAACAACGATACTTCCGTCGATGAAATGACCGTATTTGAAATGGTCGAGGATATGAAGATCGGCTGGAATCTGGGAAATACGTTTGACGCGAGCGATTGTACATGGCTTACTGACGAAATGCAGTATGAAAGCGCATGGAACGGCGAAATGACCCGGCAGGAACATATAAAAAAGCTTAAAGACTCAGGCTTTAACGCCGTGAGAATACCCGTTTCGTGGCATAATCACGTAGACGGCAGTTATAAGATAAGCGAACCGTGGCTCAATAGGGTAGAAGAAGTTGTGAAATGGTGCCTTGAAAGCGGAATGTACGTTATTCTCAATATCCACCACGACAACAGCACTCAGTTCATGTACCCGAATAAACAGTATCTCGAGCAGTCAAAAAAGTATGTAACTACTATCTGGAAACAGCTTTCCGAAAAATTTAAGGACTACAGCCATAAGCTGATATTCGAGAGCATGAACGAGCCGAGACTTATCGGTCACAACAACGAATGGTGGATAGACCCGAACAACGCCGACTGTAAAGAGGCTATCTCCTGTATAAACGAGATAAATCAGGCGTTTGTTGACACCGTCCGCGCTTCGGGCGGGAACAACAAGTCGCGTTATCTTATGTGTCCGGGTTATGACGCTTCGCCGGACGGCGCGCTTAATGACGGATATGTTCTTCCGACAGACCCCGTTTCCGAAAACAAAAGCCGCATAATAGTGACCGTCCATGCATATCTCCCTTATGATTTCGCGCTGAATGAATGGGGAACGAACTCGTGGTCGGCTTCAAACAAAAACGACGCCGACGGCGTGACAGTCTTTATGGATAATCTTTACAACAAGTTTATCAGCAAGGGAACGGCGGTTATAATCGATGAATTCGGCGCCCGCGACAAAAACGGCAATCTTAATGTAAGAACGGAATTTGCCGCATTTTATGTTAAGTCCGCAAGAGAACGCGGCATGACGTGCTTCTGGTGGGACAACAACTTTTTCGGAACGGGCGGCGAAGCGTTCGGGCTTCTTGACAGAGCGTCGAACACATGGAAATTTGAAAGCATAGTAAAGGCGCTTGTAGAAAATTCGTGAAAGAGGAAATATGCATCCTGTTCTTATTATTCTTGTTTTAAGTTTAATTTGCGCGGCAGTGCTTTGCGTTATTATCGGAAATTTCTGGTTGTTTTTAGCGCTGTTTGCGGGAGCGGCTGTAGGCTTATCGCTGCTTTTCTGGATAATATTGGCGGTATTTTCCGCCGTAGTGCCTCACGGGAAAACTTATCGCGAGCCGTCGAACGTATACCTTTGGCTTTTAAACCTCGCCTATGCGTTTGTCTGCGGGGGCGCGGGCGTAAAAATAAAGTCGAGCGGACTTGAAAAGCTGCCGAACGAACCGTTTCTTCTGGTATCAAATCACCGTTCTCAGCTTGACAATATGGTACAGTGCCTTGTATTAAGACCTCGGAAGATCGCGTTTATAGCCAAAGCCGAGCTTTTTAAAATACCAATAGTAAGAGGGATGATAACGCGAAGCTGTTATATATATCTCGACAGAAAAAGTTCAAAGGGCGACAGATCGGCAATAGAAACAGCCGAGGACTATATAAACCGAAAGGTCATGTCCATAGGCGTTTATCCCGAGGGACACCGCGGCAAAGACGGAAAAATGTTAAAGTTCCATGCGGGGAGCTTAAAAGTAGCCATTGATACGGGCTGTCCCGTTGCAGTATCGGCAATTATCGGAACCGAAAAAGTACACAAGCGCTTTCCGTTCAGAAGAACCAAAGTCCGTTTTGATATAATCGAAACGCTTGACCCTAAAGGCAGAAAGTCAATTGAGCTTTCGGAAGAGATACAGGAAAAAATAAGAAAACACATTGAGGAGAATGAACAATGATAGTTTATTACAATCCGCTTGCGGCAAACGGAAAAGGACTTGAAAACGCTCAAAAGATAAAAGAACTCAGCGATGAAAAAATCAAGTTTAAGGATATTCGCGAGGTCGATTTTTCCAATATACTCAAAAGCGAGGAAAAAATAGTTTTATGCGGCGGCGACGGTACGATAAGCCGACTTGTAAACAGCGTAGACGAAATTCCCGACGAGCGCGAGATTTACTATTTCCCCGCAGGCACGGGAAACGATTTTACGCGCGATATAGGAAAAGACGGACTTGTACTGTTAAATCCGTACATAAAAGATCTTCCGACAGCGACCGTAAAGGGAAAGAGTTTTAAGATACTCAACGGCATAGGCTACGGGATAGACGGATATTGCTGCGAGATAGGCGACAAGCTCCGTCAAAGCTCGGATAAGCCCGTAAATTACCCCGCTATAGCCATAAAGGGAGTTCTGTATGATTTCAAGCCTCGTAACGCCGTCGCAATAGTAGACGGAAAAAAGTACGAGTTTAAAAAGGTGTGGCTCGCTCCGACAATGAACGGCAGATATTACGGCGGGGGAATGTGCATAACGCCGAATCAGGACAGACTAAACCCCGAGCGGAAAATAACCTTTGCCGTATGGCATGACGCGGGAAAATTAACGACGCTGATGCGCTTTTCGTCTATATTTAAAGGCGAACATATTAAGTACCCTAAGATGTTTACAATGATAGAAGGCTATGACGTCGAGGTGAAATTCGACCGCCCAACGCCCTTGCAGGCAGACGGTGAAACAATAACTGATGTTGAAAGCTATACAATGAAAAGCGCGGTACTTGAAAAAAATAATCAAACAGTCTGACTGTTTAACGAAAAATATTACATAAAGGGTGACATTATGAGCAAAAAATATATAAAGGTATGCGCGCTTATGCTGACAGCGGTATTATTTACGGCGGGCTGTAAGCGTTCGGATAATCAGCGTGTTCCCGATGATAGCTATTATTCGTCCGAGAGCAGCGATTTTTCGGAAGAATTTAATTTTTCCGATACAAACAACTCTCCCGACGGAAATTCAAGTTCGTTTTCGGACAATAATCAAAGCTCTGATTCAAATGACGTACAAAGTCCGGATACAAATAACGATCAGACTTCAGACCCCAACGATCAAAGTTCCTCTCCGAACAATAGTCAGTCGGGGGCGCTTTCGCTTGAGTTTAAGAAAAATTCGGACTGGCGCGAGGGAAACAATTATTGCGGAACGATCGAAGTCGTTGTAAAAAACAGCGGAAATAATGTCGACAACTGGAAAGCAAGCTTTACCGTTCCGAGCGGCTTTAGTATAACCAATAGCTGGAACGCCGATTTTTCGGTAAACGGAACTACTGTCACTGTTTCGGGAAATACCTCCATTCCGCAGAACGGCTCTGTCACGGCGGGATTTAACTTCAGCTGCCCGTCCGAATTTTCTCCCGCGGGCGGAAATGCAAGCGGCACTTCGCAGAACAACACACCTGCGGGTACCGGCTCTTCTCAGAACAATAACAACAACAACGACACTATCCCGTCGGAAAATGTTTCCGGCACGGTAGCCGAGCTTTTGGAGAGAGTTTCCGAGGCTAAACAGGGCGACGACTGGCTTCATACCGACGGACGCAGGATACTCGACAAAAACGGAAAAGAGGTCTGGCTTACGGGAGTGAACTGGTTCGGCTATAATACGGGAACGAATACTTTTGACGGACTTTGGAACAGCCAGCTCGCGCCTACCGTAAAGTCCATAGCTGATCACGGCTTTAATCTTATCCGCGTGCCAATATCGGCGCAGCTCATAAACCAGTGGTCTGCGGGAGAATATCCGAAAGCAAATTATAACAACGCATACAACACCGAACTTAACGATATGAACTCTTTGCAGATATTCGACTATTTTCTGAAACTTGCCGAGCAGAACGGAATGAAAGTTATGCCTGATATACATTGCGCCGAAACAGACGCCCAGGGGCATAACGTAAACCTTTGGTATACTTCAAACGTAACGGTCGAAGATTATTATCATGCGCTCGAATGGTTTGCCGACAGATATAAGAACAACGATACCATAATCGCCTTCGATATTAAAAACGAACCTCACGGAAAACCCAACGAAACAAATAAAGCCATCTGGAACAATTCAACCGACATAAACAACTGGAAATATACCGCCGAGACCGCCGCGAAACGTATACTTGACAAAAATCCCAATCTGCTTATAATGGTAGAGGGAACGGAGATATTCCCGATAAGCTCTTCCAATATGGATTATCATTCTGCCGACAGCAAGGATTATTATTTCAACTGGTGGGGAGGAAATCTCCGCGGTGTTAAAAATTATCCCGTAAATTTGGGACAATATCAGAACAAGCTCGTTTATTCTCCTCATGATTACGGCCCCACCGTATACGAACAGCCGTGGTTCCAGGGCGGGTATGATTATAACAGCCTTATGAAAGACTGCTGGCACGACAACTGGTTCTATATTTACGAGGACAACACCGCTCCTCTCCTTATCGGAGAATGGGGAGGATTTATGCGCGAGCCTAATCTTAAATGGATGACCTGTATGCGCCAGCTCATAAAGACTTATCATTTAAATCACACTTTCTGGTGCTTCAACGCAAATTCGGGAGATACGGGCGGACTTGTCCTCGACGATTTCAAGACATGGGATAATGAAAAATATTCGTTTGTAAAAGAAGTATTATGGCAGGAGAACGGAAAATTCGTAGGTCTTGACCACGAAATTCCGCTCGGCGAAAACGGCATAAATCTTTCAACGGCAAAGGGAATGTAAAATAATACGGGGAGTTGAATTTTTTGGGGAAGAAAGTCGCTCGTGTGACAGGATATGTTTTCTGTGGAATAATGCTTGCAGCGTGCATATTTTTGGCATTTGTGTCATGGGCATTTACATCCGAGGAAACCGTAGATGTTTTCGGAATTAACATTTACATAGCAAAAGGCGATAATCTGACTGGCGTTTCCGATAAGAGCGCGGTCATAGTATTCTCATGCGAGCCTTATGAAGTTAGCGAGGGGAAACTCCTTTTGTACAAAAACGGCGGAAAGCTTTCGCTCGGTTACGGAAAAAGCTACAGCGTAAATAACGGAGTTTACAGCATAAACGTTATAGAAAACGATAAAGAGCTTATAATAGCAGGGGAAGACCTTGTAGGAAAAGCCGAATACAGCAGCAGGATAATAGGAAAGATAATACTGTTTGTAAAGTCGCCTTTCGGAGTATTGTGCATAGCTATTGCGCCTTGTCTTGCGCTTATAATTTTCGATATTATAAGAGCGTCGGTTTCTAAGAGACATACAGAAATTATTCCCCAAAAGGAACAAATTCTCATAGACAAAGAAGCGCTTAACGAAAAATTTACGCCCGTACTTACCGCAAACACACAATCAAACGACGGCGTTTTGTTTTCGTACACTGCCAAGCAGAAAAAAAATGAAACAAAAACGGAAGACAATGCTTCCAAAACGCCAAAAAGAAACGCGGGAGCGCTGCCGCCCGACATTAGTGAAAGCGGTATAACAAAAAGCGAGCAAGCATTTTTTTCGCAGACAGGCGATATGCAGGATTTCAAAAGCTCATATTTGCGAAGCATAGTTAAAAAGCCCACGAACGATGAAAAAGCATTGCCTAAAGTTTCCGAAGCTAAAAATGAAATAAATGCCGAGGACAATGAAGAAGCTCCCAAAGCCGAAGAAATTGAAGCTAAGGATATTGAAGTTAAAGATACCGAAGTCGAAGAATCCGAAGTTAAAGGCACTGAAGTTTTAGAATCTGAAATTGAAGAAGTTGATTCTCCGAATAACGACGAAGCAACTACAAATACTTCCGATAACTCCGACATTATAGACGATTTACTCGGAGTAAAACGAAGCAAGGTCGATGAAATAATCTCGGAGCTGGATAATAAAAATATAAAAATATAAGAACAGGTGATATATATGTCAAGTCATACTCATGCAAAAAAACTTAACAGAATAGAAATTCCTCACTACACAAAGGGCGAGGAAATATTCAACATGACGTCGCACATTGTCGGCGGCGCTCTGGGAATTACCGCAACAACGCTTTGCGTTATTATGGCGGCGCTTCATCATAATGTTTACGGAGTAATAAGCGGCGCGATATACGGCGCTATGATGATAATTCTCTACTGTATGTCTAGCATTTATCACGGACTTCACCCCGAACTCAAAGCGAAAAAAGTTTTCAGAATACTCGACCATTGCGCCATTTATCTGCTCATCGCGGGGACGTATACGCCATTTACGCTTTGCACTATCCGCGAAGCAGATACCGCGCTCGGCTGGGTATATTTCGGCATACAATGGGGACTTGCCGCGGCGGGAATTGTCTTAAACGCTATTGATATGAAGCGCTTTAAAACCGTTTCAATGCTTTTGTATCTCGGACTTGGCTGGTGTATAGTGTTTACTATGAAAACAGTCCTTGAGGGAATAGGCGTCGGTGGTTTAGTCTTTCTGCTTACGGGCGGCGTCTGCTATACGATAGGAGCGGTCGTTTATGCAATAGGCAAAAAACACGCCTATATGCATTCGGTTTTCCATTTGTTCGTAGTTGTCGGAAGCCTGCTGCACTTCTTCTGCATACTGTTTTATGTGATGTGATTTTTGTGCAATTTACGTTGTGTCGTATCATACAATTTTCTTTGCAAAAAGATAAATAAGAAAGGAAACCTATGAAAAAAACAACTACCGCGGGAAAAACAGCCGGCATTGTGACGACTGTTGTAATCTGTATACTTATCTTGGCAGCGTGGTTTTATTTGTGTTCATATCTTGACAAAAACGACTTAAAGATCTATTTGGCGGGAAAGATATTTGATAAAACATTTTTGGCTTACCTTGCTGTAAGCGTAGGTTTTTTTCTTCAATGCTTGTCGAATATATTCGGTTTAAGAGAAATAACCGAAAAATCCGCGCGCAGAAAAAGAATAGCTCTTATCTGCGTAATGGGCGTGTTTTTTGTGGCGGCTGTCTGGTTTACGGTCTACGACATTGTTTATCATGACCCAAATGAATACATAGAGGAGATAGATTTAGGCGGCGAAAAGGGGATCGTATTTGTTGAAAAAACCGACAAGATCGTTTCAACTGAAAATGAATTCACACAAATATATGTTTATCAAAGAAACGGCTTAACAGTAAAGCGGATAGACCATATTTACGAAGATGATTTTGTAAATAAAACCATGATCTCGGATAAGCAGTATACATGGGAATACAGCGGCGGAACATTTGCGTTATCGCTAAATTACGGAGGACTGGCGGACGGGGTGACCTGGACAAACGAGGAGTGGAATAAAAATCCGCCCGAATATATCCGAAAAGAATATACGCTATAGGAAAACGCGCTGTCAGTTGACAGCGCGTTGTCAGTTGATAGTGTGCAGTATACAGTGTACTAAAAGCAACCCCCTACCTTTAATGGTAGGGGATTTGTGTTTATTTTCCGAGAGTAGCAACCGCTCCCAAGATCGTTTTTTCAAGCGCCTCTCTGCCGTACTTGTCGACTTCCGCCTTGTTCTTTTCTCCGTGAGTAAGACAGCCTGCGCCGCCTATACAGCCGCCCATACAAGCCATTCCTTCGATAAAGTTTGCGTCGAGCATATTTTTGCTCTTTTTGAGGAGCGCCACCTTGCAGGCTTCAATTCCGTCGCAGACGCAAGCTTTAAGCTCTACCTCAAGATTCTGCTCTTTTATACCTTCTTCTACCGCGTCCGCAAGACCGCCGCTTCTTGCAAAAATTCTTCCGAAATAAGAAGCGTTGTCGAGCGACTCTTCTTCAAGGCTCGTAATATCTATATCTCTTGAGTCAAACAGCGCCTGAAGCTCTTCAAACGTCATCGCCGCGTCTACATACGGCTTTACGGTATCTTTCTGAACTTCCATTTTCTTTGCCGTGCAAGGACCTATAAATACTATCTTTGCATTTTCGTCGGTGCTTTTTATAAACTTAGAGATAGTCGCCATAGGGGAGAGGTTATGCGAAATATTTCCGACCATATCGGGGAAATTCTTGTGAATGAAATCCACAAACGCAGGACAGCACGAGCTTGTTAAAAATCCCTTTTCCGCAAGCTCCGCAGACTCCGCCTGCGCTACCATATCCGCTCCGAGCGCCGCTTCTACTATCGCATGAAATCCGAGCTGTTTAAGCCCCGCAACGACCTGACCCGGTTTTGCATAGCTGAACTGGCTCACTATAGCGGGAGCAACAACTCCGTAAACTCTCAAATCGTTTCTCTTTTCGCTCTTTTTGAGCATATCAATGACGTTCAGTATGTACGACTTGTCCATAATCGCACCGAACGGACACATATAAACGCACGCTCCGCAGGAAATACACTTTGAGTTATCTATCTGAGCCGCGCGGTTTTCATCCATTTCTATTGCCTTTACCTTGCAGGCGCTCTGACAGGGGCGCTTCCTGCTGACAATAGCGGTATACGGGCAGACCTTTGCACACGCTCCGCACTCCTTGCATTTAGACTTGTCGATTTGCGCTTCGTGGTTCTGGTTAAAGGATATAGCCCCGAACCTGCAGGCGTCCTCGCAGCGGTGCGCCAGACACCCTCTGCAGGCGTTTGTTACTTCAAATCCGCCTACGGGACATTCGTCGCACGCAATGTTTATAACTTCAATTACATTCGGGTTTTCCTTGTCGCCGCCGGTAGCGATCTTTACGCGCTCTGCAAGTATCGCGCGCTCTTTGTATACGCAGCAGCGCATTGTCGGGGTATTTGTCGGAACGATTATTTTCGGGATATCGAGCAGATTGTCATATAGTGTTCCGTTCCAAGCCTGCTTTGCTACTTCTCTCAATACCTTGTATTTCAGATATTGTACCTTAGTATCAAATTTTCTCATAATCTATCCTCAATTCATCTTAGAAAGAATTTCGTTATCAAAAAATTCGTCAACATTTTCGGGAAGCACGGAGTATATCTTTTCGTCTACCATAACCCTGACGCCGTCTTCGCCGCATTTTTTCATACAAAACGCGCCGTTAAGCTCCGCCTTTTCCGACAGATTGTTTTCCGCGATAAGCTCCTGTAAACGGTTTACAACTCTTTTAGAACCTTTAAGGTGGCAAGAACTGCCTATGCATATAGTAATTTTCATAAATTCCTCCGTCTTAAATAACATTAGCCCATTTCAGCAGAAAATCGCGTTCTTCGGGCTTTTCGTGAGAGAGCCGCGCCGCCGCAATAATCGGCATCCACCTTTTGACATAGCTGATGTCAATTGAGCTTTTTTCGCAGAACATTTCAAGATATTTTTCCGCCGCGTCTTCTCCCCAGGACATACAAAGCGTCAAATAGCTCCACGCCGCGTCTCCCGAAGCGTTTCCCTGTGATACCTGCGACCAGTCTATTATGTACGGAGAGCCGTCGTCTTTTATGATAATGTTTGACGGGCAAAAGTCCCCATGGCATATCTTGTTGTGCTTCGGCATACCCTCGAGCCTTGCATGAAGATGATAGCGCGTCGTCGCTTCAACGTCCGAGGCGCATATCTCGCGGTGGAGCTTATCTCTCAGCTTAATGAGCAGATCGTTGTTTTTAGAGTGAACTTCTATCTGCAATTTTACCAGAAGCTCAAGATGTTCGTCGCGTTTTTCGGGATATTCTTTCATAAGAGCCGAAAGCGTTTTGCCCTCGATAAATTCCGAAACGATAGCCCACTGTCCGTTTATCTCGGTCACATCGAGTATTTTCGGGATCATAAGTCCTGTTTCTTCAACTCTCGATTGACTGAGCGCCTCATTTAAAACGTCTGATTTTGTAAAACCGTCTCCAAAGCATTTTACGCATTTGTCGCCGTCACGGTATACGGTTTTCGCCTGTCTTGAGGCGATAACATTATTTTCCATATACAACCCCCTGACCTTATCGCATAGTTTCTTGTACACTTATAATATTATACAAAATTTTTTACGTTTCGTCAATATGAAAATGTATAAAATTTTTTACACAATAAAATTACCGACAGTTTTATCATGTTGTCGGTTAAATTATTACAATTTTATAACATTGAAGTAAAATAAATTACAATATGATTACAATTTACTTACGGTTTTATTAATATCCTTGACTTTTGTTTTCGGCTTTATATAATTAGATTGATGGCATTAGAAAATATTGCATTTTAATTTGTCTTATAATTTTACTAATTTTTTACAATAAGGAGAAATTTTTATGGAACTACTTGATCTTGCAAACGAAAGTCAAATGTCCGAATTTAATGAATTTGCCCGCAGACACGGCGAATTTATGCAGTCGCCGAGCTGGGGAAACGTAAAACGGGGCTGGCTCTGCGAGGGAATTATATCTCGCGGCGATGACAAAAGTATAAGAGCGGTTTGCCTTGTGCTTGTCAAGAAAACCCCGCTCATAAGCCTTATGTACGAGCCGAGAGGATTTATCGGCGAATATTCTGAAAGTACATTCAATGATATTCTGGAGGGAACAAAGATACTTGCAAAGAAATACCGTTCGGTCGCATTTATGTTTGACCCGCGCATTTCAGAAACGGACGAGCCCGATTTCTTGAAACAATACCGCAGTGAAAATATAAGACCGATCCAGCCCCGCGAAAACGTCATTCTTGATCTCAGTGCTACTTATGAAGAAACAGAACGAGGTTTTAAATCCGATTACAGAAACCGTATACATAAAGCTATAAATCGCGGCGTAAGGTTTGAGATACACGATGAAGAAGCCGTCGATGAATTTTACGCGTTATATGAAGAAACAGGAAAACGCAACGGTTTTCCTGTCAGAGAAAAAGAATATTTCAAGCAAATGCTTTCGGCTTTCGGAAATGACTGCAAAATATTTTTGTGCAGGAGCGAAGAGGGAGAACCGCTTTCCGCGGCGGTAGGAATATGCTTCGGAAGCCGTTTTACCTACGTCTACGGCGCAAGCAGTTCAAAAAACCGAAATCTTTATCCTTGCTATCTTATGCACGGTGAAATGATAAAGTACGCCATATCGCAAAACTGCAAAGAATATGATTTCGGCGGTATACCGAATTATCATGATGAAAATTCGGGCGGCTACAGACTTTGGCGTTTTAAACACGGCTTCGGCGGAAAAGCAATTGAATATGCCGGAGAATATTCGGTGGTCTACAGAAAATACCTTGCAACTATGATGAAACAATCTCAGAAGAACCCGCTGATACGTCTTATCACATTAAAACTAACTAAAAGGAAAAGAAGTTAAACAAAAAGATAACCTATCATTCTTACAATAAACGCCATTACCCATGCTATCGCGCATTGCCCGATAACAACGCCGACCGCCCATTTCCCGCCAAGCTCCCGCCTTACCGCGGAGATAGCCGCAACGCAAGGCGTATAAAGCAGACAGAATACCAACAGCGCCGCAGTATCGGCGGCAGAGAGCAGCGCGGTCAGATTTGCCGTGCTTCCGAATAGCACGTTTATCGAAGAAACAACGCTCTCCTTTGCCATAAATCCCGCTATAAGCGACGTGCATACTCTCCAGTCTCCAAATCCCAAAGGCTTGAAAACAGGGGCGATAAAGCCTGCAATACCCGCTAACATACTGTTTTGAGAGTTTTCCACAAGTGTAAATTTATAGTCGAAATTCTGCAAGAACCAGATGACTATTGCCGCTATGAAAATAACTGTAAACGCTCTCTGTAAAAAGTCCTTTGCCTTGTCCCAAAGCAGCATTGCGACATTTTTCGCTCCCGGCAATCTGTAGTTCGGAAGCTCCATTACAAACGGAACGGCTTCGCCTTTAAACGCGGTGTTTCTTGAAATAAGCGCCACAAGTATTCCCGTAAGTATACCGCCGAAATACAGCGCTATCATAACAAATCCCGCGCAGTCGGGGAAAAATACCGAGGCGAAAAAGCTGTATATAGGAAGCTTCGCCGAACAGCTCATAAAAGGCGTGAGCATTATTGTCATTTTTCTGTCGCGTTCCGAGGGGAGAGTGCGCGCCGCCATTATTCCCGGAACAGAACAGCCGAAGCCTATAAGCATAGGCACAATGCTCCGTCCCGAAAGTCCTATTTTTCTGAGCAGCTTATCCATTACAAACGCTACTCTCGCCATATAACCGCTGTCCTCAAGAAGCGACAGAAAGAAAAACAAAACCACTATAACAGGCAAAAAGCTGAGTATACTTCCTACTCCCGTAAAAACTCCGTCAATAACGAGCGAATGTAACACGGGATTTACGTTCATTATCGTAAGCGCCTCGTCCGTAAGCTCCGAGAGCTTGTCTATCCCCGTTTCGAGCAAGTCTTGTAAAAACGCTCCGATAACGTTGAACGTAAGGAAAAATATAGCCGACATGATAATTATAAACGCAGGTATCGCTGTAAACTTTCCCGTCAATATCTTGTCTATCTTCTTGCTGCGTTCCTTTTCGCGGCTCTCGTGAGGCTTTACGACTGCGTCCTTTACGAGCCTGTTTATAAAGTTGAACCTCATATCCGCGATAGCCGCGCTTCTGTCAAGACCGCGCTCTTCTTCCATTTGCAGGACGATATGCTCTATCATTTCCTTTTCGTTCTGCGTCAGCCCCAGCGCGTTTTCTATGAGCTTGTCGCCCTCGACGACCTTGCTTGCGGCAAATCTCAGCGGTATTCCCGCCGCAATTGCGTGATCTTCTATAAGCTCCATAATGCCGTGCAGACATCTATGTACCGCGCCGCCGTTGTCGTTTTTCCCGCAAAAGTCTATTCTTCCCGGCTTTTCCTGGTAATATGCAACATGGAGCGCGTGGCTTATAAGCTCGTCAATTCCCTCGTTCTTTGCCGCAGAAATAGGAACAACAGGGATACCGAGCATATCTTCGAGTTCGTTTATATGCACCGAACCGCCGTTTTCTCGCATTTCGTCCATCATATTCAGCGCCAAAACCATTGGAACATCAAGTTCCATAAGCTGCATTGTAAGATACAGGTTTCGTTCAATATTAGTCGCGTCGACAATGTTTATAATACCTTTCGGTTTTTCTTTTATGATAAACTCGCGAGTTACTATTTCTTCGCTTGTATACGGCGACATCGAGTAAATTCCGGGAAGATCCGTTACGAGAGTTTCGGGGTGATTTTTAATAGCGCCGTCTTTTCTGTCTACCGTAACTCCCGGAAAATTTCCGACGTGCTGATTAGAACCCGTAAGCTGATTAAAAAGCGTTGTCTTTCCGCAGTTCTGATTTCCTGCAAGCGCAAAAGTAAGCACCGTGCCTTTCGGGAGGGGATCTTCGGTCGCTTTGACGTGGTATTTTCCGCCCTCGCCAAGACCGGGGTGGGCTTTTTTGCGTTTGGCTTCGTTTGAGAGAATAGGCGGCTTCTTTTCGCTTTTTATCGGCTCCGCAAGAATTTTCTCCGCGTCTGCAAGCCTTAAAGTCAGTTCATATCCTTGTATCTGAAATTCTATCGGATCGCCCATAGGCGCAAATTTTACAAGAGTTATCTCCGCGCCCGGTATAACTCCCATATCGAGAAAATGCTGCCTGAGCGAGCCTTCTCCGCCTGTTTTTGTGATAACGGCGGACTCTCCGACAGAAAGGTCTTTTAAAGTCATATTTATGTCATCTCCGATGTTAGGTATATCTAATTATGCATACATATTATACATACATTTTTTAAATTTGTCAAGATTTAAATATAAACGGATTTTTGGAAATATGTTGTTTGATTATTGTACAATCTGTTTCAAACAGGCATTATCTGAAATCCGAAACTTATGTATATTCATTCTTGACAAAAACAAAAAATCATAGTATAATAAATCCATATAATGTATGGGAGGCATTTATGGACAGAAACAACAGACCTCATTCAAGAAATAAGACTGTCAGCGGTCAGAGCAGCGGCGTTCACCGCAGAGGAAGCGGACTCGGAACGGGCAGAGTAGGTTCTCATAGTTACAGTTCTTCATCGGGCAGTACGGGAAATTCCGGCAGAAGGACTTATTCGGGCGGCGTTACCAGAGGAGCGGCAATAGGCGGAGGCGGCGGCATTATAGTCGTTATCATTGTTCTTGTGTTGCTGTTAAACAACGGCGTTTGCGGAAATCTTTTCAGAAGTTTTCTTGGCGGCGATACCGATAACGGCGGCATAACCAACGACTATGGCAATAATAACAATAATTACGGCGGTAATAACAACGGCGGCAGCGTAAACAATAACGTTGCGGCAGGCTCGCGCGCGAAAAGGACTCAGATCCTCGGTTCGGGAAAAGACGTCGTTACGCTTATGGTGTATATGTGCGGAACTGACCTTGAAAGCAAATACGGAATGGCATCCGCAGATATGAACGAAATGCTTTCGGCAAGCAAGAATTTTGGCGACAATTTTAACGTTATCGTCTACACGGGCGGCTGTAAGAACTGGAAAACTTCGGGCATCAGCACTTCTAAAAATCAGTTCTACTCCATTAAAAACGGGAAAATGAAACTCTTGAAAGAAGAAAGCAGTCGGTCTATGACAAACCCAAACACGCTTTCCGATTTCATAAAGTATTGCGCGTCGAATTATCCCGCAAACAGAAACGAACTTATCTTGTGGGATCACGGCGGAGGATCAGTCAGCGGCTACGGATATGACGAGAAATATTCGGGTTCTATGGATCTTGCGGGCATAGACAAAGCGCTCAGAGCGGGAGGAGTTTCCTTCGACTTTATAGGATTTGACGCTTGCCTTATGGCGACAGCGGAAAACGCGCTTATGCTCGATAAATACGCAGATTATCTCATAGCTTCGGAAGAAACAGAACCCGGCATAGGCTGGTATTATACAAACTGGCTCGGAAACTTTGCAAAAAACACTTCGATGTCTACGCTTGAGATAGGAAAGAAAGTTGCGGACGATTTCGTTTCAAAATGTTCGAGCGAATGCCGCGGTCAAAAAACAACGCTTTCCGTAATTGACCTCGCGGAGTTTTCAAATACCGTTCCCGAAAAGCTTGTGGATTTTTCAAGGTCGATAAGCGGAAAAATAACTTCAAACGATTATAAGTCCGTTTCCGACGCGCGTTATAACACGAGAGAATTTGCTGCAAGCTCAAAGATAGACCAGATAGACCTTGTTGATTTCGCGGAAAAAATGAACAATTCCGAGGGCAGCGCATTAAGTTCTGCGCTCAGAAATGCCGTAAAGTACAACCGCACCTCGTCGAATATGACGAACGCTTACGGCGTTTCGATATATTTCCCGTACAAGAGAACGTCGTATGTCGACGACGCCTGCGACACATATGAGCTTATAGGAATGGACAGCGAATATGCGGAGTGCATAAAGCAATTCGCTCAAATGGAAACAAGCGGGCAGATCGCCGCAGGAGGAAGCTCCTCGCCTATATCTTCCTTGTTCGGACTCAGCAGCCCCTCCGGCTCGTCGGGAAGCTCGGATATAATCAGCGGTCTTTTGAGCGCGTTTTTAGGTTCGGGAAGATCTATCGACGGACTCGACAGCACAAATACCGACTTTATGCAGGGGCAGGATATAAACTCAACAGCTCAGTATCTTGCAGATAATTATCTCGACGCAAGCAAGCTCGTCTGGAAAGAGAACGGCGGGAAATATATCCTTTCGCTTTCCGAAGAACAGTGGTCGCTCGTCCATGCTCTCGATATGAATATGTTTTATTTCGACGGAGAGGGCTATGTCGATATGGGCATAGACAATGTATTCTCATTCGATGATAACGGGGATCTCGTAGCCGATACCGAGAAAAACTGGGTAGCAATAAACGGACAGCCCGTGGCGTATTATCATACCGACTCGATAGAAAATTCCGACGGAACTTATACCGATATGGGTTATGTTCCCGCAATGCTTAACGGTTCGCGCGTAAATCTCATAATAGTTTTTGAGGGAAATGACGCTTATATCGCGGGGGCTGACTATGATTATACCGACGAGACCGAAACGGTTGCAAAAAGCCTTACTCAGCTTAACGTCGGCGACAAACTCGATTTCATCTGCGACTTTTATTCTACTGATATGACATATCAGGACAGCTATTATCTCGGCGAGCAAATGACCGTAACCGATAATATGAAGATAACGAATGTCAGCGTCGGAGATAACGAAGTAAGAATAACTTATCTGTTTACCGATATTTACAATCAGGAATACTGGTCGGAAGCAATAATCTTAGAATAAAAAGTTTTAAAGCACGGGCAAAATGCTCGTGCTTTTTATATGCTCATACTTATAAAAAATGTTATGATACAATAGATATGTTACAAAAAGAGAAGACAAACTACCTCAAATATGTTATAATGTTAATAACCA
>CANRKB010000027.1 GCA_947631115.1 uncultured Clostridia bacterium
GGCGACCCGGATGAGGCTCGAACTCACGACCTCCGCCGTGACAGGGCGGCGTTCTAACCAACTGAACTACCGGGCCGTTTACCGCAGCCCCTCGGCGAATGACCCCCGATATTTCAGGCATCTATCGTCCAAGAGTTACGGAATGGTGGAAGTTATAGGGCTCGAACCTATGACCCTCTGCTTGTAAGGCAGATGCTCTCCCAGCTGAGCTAAACTTCCATAGCCTTATTATTTTACAACTTTTTTCACGATTTGTCAAGGGCTTTTTTAATGCTGTAAAAAATTACATAATTCTCTACATTTTGCCCAAATTCAATCAACAATATTCGTAGATTTCAGGCAAAAGTTTGCTAAATCTTACCTTACATAAAGTTTTGAAAATGTCGAAAAATAAATCCGAAAAGTTCGGAAGGAGGGAAATTTTATGATGATTATGGACAAAATCGCGCTTACGTTGCTTATAATAGGCGGTCTTAACTGGGGTCTTGTCGGAATTTTCGAGTTCGACCTCGTTGCTTGGCTTTTTGGCGGACAGACTTCGATTTTAAGCAGGATCGTATATGTCCTGGTCGCCCTTGCCGCGATCTGGGCTATTCCGATGCTTTTCAGAAGCAGAAACAGTTCAACTGCAGAAGCGTAATAAAAAACTTTTCGGAGCAAAGATTCTTTGCTCCGAAATTTTATTTTAAGAACTGGGGAATTTTCTTTCTCGTTCAAAAGCAAATTCATTTTCAAGTTTGTTCCCCGCTCAAAACCTCTTGGTAGGATTGAGATTTTCAAAATACGATTTTGAAAATCTCAATGCGGGGAAAACTCTTGTTTTCCCCACATCCCCAGGTTCAATGCCGCAGGCATTTAACCTGATGCGCTTAATTTGCGGATTGCGGGGGCGCTGCCCCCGCACCCCTGCCAGAGGGAAAAAATTTTTTGAAAAAATTTTTTCCCTCTGGACTCCCTTTTCAAAAAACTTTCGTGCGCCCGTTCGTTAGGTCGTTTGACTGAAAAAGCGCTTCGCCGCTCAAAACAACTTCTTACGCCTATCCGCAAATCCTTCCACCGCCAACGACAATATCCCCTTGGTACAACACCACCGCTTGCCCTTTTGTAACGGCGCGCTGGGGCTGGTCGAAGTCTATGTGAACTTTGCCGTCAGGGTCGGCGTATGCCTTGGCGGGGGCTTCTTTTCCGTGATAGCGTATTCGCGCGGTCACCGAAACAGCCTCCCTCGGCGGCTCGGAAAACAAGATCCAGTTGAAATCGTCCGCTATCAGCGACGAAGAATATAGCGCTTCGTCCCTCGAAAGCGTAACGGTGTTCTTTTGAGCGTCCTTTGCCTTTACGTACATTCTCTCCCCAAAGCCCACTCCAAAGCCCTTTCGCTGACCTATGGTATAGCGGATATGCCCGAGATGTTCGCCTATCTTGTTTCCGTTTATGTCAACAAAATCTCCGCGCGGATAACTCTTCCCCGTCCTCTTGCAGATAAATCCCGCATAATCTCCGTCGGGAACAAAACAGATGTCCTGGCTGTCATGCTTTTTAGCGTTCAAAAGTCCCAGCTCCTCCGCAAACGCCCTCACCTCGTCTTTTCCCGAAAAATCTCCGAGAGGAAAAAGCGTGTGCGAAAGCTGCTCCTGTGTGAGCGAATACAGCACATAGCTCTGATCCTTTGCGCTGTCCTTGGCTTTTTTTAATATCCACCTCTTGTATTCGCCGCTGTATTCTGTCCGCGCATAATGCCCCGTCGCAATATAGTCGCAGCCTATTTCCCTGCCGCGCCGGTAGAGCAGGTCGAACTTCATAAAGCGGTTGCAGTCGATGCAGGGGTTTGGCGTTAAGCCCTGCTCGTATGCGCTGACAAAACGGTCGATAACGTTTTTTTCAAATTCCCTTGTAAAGTCAAACACATAGAAATTTATCCCGAGGGAATTCGCGGCGTTCCGCGCGTCAAGCGCGTCGTCCGCCGAACAGCAGGTCTTGTCGCCAAAGCCGCCGTCGATGTCCTTTCTAAGTTTCATCATTGCGCCTATGCAGTCAAAACCGCGCTTTTTAAGCACCGCCGCAGTCACCGAGCTGTCCACTCCCCCGCTCATTGCAACAAGAACGGTTTCAGCCATTTCCGAGCCTCAGCATTTCATCTATACAGCGCTTTGCTTTGAGCCGCTCGTCTTCGTCTATGTTTATCTCGAAGCCGTCTTTGCCCTCTATTGTATGAAGCACGTCCGCAATTGTCGTCACTTTCATGTTGTGGCAAACGCAGTCTTTTGAAAGCGGGAAAAACAGCTTTTCGGGGTGGTCTATGCCGAGGTGCTGGACAATGCTGTTTTCCGTGCCGATTATAAATTCTTCGTTATCGCTCTTCGCGGCAAAGTCCATTATCTCCGTTGTGCTTCCGACAAAATCCGCCATTGCCACCACTTCGGGCTGACATTCGGGGTGAACAAGGAAAAGCGCTTTCGGGTGTTTTGCCTTTGCCTTTTTAACGTCGTCGGCGGTGAGTTTTGCGTGAGTAGGACAGCCGCCGCTCACGAGTTTAATTTCCTTTTCGGGTACTTGCTTTTTTACATAATCGCCGAGATTGCAGTCGGGGATAAACAGTATCTTTTGAGCGTCAAGCTTTTTGATTATCTTAACTGCCGAAGACGACGTAACGCAGACGTCGCACAAAGTTTTCAGCGCGGCGGTAGTATTTATATAGGCTACAACTTTATGTTCGGGATATTTTTCCTTAAGCTGCATAAGCATTTCGGGATCGAGCTGCTCCGCCATAGGGCAGCCCGCCTCTTCTCTCGGTATAAGCACTTTCTTTTCGGGAGAAAGTATTTTTACCGTTTCAGCCATAAACCTTACTCCGCACATGATAATTGTCTTATTCGGAGCTTTTGCGGCTTTTTGCGCAAGACCGAAGCTGTCGCCGACATAATCCGCTATTTCAAGAATATCATGCGTCTGATAACAATGCGCCAGAATACATATGTCGTTCTTTTCCTTGAGTTCAATAATTTTCTTTTGTATATCGTTCATGGTTATCTCCTTTGTTATTTTCCCGCGATTTTTTCGATTGAAGACGTTACCAGCCGTCTGAACATGGGCGCGGCTTTGTCGGCGGTTTCCTGTACTTCCTTATGAGAAAGGGGATTTGAGGATATTCCCGCGGCAAGATTTGAAATGCAGGAAATGCCGCAGATTTCCATTCCCATGTGGCGCGCCGCCATTGCTTCTATTGCGGTTGACATTCCCACGGCGTCCGCTCCCAGTCTTCCATAGGCGCGTATTTCGGCGGGCGTTTCATAGTTGGGTCCCGAAGTCTGAATATAAACTCCGCGCACCAACGGCACTTTAACCTCCGCGGCGGTTTCTTCTATAATTGAGCGCAGGCGCTTTGAGTAGATCTCGCTCATATCGGGAAATCTTACGCCCAGCTCCTCTATATTCTCCCCGACAAGCGGCGACGGCACAAGCGAGCTTATATGATCGGTAATAAGCATAAGGTCTCCCGCATGGAAAGAGGGATTTATGCCGCCCGCGGCGTTTGTAAGGAAGAGGGTTTTTGCGCCCATAAGCTTCATGAGCCTTGTCGGAAGAACAACGTCGTAAACGGAATATCCCTCGTAAAAATGCACTCTGCCCTGCATTACCACGACAGGCACGCGTTTTTCTCCGCAATATCCGAACACAAAACGCCCCTTATGCCCCAAAACGGTGCTTTTCGGAAAGCCCTCTATCTCTCCATAATCGAGCGTTTCGGTTATCTCGATAGTATCGCAGAAATCTCCCAGACCGCTCCCCAGCACAAGCGCAAGCTCCGGCTTGAAGCTGATTTTCTTTTCGACCTGCTCATAACATTTCATCAGCTTTTCGTAAACAGCATTCATATTCTTTTCCTTTCAATATTCACGACTTTTTGTATTCCGATTTTTTATGTTCATTTGCGGGTAAAACAACGGCAAAGGTCGTTCCCTCTCCGACGGTCGAGGAAACCGAAATTCTCCCTCCCGCAAGCTCCGTTATCTTCTTTACAAGCGACAACCCCAAGCCGTTTCCCTTTGAAGCGTGAGAGCGGTCGGCCTGGTAGAATTTCTCGAAGATGTGCGATATTGCTTCTTCGGGTATTCCGCAGCCGCTGTCCGAAACGTTTACGAGAATACGCGCGTTTACTTTCCTGCAGGAAACGGTTATCTTCCCGCCCTCGGGGGTGAACTTCACAGCGTTGTCAAAAAGATTGTGCCAGACGTGCGACATGAGCTGTTCGTTAAAATAAAACTTTACTTCTTCAACATCGCCCATGTTTATTTCAATGTTCTTCTTGCTCCACAACGGTTCAAGACCGAGCATACAGTTTCTGAGCTGCTCGTCGAGGAAAAACTCTTTCTTGTCCTCGATTATCTCCTTGTTTTCAAGGCTCGTAAGAAGCTGGGTATTCGCCGCGAGAGCGGACAGATATTCGGCTTCTTCGAGGATTATCTTTGAAAATTCCCTCCGGCGTTCTTCGGGTATATCCCCGTCGCAGAGCTGACGCGCAAAGCCGCTTATCGACGAGAGCGGGGTTTTAAACTCGTGCGAAAAATTCGACACGAAGTCGTTTCTGAAAAGCTCGGTGTTAGCCAGCTCTTCCGTCATTACATTAAAGTCCGAAATAAGCTGTCTTAATTCTTTCAAGGTGTGGCGCGTTACAAAATCGGTTTCGTCTACTTTTACGGAATAATCGCCGTTCGCTACGCGCTTTGTCGCTTTCGTAAGGCTCGAAAGCGGCTTTAAGACAGTGTTCGTGACAAAAAACGCCATTATGCCGCCTATAAGTATACTCGCGACGACCGAGCCTATAACGGTAGAAACGTCCGTTGCGCCGCCGCTCGTAACATAGCCTATGACGATAGTAGAAGTAAAGGTCAGTATATCCGACGCTACAATTATCAAAAGCGTGAATATCATCATCTTCATTCCGAGGCGGTTTACGCGGTTGAACGGTTTGAAGATGCGGCGCAGGCGCTGTTTTGTCTTTTTCATGGCGTTTTTCATACTGCGGTCTTTACCTCTGCTTTATAGCCCAGACCCCTGACGGTTGCTATTGAAAAGTCCTCGCTGTCGCGGAAACGCTCGCGCAGGCGGTTTATGTGTACGTCTACCGTCCTCGCCTCGCTGTCCGAATCCATTTCCCAGAACTCTTCCATAAGCGCCGTTCGCGTAAAGGTTTTCCCGGGGAAAGAAAGGAGCTTAAATAATATCTGAAACTCTTTTCTCGGAAGCACCGCCGTTTCGCCGTTTGCCGTAACCGAAAACGAGCCGTAGTCAAGCACCGTGTTTCCTACTACTATCCTCTGTTCTTCGGCTATCCTGCTTCTTCTCAAAAGCGCCTTTATCCTCAGTATCATCTCTACCTCGTCTACGGGCTTTGTCATATAGTCGTCCGTTCCGAGCATAAAGCTTTTTCTTATGTCGTCGGCGTTGTCCTTTGCGGTTATTATAAGAACGGGCAGGCTGCTTCCGCTGTCGCGCAGGGTTTTAAGCGTTTCCCAGCCGTCCATTTTCGGCATCATAAGGTCAAGTATCATAAGGTCAATATGCGTATTTCCGATTATTTCGAGAGCCTTTTCGCCGTTTTCGGCAGTATACGCCTTAAAGCCGTTTTTCTCCAGAGTATACTCAAACAGGCGGCGAATGTTCGCCGTGTCGTCGGCAACCAGAATATTGAACAAAGCCCTCATCTCCTTATAATAATTTAAAATCGCTTATGCTTTAGGAATTAAGATAGGCTTCCTGTTCGGGGGTGAGCTTATCTATCGTTATTCCCCATGCGGAAAGTTTTCTCTCGGCAACCTTTCTGTCAATTTCTTTCGGAACATTAAAGGTCATCGAACCGCCGTTCTGCTTTAATCTTGCGCCGTTCTTCGCGATATATTCCGCGGACAGCGCCTGTATTGCAAAGCTCATGTCCATGATTTCCGCGGGGTGTCCGTCGCCCGCCGCAAGGTTTACGAGTCTGCCCTCGGCTATTACGAATATCGTGTTGTTGTTTTTCAGCTTATAGCCCATTATGTTGTTTCTCGCGAGATAGCTTTCCGCTGCCATTTCGCGCAGCTTCGCCATATTGACTTCAACGTCGAAATGTCCCGCGTTGCAGCATATCGCGCCGTCTTTCATGTTTAAGAAAGCCTGCTCGCCGATAACGTCGTTGCAGCCGGTGACCGTAACGAAAAAGTCGCCGATCTTCGCGGCTTCGTTCATCTGCATTACCGTAAATCCGTCCATAACGGCTTCCATTGCTTTTATAGGGTCGATTTCCGTTACAATGACCTTTGCTCCAAGGCCCTTTGCGCGCATTGCCACGCCCTTTCCGCACCAGCCGTAACCCGCGACAACGACATACTTTCCCGCAACAATAAGGTTTGTAGTGCGGTTTATTCCGTCCCAGACGGACTGACCCGTGCCGTAGCGGTTGTCGAAAAGGTGCTTGCAGTCAGCGTCGTTTACGAGCGCCATGGGGAATTTAAGTCTTCCCGACTTGTCCATGGCTTTAAGGCGGATTATGCCCGTTGTCGTTTCCTCGCAGCCGCCGAGGACGTTTTCAATAAGCTCGGGCTTTTCGGTGTGAATGTAATTTACGAGGTCGCCGCCGTCGTCTATGATAATATTCGGCGCTGCGTTTATGACGCTCGCGATATGGCGGTGGTATTCTTCTTCGGTAGAGCCGTACCATGCGAAAACGTTAAGTCCGTCATGTACGAGCGCGGCGGCTACGTCGTCTTGCGTTGAAAGAGGATTTGAGCCTGTGACGTACATTTCCGCGCCGCCCTCTGCCAAAACCTTGCAGAGGTAGGCGGTCTTAGCCTCGAGATGTACCGAAAGCGCAACTTTAAGCCCCGAAAAGGGTTTTGTCTGCGAAAAGTCGCGCTCAATGCCGTTTAAGAGAGGCATATTTCTCCTGACCCAGTCTATTTTTCTTTTTCCGCTCTCCCAGAGAGCTTCGTTTCTGATCTCACTCATAATGATTTCCTTTCGTGAATATAATTTTCCGAGGTGATTTTTATGTCGGAATTTTCATATATTGAACAGGAGCGGCCTGTTTTACATGCGGAGATGAACGGTATGAACGGCTATGAAAAGGCAAAAGGAGAGGTCAACGTCTATCAGACGAAAAACGGGCTTTGCCTTTACGCGCATTTTACGGACGTTCCCGCTTCGCAATATCTGCCGTTTCATATTCATGAGGGGCTTATTTATTCGGATGCGGGGGAACATCTTTTAGAGTTTCCCGACATTATGTCCGACCGCTTTGGCGAAGCGGACGCGCACTATTATTTCGACAAGCCGGGATTGTCGGAAATATCGGGGAAAGCGATTATGCTTCATATAAAAGCGGACGGCGGCGAGCCAAAGATAGCGTGCGGGATACTTGAAAGGGTTTTGTAGTGTACAGTGTAAAGTAAAAGTTGTATTGAGCGGCGGACAGCGTTTAATTTCCAAACCGCAATACGGGCGTCGCACGAAAGTTTTTTGAAAGGGAGCTTGAGGGAAAACTTTTTTTTAAAAAAGTTTTCCCTCAATAACGCTTCAAAGAAGCGCATCAGGTTAAATGCCTTCGGCATTGAACCTGAGGTGCGGGGAAAACAAGAGTTTTCCCCGCATTGCCGTTTCAAAGCCGTGCTTTGAAACGGCAATCCTACAAAGTTGCTTTGAGCGGGGAAATTCTTTAAGATTGAAAAACCTTTGAGCGGATAATGTGTAAACATAAAACTACAATCAATAATCCGCCAGCGAGCATACCAAAACCCCAAGCCTTTCCATAAGGCTCTCGTAAAACAGCGTAAACAGTATATCGCAGCTTCCGAGGAGGAACATATTCGCGTTTGTAAACTCTCTGAGCGACGGAAGAAAATTCATTATGTAGCTTTTAAACCAGTCCGCGTCGTATACCGGCACGGGCTTTTTCTTTTTTACGAGCTTGTTTATATAACCGAGATCTTCTTCTATAACGCCGCCGTAGTTTGCCGCGCCCTTTGCGGAGATAAGGTCGAAAATGTCCTTTATCTGCTTGTCCGAAAGAGTTCCGCCGCTCGTTTTTATGTACTTAAGCTCGGGCAGCCTAATTGCAAACGAATAAACGACCAGCGGCAAGACCCGCTCAAAGCCCGCGTCTTTGGGAGCTTCGATCTCTCCCTCGGCAAAGAGCGCCTTTGTGTTCGTTATGTCCTTCAGCGAAATTTTTAAGATCTCTCTTATACTCGTGTTGTAGAAATCCTTTTCGGAAACGGCATGAATGTATTTAATTGCATTTACAAGCGAAATACCCGCCTTTACGACGGTTTCGGATATAAGCTCATACGCCGTGCTTTCATCTTCAAACTTCACTTTCTGTCCTTTCTCCGCTGTTCGGAACAGGCGCGCTTTCCGAAATAATGTCCTTTACCGCTTCAGAAGCCATGAGAAGCCCCGCCGCCGCAGGAACAAACGCGCAGCTTGCGGGTACTCTGTCGCTCCTTATGGGAAGCTCGGTCGAGAAAACGACCTTTAAGTGTTCAACGCCGCGGCTTCTCAGTTCGTGCCTTACTACCCTCGCCAGCGGACAAACCTTTGTCGAAAAGATGTCCGCAACGCGAAAACCCATGGGGTCGAGCTTGTTTCCCGCGCCCATACAGCTTATTATCTTTACGTTCAGGCTGCTGCAGACTTCTGCTAAAAGGACTTTCGCCGAAACGTCGTCCACCGCGTCTATAACATAGTCATACTCCGAAAAGTCAAACGCGCCTATGCTGTTTTCATTCAGGAAAAGCGGAAATTTACGCAGAATTATCTCGGGACTTATGTCAAGAAAGCGCTCTGCGAAAGCGTCTGTTTTCAACATTCCGACAGTGCTGTGGAGCGCTATTATCTGGCGGTTTATATTTGAAAGCGCCACCCTGTCGCCGTCTATAAGGTCGATTGCGCCTATGCCGCTTCTTACTAAACATTCCGCCGCATAGCCGCCTACTCCCCCAAGTCCGAAAACCGCAACTTTGGCTTTGCTCAGCTTTATTATCGCGTCTTCTCCCAAAAGCGAAGCCGTTCTCGTCAGTTCTTCAGTTACCATTCTTTCACCACGGCTTTACCTGTCCGACAATTTCCGAAAGGGATTTTATGCCGTTTTCTTCCATATACTCTTCTATGCCGTCTATTACTTTAAGCGGCGAATAGGGGTCTGTAAATATCGCCGTTCCCATCTGCACGGCGCTTGCTCCCGCGAGCATCATTTCAATCGCGTCTTCGGCGGTAGATATGCCGCCCATGCCGATTATGGGAATGTTTACGGCATTGTGACACTGCCACACCATTCTCACCGCAACGGGAAATACCGCGGGTCCGCTAAGTCCGCCGACGTTGTTTTTAAGAATAGGTCTTCTTGTCTTTACGTCGATTCTCATTCCGAGGAGCGTGTTTATAAGGGAAATGCAGTCCGCGCCCTCTGCCTCCGCCGCTTTTGCGATTGCGGTTATGTCGGTCACATTCGGCGTGAGCTTTACGATAAGCGGCTTTTTTGTCGCTCTGCGCACCGCCGAAGTCACGGAAGCCGCTCCCTCGCAGGATATTCCCCACGAAGCACCGCCCTGTTTTACGTTGGGGCAGGAAATATTAAGCTCTATCATATCGACGTCCGAAGCGTCGAGAACTTCTACCGCCGCGACATAATCGTCGATCGTCGCTCCCGCAACGTTTGCAATTATCACGTTTCCCTCTTCTTTGAGAGTGGGAAGATAGTATTCCACAAAACCGTGAACTCCGATATTCTGAAGTCCTACGGAATTTAAAATTCCCGAATAGCTTTCCGCAATTCGCGGCGGGGGATTTCCAAGCTTAGGTTCTATGGTCATGCCCTTGCAGGAAATTCCTCCCAGCTTTGAAAGCGGATAAAGGTCGGTATAACATTCTCCGTTTCCATAGGTGCCCGAAGCGGCAATAACGGGATTAGGAAACTCAACTCCCGCTATTTTCACCGACATATCAACCATTGAACCTCACCTCCTCGGCATTGAACACGGGTCCGTCCTTGCAGACGCGCGAATAATATTCCCTTCCGTTTCTTACGGTCATGCAGGAGCAGACAACGCACGCTCCCACTCCGCAGCCCATTCGCTGTTCGAGCGATACCTGACACGGAACATTATGCGCTTCGCAGGTCTTTATGACCGCCTTTATCATAGGCTCGGGACCGCACGCGCAGACCAGCGCGTAATTTCCGCTTTTAAGCTCTTCTTCCAGCGGCGCCGTTACAAGCCCGTGAACGCCGACGCTTCCGTCGTCCGTACAGAGAATTGTTTTCGTTCCAAACTCCTCGAACTCGTCGTTTAAAATTATCCTCGTATAATCGCGAAAGCCCAGTATCGCGGTACACATCGAGCTTGTTTCGCGGGAAATTTCAAGCAGCGGCGGAACGCCTATTCCTCCGCCGACAACTATTATCTTCTTTCCCTCGGGGATATTGAACCCGCGCCCCAGAGGGCCGAGAACATCAAGCGAATCTCCCTCGGAAAGCTGAGCAAGCGCATAAGTTCCCTTTCCGCGCACCTCGAACACAAACCTCAGCGTTCCGTGTTCTTTGTCAATTTGACAGATAGAGATAGGACGGCGGAGCGTAAATCCCTGCACGCCGATATTCGCGAACTGACCCGCTTCGGCTTCGTCCGCAAGCTCGGGCGCGTCAATAACTACCGAATAAATTCCTTTCGCAAGAGTACGCTTTTCGATTATAGGATATTTTCCGCAAAAAAAGCTCATAGTCTTTCCCTTTCGTTTTTTGGTTGTTTTTTTCTGTTATATTATCGGGATTTTAAACAGAGTTATGCCCTGCTAGAGGTTAGAGGTTAGAGGTAAGAGGTAAGAGTTTAGCACATTATGCACGCTAAACGCTAACAACGCAGATGGGGCTTTATCTTACAGCCTGAACGCTTTAAATCTTCGTAATATCCACAAGTTCAATATCGTCTATGCTTCTGTTTGCTTCAAGACAGTCAAGAAGCGCGTTTGCCGTGTCTATTGCCGTAAGGCAGACTATTGAGCGTTCTACGGCTTTTCTGCGCATCCTTACGCTGTCCAAAGAGGGCTTTCTTCCCGTTTCCGATGTGGAAACAACATAGCTTACCGCTCCGCTTTCGAGCAGGGTCATAACGTTGGGTTCCTGCTCTTCGTGTATCCTGTAGACGTGGTTTGCGGCGATCATATTTCGGATAAGAACCGAAGCCGTGCCGCCCGTGGCGTAGATCGTAAAGCCCAGCGCCTCAAACCTCGAAGCGATCTCTATTATCTCGTTCTTGTCGCTGTCGCGGACGGAGATAAGAACGCCGTATGTTCCGTCGGGAGAATCGGGGTTTTTGCCGCTGTCGGGGTGGCAGAACTTATATCCCGCCGCGGTAAGCCCCTTGTAAATAGCTTCTCCGAATGTCTTTGCAATTCCCAGACATTCGCCCGTTGACTTCATTTCGGGACCGAGCTGATTGTCAACGTCATGGAGCTTTTCAAAGCTGAACACGGGAACTTTTACCGCGACATAAGCCGCATTGGGATAAAGCCCGCTCTTGTAGCCCATATCCTTGAGCTTTTTGCCGAGGATTATTTTTGTCGCAAGGTCCACCATGGGAACGCCCGTGACTTTGCTTATATAAGGCACCGTTCTCGAAGAACGCGGGTTTACCTCAATTACATAGACCTCGTGATTATAAACGACATACTGGATATTTACCAGACCTATAACATGAAGCGCCTTTGCGAGCTTTTCCGTGTAGTCTATAATTACCTTTTTGATATGCGGAGTGAGGTTCTGCGAAGGGTAGATGGAAATGCTGTCGCCCGAATGAATGCCCGCTCTTTCGACGTGTTCCATAATGCCGGGGATAACAAAATCCTCTCCGTCGCAGATAGCGTCGACTTCGACTTCCGTTCCCATCATATACTTGTCGATAAGCACGGGGTTTTCAAGCTCGTGCGAGGTTATTATCGCCATGTATTCCGAAACGTCCGCGTCGCAGTGGGCTATTATCATATTCTGCCCGCCAAGAACATACGACGGACGGAGCAGAACGGGATAACCAAGCTCGTTTGCGGCTTTCAATGCCTCTTCCGCGGTGAACACAGTTTCTCCCTTAGGACGGGGGATATTGCACTTTTCGAGAAGCTCGTCGAACAGCTCTCTGTCCTCCGCCGCGTCAATGTCCGCGGCTTGCGTTCCTAAAATGCGAACGCCCATTTCGGTGAGGTGTTTTGTGAGCTTAATCGCCGTCTGACCGCCGAACTGAACCACGCAGCCATACGGCTTTTCGGTCGCAATAAGCGCTTCTACGTCCTCTTTCGTCAGCGGGTCGAAATAAAGGCGCGTTCCCGTGTCGAAGTCGGTCGAAACGGTTTCGGGGTTGTTGTTGCAGATAATAGCCTCGCAGCCCTCTTCTTTCAATGTCCACACGCAGTGTACCGAGCAATAGTCGAACTCTATTCCCTGTCCGATCCTTATAGGACCCGAGCCGAAAACTATTACCTTTTTCTTGTCCGAGGGGTGCTGTTCTATAAACTCTGCCGCTTCGTTCTCGTCGTCAAAGTCGTTGTAGAAATATGGAGTATCGGCGGAAAATTCAGCCGCGCAGGTGTCGACCATTTTATAAACGGCGAGCTTTCTCTTTATGCCCTTGTCGGCAAGTTTCTGCCCCGAAAGTTTTTCGATAGAGCTGTCGAGATAGCAATATTTCTTCGCGAGGTCGTATTTCTCCTGCGTAAGCTCTCCGCTTGCAAGCTGTTTTTCAAGGTTTACAAGGTTCAAGAGCTTTGAAATAAACCACTTGTCTATCTTCGTTATTTCGTGAATTTCATCTACGCTTATCCCGCGCTTTAACGCCTCGAACACGCAGAACGCCCTGTCAACGTCAACGTCTTTGAGCTTTTCGCGCACCTGCTCGTCCGAAAGCTCCGTAAACTCGCGCTTTGTGAGAGTGTCCATTCCGAGTTCAATAGAACGCACGGCTTTCATCATTCCCGCTTCGAAAGAGGGAGCGATCGCCATAATTTCGCCCGTTGCTTTCATTTGCGTGCCGAGCGTTTTCTTTGCGTAAACGAATTTATCGAACGGCCACTTCGGGAATTTTACCACAAGATAGTCGAGCGCAGGCTCGAAACAAGCGTAGGTCTTTCCCGTGACCTGGTTTATAATTTCATCGAGCGTGTAGCCTACGGCAATTCTCGCCGCGACCTTTGCTATAGGATAACCCGTAGCCTTTGACGCAAGCGCCGAAGAGCGCGATACACGGGGATTTACTTCTATTACCGCATACTCGAAGCTGTCGGGCTTTAATGCAAACTGACAGTTACAACCGCCCTCGACCTTAAGCGCTTGAATTATATCGAGCGCCGCGGTTCTGAGCATCTGATATTCCTTATCCGCAAGCGTAACGGTAGGCGCAACGACAATGCTGTCGCCCGTATGCACGCCCACGGGGTCGAAGTTTTCCATAGAGCAGACGGTTATAACGTTGCCTTTTCTGTCGCGCATGACCTCGAACTCAATTTCTTTCCAGCCCGAAATGCACTTTTCAACAAGTATCTGCGTAATAGGCGAGAGCCTGAGTCCGTTTGTAGCGATTTCGTGAAGCTCCTCGCGCGTTTCGGCGATACCGCCGCCCGTACCTCCGAGCGTAAACGCGGGACGGACGATAACGGGATAGCCTATCTCCTCCGCGAAAGCCATTGCGCTGTCAATGTCCTCGACGACTTTCGACGGGATAACGGGCTGACCTATTTCCTCCATAGTGTCCTTGAAAGCCTGTCTGTCCTCGGCTTTGTGAATGGTTTCGGGATTAGAGCCTAAGAGCTTTACGTTATGCTCTGCTAAGAATCCGCTCTCGGCTAGCTGCATTGAAAGCGTAAGCGCGGTCTGCCCGCCGAGGTTTGAAACGACCGAGTCGGGCTTTTCAATTTCAATAACGCGCTTTACAACGTCAAGCGTCAGCGGCTCTATGTAAATTTTGTCCGCCATGTGCTTGTCGGTCATAATGGTAGCGGGGTTTGAGTTTATAAGCACAACTTCAAGCCCCTCCGCTTTAAGCGCTCTGCAAGCCTGCGTTCCCGCATAGTCGAACTCAGCCGCCTGTCCTATAACGATAGGTCCCGAACCTATTACAAGCACTTTCTTTATATCTTCTCTTAAAGGCATTGTTTTTTCGTCCTTTCTTTTATTGCCCTTTAGCAAAGGCGTTTTTTAGATATATCGGAATTTACACAAACAAATCATTCCTAACGTAAATATATCCCTCATGCGTTGTTGTAAACAGCAGCGGCAAATCTTTATCGTCAAAAAACGCAATATCGTTGAACCCGAAATCGGTGTTTTCCGAAATATCTCCTTTATCGGTTACCGTATATTTACAAAAGGTTTCAAACTTTTGCAGATATTGAAACAGTTCTTTTGAAACCGTCAGTTTATACACCTTGTTTTTCCTGCCTGATTTCGTTCCCCACCATTTATTTTTAGGCTCACAAGACACTACTAAATCCTTAAACTTATCAACAAGTCTTGTGTCGTCTTCATCCACTAAAACATATTCAATATATTTGCTTTTCTGTTTCAAATGTTTTAGTATGTTCAAATAATCCGCATGGCTGTTAAGTTTTCCTGTATAGTCTACTAATTCCACAGTCAACTCTCCTTCAAACTGCGATTTATTGAGCAGTATAAAATAACTTGCCAACAACACAAAAGAATAAACTATTTGTTTTCTTTCATCAGCTTTAAAAACTCGTCAAACAGATAGGAAGTATCGTGCGGACCGCCGCAGGCTTCGGGGTGAAACTGAACGGTAAACGCGGGCGCGTTCGTATATCTTACTCCCTCGCAAGTCCCGTCGTTTCCGTTTATGTGGGATACTTTTCCAGCGCTTTCGGGAATGCTGTCGGAAATGACCGCATAGCCGTGGTTTTGAGAGGTGATAAACGTTCTGTCGCGGGCGATGTCCTTTACGGGCTGATTGCCGCCGCGGTGTCCGTATTTAAGCTTTTCGGTCTTTGCGCCGTTTGCAAGAGCTAAAAGCTGATGTCCGAGGCAAATGCCGAAAGTCGGTATCTGAGCGGGAATAAGCTCTCTCAAAGTGTTTATAGATGTCACGTTGTCGGCGGGGTCGCCCGGTCCGTTTGAAAGCATAATTCCGTCGGGCTTCTCAGCCTTTATCTCCTCGGCGGCAGCGTTATACGGCATAACGGTGACGTTGCAGCCGCGCTTTGCAAGCTCGCGCCTGATGTTGAACTTATATCCGTAGTCCATAAGCACAACGTTATATTTCGGATCTTCCGCAGGGAAAAACTGTTTTTCCTTTACGCTTACTTTTGAAACGACTTCGCCTACATTATAGGCTTTTATCTCGCTTAAAAGCTCGTTCTTGTCGTATTCTCCGCAGACAATTGCGCCGTTCATAACGCCGCTCTCGCGGATAATTCTCGTGAGCTTTCTGGTGTCAATATCGCAAATGCCGATTATATTCAGCTTTTTAAGATAGCTGTCAAGGCTGTCCTCGCACCTGAAGTTTGACGGCGCGTCGCAATATTCGCGCACAACATACCCGAAAACCGCGCTCCCGTTTGATTCGGGGTCAATTTTATTCACGCCGTAGTTTCCTATAAGCGGAAAGGTCTGCGTTACTATCTGCCCGCAGTAGGACGGGTCGGTAAGTGTCTCCTGATAGCCTGTCATGGCGGTGGTAAAGACAATTTCGCCCACCGTCTTTCCCTCTGCTCCAAAGCCCGCGCCCTCGAAAACTTCGCCGTTTGCAAGGACAAGGCTCGCTTTTCTTTTGTTCTCTAAGATCATTTCAGCCTCCGAAATTAACTCTGCAAATTATTTACGGTTATTTTGCCGACATAGGTCATTATCTCGTCGCGCATACGAATGGCTTCTTTTCTTGCCGCCCGAGCAAACTCTCTTTCGTCGCACTTCTGTTTCTGATATGCGCACATTATCCCGCGCGAGCTGTTTACTATACCGCCCAATCCGTTTTTATCAAACGCCGCCGCGATGTCCGCCGCTGTCGCTCCCTGCGCTCCGTAGCCGGGGATAAGGAAAAACGTATGCGGAAGTATCTCGCGAAGTCTTTTTATCTGCTCGGGATATGTAGCGCCTACTACCGCGCCGACGCCGCTGTAGCCGTAAGCTCCGGGGAGTTCTTCTCCCCATTTTTCGCACATCTTTCCCATGTATTCATAAATCGGCATTCCGTCAATAAGCTTGTCCTGTAGCTCGCCGCTCGAGGGATTAGAAGTTTTTACAAGAACGAAGATCCCCTTGTCATTGTCGAGGCAGGTCTTTAAAAGCGGCTTTATACCGTCGCTTCCGAGATAGCCGTTTACCGTCAGAGCGTCGCCCAGAAACGGCTCGTATTCTTCTTTTCCGACCTTTACTTTTCCGAGATGAGCCGCGGCATAGGCTTCCATGGTTGTGCCTATGTCGTTTCGCTTTCCGTCGGTGATGACGTACATTCCCTTTGAGCGGGCGTATTCCTGAGTTTTATAGAGCGTTTTTATTCCCGCCGTTCCGTACATTTCATAATAAGCCGCCTGGGGCTTTACCGCGGGAACGATGTCATAAAGCGCGTCAATAAGCGCCTTGTTAAATTCGAGCAGAGCCTTTGCCGCGCCTTTGAGCGTTTCGCCGTATTTTTCAATGCATCTTTCCTTTATGAATTCGGGAACATAATCGAGCTTCGGATCAAGACCCGCAACTGTCGGGTTTTGCGTTTGCTCGATCTTTTCAATAAGCCTGTCGAGTGACATAACCTTTCGTCCTTTCTGTTTTTTATTGTCAATTATATCAATTATCAATATAGACCGTTTTTCCGTCCACTATCGTCATCTTAACTCTGCCTTTAAGCGTTATTCCCTTAAAGCAGGTGTTTTTCGACTTTGAATGAAGCTTTTCGGGATTTACCGTCCATTCTTCATTAAGGTCGACTATCGCAATATCCGCAGGCTCGCCGTCCGAAAAACTTCCGCCCGGTATGCCGAGTATGCGCCTGGGATTTACGCACATAAGCCTTACTATCTTGCTGAGATTTACTTTTCCCGTATGATAAAGCGCGGTGAGCGTTGCCGCGAGCGACGTTTCAAGCCCTACTACCCCGTTCGGCGCTTTTTCAAAGTCCGCTTTTTCGCTCGGCGCATGAGGAGCATGGTCGGTCACTATACAATCAATTGTCCCTTGGCAAATGCCCTCGGTTATAGCGTCTGCGTCTCTGCGCGTTCTCAGCGGCGGGTTCATTCTATAGTCCGCGTCGCGCGTTTTAAGCATTTCGTCCGTCAGCATGAAATAATGCGGAGCAGTTTCGCAGGTCACCATAACTCCCTGTTCCGCCGCAAGCTTTATGACCTTTAGGCTTCCCTGCGTGGACACATGGCAGATGTGAACGGGAACCTCAAGATCCGCCGCGAGCATTATTTCCCTCGCCGTTGAAATATCCTCGGAGAGCCTGTGCATGCCCTTTACTCCAAGCTCTTTTGAAACAATGCCGCTGTTCATTATGCCGCCGTCTATTATGTCAAGGTCCTCGCAGTGGGATACGACCTTAAGTCCCGCATAGTGAGCCTTTACGAGCGCTCTCGCCATAAGCCGCGCGTTTCTTACGGGTTTTCCGTCGTCGGAAACCGCTACGCACCCCGCCTCTCTCAGCGCCTCAAAGTCGCAGAGTTCCTCGCCTTTAAGCCCCTTTGTTATGCACCCCACGGGATAGACCTTTACTTTAGACTGCTTTGCCTTTTCGAGGATATACTTTACCGTTTCGGGGCTGTCAACGGGGGGCGTTGTGTTCGGCATGCATACTACCGCCGTAACGCCGCCCGCAGCGGCTGCTTCGCCGCCCGTGATGATGTCTTCTTTATGGGTCTGACCGGGGTCGCGGAAATGAACGTGCATATCGCAAATTCCCGGAATGACCGCCTTTCCCGTGCAGTCTATAATCTCGTCCGCGGGCGCGTCGATATTCTCCGCGCGCTTTATGATCATCCCGTTTTCAATAAGCAAGTCCGAAACTCCCTCGAAATTGTTTACACTGTCAACTACATATCCGTTTTTAAGCAGAAGCGACATAAGCCCTCCTTTTACTTGATTATTTGACAAAATAAAAAGCCGCAATAAAGCGGCATAAAACCCAGACTGTCTATAAAGCTTCGTCTGTACTGTCAACTTCCCATTAAAGCCACAAATGCTGGTTGCAGTGGCGCTTCAGCGTTGCACGCAAAGCGTTCAACACGTGCATACCGGGGCTTTCTAGACAGTCTGGGAACGAATTTCCTGTGACATACTGTAAAAGATAATTATAAACAAGTCTGATATTGTTAAAGGCAATGCCGCATAAAAATGCATTGTCAGACGGCGGCAGATATTAGCCGCCGAAAATATGAGCATAACCGCAGTTTATAACCGCGAATTATTGCTCTTATTTATTATATTATATTTAAGCCGTCTTGTCAAGGGGATTTTTCGCGCAGTACAAACTTTTAACATAGACAAAATTGCCGCAAATTCTGTCTATGCATATATCCCCGAACATTACAAAGCGGCAATGCGGATCATATCTCCGCAATGCCGCTTTTTAATTTATAACAATTCCTTTAAAAGTTCGTCGGTCTGCGCTTCGCTTTCGGCGTTAAGCGCGGACTTTATTGTAACGACAGTATTTGCAAAGGTGATGTTCTTGCTGTTTTCAAACAGCTTCTTTATTACCTTCGCCGCATTCGGCGCCCAGGAGCCGTTTTCAATGATACCGATAAAGCGGTTTTGATAGTTGCGCTCCAAAAGGCGCTCTATAAAATCACGCATAAACGGGAAAACATCGTTGTTGTAGGTCGTAGTCGCAAGAACCATTTTCCCGTATCTGAAAGCGTCCTCGACCGCCTCCGCCATATCGTCGCGGGCAAGGTCGGTTATTGCAACTTTCGGGCAGCCTGCCTTTTCGAGCTTTTCCGCGAGCATTTCCGCGGCAGCCTTTGTGTGTCCGTATACCGAGGTATACATAATGCAAACGCCCTCGCTCTCAACGCCGTAGCTCGACCACGTATTGTACAGATTGAGATAATAGCCCAAATTCTCCAAAAGCATAGGACCGTGGAGCGGGAGTATCTTCTGAATATCAAGAGCCGAAGCCTTTTTGAGAAGCGCCTGCACCTGCGCGCCGTATTTTCCGACAATGCCGAAATAATAGCGCCTTGCCTCGCAAGCCCAGTCCTCGTCGGCGTCAAGCGCGCCGAACTTTCCGAAAGCGTCAGCCGAAAACAGAGCCTTTTCCGCGCTGTCGTAGGTCATGATTACCTCGGGCCAGTGTACCATAGGCGCGGTAACGAAATTCAAAGTATGCTTTCCGAGGGAGAGCGCGTCGCCCTCTCCTACAACAACCTGTCTGTCGGCGAAATCATCTCCGAAAAACTGCTTCATCATGACGAACGCTTTTGCCGAAGCGACAATTTTCGCCGAATTATAACATTCCGTAAAAGTTTTAATGTTTGCCGAATGGTCTGGTTCCATATGCTGAACGACGAGGTAATCGGGCTGTTTATCGCCGAGAACGCTCTTTAAATTCTCCAGCCACCGGCTGCCGAAACGTCTGTCCACGGTATCCATAACGGCAATTTTTTCGTCGAGTATGACGTAGGAATTATACGCCATGCCGTTGGGGACGGTGTACATTCCCTCGAAGAGATCAATTTCCCTGTCGTTTACGCCGACGTACTTTATATCGTTTGTGATGTCCATAGTTTTTCCTCCCTAATTTTATCTTCATTTATTTTACCATTATTTTTTTATAAAGTCAAGAGAAAAATGGAAATAATGAAAAAATAAAGGCTGTTTGCTGAATAGGACGTTCCAAAACCCATTTGTACAAGCGGAGCGAACTTTCTTTCCCGCTCAAAGGTTTTTTCACACTTAAGGTAGTTCCCCGCTCAAAACTTGTTTTAGGATTGCCGTTTCAAAGCAAGGCTTTGAAACGGCAATGCGGGGAAAACTCTTGTTTTCCCCGCACCCGTTGGCAGTTGACAGTGTACAGCGTACAGTATTCAGTAATTGCCGAAAAGCAGTACTCTCATTTATCACTTTTAAATATTCTTAACGCTCTTGCTTTCCCGCTCCAAGGTTTTTTCACACTTAAGGTAGTTCCCCGCTCAAAACTTGTTTTAGGATTGCCGTTTCAAAGCAAGGCTTTGAAACGGCAATGCGGGGAAAACTCTTGTTTT
>CANRKB010000028.1 GCA_947631115.1 uncultured Clostridia bacterium
TTGTAGCTATTAACATTATAACTTATTTGAGGTCGTTTGTCTTCTCTTTTTGTAACATATCTATTGTATCATAACATATTTTGGAAAAAGAGGGCGGCTAGAGGGAAGAAGTAAGAGGTAAGAAGTAAGAGGTAAGAAATCAAAGGCAGTTTTAGAGATAAAGTTGTTTTTTTAGGAGAAAGAGACTAGAGGCTAGAGTTGAAACCCCAGCCTCTGAGCCTCTTTTTTGAGTTTATTCAGCAAACAGCCTTTCGGCTGTAAACTGCCAACAGGGGTTCGGGGCTACGCCCCAAGGCGGGTCGCAGGGCGCGCTAGCGCCCCGAACCCGCTGTTGACAGTTAACAGGGGTGCGGGGACTAAGTCCCCGCAATTTTCCCCCTTCCCCATCGGGGAAGGGGGTTAGGGGGATGGGGCGAGTGAGCGTTATTGAGAGAAAAAGCGTTTGAAAAGAACAACATTTCGGTTATTGCTGCATACTATCCCCGTCACCCGCCGACACGCACAACTTCCCCAATAGTTTGCTATACAACATGTGTATTTTGCGACAGCCGTAAAGCATTTTCTTTGTGCAAAACGCCGAATAAAATATGTTGAAATTATCCTAAGTACAAATATTTTTGCAAATATATTGAAATTTCAGCTAAAATCGTGTATAATAGATTTTAGTATAAATTTTATTCCGATATGGAACGAAAGGGGCAAAAACGAAATGAAATCTCCCATGACAAAGGAGGAGCTGTTAAAACAGCTGACGGCTATTCTCGAATATGATTACAGAACAGACGCGAAAGAAGCAAACGTTACGCAGATCTACCGCGCGCTTTCTACTATTGTGGTAAATTTCATGAAAGAAAAACGCCACAACTTTATGCATGAAAACAACTCTAAAGGCAGAAAACAGGTATACTACCTCTCTATGGAGTTCCTTATGGGACGCTCTCTCAAGACTTCGCTCTATAACCTCGGCATGCAGAACGAAGCCAAGGCGGCTCTTGAAGAACTCGGTGTAAAGATCGACAGAGTTTATGAAGAAGAACCCGACGCTGGTCTCGGAAACGGCGGCTTGGGAAGACTTGCGGCATGCTATATGGACGGTCTGGCGACCTGCGATTATCCCGCGACAGGTTATTCTATCCGCTATGAATACGGAATTTTCAAGCAGAAGGTCGTAGACGGCTGGCAGACGGAACTCCCCGACAACTGGCTTCCCGGCGGTAGCGCGTGGCTTGTTCCCGTACCCGACCAGGCGGTAGAAGTTCGCTTTGACGGACAGATAGAAGAACGCTGGGACAACGGCTATCACCAGCTTCAGCATGTAAACTACAGCAGCGTAAACGCTGTTCCTTATGATATGTACGTTTCGGGCTATGACAGCAAGGGCGTTTCAAAACTGCGCCTCTGGAGCGCGGAGGCTATGTCGTTCGACATGAACGCGTTCAATACGGGCGATTATACAAAAGCTCTCGGAGCAAACAATATCGCTCATTCAATTTCAAAAGTCCTTTATCCTAACGATAACCACGCAGAGGGAAAAGCTCTCCGCCTTAGACAGCAGTACTTTATGTGCGCGGCTTCCGTAGGCGATATAGTTATGCGTCATATGAGAGTTTACGGGAATATGGACAATTTCCATGAAAAAGTCGCTATCCACATAAACGACACCCACCCCACTCTCGCTATCCCCGAGCTTATGAGAATACTTCTCGATGAGTGCGGATACGGCTGGGATAAGGCTTGGCATATCGTAACGAATACGTTTGCTTATACAAACCACACCGTTATGGCGGAGGCTCTCGAAAAATGGGATCAGAGCCTTGTGGAAAAGATTCTTCCGAGAATTTACCAGATAATCTGCGAGATAAACCGCCGCTATTATGAGGACATTATGAACCGCACGGGCGGCGACGCCGACAAAGCGGGCAAGATGTGCATTATGAAAGACGGCAAAATCCACATGGCAAATCTCTGCGTTGCGGCTTCGCATAGCGTAAACGGCGTTTCAAAGCTCCACAGCCAGATAATAAAGGACGACGTTTTCCGCCTTCAGGCGCTCGACAAGCCCTTCCAGTTCAAGAATGTCACAAACGGCATCGCATATCGCCGCTGGCTGCTCCAGAGCAACAAGGGGCTTACAGACCTGCTCTCCGAGTGCATAGGCGAGGGCTTTAAAAAGGACGCTTCGGAGCTTATTAAGTTCCAGGTGTTCGCAAACGATAAGTCTGTTCTTGAAAAGCTCGGTCAGATAAAGCGCAAGAACAAGGAAACGTTCGCGGAATATGTCGAAAAGACCACGGGCGAAAAGCTCAATCTCGACAGCATTTTTGACGTTCAGGTAAAGCGCCTGCACGAATACAAGCGCCAGCAGCTCAACGCCATGAACATTATCGCGGATTATAACTATCTAAAACAGAATCCCAACGCTCCGTTTGTTCCGAAGACCTATATCTTCGCTTCAAAGGCAGCGCCGGGCTATTATATCGCAAAGCAGATAATAAAGCTCATCTGGTGCATAGGCGAGGAGATAAAACACGATCCCGCTATCAGAGAAAAGCTGAAAGTTATATTCCTCGAGGACTACAGAGTTACGCTTTCGGAGATCCTTATGCCTGCCGCTGAAATTTCAGAGCAGATTTCTCTCGCGGGAACAGAGGCTTCGGGTACGGGCAATATGAAGCTCATGCTCAACGGCGCGCTTACGCTCGGAACTTACGACGGCGCAAACGTTGAAATACACGAGGCTGTCGGCACCGACAACATCTTTATCTTCGGCATGAGAACTCACGAAGTAAACGAGCTTCGTATGCGCGGATATAACCCCCAGGGCTATATCGACAGCAATCCCACCATAAAGAACGTTATCGACAGAATGTACAACGGCATAAACGGCGCGAAGTTCGACGAGCTTGCAAACTCGATAAAGAACAAGGACTTCTATATGGCTCTTGCGGACTTTGACAGCTACCGCGGAACGCAGTCTTATATAAGCGAGGTCTACAAAAACGCGAACGACTGGAACAGAAAGTCGCTGTTCAATATCGCGGGCGCAGGAAGATTTTCGGCAGACCGCGCGGTACAGGACTATGCCCGCGACATCTGGAATTTGAAGTAAATTTTAATTATCCACCGATAAATATTCTCCCCCTTTTAAACAACGGGGGAGAATAACTATTAATTGAAAGGTAAAATTATGAAACTGGCAGAAGCTTTAAATTTGAGAGCGGACGTTGCAAAAAGAATTTCACAGCTAAACATAAGACTGCAAAACAACGCTCTTGTTCAGGAGGGCGAAAAGCCCGCGGAAGATCCCGAAGAACTGCTTAAAGAGCTGAACGAGCTTATTATTCAGCAAGAAGAACTTATCGGGCGTATAAATCTCACAAACGCCAAGACCGTTTCCGACGGAAAAACCCTCACCGAGCTTATCGCGCATAAGGACGCCGTGAGGACCAAAATCGACGTTATGCGCACATTTCTTGACGCGGCTTCAAGAACATACACCCGCGGGCTTCGCTCGGAGATAAAGATATTAAGCACGGTGAATGTCGCACAGCTAAGAAAGCAAGTTGACGCGCTGGAAAAGGATTTCCGCGAAACAGACGTTAAAATACAGGCTCTTAACTGGAACACCGATTTAATTTAAGCAAACGTAATTTAATACTTTGGAGTACGGCTTTTAAACGGGCGAGCGCTGAACTCAGTCGGAAGAGTTTTTCCGACCTATGGGTTGCGCTTCGGGGCAGGCGCGGGGTTCAATTCCCCTGTTTATTGTTATGCCCATTTTATTACAAGCGCATTTTTATCGGTTATTTTTACTGCCACAGCGCTGACGTTTAATAGTTTGTAGGGCGGGTAAGGGGAACTCGGACAGCCGATAAGGCATCATCTGCTGTGTCAACGGCACAGCGGCAGCCACAAAGGCTAGCCGCTGCACCGTTTCCTTGCATCTGACGCCTTCTCGGCTGTCCGAGGAAGATCGACATTTTTCGGTACATTTTTTTAGTGTACAGTATTTGTCAAGAACATAGTATTTTTTAGGGAGAAGTTTTTTATGGGTATGCCGATTTTTGACTGCTTTGATACGAGCTATAAACACCCTTTCGGGGCAATAAGGCGCGGACAGCCGTCAATGTTCAATATCAGACTTCCGAAAAGCTATCAGGTTTCGGGACTTACGCTCGTTATGTTCAGACCTGGCTATAAAGAGCGTTTTATCCAGCTTGATCTTCAGGACGAAAGCGGAGACGACAACATATTCTCCGCGGTCTTCACGCCGAATAACCTCGGCATACACCACTATTATTTCACGGGAGTTATCGACGGCAGACGCCGCTATATAAAGCGCACCGGCGCACACCTCGGAGTATTCGAGGGAGAGGAGCTTTTCCAGCTCACCGTTTTTGACGAGAATATGTACACGCCCGCTTTTATAAGAGGCGGAATAATGTACCAGATATTCCCCGACAGATTTTATAAGAGCGGAAAGAAACACGAAAACGTCCCGTCCGACCGCATACTTCGCGATGACTGGTCGGGTACGCCGTATTACAGACCCGACGAAAAGGGCGTTGTCAGAAACAACGACTTCTTCGGCGGCGACCTTCAGGGCATAATCGAAAAGCTCCCTTACATCAAATCGCTCGGCGTTACTATAATCTACTTAAACCCTATATTTGAAAGCCACGAAAACCACCGCTATTCAACGGCGAACTATGAAAAAATAGATCCCCTCCTCGGAACGGAAGAGGATTTTAAAGAGCTTTGCCAAAAAGCAAACGAAATGGGGATAGAAATTATCCTCGACGGCGTTTTCTCGCATACGGGCGCGGATTCCGTCTATTTCAACAAGTTTGGGCGCTATGGCGACAACACCGGCGCATACCGCGACAGAAACAGCCCTTATTACCCCTGGTACAGCTTTACGGGCTATCCCGACAAGTATGAAAGCTGGTGGGGAATTACTACGCTGCCGAACGTAAACGAAAACAACGAAGCTTATACAAACTATATCTGCGGCGACGACGGCATTTTACAAAAATGGATAAAGCTCGGCGCAAAGGGCTGGAGGCTCGATGTTGCGGACGAACTGCCCGACGAATTTCTTGACAACGTAAACAAAGCCGTAAAAAGGCTCGGAAACGACAAAATTGTCTACGGCGAAGTCTGGGAGGACGCTTCAAATAAAGAAAGCTACGGCATACGCAGGCGCTATCTTATCGGCGGACAGCTTGACAGCGTTATGAACTATCCGTTTAAAGAAGCCATACTTAACTATGTTAAATACGCAAACGCTCAAGCGTTTACCGATTCAATAACGACAATTCTTGAGCATTATCCTAAGCCTGCCGTTGATATGCTTATGAACTTTATTTCAACCCACGACACCGAGCGCGCTCTTACACGGCTCGGCGGCGAGGACGTCGGCTGGCACGACAAGGACTGGCAATGCGAGCGGTATTTAAGTCCTGCCGAAAGCACCTATGGAATATCGCTTATGCGCTGTGCAATGGTGCTGCAGTTTTTCCTGCCGGGCATTCCGTGCATTTACTACGGCGACGAAGTGGGAATGGAGGGCTACCGCGACCCGTTCAACAGGCGTTGTTTTCCGTGGGGGAATGAAAATCTTGAGCTGCTGAATTTTGTCAAGGTGCTTGCGCGCATACGCAGAGGAACGCACGCATTCGACCAGGGGGCGCTGAGGTTCATTGAAGTTGATGATAAGGTTTGCGTATTCGCTAGGTTTGACAGGATAACGCGCGACGGTGCGATAATCTGCCTGAACAAATCCACACAGACGCACACTTTCAATCTCAAAGACGAAAAGACGGATATGTTTTTTGATTTAAAGCTGGCGCATTGCCGCTATCCCGACGACGCGAACGACCCCGAAAAGGGCATAGTAAGAGTATCGCCGTTTGACTTTGCGGTGTTTTATTGTAAAGTCTGATAGAGGCTAGAGGTTAGAAGCTAGAGGCTAGAGTTTTAACTCCAGCCTCTTTTTCTATTCAGCGGACATCTTTATTGCATAATATACCCTGTCTCCTGTCAAATGCCAACGGGGGCTGCGGGGGCGGTAGCCCCCGCATACTTCCCCCTTCCTCCTCGGGGAATGGGGTCAGGGGGATAGGGCGAGTAAACGTTATTTAGGGAAATTACGTCTGAAAAGAACCACTTATAGGTAACGTTATATTCAGCAAACAGCCTTTCAGATTAAACTCTAACCTCTAAAAGCATAGGGCGAGAGTGCGTTATTTAGTGAAACAACGTTTAAAAAGAAGTTTTTTATTAAAAATTTTTTATTCATTAATATGCATATTATACATTTGGCTTATCAATGCGGTTTTTCGGCTTTTTCGGTAAAATTCAAATTACAGAATTAAAAAGTGCTTGTGGTATAATTAAGATACGGCATATTTTTCTTTTGAGCATTGAGGGCTATTTCTTTTGTGTTCATATATACAGAAATTATTGTGCCGTTTAAATGCTGCGCACTTTTTGTTTTTGCGGAAATTGTGCGGTAAGATCGGGTACATTTTTCCGAAAAATATTTTTCCGGCATGAAATTGCCGAAAAGTATTGACAAACAAAGGCGATTGTGGTAAAATTACAATGTCACGCAAATTGAATATTTTCCAACTAAAGGTGCACACTTTGCCTATAGGTAAAAGTGCATACTCTTTTCGTGTACCTTTTTTGGAAACGATTTGCGTGACGGCTAACGGAGTTGTGCATTTTTCGGTGCGCGGCTTCGGTCGCGCGCTTTTTGTTTTTGCGGGAAAATTGCGCGGCAAAAAACTACATACCGCAAAAAGAAATGGAGGAGAAAAATATGAAATTAAAGAAAATTGCCGCGTCAATAGTGGCGGCGGCGGTCGCTTTTTCGGCGTTTGCGTTCAGCGCGTCCGCGGAAGAAGCGAAAGACGAAAAGCTCACGCTTTTGACGTCCGAGCTTACTGCCGACCTAAAGACAAATATGGTCTTTATCGAGGGAGTGGGCGTTGTTGACATCACGGGCGCGGACTTTGATTCAAGCGAAAACGGCGCGGCGGATGAAAACGCAAATCTTGACGTTGATTTTGACGGTATTTCCTATCTCAGCAAGGAAAATCTGAAAATATGGCAGGAAACGGGCGTTTTGACCCTCAGCAAGCTTAAAGCCGATTTCGACACCACAGGCTTAAAGTGGGGACTTTTTAATGCTAAACGTGCTGAAAACGGCTATGTTCAGCTTGTAAAAATGGAAAAGCAAAAGGTTGAGGACAGCGGGGAAGAAGAAAACGTTGTTACATACAGAGGTCTTTATAAAATCGAGAACGGCGAAATTAAAAAGTGCTGTGACCTTGATACATTTTGGACAGGTACAAGAAATGACGGAACTTCGGTTGGATTTAAAACTGTAAATAAAACAGGCGCTGTGAAAGGTTATGAAGATTATACTTTCGATGGTACTACTTGGACTGAAGCAATTATGGTTTTAACTCAGCCAGACGGAACAAAAAAAGAAACTGTTGTAGCAACAAGAAATGTTGAGGATATTTTTGAAGGCGAAGCAACCGATGCAGGTATTAGTGGGGCTGCTGAAATTGGCGGTATAACTTGGAGTATTCCGTGGAGCGGTGATGTACTGGCAGATGTAGGTTACGTTAATAAATATGCCTATGCGATATATGGCGATGATTATATAATAACTAAAATAAATAAAGACGGTACTCAAGAAGAAATATACCATGGTGAAGGTTATCTTTATGATATGCATGGTATTGGTTCTTCGATATTCTGGACTAAAATTACACCCCCGAATGCTCTTTCGGAGACAGTATTTTTATATAACAGCAATACCGGCAAAGTAGAAAAATATGGAGCTGAAAATTTTGATATTGACAATGGTGAATATTGGTTCACGACACCGGAAATGTCAACATACCAACTTTTCGATTTAGATTTTGAGTATTGCTATGACAATAATATTATAGTAAACATGAAAGTTTACTATAATAACTATGAAGACGGTAAAGACGAGTTTATATATCTTGTGGACGGCTACACAATTTTACACGGTCTTAATGATTTTGATAATTGGCAAAGCAAAACATACTATAAAAATCTTAACCCATATAGCGTAAAGGACGGCAGCAATAGCAAAATCATTTTTACATTTGAAACAAAAGACGGCAAAGTGGGCTATATGGACGAAAATGAAAAAGTCCTCGCTTATTTTGATAAGGTAGGCGGCTTTATGGCGGATTACTACGCTCCCGTTATAAAGGACGGCAAGGCTTACCTTATCGATGCAGAAATGAACACAGTTTCGACAGAGATCGAAGCAGATGATGTAGTCGCAATCAACGACGAGTTGTTCCTTGCAAAGAACGGCGACAAGCTCTATTTTGTAACTTACGGCAGCGAAGTTAAAGACCCCGCAACGGAAACGGTTGTAGTTGACTATTCCGATAACGGCGTTACGGCTTCCGCGAACAAGGGCGTTATTGCCGACGGCGCGGCTCTCTCTGTAAAGGCAGTTGAGGACAAGACCGACGAAACCAAGGCGACCTATGAAATTTCGTTCAAGAAAGCTGACGGAACAACGGTTCAACCGAACGGAACAGTAACCGTTAAAATTCCCGTTCCCGACGCATTCAAGGACAAGACGATTTACGTTTACCGCGTAGAAGCTGACGGCAAGTACACTGACATGAACGCGAAGATCGAAAACGGCTTTGTAGTATTTGAAACCGACCATTTCAGCGAGTATGTACTTACTACCGAAAAGCAAACCGACAAGCCCGCCGACAGCTCTGACAGCGAAACCTCTTCCGACAGCAACTCCAGCAGCGGCTCAACCTCTCCCGACACAGGCGTTGCAGGACTTTCGCTTACTCTCGGCATTGTTGCTCTCGCAGGTGCGGCAATGGTTATTTCAAGAAAGAAACGCTGATAATTTCTGATGTTTTCATAATAATACCCTTCTTTAAACAGGCACACCCAAACGAAAGTTTGGGCGTGTTGCCAGTATACAGGGTACAGTATTCAGTAATTGCCGAAAGGCAGTACTCTCATTTATCACTTTTAAATATTCTTAATGCTCTTTCTTTCACGCTCTACTGTTCATTTATTTTCAAGGTGGTTTTCCACTCAAAACCTCTTTTAGGATTGCCTTTTCAAAGCACGGCTTTGAAAAGGCAATGCGGGGAAAACTCTTGTTTTCCCCGCACCCCAGGTTCAATGCCGAAGGCATTGAACCTGATGCGCTTGCTAACGCGTTATTGAGGGAAAAATTTTTTGAAAAAAATTTTTCCCCTCTGGACTCCCCTTTCAAAAAACTTTAATGCGCCGCCCGTTAGGCGGTTTGGAAATCAAACGTTGTTTGCCGCTCGGAACAGTTTCTAGCCTCTAACTTCTAACCCCTAGCCTCTAGATGGGTTTTCCCCCTTGCGTTCTTTGTGCCTTGCTTAAATCTCGTTCCTATTCTCCAGCGCCTTTGACAACGTCACATCGTCCGCAAACTCCAGCGCCGACCCCGCAGGCAGCCCGTATGCCAGCCTCGTCACCTTTATCCCCATAGGCTTTATCAGCCGCCCGATGTACATTGCCGTTGCTTCTCCTTCTACCGTCGGGTTCGTCGCCATTATTACTTCCTTTACGTCTGCAAGCCTTGAAAGAAGCTCCTTTATTTTCAAGTTCTCCGCCGTTATTCCGTCCATAGGCGACAAAAGCCCGTGAAGAACATGATAAAGCCCGTTGTATCCCCCCGCGCGCTCAAACGCCGAAACATCCTTCGGAGACTCCACAACGCATATAACGCTCCTGTCGCGCTCATTGTCCGAGCATACCGAGCAAATATCCCGCTCCGTAAAATTCTGACAGCACGAGCAAAGATGAACGCTCTCCCGCGCCTTTACTATACTCTCCGCAAAAACCTTAACTTCGTTTTCGGGAAGATTAAGTATATAATAAGCCAGCCTCTGCGCCGTCTTCATTCCTATCCCCGGGAGCTTCGCAAACTGCTCCGCCGCCAGCGCCAGCGGCATTGATACATGATCCGACATATTTTAAACCTCACTTTGGTAGTTGAATATTTTTACTTTGCTCTGTATTCAATTTTTACATCGCCATTCAGCTTTATACAATAATCCCTGTCCCTGTATATATTTACGCTGTTTTCGGGCAGGTCGTAGCTTGTGTTCGTAAAGTATATTGCAAGCTCCGCGCCTGTCTGCGGCGGCTTTGTAATCGTTCCGTGATAGAGAACAATGTCCGCGCTCGTTTTACTGTCCGAAGCCTTTGCCGACTCAATAGTCATGCCGTTTACGCAGAATGTTGAATTTTTATTGACAAGCCGCGCGGGTATTCCCGAAATGTTTTTTCCGAGAACAATGTTTTCTATATCGCAAAGCTGTAAAAGTTCGCCTAATGCAAGCTCTCCGCAGAAGTCCGAATCTATCGCCGCCAGCATATTTATCTCATACGCTCCGTTTTCCCGCATACATCGGGAAATGTCGTCGGCAATTCCAACGCCGCTCCCCGAAACATAAACGTCCGCTTTTTCTCCGCATATCACCACCGCCGCGTTTGTCGTGCTGTTGCCGACAAAGCGTATCTCTCGGCGGTTTTCGTTTACACCGAAAGAAACCGCTATACAAACCGCCGCGACGACTACTGTTCCCGCGGTGCATTTCCACAACGTTTTCATATTCCCGAACATTGAAACCGCTACAAATATCGCGCATATCGCCGCAAATATCCAAGCGCCGAAGAAATTAAGACCTATAAACGCCCTGCGCTCGCTTCCGAAAAGGTTTATTATCATAATTATAAGCCTGACCGAAAGCTCTATCGGTACGGCAAACATTCCCGCGCCCGTTAAACCGAGCAGCAGCATAAACGTCATTCCCACCGTCAGCAGCGGCATTATCAATATCGACGCCAAAACAGCGTTGAGCGACAAACCTTTAAATACCGCGGCGCTTACGGGAGCGGTACAAAAAACCGCGCAAACAGACGACATAAATACCGTGACGGCAGGTGAAACAAATTTTGCCTTTTCGGGAATAAGCTCGCAAAGTTTTTCCGCTATGGCGGGTCCTGCGATACCCGCGCCGAAAACTCCCAATACCGATAAAGCGAACCCAATATCAAGTACAGCCTGCGGCATTGTGATAAGTATAATACAAACCGCTATGCAAAGCGAGTTAAGCGTGTCGGCTCTCCTTTTGAAAAGCGGCGCAATGCTCATCAGCAGAAACATAAGCGACGAACGCATAACAGACAGCGTAAATCCGAAGAAAAGCACTCCGCATGGCGCTATAAAAAATGAAAACAACGCTCTTGCCTTGCGGTTCTTGTTCGGAAAAAGCCTTAAAATAACCGAAGCAAGAATAGCGAAATGCGCTCCCGAAACCGCGGTAAAATGCGAAACTCCGCTTATCCTTATTCTCTCGGAAAGCGTTTGTGAAAGGCTTTCGTCCTTGCCGAAAAACATCGATAGAGCAAGCTGCCTTTCCTCGCCGAAAAGTTCTTCTGAAAGACGGTCCGTCATTTCATCGCGTATCTGCTCGATAAATCCGCTTAAGCCGATGTTTTGTTTTTTTATCTCAAAAAATTCCGAAACGCTTCCCGACAGCAATATCCCGTTTGCAAAATTTATTACTTCGTTTTCCTTATCCGCGCGCTCTAAATCAATTACCGCCACGGCAACGTTTCCGACTTCAACGCTGCTTTCGCTCGAAAGGTCTACCTTTGCCGAATAATCTCCGAGCGTTACGTCTCCGATAAACCTTTGCGTATCTCCCGATTTTTCGGTTATGCCCGTTACTTTTACGGTCGTGGTGACGGTTTGACCCGCATAGCCTATGACAGGCATCCCGTAGCACAATGTATATATCACCATAGCCGCCGAGCCTGCGGCTAATCCCGCAGAACATATCGTGACATTCTTCAGCTTTTTGGCAAATACAATCGAAAAAGCGGCAGCCGCGACGAATATACATCCGCCCGCAAAACTGCCGCCAAAGTATGCAATCAGCGCTCCTGCCGCCAGAAAAGGCGCAAACAAAACAGGCGGGAGTTTTAACAGCTCCTCCTTATCCAATTGCTTTTAAAACAACCCGGGCATTGAAACTCCGCCCGTAATTTTCTCCATCTCCGACTCGCTGTATTCTTCAATCTCGGCGATTATCTCGTTTACTCCGCTTATGATGAGGTCCTGGAGCATTTCTATATCGTCGGGGTCTACGACCTCGGGCTTTAAAGTTACCGCTCTCAGCTTCTTGTCGCCCGTCATTACAAGCTCAAGCGCGCCCCCGCCGACCTGCTTTGTAAATTCTCTCTGCTGAAGCTCCTCCTGGACGCGGGTTATTTCTTCCTGCATCTTCTGAGCCTTTCTTACCATCTGGTTCATATTCGCGTTTGAATTGCGATATTCTTCGGGAAGTCTTGATTTCATAACAATGTCCTTTCATCATTTTTCAGAAACAGAAGCACTCAACTTATCCTGATGTCTATTCCCATATCCCCCGCCTTTTGCAGAAGCTTTTCCGCTTCGCTTAGGTTTTCGGAGGAATTGTCACTAAGTTTTTCGATCCTTATCTTTACGTCGTATCCCAGCGCCTCCGAGATCGCTTTCTGAAGCTCTTTGAGATTTTCCGCTTCGGCATTTTTCAAGAGGAACGTCCTGTTCGTTTTAACAACAAGCGCGTCTTTGCGAAACTCCGCCTGCGAATCTTTGAGAAGCGTCTGCGACAAGAAATCGCACTTTTCGATTATCCCTTTCCATTCGTCGTTCGGAATAACTCCCGAACGTTTCGGTGGATTGTCCTCGGCTTTTTCGGAAGTTTCGCCGTCCGTTTCGGGAATCTCTTTTACATCAGCCTCGCTTTCGGGCGAATTTCCGACATTTTCTTCGGTAACTTCCGCTTCGCTCAAAGCGTTCTCTTTCGCGCTTTCACCGCTCGAAAGTTCATTTTCTCTCTCATAAGAACCCGGAGGTTCTTCGGGAAAGGGCGGCGCTTCTAAAGGCGCGTCCTTATCGGAAACTTTCTCTGCGGGTCGCTCGGTTTTTTCCTCGCTCAAAGCTAAATTGCTCTCCGCGGAATTAAGATTTATAACCTCTTTTGTGACCTCGCGCAGACGGCTGAGATTATAGCGGCTTTCGCGCGACATCTTTTCGGGAGGAGTAGGGATAAACTCTTCTTTTTGCGGCTGTACCGCGCGGTATTCGGCGCGCTTTGAAACAGCCCTTTCGCCGCTGTCAGCCGACGCTCCCGTACACATTTTCACAAAGCACATCTCGGCAAACGTCTTGCGCTGTCTGGTTTTTCCCATTCCGTCGGCGCATTCTCTGAGAAGCGTCAGGCACCTCAATATATCGCCGAGCGAAAACATTTCCGCGCGCTTTGCGGCGTCTTCATATTCGTTCGGCATGCATGAAAGAAGCGACTTGTCCTCGGGCGCAGTCTTGCACAACATAAGGTCGCGGAAGTGAAGCGAAAGCTCGTCCACAATAAGCGCCATGTCCTTTGAAGCCTTGTGAAGCTCCGACAGAAGCCTTATGCAGCCGCCGACGTCGCCGTTTGCTATCATTTGTGAAAACTCAAACAGATACTTGTCGTCCGCAACGCCCGCGCAATCTCTTACCGCCTCTGCCGTAACGTGTTTCTCGGACGAAACGCACCTGTCCAAAAGCGACAGCGCGTCTCTCATTCCTCCGTCGGAAAGCCGCGAGATAAGGAGCGCCGCGTCTTCGTCAAGCTGAGCGCCCTCTTTTTCTGCGACTTCGAGCAGTCTCTCTGCGCTCTGCGCCGCGTCTATCCTGCGAAACTCAAATCTCTGACATCTTGAAACAATTGTCGCGGGAACTTTATGAAGTTCCGTCGTCGCGAGAATGAACTTTACGTGTTCGGGCGGTTCTTCAAGCGTTTTTAAAAGCGCATTGAACGCTTCGGGCGTGAGCATATGCACCTCGTCTATGATATAAACGCGGTATTTGCAGCTGACGGGCGAATATGAAACTTCGTCGCGGAGCTGTCTTACATCGTCAACGCCTCTGTTGGAAGCCGCGTCCATTTCGACAATATCCGTCGCTGAGCCGTTTAAGATCTCCCTGCAGCTTTCACATTCAAGGCAAGGATTTCCGTCTTTCGGCGAAAGGCAGTTTACCGCCGCCGCAAGTATCTTTGCGCAGGTGGTCTTTCCCGTGCCTCGGGATCCCGTAAACAAATATGCGTGAGCCGCCGAACCGTTTTTGATCTGGTTTTTAAGAGTAGTTGTTATATGCTCCTGGGAAATAACATCGTCAAACGTCCTCGGGCGATATTTACGATAAAGAGCAAGATACATCGACCCACCGCCGTTCATTCAAGATAACGGGCTTTCTTTGCAGCCTGAGAGCCGAAATAATTTAAAGCCCCTGATAAATCTAAAAATGTTCTCGATTATGAGAGCAGGCTTGCCGTACACACACGGCGTTCCGCTTAATGCTGCTCGGTTCCCCGCCTGACATGGTTCACGGCGCAATGCTGTCGGGGCCTGCGCCCATAATCGAGAACACTCATACAAATACACATTGTATTATACACCATTTCCCCATAAAAATCAAGTACTTTTTGAAAAAACTTTGTTTTATAATTTTAAATTATGTTCAAGGCCATGAAAAATCGTATCATGATCACGGGGGCAAGCTCTCTTTGGTTATCGTCCGCCGCGCAAGCGGCGGCAAATAAAAGTTTTGAAAAGGGTCAAGGGGAAAACCTCAGACTGTAGATAAAGCCCCATCTACGTCGTCAGCGCCACTGCGGCAGGCACAAAGCCTAGCCGCAGTGCCGCTTCAGCGTTGTACGCGTAGCGTTCAATGCGGTATCTGGGGCTTTCTCTACAGTCTGAAATTGGACTTTTTATACAAGCTGGGAAAACCTTTTGGTTTTTCCTTGCATTCCTTTACTGTTTCCTCGCTATCTTGTATTCATCGTCAGGTTCGTAGAACGAGCAATTGTCGTTTGTTCCCTGCAAGAACCTGTACATCTCGTCCTCGTCAAGGTTTACAAGGCAGGTATAACAATCGCACTCCTCGTCGTAAACGTAATTCACGCAATCATCGCAATTCGTCATATCATCACCGCTTTAAAACCTTTCTGTTAACATTGATAACAAATATAAGCGCCAGCGTAAGTCCCAGAAGATCCGACACGGGCAAAGCCCACCATATCGCGCTTAGTCCCCACATCTTCCCGAAAAGCCATGCCAGCGGAAGCGCGGGAACAAGCAACCTCACCAGAAATACAAACAAGCTCATTATCCCGTGACCGAGCGCCTGCAATTCCGACGTCAGAACAACCGCCGCTCCCACAAACAAAAACGACCATGAAAGCGTTCTTATCGCCGTTGCGCCTATTGCTAAAAGCCTTTCGTCGGGATTGAAGAACGACAGGAAAAACGTCGGGAAAAGTTGAAACAGCAAAAGCCCTATAAGCATAGTACAAGTGGCGAATATAATTCCGAGCTTTACCGCCTTTGTTATTCGCGCGGAATAATAATCGGAGCGGTCGTTCTTTTCGCTCTCCTCGCCTATGGTTCGGCGCATTGCTCCGTAATTGTAGGCGATTATCGGAACAATACCGTTGTTCATTCCGAAAACCGGCATAATAACAAAGCTCTGCAGCTTGAAATACACTCCGAAAGCAGTCGCCGCCGTTTCCTCATATTCGCTCAGAATAATGTTCATAAGATAGGTCATAACCGCAAGCAGACCGCTCATTATTATCGACGGAACTCCTACGCTGTATATTCTCCCTATGCTTTTGAATGAAAGGCGGAACTTTTTGAAATTGAGCCTTAGCTCTTTATTAAAAACAAAGTGCAGGACAATACCTATAAGCATTGAAACTATCTGACCCGCGACGGTCGCTATTGCCGCGCCTTTTACGCCCATTGCGGGGATACCGAGCGGCTCAATGCCGAAGATAAGAATAGGGTCGAATATGAGATTTACTATCGCGCCCGAACCCTGCATTATCATTGAATGTACTGTCTTTCCCGTTGCCTGCAAAAATCTCTCAAAGCATATCTGAAAAAACAACCCGAAACTGAAAGGGCAGATTATCGAAAGATATTCCACGCCGTAGTTAATAACCGCGCCCGACTTGCTCTGAACGGAAAAGAACGCCTTTGTCAGCGTCAGTCCCACCGTCAGAAACAGCAGATAATTCACCAGCGTAAGTATAAGTCCGTGAATCGCGGCGTTGCCGGCGTCCTGCGGTTTCTTTTCTCCCAAAAGCCTTGAAATAAGCGCGTTCATTCCGACGCCCAATCCCGTCTGAAACGCTATCATCAGCGACTGCATGGGAAACGCCATATTGACCGCCGTCAGGGCGTCCTGGTTTATCTGCGCCACGAAAATGCTGTCGATAAGGTTGTACATTGCCTGGACGAACATTGAAATGACCATAGGCAATGACATTGTTATCAGCAGTTTTCTTACGGGCATAACGCCCATTTTGTTTTCCTTTATGTTCTCCATTCTTGTTATGTTTACGTCCTTTTTTATGCTCAGTTAGTCAGTTTTCTTTTTGATCTGTATGCCGAGCGGGTTTTCTTCTTTTTGCGAAGCGCTGCGGCTTTTTTGTATGCTTTCAGAAGCTGCATGCCCGTTATTTTAAGGCTCTTCTTTTTTACAACTTCATAGCCTTTCTCCGTAAGATCGGGCAGTTTCTTTTCAAGAATATCCCTTGCAAGTTTTTCAAACTCGTCTATATCTTGTGCCATATAACAGCTCTTTTTGTTTTCGAGCCAGCCGCTGTAAACGGGAATATTTCTCAGAAGCACGGGAATTTTCATCGCCAGCGCCTCTAAAACGACAATTCCCTCCGTTTCCTCATGCGACGGAAACAAAAACAAATCCGCTCCGCTCAACGCTTCCTGAATTTGCGGCTTGTCGGCATATCCCGCGAAAATCAAATTATTCGGCAGGTCTTTTGTCACCGATTTACGGACTTCGTTCCCCACAAGTTTTATATTTGCCGCGCCAAACCAAATAAACTTATATTCGGGCATTCTTTTCGCAAGCTTTACAAAATCGGGGACACCCTTTCTTTTTGTCAGAAGTCCAATTGACATAACGACTTTCTCGTTTTCGCCTATGCCGTATCTTTCGCGGAACTTTTTCGCCTTTTCGGCTGTCGGTTTATAGTCGTCGAGGTCGATCCCGTTTGAAACGGCATAAATCGGCTTTTTTATCCCATAGCCTTTAAGCAGCTTTTTTGAATACTCCGTGGGCGTTATAATAACGTCCCCCAGACAATAGCAGAACTTTATCCACTGTTTAAAAGCTCCCGCAACGAGATTTGCGCCTATGTAGGAGTTTCTGAAATCCTCTCTCGTAGAGTGCGCGTGATATGCCACGGGTACATTACGAAGTTTCGACTTTATCGCCATACACACCGCGTCGGGAAACACGGTGTTTATATGCACAACGTCCGCTTCTTCGAGCGTTGATACGCAATTTATTCCGTTAAGCTCGGCGGCTTTGAGCTGGTGATAAAGCGCGCGCCCGACTCCGCTTTTTTCAACGGTTTTCTGAGTTTTGCTGTTTACATAATATAAAACGTTCATCTGTTGCTCCTTGGCTTTGGAATGATTTAATCTTCAAGTTTTTTAAGATCCTTCATCTCGCTCTTTGAAACTCTGACTTGCGCGTCTTTTATGACTTTAACTTCTTCCTTGTTGACAATAAAAGGAACGTCGGGCTTTTTGTCGAGCTTTATCGTAAGCATTCCCGTCAGAAGGTTTACGTCGGTAACAATTCCGTGACCCTCCGCCGTATCAACGCTTGCGCCGCATTTTGGCGTAGTTCTGAGGAAATCTTCATAACAGTTCTGTTCGTATTTAAGACAGCACATAAGTCTGCCGCAAGTTCCCGAAATTTTCGTAGGATTGAGCGACAGCTGCTGTTCCTTAGCCATTTTTATCGACACGGGCTGAAACTCTCCCAAAAAGCTCGAACAGCAAAAAGGTCTTCCGCAGATACCCAAACCGCCGAGCATTTTCGCCTCGTCGCGCACGCCTATTTGTCTTAATTCAATTCTTGTGCGGTATACGGCGGCAAGATCCTTTACGAGGTCGCGGAAATCCACGCGGCTTTCCGATGTGAAATAAAACAAAATCTTGCTTCCGTCAAAGGTATAGTCAACGTCAATGGGCTTCATTTCGAGCTTGTGCTGGCGGATCTTTTCGATGAACGTCCGCATTATTTCCTTTTCCTTTGCGCGGTTTTGCTCGAGCTGTTTTATGTCGGCTTCGGTCGCTTTTCTGATTATGCCTTTAAGCGGGGAAGAGAGCGAAGCGCGGGGGATCTCGCAGTTTGCAACTACTATCTCTCCGCATTCGACTCCGCGGGTCGTTTCAACTACGGCTTTTTCTCCCGCCTTAAAGCTGACGCCGAGCGGCGCGAAATAGTATACCTTTCCTACGTCCTTAAAGCGAATGCCGATTATCTCGACATTTTCCGAAAGGCTGTCGGGATGAATCTCCGAGCCGAGAGAGGAAGGTTTGTTCTTGGGTGATATTTTTTCGGTAAAATAATCGTTATTCTCCATAATACTCCTTAAAATGTTTAATTATCCATAATTCCCGAAATGAAATAAGACGCGCAGAGGGCGGCGTTCAGGTTAAAAACTTCTCCCGAGCATATCTCAAACGCCGTATCCGACATTCGCATTATTTCTTCTTCGGAAAAATTATTCGCTATTTTTTGGGCGATGTCCTTGTCCGTATTTTCGGCAGACTCGCCGTATTTTATCGCTTGTGCGTCGCGGAAAATATTTACAAGGCAGTCGAAAATTCGGTAAAGCTCGTTTCTTCCCGACTGAGCCGAGAGCTTTGCATACGCCGAAAACATATCCCGCGCCGCTATTGCCGCGGCTATGTCGCGCGCGGAAGCGACTGTTTTCGATTCATCGCCGCTTATGCTTTCCAAACATTCTCCTATATTCCCCGAAAACGTTTCGGAAAGCTCTTTCGCTTTTTCCTGTTCAACTCCGCTTTCTATAAGAAACCTCTCGCAGTCGTCGACTGTCGGGTCGGGTACGGCGTATTCCGTCACCCTAGACAATATAGTTTCGGGAACGAGCGCGGTGTTCGCGCAGGTGAAAACGAACCGCAGATGTGAGGCAGGCTCTTCTACAAGCTTTAAAAGCGCGTTGAAATGGACGGGGAGCATTGTGTCGCAGTCCTCGAAAACATAGACCTTATATTTCCCGTTATTCGGCAGGACGACCGCGTTTTTCAATACCTCGCGAAACGGCTCTGCGGAATATTTTCCCCCGCACGCTTTTTTTACGAAAATTACGTCGGGGTGTGTGCCGTTCTCTATATTCCTGCAGCAGGCGCACTCCCCGCAGGCGTTGTTATCGCACAATATAAGCTGAGCGGCGTAAAGCGCGAGCGCCTTTTTTCCGACTCCGCTTTTCCCCGAAAACATTATCGCGTGGGGAAGGCGGTTTTGCCGGGCGGTTTTTTCGAGGACTTCAACTGCCTTTTCTTTTCCGTAAAGCTTCATACTTTTTCAAATCTTTCGATATTTGTGACAAAAACTGTCGCTCCTCCGACGGTAACTTCAACGGGAAATCCCGTATAAGGTCCCTCGCCGTAGGCTGATACGTTCGGAACGAACTGTTTGCGTTTGTGGGAATGGTTTTTTATGACATCAAGCGCCGCGTCTACTTTTTCATCTTCGGAGCATATCATAAACGTTGTATTTCCCGCCATTAGGAAACCGCCCGAAGAAGCGAGCTTTGTCGCCTGAAATCCGTTTTTAGTGAGAGCCGACTGGACAGAGTGGCTGTCGTCGTTATTTACGACCGCAAAAATGAGTTTCATAATTATACCTCCCGAACAAGCTGACGTTTATTTCAAGCTGTTCAATTTTTCGTCTACCTTTTATTATACAACATTTTAATAAAAAATGCAACTACCTATTTATATGATATTCGTGGAAGAATGTTATGATACAATAGATATGTTACAAAAAGAGAAGACAAACTACCTCAAATATGTTATAATGTTAATAACCACA
>CANRKB010000029.1 GCA_947631115.1 uncultured Clostridia bacterium
GTGGTTATTAACATTATAACATATTTGAGGTAGTTTGTCTTCTCTTTTTGTAACATATCTATTGTATCATAACATTTGACAAATTTTTACGTTCAAAACAGTTTTAAAAAAACTGTTGATTTTTTTTGAATTATGTGGTAAAATATACTTGCTTTGTAAATTAGACAGAACGAACCGTAATGACAGGAAGTGAAAAAAATGCAAAAAGGAAAGGTATCCGAAATTCTATCTCTTATAAAGACCCGCGAGGGGAGAAAACAGTTTTTTGAAAAATATCGCGAGATAATATTGTATCTTGTTTTCGGCGTGCTTACTACGGTTGTGTCGATAGTCGGCTATATTGTTTTCAGGGCGATATTCCCAAACGCGCAGAGCGTTCCCGAACAGCTCTCGTGGATATTTACGCTCACTTCGCGCTTCGGCATAGAAAGCAACACCATTCTTCCGAACATATTGTCGTGGATATTAGCCAGTACGTTCGCTTTCATAACGAACAGGATAATTGTTTTCAAGAGCGAAAACAAAACGTTCGGAAAAGTTCTTCTGGAAGCGCTCAGGTTCTACGCTTCAAGGCTCTCTACGCTTTTGGTGGACGTTGTACTTATGTTCCTGCTGGTGGATCTTACGGGATTTCACGCGGGCTGGTACGAGCTTTTGGCAAAGGTCTTTACAAATGTTGTGGTAATAGTTCTCAATTACATTTTCAGCAAGATCTTTGTGTTCTCAAAATCGAGGAAGAAAAGCTCGGAAAAATAACAAACGCCGCTTTGCTCGGGAAGATTAATTCCCCGCAAAGCGGCGTTTTTTTAAGTAAAAAATTCAAGACTAACCGACGGATTTGCTTCAACCCTTTTCGGGGGCGGCAATGGTTATCGCCTGCTTGTCCACGGAAAATTCCGCAGTCAAAAAGCTTCCGCCGAATTCTCCGTCAAGATCCCAGTCGACGGGCTTTTCCGATTCGAGCTTCAGCGAGTTTGCTTTAAGGCGTATAACGCTGTCGCAGGGCTTGTCCTCGTTTGTAAGCGCAATGCGTATCTTATCATAATCCGCGAGAGTTTTCGGCGTTCTGATAAACAAGAAGTCGAGAAGTCCGTCATCCATAGATGCGTCGGACGGAACGGTAAGCGTAGAACCCGCAACGGAAAGCGTGTTTCCCGCCATTCCGAAAGAAAACTCTCCCTCGTAAATAAAATCGCCGCAGGTTATTTTCAGATTAGACGCCTTTTCGCTGAAATAAAACGGGTCGAATCTTTTCACTCCCTCAAGGAAATAAGCGAAAGAACCGAGAACGCTCTTAAGATTGTGGCTGGTGGAATAACTTACTTCCGTAAACACTCCGAACGCCGCTATATAAGCGAACCTGTTCTTGTTCATTTCTCCCGCGTCGATTTTTCTGTAGTTTTCTTCCAATATCATTTTCACGGCTTCAGGGATATTTTTCGGTATCTGCATGGAAGAAGCGAAATCGTTTACCGTGCCGGAAGGAATATAGCCGCATTTGCCGCTATGACCTTTCATTCCGCAAAAAAGTTCGTGAAGCATACCGTCTCCGCCGCAGGAGCAAACGAGGTCGAAATTATCGGCGTATTGTTCGATAAACAGCTTTCCGTCGCCTTGTTCGGAAGTCGGGTGAGCCGTAACGTCATATCCCGCCGCAGTAAATGCCGAAATGACGTCGGCGAGGGAAGATATTATCCCGCCTGTTCCCGAAACGGGATTGTACACGAGCAAAAGTTTTTTTCTCATAAAAGTTCCTCCGTGTCAGTATTCAATATTTCAATTGTAACATAAATTTTGCAATAGTGGTGAACTATTTACAAATTTTTTTAAAAGTCGGGAATTTTGTTGAATTGCTATTGAAATTTTTTTAAATTTATGGTATGATAATAGATAGCGTAAAAATACGGGAGACTGCCCGTAACTTTTCATTTTATTTTTTTGCGTACCTACAGCGGTGCGGGAACGGAGTTATTGATGCCAAAAAGACAAGATATTAACAAGATCCTCATCATCGGATCGGGTCCTATAATAATAGGACAGGCGTGCGAGTTTGACTATTCGGGAACACAAGCTTGTAAAGCTCTGAAAAAGCTCGGATATGAGATAGTTCTCGTAAATTCAAATCCCGCGACTATCATGACAGACCCCGACGTTGCGGACATAACCTACATCGAGCCGCTGAACGTCGACAGACTGACGCAGATAATAGAAAAAGAACGCCCCGACGCTCTTTTGCCGAACCTCGGCGGTCAGTCGGGACTTAACCTATGTTCCGAACTCGGAACGGCGGGCATTCTGGATAAGTACGGCGTTAAAGTTATCGGCGTTCAGATCGACGCTATACAGCGCGGCGAGGACAGAATAGAGTTTAAGCATACCATGGAAAAGCTCGGCATTGAAATGGCGAGAAGCGAGGTTGCTTATACCGTTGACGAGGCGGTAAAGATCGCGGAAAAACTGCGCTATCCCGTTGTTCTTCGTCCCGCGTATACCATGGGCGGCGCAGGCGGCGGAATGGTATATAACGTAGACGAGCTGAAAGTCGTTTGCGAGAGAGGATTACAGGCGAGCCTTGTAGGACAGGTGCTTGTAGAAGAATGTATAAGCGGCTGGGAAGAGCTTGAACTCGAAGTAGTCCGCGACGCGGATAACAATATAATCACCGTCTGCTTTATAGAAAACATCGATCCAGTGGGCGTTCATACGGGAGATTCGTTCTGCTCCGCGCCTATGCTTACTATACCTGAAGACGTTCAGCTTGACCTTCAGCGCCAGGCTTATAAGATAGTAGAAGCCATTCAGGTCATCGGCGGCTGCAACTGTCAGTTTGCCCGCGACCCCGAAACAGGCAGAGTTGTCGTAATTGAAATAAATCCGAGAACATCGCGTTCTTCCGCGCTTGCTTCAAAGGCTACGGGATTTCCGATAGCTCTGGTTTCGGCAATGCTTGCCTGCGGGCTGACGCTTGCAGAGATCCCCTGCGGAAAATACGGAACGCTCGACAAGTATGTTCCCGACGGAGATTATGTAGTAATTAAATTCGCAAGGTGGGCGTTTGAAAAGTTCAAAAAAGCCGAGGACAAGATAGGTACGCAGATGAAAGCCGTCGGCGAAGTCATGAGCATAGGAAAGACCTATAAAGAGGCTTTCCAGAAAGCCATACGCAGCCTTGAAACAGGAAGATACGGCTTGGGATATGCAAAGAACTACAACGAGCTTTCAAAGGAAGAACTTCTGGATAAACTCCGCACGATTTCGAGCGAGCGACAGTTTATCATCTACGAGGCACTCCGCAAGGGCGCAGAGGTTGAGGAGATATATCAGCTTACAAAAATAAAGCACTGGTTTTTACAGCAGATGAAAGAGCTTGTCGAAGAAGAAAACGAGCTTGCAAAATTAAAAGGCACCATACCCACCGCAGACGTTCTCAGAAAGGCAAAGCAGGACGGTTTCTCCGATCGCTATTTAAGTCAGCTTCTCGCCGTTTCCGAAGAGGAGATAAGAAACGCGCGCCTTAAAGCGGGAATATGCGAGGCATGGGAGGGCATTCATGTAAGCGGCACTCAGGACAGCGCTTACTACTATTCAACATACAATCTCCCCGAAGACAAAAGCCCCGTAAATACCGACAAGCCGAAGATAATGATCTTGGGCGGCGGTCCCAACAGAATAGGGCAGGGCATAGAGTTCGACTATTGCTGCGTTCATGCGGCGCTCGCGCTGAAAAAGTTAGGGTTTGAGTCGATTATCGTAAACTGCAACCCCGAAACCGTTTCCACCGACTATGATACTTCCGACAAGCTCTATTTCGAGCCGCTTACGCTGGAAGACGTGCTTTCTATCCACGAAAAGGAAAAGCCCGTCGGAGTTATCGCGCAGTTTGGCGGACAGACGCCGCTTAATCTCGCAAGCGATCTTAAGAAATACGGCGTCAATATTTTGGGAACTTCTCCCGAAACCATTGACGAAGCGGAGGACAGAGACCTGTTCCGCGCTATGATGGAAAAGCTCGGTATACCGATGCCCGAAAGCGGAATGGCGGTAAATGTCGACGAAGCGCTTGAAATAGCGAACAAGATAGGCTACCCCGTTATGGTTCGTCCGTCTTATGTTCTCGGTGGCAGAGGAATGGAAGTCGTTCATGACGACGAGATGATGAGAGTTTATATGTCCGCGGCAGTAGGCGTAACGCCCGACCGCCCGATACTTATCGACCGTTTCTTAAATCACGCGACAGAGTGCGAAGCGGACGCAATTTCCGACGGCGAAAACTGTTTTGTGCCTGCCGTTATGGAGCATATAGAGCTTGCGGGAATACATTCGGGAGATTCGGCTTGTATTCTTCCCGCGAAAAATCTTTCGCAGAAGCATATTGAAACGATAAAGGATTATACGAGGAAGATCGCTGTTGAAATGGGCGTAAAGGGTCTTATGAATATGCAGTACGCCATAGAGGGCGATACGGTGTTCGTTCTTGAAGCAAATCCCCGCGCGTCGCGTACAGTTCCGCTTGTTTCAAAAGTGTGCGATATAAACATGGTGAGAATAGCGACGGACATTATAACATCTCCCATTACGGGAAGAAAATCGCCCGTGCCGGAACTTCACGACCGCATTATCGGTCATTATGGCGTAAAAGAAGCGGTGTTCCCGTTCAATATGTTCCCCGAAGTCGACCCGCTGTTGGGACCCGAAATGCGCTCAACGGGCGAAGTTCTCGGCATTGCTCCCACATTCGGCGAGGCTTATTATAAGGCGCAGGAGGCCACGCAGACCAGACTTCCGAACGAGGGAACAGTTCTTCTCAGCGTCTGCGACCGCGACAAGCCCGAACTTGTTGAAATAGCAAAGGCATTCAGCGACCTCGGATTTAAGATAATTGCCACGGGCAATTCGTACAGCATGATAAAGGACGCGGGCATCCCCGTTGAAAAGATTTTCAAGATCTACGAGGGCAGACCGAATATTGCCGATGAAATTTCAAACGGGCAGATACAGCTTATTATCAACACCCCCGCAGGCAAGACCAGCGCCCACGACGACAGCTATATTCGCAAAGCCGCAATAAAACACCGCGTGCCGTATATAACCACAATGGCGGCGGCGAAGGCAAGCGCCGAGGGCATACGCGCGATAAAGGAAAACACGCATTTCGGAGTGAAGTCCCTGCAGGCGCACCATGCGGATATAAAGTGATTTTCAGAGGTGAAATAAATGAAACCGATTGAACAACTGAACAACGAGGATTCTATTTACATTGAACTTTTCGGAAAGCGGAAAAAGGTTGAAGTTTTTTCAACGGGCGACAATAAGTTTGACGAGACAGGACATTATAAACCTCGCAATTTCGCGCTGTCCGAAAAAGAAATTGCCTGCCTTAACTGGTTTATAGAAAACGTGAAAATCGAGGATTACAGAAAGCAGATTGCCGAGTATGTCAATGACGCATACGACAATATAGGCAGGAAAAAACGCGTTGCCGAAGATCAGGTGGAAAAGGAAATCAAGATCTTCGCCATTGCCGTCAATATCAGCAAGATAACCCATTCAAAGGACGGTTTTTATTATCCCGAGATAGGATTTTACGGCGATTGTAAAGCAAACGGCGACCAGGGAATCTGTATCGGATTCAGGAAGAAAAAGTTCCTCGGCATAGATATTCAAGCTTGGATATTGTAAATGAAAAAGCGGAGTTTTGCAAACACAAAGCTCCGCTTTTAGATGTAAGAGGTAAGAGTTTAAACCGAAAGATGTATCAGACCAATAAAACGTATAAAAAGAAATAAGAGGCTAGAACTCAAATTCTAACCTCTTGCTTCTAGCCTCTAGCCTCTAGATGGTGACCCGTACGGGAATTGAACCCATGATTCCGCCGTGAAAGGGCGATGTCTTAACCTCTTGACCAACGGGCCGAAATGGTAGCGGCAACTGGATTTGAACCGGTGACACCCTGGGTATGAACCAAGTGCTCTAGCCAACTGAGCTATGCCGCCGTACCAACTTGTTTATTATATCATAACGTAAAAAATTTGTCAAGGGGTTTTTATAAATTTTTTGAAAAAGTTGAACAAACGTTCCGCCGAGCGCTTTTTGAGAGCAATTTACTTTGTTGCCGACAGATTGAAAATGAAGATAATGCGCGGCTTGCAAAATAAAAACAATGTAAGAAAAACGTAAGAAAATTGTAATAAAAACGGAATAAATTTTCTTCCTGTCCGTGGTAAAATATTTTTATGGGGCAAATTTTCTCCGTAGGTTATTTGTGGCATTTTGCAAAAGTTTACGCTTGTTTTTGTTTAAAAGAACGAAAAATGTATTGCAAAATCGAAATGTGTATGTTATAATTATAAAGTGGGTTTTAGTATGCAAATTAAGAAGCGGCGGTTGAGAGATATTCCCGCCCGTTGCTGATTGCATAGATCTCGCAATGCTTCAAGAGATACTTCGGAGGAAATTATGAAATCAAAAAACAAATTCGTTATTGCACTTATCATTTTTGCAGGCGTTCTTATTTTGCTCTGCGGCGCTTTCCTCATTTATGTAAACGTAACTGTAAGCAACTATGACCGCGTCCAGCCCGAAAGGATAGTGGAAGACAGGATAAGCAAGCTCGAAGACGGCTCTCTTTTATCCGAGATAGATTTCAACAAACTTTGTTCAAACCGCTATGAACAAAACGACCCCGACGAGTTTAAAAAGGAATATTCAGAAAAGGTCGTAGGAAAAGAGCTTACGTATAAGCTCGTAACGTCCGAAAGCGGCGAGCTTTTGAAAACTTATGTGGTGAGAAGCGGAGAGGATAATGTCGGAAAAATCGTCCTCACGGGAAAAGATCCCAGGACAAGTCTTCTGTTCTTTACTTCCGCCGACTGGACCCTCAGAGATTTTATACCGACAGTTTCCGACGCCGTTTATGATCTTCATGTGTATTGCCCCGAGGGGATAACCGGGAAAATAAACGGAGTCGAGCTTTCAGAGGAGGATCGCGAGGCGCTTTCGGGAACCCCGCTCTATGCCGTTTCGGGATTATTGAACGACCCAGAGATAAAGTTCACCGACAGCGAGGGAAAAGACGTTTCATACACCGTTGAAAACAATATCGTAAAGCCGATAATGTTCGATTATCGCATTACGCTTCCGAATGGATTGAAAGTTATTGTAAACGACAAGGAGCTGAAGGGAACGGAAAGCGGCGGCAAGACCGTTTTCCATGTGCGTGAAATGGAAGAGCCTCATGTCGTGGTACAGGACGGTATCGGCGGCAGATATAACTATGCAGACGGGGACGAATTACCGTTGTTCAGCTATAACATATCCGTTCCCGAAAACTGTACGTTCTCTGTTGAGGGAATGACGCTCGCCGATCCCGAGATAACCGACGCTCCCGACGCAGAAAACCTTTTGAAATACGCGGGCGTTACGCTACCGAAGCAGAAGACTTATGAGTTCTCGCTCTTCAGCGAAAGCATAAACGCAACGGTTTCCGACAGTTCGGCTACCAAAACATTCAGCGTTTCTCACGGAAGCTCGTATATTTCTCCCGAAACTCTTGAAACTGTTCCCGAAGACATTGCAAAAGAGATAAACGTTTTGGAAACAATGAAACTCTGGAGCAAGTTTATGACCGACGACATCGGTGGAAACGACAACGGCTTAAGCGTTATAGCGAAATATCTTATTCCCGATTCGGAATATTATAAATACGCAAGACAGTGGGCATACGGAATAGATATAACGTTTATAGTCGGCCATAACATTCTTGCGTTCAACAACGAGTCTGTCAGCAATTTTATGAAATATACGGACAATTGTTTTTCGTGCAGCGTTTATTTTGAAAAGTACATGGATCTGTATAAAGACGACAGATATGTCGGCGATAAAACGGACGTTTTCAACAGCGTAGTTTACTTTGTCAAGATAGAAGACGGAAGCTGGAGAATAGCCGTTATGCATGAAAACCTTGGAGGAGAAAGCAATGACGGCTGAAAGAGGCAAGAAAACTGTCGTTAAAAATATTTTTGCGGGAGTCGGAAAGTTTTTCGCGTTTATCGGCGTGTTCGTGCTTATAATAGTGGTCACGCTGTTCGGTATGCTGAAGATAATCAGCGCTTACGGCTCGTCGAGAAATACTCTGGTAACTACGCTGCTTGAATCGGGAAGCCTAAAATTCCTCGCTTCGTTTTGCGCTTCTCAGAGCGAGATAGAGGAGATAGTAGCGAAAACGTCTCTCGAAGCTGTAGGCGACGCAAATATAGACGAAGAATTGATAACCGTTCCTCAGTTCGGCGAGGACGTTCCCGAAAACAACGAAGTGAAAAAGGATATAGAGATCGTCGATATAGCGGGGCTTACGTATAAAGGCACGCTCATGATAATAAAAGACCCGTCGAGAGTGAGCGTTTCTACTACCGCATACGGACCGGATCAGTGGCCCGAAGAAGGCGGAGTTCCTCTGAAGACGATAGTAGAGCGCGCGGGCGCTTTAGGCGGCGTAAACGGCGGACTTTTCGATTCTTCCAGATACCAGGGCGACCACTCCTACGGGATACTTGTTTCAAACGGCGTTATAATAAGAAACCAACCTCAAGAGCTGGGCGGGCTTGTTATGATAGGGCTTACGAAAAACAATATCCTGCAGATAGTCGATGTAAGCCGAATGACTCCCGCAGAAAGCAAGCGTATGCTGGAGGAAAAAGAAATACGCGACGCAGTCTGCTTTCAGGAGGAAACGAGCGCCGACAACAACCACTTCGTACAGCTCGTTTTAAACGGCGTTCCGCGTGAAGTAAACGGCGCGGGCAGCGGTCTTAATCCCCGCACGGCGATAGGACAGAGAGCGGACGGCGCGATACTTCTGCTTGTAACGGACGGGCGCGGATATAAGAGCCATGTCGGAGCTTCGGCGGCGGATCTTATTGAAATAATGACGCGTTACGGCGCGGTAAACGCCGCAAACCTCGACGGCGGAAGTTCCACATGTATGTACTATAACGGGGAATATTTACAGGACTGCGTAACGTTTTATTACAGCAAAACCTCATGGCAGCTGCCGTGTGCGTTTGTAGTCAAATAAAAATAACTTTATGAATTCCGATATTTATTTATAAACGAAAGGTAAAAACTATGACTGTTAAACAAAATCATAAACGCTTATTTTCCGCGCTGAAGATAACGGGCAGGGTGTTCGCGTTTATCGGCGTATTCGTGCTTATAATAGTAATAACGCTGTTTATCATGCTGAAGATAATCTGCGCCTACGGCTCGTCAAAAAATACGTTCGTAACGACCGTTCTGGAATCGGGTCAGATGAAGTTTTTAGCGTCGCTTGTCCTGCCGAAAGACGAGATACAGGAGATAGTCGACAAGACCTCTTTGGAAGATGTGGAAAATGCGGATATAAACGAGGGAATGATAACTCTTCCTCAGTTTGGCGAGGACATTCCCGAAAGCGAACAAAACGAAATAGAGGTTATAGATATAGCGGGACTTACATATAAAGGCACGCTTATGATAATCCGCGACCCGTCGAGAGTAAGCGTTGCTTCGGTTGCGACAGGCTACGACCAGTGGCCGACCGAGGGTGTTCCTCTGCATAACCTTGTGGAGAATGCGGGTGCTTTGGGCGGCGTAAACGGCGGCATTTATAATTCCACGAACAACTGCGGCGGCAACGCCTACGGCGTTCTTATTTCAAACGGCGTTATTCTCAGAAACCGCCCTCAGGAGTGGGGCAATCTCGTGCTTATAGGTCTTACAAACAACAATCTTCTGCAGATAGTCGACATAAGCAAAATGAGCGCGGCGGAATGTAAGAATATGATAGAGGAAAAGGGAATACGCGACGCGGTGTGCTTCCCCGAAGTCGTGAACGCTGACAGCAATCACTTTGTCCAGCTTGTATTAAACGGCGTTCCGCGTGAAGTAAACGGCGCAGGCAGCGGTCTTAATCCTCGCACGGCGATAGGACAGAGAGCGGACGGCGCGATACTTCTGCTTGTAACGGACGGGCGCGGATATAAGAGCCATGTCGGAGCTTCGGCGGCGGATCTTATAGAAATAATGACGCGCTATGGAGCGGTAAACGCCGCAAACCTCGACGGCGGAAGTTCTACATGTATGTACTATAACGGAGAATATTTGCAAAACAGCGTTACGTTTTATTACAGCCAGTCTTCGTGGAAACTGCCCGCGGCATTTGTAGTCAAATAAAGCGGCGGATGAAAGGTCGCTGAAAATGAAAAAATTCATTTCAATAATCGTTTCGGCAGTTTTGCTTGCGGGCTGCGCGGCGACGGACGACAACTCTTCGGACAGTTATGTGTATATTATTCCGAACGACGCCGTCGGCAGCGATCCTTCGGAAATACGGGAACAGCCGGATGATTCGGAGAATTCCGAAAATGCCGAGAATTCCGAGCCGTTAGAAAATCCCTCCGTAAGGCTCGTATGCGCGGGCGATAACCTTATACATAGCCCTATTTATAAGCAGGCAAACAGAAGAAAGGGCGGCAGCGGTTATGATTTTCTGCCCGTTTATGAAGACGTAAAAGACATAATTTCCTCGGCGGATCTTGCCGTACTTAATCAGGAAACGATAATAACAAACGAGTTTGAGCCGTCGAATTATCCTCATTTCTGCACGCCCGAAGACTGCGGCGACCAGATGATAGAAATAGGCTTCGACGCTGTTTCCATTAGCAACAACCACCTGCTCGACCAAGGAGAGAAAGGCATTAAAGCGACGCTTAAGTATTGGTCGGAAAAACACCCCGATGTTGTGGTTTACGGAGCTTCGGAAAAGGCAAAAGAGGACGATATTCCCATCGCCGAGATAAACGGCATAACATTTGCGTTTCTGGGATTTATGGAGCATACAAACGGGCTTTCGCTTCCGAGCGGCTCGGACGTGAGCATAACGTATCTCAAAGAAACCGAGCGTATTAAAATGCTGGTGGAAAAAGCGGACAAGCTCGCCGACGTTGTGGTCGTAAGTCCGCATTACGGACTTGAGGTATCAAACGAAGTGACCGAGGAGCAAAAGCAGATAACTCAAAACTTGGTAAACTGGGGAGCGGATATAATCATCGGCACCCAGCCCCACACCGCCCAGCCTATGGAATATGTCACAAAGCCCGACGGCGGAGAAGCGTTTGTGTTCTATTGTCTCGGAAACCTCGTTTCGGCTATGGATCAGCCCCTCGGAATGCTGGGAATGATAGGCGGACTTACTGTTACAAAAGAGCTTGACACGGGAAAGATAGTTCTTTCCGACCCCGAGGCGATACCGATAGTTACGCACTATGAAAAGAGTTATTCAAACATAAAGATCTACCGTTTTGATAATTACACTGAGGAGCTTGCCGAAAAACACGGCTGCTCTAATTTCGGTTACAGCTATGCTAAAAAGCAATTTGAAAAGGTATTAAAGGTAGTAGATTACCTGCCGTAAATTTTATACACTATTATCGAAAGGATCAAAACAATGAAAAAGAAAATTCTGCCTGTTTTAGTTGCGGCGTGCCTGCTTGCGGGCTGCACGCTGACGCAGGACGATTCTCAGTCTGATTCGCAATCTCAGAACAACCCGACGTATCCGACAGAAAGCGGGGTGTCCGACTCGGACGGCGATAATTCTTCGGAAGAAAGCGAGCCTGCGGAAAACCCGAGCGTAAGGCTCCTTTGCGCGGGCGACAATCTTATACACACAACGCTTTATGACCAGGCGAAACAGTACGCCCGGAAAGCGGGAAAGAGCGGCTATGATTTCAGCTATATCTATGAAGATGTAAAGGATATTGTGGCGGCGGCGGATTATGCGGTGTTAAACCAGGAAACTATAATCACGGACGATTATCCCGCGTCGGGTTATCCCGATTTCGCTACTCCGGGAGAATGTGGAGATCTGATGGTAGATATAGGCTTCGACGCGTTTTCGATAAGCAACAACCATGTTCTCGACAAGGGCGCTGCGGGGCTTAAATCGACTCTCAAGTGGTGGTCGGAGAATCACCCCGAAAGCCTTGTATACGGCGCTTCAACGAGGGAAAAAGAGGACGAGATCCCCGTTGTTGAGATAAACGGCATAACGTTTGCGTTTCTGGGATTTATGGAGTATATAAATCAAGGACACGAGCTTCCGAGCGGCTCGGATATGAGCGTTACATATCTTGGTCAGACGGAGCGCGTGAAGAAGCTTGTGAAAGAAGCTGACGAGCTTGCGGACGTTGTGGTGGTAAGCCCGCACTACGGTCTGGAAACGACGGGCGAGGTACAGCCGTCGCAGAAACAGATGACGCAGGATCTTGTTGACTGGGGCGCGGACATAATAATCGGGACGCAGGCGCACACGCTTCAGCCGATGGAATGGGTGACGAAGCCCGACGGGGGAGAAGCGTTTGTGTTCTATTGTCTGGGAAATTTTGTTTCGCATATGGATATACCGCTTGGGGTACTTGGAATGATAGGCGAGGTTACGGTAACGAAGGATCTTGAAACCGGGGAGATAACGTTATCCGAGCCTGAGGCGCTGCCGATAGTTACGCACTATGACAATGACGCGGCGAACAGCAATCTGAAGATTTACCGCTGGGAGGATTATACCGAAGAGCTTGCGGCGAAGCACGGCTGCCCGGGATTTACATACAGCTTTGCGAAAGCGACATTTGACGAACAGCTTAAAATTGTGGATTATCTTCCGTGAATAGAGGTTAGAGGTAAGAAGCTGTTTTGAGCGGCGATCAACGTTTGATTTCAAATCAACAAAAGGGCGGCGGCACGAAAGTTTTTTGAAAAGGGATTCCAAAGGGAAAAAATTTTTTTCAAAAAATTTTTGCCCTTTGGCGGGGGTACGGGGGCAGCGCCCCCGTCGCGTTAGCATAGCGCATCAGATTAAATGCCTTCGGCATTGAATCTGGGGTGTGGGGAAAACAAGAGTTTTCCCCGCATTGCCGTTTCAAAGCCGAGCTTTGAAACGGCAATCTTATAGAGATGTTTTGGGCGTGGAAACCGCCTTAAAAAAGTATTTACCATAGAGCGTGAATGTAAATTCGTTAAGGTTATTTAACAGTGATAAATGAGAGAAACTTGTTGCGGGTGTACTCCTATAAATCGAAACCATAAATTAAACAGCAGATTTGCTTTCCCGCTCCGAGGTATTTCATTCTTAACTTACTTTCCCGTTCAAAACATCTCTATAAGATTTCCGTTTTAAAAACACGGTTTTTAAAACGGAAATGTGGGGAAAACTCTTGTTTTCCCCACACCCCAGATTCAATGCCGAAGGCATTTAATCTGATGCGCTATGCTAACGCGACGGGGGCTTTGCCCCCGTACCCCCACCATAGAGGAAACTTTTTTGTAAAAAAGTTTCCTCTCTGGACTTTCCTTCAAAAAACTTCCGTGTCGCCGCCCGTTTGGTGGTTTTGATGTTAAAAGTTGTTCGACGCTTAAAACAAACTTTTGCCTCTGCCTTTTCCAAAAATCGTTTATCCCTCATCCCTTGGTTTATCGGAAATCATTATTTCCAGCGCAAGATGAGTTTTATAGCCGTTGTTTTCAAACGGTTCGTTAAGCGCCCCTATGCCGTAAAGATAATAGCCGTCGTATTTCTCGGGAACTTCGGATATGAAGTTGTAAAGCTCATAATTAAGCGTTTCCTTTATGCATATTGAAATGCCGTCAACGCGCGAGATGAATTCTCTGATCTCGCCGAATTTTATATTATTGTTCATGTTCATTCCTCCTTGTTCCCATTTTATCATAGAAAACAGCCTTTGTCAAGTTTTGTGAAAAGCAGATAAAAAAAGAACAATAGCTGTTGACATTTTCGTCTTATTGTTGTAAAATATTATTATGCAGTTTACGAAAATCGGGGTGAAAGAATGAAGAAAATCACCGTTATTACGGGACATTACGGCAGCGGAAAAACTAACCTCGCGGTGAATTTAGCGCTTATGCGGGGAAATTGCGCCGCAGCCGACCTCGATGTTGTAAACCCATATTTCAGAGCGGCTGACTTTAAAGCGCTTTTTGAAAAGTCGGGAATAACCCTTGTCGCTCCCGATTTCGCTAATTCAAATCTTGATGTTCCGTCGCTGCAGTTTGATTTAGCAAGGCTTGCGGATAAGTACGAGTACCTTATAGTTGACGTCGGCGGCGATGATGCGGGAGCATTCGCGCTCGGAAGATTTTCGGAAGAATTGAACGCCCGAAGTGATGTTGAAATGTTGTATGTGATAAACGAGCGCAGATACCTCACAAACTCTCCCGACGAGGCGGTAAAGCTAATGCACGAAATAGAAAGCGCTTCCCGTATGAAGCACACCGCTATAGTAAACAACACAAATTTAGGCTCGGAAACTACAGCCGATATTATCATAAATTCGCTGGAATTTGCAAGGGAAGTTTCCGAAAAATCGGGGCTGCCGATAAAATATACGACTTGCCCCGAGGAGCTTTGCGGTAAGATAGAGATCGAAAATTTGCTTCCGATAAAGGTTTATGTAAGACCCGTATGGGAGCAGTAAAGGATAAATAATAAGAAAAATGCGGAGGAAACAGTATGGCAAAAATAACGGTAATAACCGAGCGCTGCAAGGGCTGCGGCTTGTGTACGGCGGCTTGCCCAAAGGGCATTGTAGCGCTTCAGAATGAAAAGTGCAACAAAAAGGGATATTTCTACGCGGTATGTACCGACGAGGAAAAATGCATAGGCTGTGCAATGTGCGCGACAATGTGTCCCGATTGTGCAATAATTGTAGAGAAGTGAGGCGGAGATGTTGAAAAAAATTGAAAGAAACCTTATGAAAGGGAACGAAGCGCTTGCCGAAGCGGCAATACGCGCAGACTGCAAGTGCTTTTTCGGTTATCCCATAACCCCTCAGACCGAGCTTGCGGCGTATATGGCAAAGCGTATGCCCAGGGTAAACGGCGTTTTCCTGCAGGCAGAGAGCGAGATAGCGGCGATAAATATGGTGCTGGGCGCGGCTTCAACGGGCGTAAGAGCGATGACATCTTCTTCGTCTCCCGGAATTTCGCTTAAGTCCGAGGGTATCTCATACCTTGCCGCGTCTGACGTTCCCGCGCTTATTGTCAATGTTCAGCGCGGCGGACCGGGACTTGGCGGAATACAGCCCTCTCAGGCGGATTATTGGCAGGCTACAAGGGCAATGGGCCACGGAGATTTTCATATCCTCGTATTTGCGCCCGCGTCTGTTCAGGAAATGGTGGACATGGTGTCAAAGGCTTTTGATACCGCCGAAAAATATCGTATGCCCGCAATGCTCCTTGCCGACGGGCTTTTGGGGCAGATGATGGAGCCCGTTTCGCTTCCCGAACTGTCGAAAAGCAAGTGCGACAAAAGCGGCTGGGCGGCAGACGGACATAAATTCAAGCGCCCTCATCACATTATAAATTCACTTTACTTACAGCCCGACGACCTTGAAAAGCTCGTGGTTGAGCGCTTTAAACGCTATGAAACGGTAAAGGCTAACGAAACTGACGCCGAATTGTATCTCACCGAGGACTGCGACATTCTTCTCTGCGCATACGGAGCTTCTGCAAGAGTGGCAAAGACCGCCGTAAATATGGCGAGAAAGACAGGCATAAAAGCAGGACTGTTCCGACCGAAAACGCTCTATCCTTTCCCCGTAAACGAGCTGAACGAAGCGGCAAAAACGGCAAAGTGCCTGCTCGATGTGGAAATGTCAATGGGACAGATGATAGATGATGTAAAGCTTGCGATAAACTGTTCAAAGCCCGTTTATTTCTATGGCAGGACAGGCGGCGCGATACCTGTTCCCGCAGACGTGCTTGAAAAGATAAAAACGCTTGGAGGTGAGCTGTAATGGCAGTCGTATTTGAACGTCCGAAATCGCTTCTTGATGTTCCAACGCACTATTGCCCCGGCTGTACCCACGGAATTGTCCACAGGATAATCTGCGAGGTCATCGACGAAATGGGGATAGAGGGCGACACCGTGGGAGTAGTTCCCGTCGGGTGTTCGGTCATGGCGTATGATTATTTCGGCTGCGACGTTATAGAAGCGCCGCATGGGCGCGCACCCGCAGTTGCAACGGGAGTAAAGCGCGCAAACCCCGAAAAGACGGTGTTCACCTATCAGGGCGACGGCGACCTTGCGGCAATAGGAACGTGCGAGACCGTACACAGCGCCGCAAGAGGCGAAAATATCGTCGTTGTTTTCATAAACAATACCATCTACGGAATGACAGGCGGTCAGATGGCGCCTACGACAATTCCCGGACAAATTACGCAGACGACCCCCTACGGGCGCGATGTAAAAATAGCGGGCTATCCCGTCAGAATGTGCGAAATGCTTTCAACGCTCGACGGTGTGGCTCTCGCGCAGAGGGTTTCGGTGGACAGCGTTCCGCATATCCGCGACGCGAAAAAGGCGATAAGAAAAGCCTTTGAAAACGAAAAGGAAAAGCGCGGCTTTTCAATAATAGAGGTGCTTTCGACCTGCCCGACAAACTGGGGCTTAACTCCGCTTGAAGCGATAAAGCGGTTGCAGGACGAAATGATACCTTATTATCCGCTCGGCGTATACAAGGACATAACGGGGGAGGAAACGAAATGACGACTGAAATTCTGCTTGCGGGATTTGGCGGACAGGGAGTTCTTTTCGCGGGAAAGATCCTTGCTTATTGCGCGCTGACAGACGGAAAAGAATTGTCGTGGCTCCCGTCATACGGCCCGGAAATGCGCGGCGGCACAGCAAACTGTTCGGTCTGCGTTTCAGATGAGCCTATCGGCTCGCCTCTGGTCACTGCTCCCGATATACTTGTAGCAATGAACCAGCCCTCGTTTGACAAGTTTATAAACGCCGTAAAGCCGAACGGCTTTGCGTTTATTGACAGCTCGCTCGTCGAGTCGAAATGCGAAAGAAAAGACATTTCGTGCTTCTATCTTCCGTCAACCTCAATGGCAAACGAAAACGGACTTCAGGGCGGTTCAAACATGATACTTCTCGGAAAGATAATAAAGGAAACAAAAATTTTCACGCTCGATACCGTGAAAAAGGCGATAGAAAAAGTAGTGCCGCCGATAAAAGAAAAGCTCATAAAAAACAATTTTAAAGCAATAGAGCTTGGTATGAACGAATGATCATTCTAACAAAGACCGCAGATTTGCGGTCTTTGTTGTATTGATCAAAGCAAATTTTGAGTTAGGAGAATACCATGACAAGACAAGACTTTTTAAAGTCAGCTCAAAAATATTTGCAGTCTTTTAAATCAAGGGACGATAATGTTGAAAGCGTTATACGTGATAAATGCAATGAAAATGACACGGATATCAATGCAATAATTGAATTTTCAAAATGGATCGGCAATGCTGTGTTCAAAAGACCTGAAAACAAATCTGATGACGTTTTGGAATTTGTGGTAGGACCGTGTTTTGATTCAGCCGAATTTTGGACGGATATTAACAAAACAGTATTTTATAACGGGTATATAGCAGGGCTTGCCGGCATAATTAAAACGATATATATGTCATCAGACGGAAAATTCTACGATCATAAGCATGAATTGATAGCAGGAAACGAGGAAGAATTCTTTGATTTCTTGCTTTCGGTAGAATTCGATTTTCATCCTATAATTAAAGAAAGCGTTTACACAGTTCTAAGGAAAGCAGGGTGGTATGAGGGACGATGTGTTGATGTTACAGCATTTTCTAACGAGCTGTATAGGAGAAATATTGTTCTTTCAAATGCACAACTGAATTTTATAAGGGAATTTAGCGGGATAACAGTGAATCCGTATTCTGAAAGGTGTCGTTTCTTATCACTTAATGAGATATTAGAGAATATGCCGATATACAATTCGGAGTTTAAAACCGATATGGATACGCATAACCACAGCGAATATCCGGTAACAGTTGTCAACACAATGGATTTTCCCTGTTATATTGATCCAAACGGTATCCTCAAAGCAAGAGGGATCCCTTTAGGAAGAACTACAATGGAATGTATAAATCATTTGGTTAAAAATTCTTATGGTTGGCTTTTTGATATAGATGAATTTAATAATGATCCTATAAAACCCGACCAAACACATTCAGATATATAAAATTTATGTTCTCTCCCTTGCAAAAATTGTCAACACACATTTAGTAGTATTCTCTCTAATTTAGAGGGATCATAATAATTAGGAGGTTTATAATGACAAACGAAGAATTTATAGAACGCATATACGCTGCGGCAAGCTCCGTATCAATTCATAAAACATACTCTGCCGAGGAAATTGAAAATAATATTCGCGAATATTATTCCGGCGTATTTAACACAAGCAAAATTGTAGAACGTTTTATAAATATTGGACATGTGCTTTTTTACCGCATTGAAAAACAATCGAACGATAAAATAACTTTTGATATAATTTGGAGGTCAAGAATCGAATATTGGCAAGACATCAATTGCGTTGTTAATGGGACGGGTTTTGTACAGAATTGTGCCGGCATTATAGAGTGGTTTTTCATTTCAGAAGATGGAAAATTTTACAACCAAGACCATAAGCTGATTTCCGAAGATGTAGAGGGCTTTGCCGAATACATTACCACGGTTGAATACGATTATCATCCCGAAACAACGCAGCGCACATACGATATGCTTAGATTCTTCGGCTGGTATGAGGGCAGACATATTGACACTACCGCATTTGAACAGGTAATGGATCGCCGCGGAATTAAACTGTCCGAAAA
>CANRKB010000030.1 GCA_947631115.1 uncultured Clostridia bacterium
GAAATTGTCGTAAAGTCCTTTTCCGTGCGCGTATTTTCGTCCTGCATGAAATCAACGTATTCCGCAAGGGCGTTGTAGTATCCTAATGTTATCGCGCGGAAAAATTCGGGTTCACCGGGCGCAATGGGCGTAGGGGGTGCGTTTTTCACTGCTTCAAGCCACGGGGTGCCGTTTATTGTCACCTTGCCCCTAAAAAACTTTGACGGATAATGCTTCGGGCAGTGGTCGCCCTTGTTTAGCCTTATTTCAAAGCAAAATACCACTTTCCCGCCGTCTGTATAACAGCACAAGCCCAGATTATCCCATGCGTAGTTTATTCTTTCGCTTGGGTTGTTCTCGTCTTTTGGGTATACAACTTTTCTCGGCTTGCCTAACAGCTTTTCCAAAGCGGTTATATGCGTAGGAATATCAACCGCCATGTTGTTTATAACCATGCCGTTTTCATTTATATCTATTGTAATTTCATCAGGATTAAGTTCGGATTTCTTGAACATATCCAAAAATCCCATTTTTCAATCCCCTTTATCTTGTCCTTAATTCTTATCAATAGCCGAACAAAACGCCGACCGTTCCCTCAACCGTCGAGCCGATGATGTGCGCTTCTTCGCCGTTTTCTGTAAGAATATCAACAGCTTTCTGCTTGTCCTCGTCCGCTACGACAATTGCCATTCCTATGCCCATGTTAAAGGTGTTGTACATATCGTGTTCGGTTATGTTGCCCTCTTTTTGGATAAGTTTGAATATCTCGGGTATCTGCCAGCTGTTCGCCATGATCTTCGCGGAAATTCCCTCGGGAAGCATACGCGGGATATTCTCGTAAAATCCGCCGCCCGTTATATGCGAAATTCCCTTTACATTCACCTTTGAGATAAGGTCAAGAACGGGCTTTACATAAATCTTTGTTGGCGTGAGAAGCGCCTCGCCGAGCGACATTTTAAGCTCGGGAACAAACGTCTTTACCTTCTGCTCGTTTATGTTGAACACCTTTCTTACAAGCGAAAATCCGTTTGAATGAACGCCGCTCGAAGCTATGCCGATTATCGCGTCGCCGGTTTTTATCTTTGTGTTGTCGATAATTTTAGATTTGTCCACAACGCCCGTGGAATAACCCGCAATATCGTATTCGTCCTCCGCCATCATTCCGGGATGTTCGGCGGTTTCGCCGCCTATAAGCGCGCAGCCCGCCATAACGCAGCCGTCCGCAACGCCCTTTACAATAGACGCCACTTTTTCGGGATAGTTCTTCCCTATCGCTATATAATCAAGAAAATACAGCGGTTTAGCTCCGCAGCAGATTATGTCGTTTACGCACATCGCCACGCAGTCTATACCTATGGTGTCATGCTTATTCAAAAGCATGGCGATCTTAAGTTTCGTGCCGACTCCGTCCGTTCCCGAAACGAGAACGGGTTCAGCCATTGTGCTTACGTCAAGCTGAAAAAGACCGCCGAAGCCGCCTATTCCCGAAATGCACCCGGGGATCTCAGTGCGTTTTACGTCGTCTTTTATGAGCCTTACGCTCTCGTATCCCGCCGTAACGTCAACGCCCGCCGCCTTGTAGCTTTCGCTGTAACTGTTCATCTCAATACTCCTTTAATTACTACTCCTGAAACTTCGTTTCAAACTTATCTTTCGGCTTTTCATCGGGGACTTCTATAGGATATTCTCCCGTAAAACAGCCCCTGCAAAATCCGCATTTTGCGTTTTCCGCAAGCTTTATGACATTCTCCGTGCTTAAAAAGCCCAGACTGTCCGCGCCTATTATCTTTGCTATTTCATCGACCGTGTGTTTGTTCGCTATAAGGTTTTCCTTGCTGTCGATGTCCGTTCCGAAAAAGCACTCGCTTATAAACGGCGGCGAGCTTATGCGCATATGGATCTCTTTCGCTCCCGCGTTTCTTAAAAGCTTTACGACCTTTGCGGAGGTCGTGCCTCTTACAATGCTGTCGTCAACCAGAACAACGCGCTTGCCCTCGACAGTTTCTCGGATAACGTTAAGCTTTATCTTAACGGAGTTTTCTCTCATGCCCTGCGTAGGCTGGATAAACGTTCTGCCTATATATCGGTTCTTGATAAAGCCCACGCCGTAGGGAATACCCGAGGTCTGCGAAAATCCGAGCGCCGCGTCAAGCCCGCTGTCGGGGCAGCCTATAACGACGTCCGCCTGTACGGGGTGTTCGAGCGCGAGATAGTTCCCCGCTCTCAGCCTTGCTCTATGAACGGAAGCGCCCTCTATTACGGAATCGGGTCTTGCAAAATAAATAAACTCGAAAACGCACATCGAGCTTTTTCCGCCGCAATGCGTCTTTATGCTGTCGATACCGTTTTCGTCTATAACGACGATCTCTCCCGGTTCAATATCTCTTAAAAACTTAGCGCCGATACTGTCGAACGCGCAAGTTTCACTCGCGACAACGTATCCTCCGTCATTCGGAAGCACTCCTAACGAAAGCGGACGAAAGCCGTTCGGATCGCGCGCCGCAATAAGCTTCTTCGGCGACATGATAACCAGAGAATAAGCGCCCTTTATCTTGTGCATCGCCCTCTCGACAGCTTCCTGTATAGAGCCGCACTCCAATCTCTCGCGTGTTATCGCATAAGAAATGACCTCGGTGTCGCTCGTCGTATGAAATATCGCGCCGCGAAGTTCATACTCCCGCCTTAATTCAAGCGCGTTTACGAGATTTCCGTTATGCGCTATTGCGAGAGAGCCTTTGACGTGTCTTACCGTAAGCGGCTGGCAGTTCGCGGTATTTACGTTTCCCGTCGTGGAATACCTGACGTGACCTACCGCTATTCTTCCGTCCTCAAACTCGTTTAATTCCCGCTCGCTGAAAACCTCGTTTACAAGTCCCAGACCCTTATGCGTTCTGAAAACGCCGCGCTCGTTTACGACTATCCCGCAGCTTTCCTGACCCCTGTGCTGGAGCGCGTAAAGCCCGAAATATGCCAAGTGCGCAACGTTTTCCGGCTCGTTGCTGTAAACTCCGAAAACGCCACATTCCTCATGAATGTTGTTGAACATAGTCTATTTGCCTTTCTCTTTATGTTCCGCTCCTGTTATATGAATATCCGTTTTATATGTCTGTTATCTCTATTCTTTTCCCGACCAGCAATAGGTGCAGAGCTTGTCCTCGCAAAGACCTATCGCCTTTACCTCTCCTTCGAGCGACTGAAATTCAAGCGACGTGAGTTTCAATCTTCTGCAGATCTCCGCTCTAAGCTTCTTTCCGCGCTCGGTTTCGGGGCTTGAATATTCGAGTATGTATTTCGTACCCTCCGTGCCTTCAAACTCGTCTATTATCCTGCGCGCTATAAGGTCAAGTTCGCTCGTACTGCGCGAGAAATTGAGGTATTTACAGCCGTACATTATCGGCGGGCAGGCGCTTCTCATATGAACTTCCTTTGCGCCGTTCGCATACAGAAACTCCACGGTTTCCCTAAGCTGCGTGCCTCTTACTATACTGTCGTCCACAAACAGCAGCTTCTTCCCCTCGATAAGCTCGTGAACGGGAATAAGCTTCATCTTTGCGACCTTGTTTCTCATCGCCTGGCTTTGCGGCATAAAACTGCGCGGCCAAGTCGGCGTGTACTTTATAAACGGTCTTGCAAACGGGATACCGCTTCTGTTTGCGTAGCCTATCGCGTGGGGCGTTCCCGAATCGGGTACTCCGCACACATAATCAACGTCGGGAAGCGTTCCGTGGTCAATGTCGAACTGCGCCATTATCTCGCCGTTTCTCGTGCGCATGGCTTCAACGTTTATATTCTCGTAGACCGAATTAGGATACCCGTAATACGTCCACATAAACGCGCATATCCTGAGATTTTCGGGGTTTCCCGCATAAAGATCTTCAACGCCCTCCGACGTTATTTTAACTATCTCTCCCGGTTTAAGCTCCTTTACCGTCTGATAGCCGAGCTTTTGAAACGCGAAAGACTCAGACGAAAAGCAATAACCGTCGTCCTTTTTACCGACTATAATCGGCAGTCTTCCGTATTTATCGCGCGCCGCGATTATCCCGCTCTCGGTCATCACCATAAGAGAAACAGTACCTATAATTCTTTCCTGCGCATATCTTATTCCGTCGGCAATGCTCTCTTTCTGCGAGATGAGCGCGCCGATAAGCGCCGAAGAATTGAGCTTTCCGCTTGTCATTGTTTCAAAGCTCGCGTGGCTGCTGTTTAAAAACTCCGAGCAAAGCTCCTCGGCGTTGTTTATAATACCGACGTTGCAGACCGCATAGCTGCCGAGGCTCGACCGCAGAAGTATCGGCTGAGGATCGGTGTCGCTTATACAGCCTATGCCGAGCGAACCCTGCATATCGGCTATGTCATCTTCGAACTTCGTCCTGAACGGCGAGTTCTCAATGCTGTGTATACTTCTCTGAAATCCCTTTTCGGGAGAAAAGACCGCCATTCCTCCGCGTCTTGTGCCGAGATGTGAATGATAGTCCGTGCCGAAAAAAACATCATCTACGCAGCTGCCTTTTACAGCCGCTCCAAAAAAACCGCCCATAAACAGTCCCTTTCAGAAGTAAGAGATAAGAGGTAAGAGTTTGAGTCAAACATTCTATGCCTGTTTTTTACCTTGTTTTGTTGCACATTTAAAACTTAATCTTTTGTGCTCATTATTCTCTTCATCATTTCATTATATGCGTCCTCGACGCCGCCCATATCGCGGCGGAAACGGTCCTTGTCGAGCTTTTCATGGGTCGTGCTGTCCCAGAAACGGCAGGTGTCGGGAGAAATTTCATCCGCAAGAAGTATCTGCCCGTGGAAACGACCGAACTCTATCTTGAAATCAATAAGATCGACATTTATCTTCTTGAAAAATCCGAGCATAAACTCGTTTACCTTAAACGCATACTTTGCGATAGTATCAAGTTCTTCCTTTGTCGCAAGCCCAAGACCGAGCGCATAATAATCGTTTATAAACGGATCGCCCAGCTCGTCGTTCTTATAGCTGAATTCAAGCGTCGGGCATTTTAAGGGAGTTCCCTCCGCAATGCCGAGCTTTTTGGAAAAGCTTCCTGCCGCAACGTTTCTAACGATAACCTCAAGCGGCACTATCTCTACCTTTTTAACAAGAGTTTCTCTGTCGGAAAGCTCTTTTACAAGATGCGTCGGCACGCCCTCTTTTTCGAGCATTGCAAACATATAGTTCGTCATCTTGTTGTTTATAACGCCTTTTCCTACTATCGTTCCTTTTTTCTCACCGTTGAAAGCTGTCGCGTCGTCCTTATAGTCAACGATGACATAATCGGGGTCGTTTGTCGCGAAAACTTTCTTTGCCTTGCCCTCGTAGAGCTGCTGTCCCTTTGTGTAATCCATAGTTAAGATCTCCTTTTTATTTTTTTGCATTGTCCTGCAATTATTTACGTTTAAAAGCTTAAAGCGCCTATGGAGTCAAGCTCCTTCTGGAGCTTTGCGTCCTTTTCGGAAACTGTCCGCGCCATTTCGCGCTTGCTTTCTTCGAGCATATTTGAAAGCTCCTCGTCGCCGAGCGCAAGTATCTGAACGGCTAGTATCGCCGCATTTTTCGCTCCGTCTACCGCCACCGTCGCAACGGGTATTCCCGAGGGCATTTGAACCGTCGCAAGAAGCGCGTCCATTCCGTCGAAGTTTTTAGAACTGCACGGTATGCCTATAACGGGCAGAGTCGTGTTTGCCGCGACGATTCCCGCAAGGTGCGCCGCCATTCCCGCCGCGCAGATGATAACGCCAAAGCCGCTTTCCTTTGCGCTTTTCGCAAAATCGCACGCAAGCGCGGGAGTTCTATGCGCCGACATAACGTGACACTCGTATTCAACTTTATACCTCTTCAGCTCCTCGAGAGCTTTTTTAACGACAGGCAGATCGCTGTCGCTTCCCATAATGACCGCAACCTTTTTCAAAGCCATAGCAAAATATTCCTTTCAGATAAATCAAATAAAAACAGCCGTACTTTATATGAAATACGGCTTTAATTTTTTATGCACTTATTCCATAATAATAAAGAGCCGATTTTTTCCTTAAAGCGCATAAAGATACCATATCAGTCTACTCCCTTTAAATTGTGGAACAAATTATGGATTGAACCCATATATATTGTACTATAAATTTCATTGAATTGCAAGGGGTTTTTAATATTTTTTGAATTTGTTAAAATATTACAAATATTACAAGGGAAATTCGTTATTTATTACAAAATCCTTGAATTGTTTACAATGACTTCAAAATTAACGCCGAGTGATTTTGCGGCAGTCCTGCACAAATTCATTCTCGAAATAAAGATCTCGAAATACTCCATGACCGAGCTTATATTCAGATCTATTTCAAGGCTCAGCACAAGGCTTTTCTTGTCGTCGGAAAATTTAAGCTCCGAACTTTGCACGGCGTAATTCACGCGATCGTGAATGTCTTTTGCGAGGTTTTCGCTGCTCGGGACAAAACTCTCGCCGTTTTCTCCGCGCACTCTCGACCGCCTTACGTCCGATTTATCCGCAATGATAAGCGCTGCGGCAATGGGCGTAACGGGAGCGGCAGCTCCCTCGTCGTGATTTCCTATAGCAGACACTACCCTCGCTATTTCGTCCGCGGGCATTCCCAGTCTGTCAAGAAGTCTGAACGCCATAACTGCGCCTGTCTGCGCGTGACCGACGCGGTTTACAACGTTGCCTATATCGTGCATATAAGCCGCTATCTGCGCCAGCTCGCACGTTCTTTCGTCATAGCCTAAAGTGTTCAGTATCATATAAGCCTTTGCCGCGGCGCGCTCGACATGGGCGTTTGAATGTTCGGTATAGCCTATGGACATAAGGGCCGCGTCGGCGTAGTTTATATAAGTCTGGACGTCTTTATTCCTTTTTATATACTCATAAGTTATATTGCTCATAATTACCTCATAAACCGAAAAACCATTTCAGCGCGAAAACGACCGCAACGGAGAGCGGTATAAAGACCGCGCTGCCTATGACTATTGTCATAACGGCGTTTTTATCTAAAACCGCTTTTATAAACGAACACTTTCTTATACCTATTTCCTTATCCTTTACATAAAGGCGGTCTTTCATTATCATTTCGCTCGGGAAAAGGTTTTTAAACTCGCTGTCGCCTATTTTATAAACCGCGCATGGATAACGCCCGTCATCATTCATTTTCACAAAACTTGCGGAGGCTTTATGAGAGCTTAGCAGGACGACAAGCGCAAACACGAAAAACAGTCCTACCAGGACGATTGCCGCGCACAAAAGCACGGCAAACATTGCCGCAATATCGCCTACGCTGAATCCGACACACCACAATATTACAGCCACCAATGCCGCGACAATTAGGTACTCCATAAAATCAGCCCCGTTTTATTGTATCACAGTTTTTGGGTTTTGTCAAGCGAAAGGCGGCAATCCCCCGAAAGGACTGCCGCCGAATTTTGTTTATGCGGATCTGGTCAGACAAGCCGCACACCCAAACTTTCGTTTGGGTGTGCTTTTTATATTTAGGAAAGGTAATATGAAAATAACAGAAGTTATCAGCGTTTCTTTCTGGAAATTACAACCGCCGCGCTTGCTATGGCGAGAACACCGAGCGTTATGGGAAGTCCCGCTGCGCCTGTTTCGGGAGAGGTTGTTCCGCCGGAGTTGCTGTCGGTAGAAGTATCGGTGGTTTCAGCGGGCTGCTCGCCTTGCTTCTCGATAGTAAGTACATACTCGCTGAAATGGTCTGTTTCAAATACAACTAAGCCGTTTTCAACTTTCGCGTTCATGTCGGTGTACTTGCCGTCAGCTTCTACGCGGTAAACGTAAATTGTCTTGTCCTTAAACGCCTCGGGAACGGGGATTTTAACGGTTACTGTTCCGTTAGGCTGAACCGTTGTTCCGTCGGCTTTCTTAAACGAAATCTCGTAGGTTACTTTCGTTTCGTCGGTCTTGTCCTCAACTGCCTTTACGGAAAGCGCCGCGCCGTCGGCAATAACTCCTTCGTTTGCGGAAGCCGTAACGCCGTTGTCGGTATAATCAACTACAACAACTTCCGTTGCGGGGTCATCTACCTCACCGCCGTAAGTTACAAAGTAGGTCTTGTCGCCTTTCTTTGCGAGGAACAAATCTTCTGTAACTGCAACGACATCTTCAGCTTCGATCTCTGTCGAAACTGCGTTCATATCTCCGTTGATAAGATAAGCCTTTCCGTCCTTAACAACGGGAGCATATTTGCCCGCGAAACCGTCAGTTGCGTCAAACTCTGCGAGGACATTTTCGTCAGCGTCCATATAGCCTATTTTGTCATCTTTTGTTACATATTTGCAGATAAATACAGTGTTATCATCATCAACATCAATAGCGTAAGGAGTTATTTTCTTGTATTTAGTTTTTTCTGCGTTATTTTTTAAATCTTCTACATTTTTGAAAATAGCATAGCCCCGACTGCTTTCCGACCAACCGTCTTCCGTATTAGCCGTATATACTTCACCGACCAAATATTCACCGTTAAATGCATAATGTGGGTAAAAAAAAGTCATTGCGTCTTTGTTAGACCATGGGTCTTCATAATCATAAGTTTTAAGTTCTTTTGTTACACTGTTATAAAAACAAATATTATTCCAACTTGCCATGACCGGAGCCCCCGACTCACACCAACAATAAATATCCCCAAGTCTATATGCAGTGCCATAATGTCCGGCTCTATGTTCATCATTTGCTTCAAAAATTTTCTTAACGTTTCCGTCTACATCACACTCATATATTTCAAATCCCAAGTCGTTATCAAGAACTTCAAAACCATCTTCAAGACCAAGACTTGCATATGGAGTACCATCTCCGCCGACACCATAGCTCCAAGTATAATTACTATAATAGTACAATCCGTCATATTGACTAAAATACTTTTCCCAATCAAAATTTTCATCTGTACGATCTATAGTAACGTTCATATCTTTAAGGGGTGCTTTTGCGATTGTGGTTCCTTTTTTAGTCCCGTCGGGCTGAGTAACTACCATTTTAAGACCTACAAGGTATTTAACATCATATTCTGTTGTTTTAATTTCGCCTGTTTCATAATCACTGGAAATTTCTTTGTGGTGTATTGTAGCGTATTCTTTTTCAAACCCAACCGAAACTCCGTCCGGTCTTGTATAGGTCCAGAAAGTGCCAAGGTCGCAAAGGTATTTTATTTCGTCATTCTCTATTTTATAAAGACCTCTGTATGTAACAACGTTTTCTTCTTCGTCGCTACCCTCAACCTTTTGCTTTTCCATTTTTACAAGCTGAACATAACCGTTTTGAGCGTTGAACATTCCCCATTTCAAGCCCGCGGTGTCAAAATCGGCTTTGAGTTTGCTAAGTTCGAGAACGCCCGTTTCTTTCCAGTTTTTGAGATTCTCTTTGCTTAAATAAGCTATACCGTCAAAATCAACATCAAGGTTTGCGTCTTCATCCGCCGAACCGTTTTCGCTCGAATCAAAGTCCGCGCCCGTGATGTCGACAACTCCTACTCCCTCGACAAATACCATGTTTGTCTTTAAGTCTGCAGTAAGGTCTGCTGACATAAGCGTAAGCTTGTCGTCTTTTGTTTCTTCAGCAAATGCGCTGAACGCAAACGCCGAAAAAGCGACCGCCGCAGCCACTATTGACGCGGCAATTTTCTTTAGTTTCATATTTTCTCCTCCGTTTCTTTTTGCGGTATGTAGTTTTTTCCCGCGCAATTTCCCGCAAAAACAAAAAGTGCGCAGCCGAAGCCACGCACGAAAAATGCATAGCTCACTTGCTGCTACACAACCGTGTTCCGTCTATAAAGGATGCACGAATAGAGCCTGCACTTTTACCTATAGGTATAGTGCAACCTTTACAGACAATTATTCGGTTGTGTAGCAATTTTATTATATCACGACTTACAACTTTTGTCAATATATTTTAAATTATTTTCGGAAGATGTTAAATTGACCGAAAGCAAAAATAAAAGAGCCGCAAATTTAAATGCGGCTCTTTGTTGCCAAAAAAATTATTTATACAGCTTATCGTAATTTACAAGCTCGTTTAAAAGCTCGGGGACTTTTGTCGGGGCTTCTTCGTCGGTGAACTGGCAAGTACCGACCGCCATGTGTCCGCCGCCGCCGTATTTGAGCATAAGACGTCCGACGTTTACATGAGAAGTCCTCGTCAATATCGAATATCCCACCGCGCACGAGCAGCCCTTTCCGCCCTTTCCGTCCACTATCCAGCAGCTTATGTTCTGGTCGGGATAGAGCGAATAAATGAGAAAACGGTTTCCCGTGTATATGGGGTCTACTCCGCGAAGGTCGCTTATAATAACATCGCCTTCTATCCTCGTATGCGCGTATACCATTTCTTTAAAAAGCTCCGTCTGCTCGTTGTAGAGCTTTATTCTCTCCTGTATATCGGGCATTGCGAGAATTTCCTCGGTCGTCATATACGAGCAGCATTTCAGAAGTTTTTCCATAAGCTGATAGTTGCTTATCGTAAAGTTTCTGAAACGTCCGAGACCCGTTCTCGGGTCCATAAGAAAGCCTACAAGTATCCAGCCGTGCGGGTCTAATATCTCATCTCTCGTAAGGTTTCCGCTGTCTACTTTGTCGACGGCTTCCATAAGGTCGTCGAAATTCGGAAAGCGCTCCTTGCCGCCGTAATACTCGTAAATAATACGCGCACAGCTCGGAGTTATACGGCTTTCGCCCTTGTATTTGCCCTTATAGCGGATACGCTCTTCTTCGCTCGAATGGTGGTCGAACCAAAGTCCGCAGCCCTCTACAAAAGGAACATTTGCAAGACAGTCGTTTTCGGTAACGGGAACAAGTCCGTCCTGAATATCCTTTGGGTGAGCAAAAGTCCAGCTATCAACAATTCCCGCGCTCAACAACAGCGCGCCGCACGCAAGTCCGTCGAAATCAGAACGAGTTATCAGTCTCATAACAACAGCCTCTTTCTATGTAAAATCTCATTGTCGGTTTTTCACAAGGAAACGTGTTTTTTTATCGCTTTTCCTCAATTAAATTATAACACCGTTGTGTCCGAAAATCAACACTTTTTTTTAAAAAAGTGTACAATTTTAAACCTGTTTCTTATGTCGAGAATATTTTATTTTTGTTTATTCTCGGATTGATTATTATTACCTATTATTATCTTGCGGAGCATTATGCGCTTATAGAGCATAAGCTGAGAGTCTGCGGCAATGAAAAGGTCTTTGAGCAAGGCGGCGGTCTCGGAAAGCTCGCTGCCGCCGAATTTGCCCTTTGCAAACGCGACCTTTAAGAGCGTTCGGCTATGCTCGGAAAGTTTTGTTTTAAAGCGCTCGTCAACGCGTGCGAAGAAGCTGTCGGGCTGTTCGCCTGTCTGCTGGGAAAATCCGCAGAGCTTCAATATCTCCAGCATTTTAGCATAAAGCTTTTCGCAGTCGCCGCGGCTATTTGCTCTTTTGAGCGTTTCTTTCGCCTTTCTGTCAAGGTTTTTGAACATATTTACAAACGCCGCGACAAGCGCCGCAATAAACGCCGCCGCTAAAATAACAAGCAAAAACGGAAGTATATTTACGCTCGGAACTTCTTCAATATTTATGTTCGAGGAATTCGGCTCGCTGTTATCGCTGTCGGCGCTGTTATCACTATCAGCGCTGTCATCGTCGCTTTCGTCGCTGTCGTTTATCTCGCTTTCACTGCTTTCATCGTCGGAAATTTCGCTGTCGGAGCTGTCCTTGCTCGAACTTTCGATTTCCGTAATTAAAGGACTGTCGCCGTTTCCTCCGAGCGAAACGCCCGTCGGGTCAAACGACACCCAGCCCACTTCTTCAAAATAAATCTCGCACCATGCGTGAAGATCGCTGCTGTAAATCGTTTCGTTATTTCCCATTCCCGTATGCGGAATTATAAATCCCGTGCAATACCTTGCGGGAAGCCCCATCTCTCTTGCCATAAGCGTCATTGCGCTGGCATAAAGCGCGCAGTGTCCGCTTTTTGTGTCGTTAAGAAAAGACATAACGGGATTTGTGTTGCCGTTATTTGTATCAAGAGAATACTTATAATTCGTCTTCAGAAAGTCCGTTATATCAAGACATTTTTCATATTGAACAGTTACGGGCAGGTTCCTAAGATTATGGGTATACAAAGCGTTTTCGTTCATAAACGTAATTATGCCGCTGTCCATATTTGACGGAATGTCAAGATACGTTTTGCGCACATAATCAAGATACTTTTCATAAGAACCGTTGTCTCTTGTATAATAATCAAACTGATAGGAAAAATAACCGTCATTCAGAACTTCCTGAATATTCCTCATATAATTTTCTTTCATCAGTCTGTTTTTTCCCGTATAATTCACGGAATAATTGCCCGCGAGATAGCTTATTTTTTCTACGGGTTCTTTGCTTCTTAAAACATAATCGCCGTAAACATTGTACATGCTCGAATCGTAAATATCGCTGTAATAAGCGGCGTATGCGGGAACAAACACAACGTCGCTCTCAATGAGATATTCGAGTTCCACTATACTTTCTCTTATAAAACCGTGGCTATCGGGACTCGTCGAATGAACGTTATAAATATCCACCGTCCGCGCTTCAAACGGGCGGTATGACTTCGGGAGATCTCCGCTGTAGGAATTGACGGGAGACGTCCATTTTTTCCCGTCAAATTTTATGCCGATGTCGCCGCGAAGATAGATCTCCTCGCCCTCGTTTTTGACTCTCATGACCTCGCGCTTGTTCTTGGTTGGCGCGGTTATGCCGAGGGTGTTGTCAAACCTGTCCGAAAAATAATTCGAACCGAAAACATCTCCGTCGTCTAGTTCGTCATTATAAGCGGGAACTGAAAACTGCGCAAAAAAATCGAAAACACTAGTGTAATCTACGCCGTATTGGTCTTTCATAATCGAATAGCCGAATATTCCCGCAGCCGTAAAGATAGCCGCCGCGCATATCGAAGCGGAAAAATATTTTGAATAATGCACCGCGCCAAGCTCCGTCGCTTTCGCTCGCGGAACGTTTTTGAGGCTTTCGCCAAAAGAGCGCTCTTCCTGCTTAAGCGTTGTTTTACAGCCGCCGTAAATTCCTCCGCGCGTAATTATGCCGCTCGAAAACGCTTTTGACGCGGCAAAACTGCCGACAATGAGCGCCACGGTAGGTATAAGCCAGAGATTAAAACTAAGCCTTTGCGCGGCAAGCATCGGCACAAACAGCGCGACAAAAGCCGTGAGCGGAGCGACTCCGTTCGGCTTTTTAAACATGGACGCCGCGCAGACAAGCGACAGTATACATATAACGCCCACGAGCGTAAACAAAATTTCCTCTTCGGAGTTTTCATTAAGCCTCGGGTGCCACATATAACGCTTCATTCCGAAAACGGGACCGTCCATTGCTCTGAACACCGCGTCAATAAAATATGTAAACTTTTCCCAGATAGGCTTTCGGAAGACGTAGACCGTCATTATCCCGAATCCTGCCATACAAGGGATAGCTATTCTTTTTTTAACGAAATTGAACAAAGCGCAAAACCCAGCCGTAAAGAAAGCGCACAAAAATATGACGACAAAGGGGTTTGCGGGAATGTTGTAAATGCCGAGCAGGCAGAATATCATGCAAAGCGCTTCAAGGAAGCAATACAGCGCCCTTATCAGCGCGGATGTGAAAGCGTTCGGCTTTTTGGAATAATATCTGTCGAATACAAGAATGTAATCGGATCTTTTCTTTTTAGACATTTGGTTTGATTTTTACCTCAGAATATTTTAATACCTTGTTTTTTGAGTCCGTCGTTTACAAACGCATAGCGCATATTTTCCCACTGGTTATAGTTTTTGAACTCCTCGAGCTTTACGCCGCTTTTTGTCTGTACGACGAAAACGGCGTTGAACATGGGCGAACCGTTCCAGATATAATTCGCGCCCTTATGCGAGGCTTTTATGGGCGCAATGTCGCCCTGCCTTACATTTTGAGGGCATATTGCACGCGTCAAAGTTTCGCCCTTTGCGGGAGCGGTTGTTTTCACGGAGTCGAAACAATGCTGTATGGCGTTCATAAGCGACCTGTCGGAGCCGAAAAACTCGCAGAAATCATTGAAGCCCATAAGCAGAAATCTTCCGAAACATTTTGCCGCTAGGTTCACTATCTCGCGCGGGAGCGCTCTCGGGTCGTCTGCCGCTTCAAGCCGTGTTTTTTTGAACGCAACGTTTTTCGTCGATTCGGGAATTTCGTCCACAAGCTTATCAAGCTTTGCTTTCATGGCGGGCGAGCTTATATCGAACGCGTCGCAGACGCAGCTTTCGTGTGAGTCGGACTTCAGTTTTTCCAAAAAGTCTTCGGGCTGCGCTCCGAAAAATTCCGTGACGGGTTTCATGTTTTCATCTCTGAAAGCCGTCAGCCTGTCGCGGATAGCCGTGTAGAAGCCGAGCATTGTGTCTACTATCTTATGCGTCTTTAAACATTCGGAATAGTCCATAAGCGTCTGAACGTAATATCTCTTTGCCGTTCCTGCCATAAACGAGGGCGTTGTTTTAAGCTTGCGATAATCCGACGCGAGCAGTTTTTCTCTGCGGACAACGGTTTCCTCGCTGTCCTCTTTTGTTTCCATTGCCTTTTTAATTTCGCCGTCAAGATTTTTCAGGCATCTTCTCATTATCTCATCTGCGCAGAACGGACCTTTTTCAAAATCGCTCATTGCGTTTATACAGGCGTTTTCTATCTCCGAGCAAATTTCTTCTACAGACATCTGCGCGCCCTTTTGAGTGAGAGCCGCTATTTCGTCTATCCGCTCTGTAACATACTTCTTCGAGGATTCTCCGCCCTTTTTGAGACTGCTCATGGTAAACAAGGGATTGAGCGTTTCGTTGAACTCGAGTTTCGGTACAGCACCCGCTTTTGAAGCAAGATAAGACGGGTCGGGAGTGACCTTGTTCGCATAGATTGAAAGCTGAAGATCGCCGACAGACTTAGTTCTCAAGCGGTCGCAAAGCTTTAAGAATATCCTTGTGGAAAGATAGGAAACGATTTCTCCCAGCGGAATTTCCACACCCGAAATGTCGTATGCAAGGCAGGTGAAAGAATGGTCGGAGCTGTTTCCGAGAAGATTATACGACATGGCTTTGTCGGCGTCGTCGTCTTTTTTATAGATGAACTCTCCCGCGGAGATAATTTTTTCCGCCGCTTTGTTGAGCGTTTCTTCATAGGTTTTTTTCGCGTCCGTTATAAAGCAGGCGTTATACGGGCGCTTGTCCGACTTTATTTCAAAGTTCGGAGTATATCTCTGAGAAAAAGAGGTCTTTTTGGACTGGAACTTGTCTATATCGTTCTTGGTCATGACCGTATAGGCATAGTAGTTTGCGAGGTTTCTGGCGTCGGTGTCGAAAAGCTGGGCGGTGTCTCCCGCGAACAAAAGCGCGTTTACTTTCACGGGATAGCCTCCGACGCTCGAAAACATTGCGTTGAGGATATAACCTAAGTCAATTATCGTACCCGTAAGAATAGGGTCGCCCATATTTCCCGTTACGAAGATTTCAAGCGGAGCGTCCGAAACGGAAAAATCGTTTATAACCCCCGTAAGCTTGGACAGTATCTCGTCAAAATAATGGAACAGCGCAAGTCTTCCGCACTGGCGCTTCCAAAGCCCGTAAACGGGAGGATCGGGAGAATAGTTTTTAAGCCGCATATCGAACCACTCTTTCGCATAAGGCGAGAGAAGCTCGGGGTCTTCGAGATACTTGTATATCGCTTCTTCGGGAACTATCGAAACGCGCTCTTTTTCCGAAAGTACGGAGCCGTGATACTCCGCGCCGTCCGTGTCGCAATCATAGCCGAAAGCGAAATAGCGTATTCTGTCGGTGTCCGAGGAAAAGCGCTGTTCGGCTATGTCCTTTACTCTAAGGACGCAGTCCGCGCCGTTCTTTCCAACTCCGACAACAAAAAGCCTCGTCATTCCGAGCATATTTTTTTCTCCGTCATAGAGCTTCAATATGCGGTCGGGCTTCAGCCAGTCTATCTGTTTTGCAATATCCATAAAAACACCTCTTCTGCCTTGAAATGTTTATGTTTCATAAATCATCGGTTTAAGTAAAAGCCGTTTTGAAAAGTCCGTCCGACATTACGGCATAACCCGTAAAACGGCTTTGGAAAAGGGCTTCGCGCCTGCCAAAGCAAGATTGACATGGCAGGCGGCATAAACCTGACCATTATTATTGTATCACAAATTTCACTTACAGTCAACCGCATTTTCGGGTAAAATTGTACAAAATTTCACATTACCCGAAATGCCGCGTAAGAACAGGGAAACAGACAAACCACGGTTGGTTTTTAACTCCTATCTCTTACTTCTAACAAGCAAACCGTGTTTGGTTCAAACTCTTACCTCTTACATCTTATCTCTTACTTCCATATTGACTTTTTGCTCAAACGGTATTATAATTAAATTTAACGGATTGTGAGGAATGATTATTATGAAACAAACGCGGCTTATGAAAAGGTTTATGCCGTATTTTAAACCGTATTGGAAAACTCTCGCGCTGGATCTTCTTTGCGCGGCGCTTACTACGCTCTGCGAGATAGTTCTTCCTATGCTCGTGAGATATATAGCGCAGGTAGGTATCGACGATATAACAAAACTGACCGTGGAGCTTATAATTAAAGTTGCGGCGGTTTATTTTGTGCTTAGGATAATAGACGTTACGGCGCAGTATTTTATGTCAAACGTCGGTCATGTCATGGGCGCGAAAATTGAAACGGATATGCGCTCGGCTTTGTTCAGACACATTGAAAAACTATCGTTCGGGTATTTTGCCGAAACAAAAGTAGGTCAGCTTATGGCAAGGATAACGAGCGACCTGTTTGACGTTACGGAATTTGCTCACCACTGCCCCGAAGAATTTTTCATTGCAGGGCTTAAAATTGTGGTTTCGTTTACTATACTCTGCACGATAAATGTTCCGCTCTCGCTAATTATTTTCGCAATAGTGCCGATAATGGCGATAGTCTGCGGAAAATTCAACCGCAAAATGCGCGCTACATTTGCCAGAAACAGAAAGCAGGTAGGCGAAGTAAACGCCCAGGTCGAGGACAGCCTGCTCGGCATAAGGGTAGTAAAATCCTTTACGGGAGAACAGCGCGAGATAGAAAAGTTTGAGCGCGGAAACCGCGAATGGCTCGACATAAAGCGCGAGAACTACCGCTATATGGGGGCTTTCAACGCCACGACAAGAGCTTTTGACGGGCTTATGTACATTGCGGTCATTCTGGGCGGCGGGCTGTTTATGATGAACGGGCAGATAACCCCCGCAGATCTTATGGCGTACTTACTGTATGTTACTACGCTCCTTGCGACAATAAGAAGAATAGTTGAATTTACGGAGCAATTCCAGCGAGGAATGACGGGAATAGAGAGATTTTTTGAAGTCATGGACGTAGAGCCGGACATAAAAAATCCCGAAAACGCAAAAAAGCCCGAAAAGATAACGGGCAACATAACGTTTTCGGACGTAAGTTTTTCATACAAGGACGATCCCGATACGGCGATATTAAGCCACCTCGATCTTGACATAAAGGCGGGAAAATCGGTTGCGCTTGTAGGTCCGTCGGGCGGCGGCAAGACAACTATCTGCAACCTTATCCCGAGGTTTTATGATGTGACGGCGGGGAGCGTGAAGATAGACGGGATAGATGTCAGGGAAATGGATCTCGACACCCTGCGCGGGAATATAGGGATAGTTCAGCAGGACGTTTATCTGTTTTCGGGGACGATATTTGAAAACATCGCCTACGGACGGCCGGACGCAACGGAAGAAGAAATAATTGAAGCGGCAAAAAAGGCGGGCGCGCATGAATTTATAATGTCAACTCCTAACGGCTATCAGACCTATGTCGGAGAGCGCGGAGTAAGGCTTTCGGGCGGGCAGAAGCAAAGGTTGTCCATAGCGAGGGTATTTTTAAAAGATCCGCCGCTGCTTATTCTTGACGAGGCAACGAGCGCACTCGACAACCAGTCGGAACATATCGTTCAGCAGTCGCTCGAAAGGCTCGCCGAGGGAAGAACGGTGTTGACCATAGCGCATAGGCTTACGACTATAAGAAATGCGGACAAGATAGTTGTTCTCACCGAAAACGGAATTTGCGAACAAGGAACACATGAAGAACTGCTCGAAAAGGGCGGGGTTTATGCGATGCTGTACAACATATAAAAGCGCAAAGCGAACTAAGTACGCAAGGGGGAAAACCTTTTGAAAAAGGTTTTCCCCCTTGACCCTCTTTCCAAAACTTTTACGTGCGCCGCTGACGCGGCGGAGCGATCGTTTTTTATTCTCGTATCAATCTTTGTCGGGCGGAATCCATTTGTAATCCTCCGGAACGTCCTCGCATAGATGATTTATACACTCCATTGTCGTTCTGCCCCAAGGAACTCCCCACAACCTTAAAATCCCGTCAGGATAGAGCGCAAGCGGTCCGCCCATAGTTTCTCCGCAGTAAATCACCTTGTATTCATTTTTTTCACTGGATACTTCAGAATAGTATAATTCCTTAGTCGGAATTTTTTCCAATGAATCAAAACACCAAAAATCTCTGTCAAATGAAAAGTACAAACCACTGAATTCTCTAAAAAACGCAAGTTGCTTTTCGGACAGTTTAATTCCGCGGCGATCCATTACCTGTTCAAATGCGGTAGTGTCAATATGTCTGCCCTCATACCA
>CANRKB010000031.1 GCA_947631115.1 uncultured Clostridia bacterium
TTGTGGTTATTAACATTATAACATATTTGAGGTAGTTTGTCTTCTCTTTTTGTAACATATCTATTGTATCATAACATCAATAGCAATTTAAAAAAGTACGATAAGTTGTTTGTTTACCGTACCAACTATGTAAATGTTCAGCACTACGAGTGCGAAATTTACAATTTGCAAGTATACAGTGGACAGGGTACAGTGTACAGCAATTGTGTCCGCTTCGCGGACAATATTTAGATTGTTTTTAACTTATAGGCACACGAGCCGTAAGGCGAATATCCGTGGTTCTTTTCAAACGTTGTATTTTCTAAATAACGTTTGAAAAGAACCACTACTGCATACTGTACCCTGTCTGCTGTCAACTGCCAACAGGGGTGCGGGGACGGAGTCCCCGCAAAGCGGGGCGCGGGGCGCGCCAGCGCCCCGCATTTTCCCCCTTCCCCTTCGGGGAAGGGGGTTAGGGGGATAGGGCGAGAGCGCGCAATTTAGACAAACTATGTTAGAAAAGAAAGAACCACAAATAGGTTTTTATACAAGCTGCAGAGAGGAAACTTTTTTTCAAAAAAGTTTCCTCTCTGGTGGGGGCGCGGGGGCAAAGCCACCGCAAACGCTCAAAAGCGCATCAGATTAAATGCCTGCGGCATTGAACCTGGGGTGCGGGGAAAACAAGAGTTTTCCCCGCATTGCCGTTTCAAAGCCGTGCTTTGAAACGGCAATCTTACGAAATGGTGTTGAGCGAAAAATTGCTTACAGTATGAAAAAACTTATGAGCGGGAAAGAAGTTCGTTAAAATTATTCATCAGTGATAAGTGAGCAAACAGCCTTTCGGCTATTACTGAATACAGCGTTTTGCGCGAAGCGCATAATGCGTACACTCTTCACTGTCAACCGACTACAAACCTTGTTTTAAAAAATGTATTGACAAATAGCGGAAAGGGTGTTATAATTTGCTTGCAGCATATTATTATAAGCTTTATTAAGATCTACGCTTCAAGGAGGAAACAATGAAAAAAGCAAAAATTTTATCGGCAATTTTAGCGGCGGCGCTGTTAATGGCAGGGTGCGAGAACGACGACGGAAATTCCATGCAGAACTCCGACTCGGACAGTGTGACGAACGATTCGCTCGATTTGCCGCCCTACGGCTCAATGGGTTCGGCGATAGTTGATGGTATTGAATACGACATTGCGACGACAACGGAAATAGTCTTTGTGAAGCTGTCAGACGAGGATCTTGTCCAGATAGGCAAGCTTGTAAATTTAACCAAGCTTAATCTGATGAATCGTAAAATAACCGACATATCGCCGCTTTCGGGACTTACCAATTTGAAAGAACTTAATCTCGGCGATAATCAGATAAGCGATCTTTCGCCGCTCGCAGGTCTTACTAATCTGGAAACTTTGAATTTGTTTACCAATAAGATCACCGATGTGTCGCCGCTTGCGGGTCTGACCGAACTTAAAAATCTGGAGATTCAGGATAATAAGATAAGCGACATATCGCCTCTTGCGGGTCTTACTAAGCTGGAGCTTTTGTATATCGCTTTTAATAAGATCAGCGATATAAGTACGCTTTCTAATTTTACCTCTCTTAAATCTTTGAGTATGTCGGATAATGAGATCAGCGATATAACGCCGCTTGCAAATCTCACAAATCTTGAAGTTTTGATTTCGTGCTATACCGAGATCAGCGATCTAACGCCGCTCGAAAACCTCACTAAACTGGAATGTCTGTTTCTGAACGGAACTCCGATCAGCAAAGAAGATAAAGAGTGGCTTAATGCTCAATTTCCCGACATTGAAGAGAAAGATTTTTAAAGTTCAATGCCGGCGACAGTGTACGGCATACGCATTATGCACGCATTATGCGATTCGCGCAAAACACTGTATTCAGTAACAACCGGATAGTTGTTTGTCAAAGATAATATAAAAAAGAGGCTGGAGTTTAAACTCTAGCCTCTGGCTTCTAGTTGGACAGTGTACGGCAATTGTGTCCGCCTTATGGCGGACACTAGTCTGTATATAAAGCCTAATCAGCGTTGTATGGTTATTCACCAAAGGCAGACAATGCGTTTATTGCCAACAGGGGTTGCGGGGACGAAGTCCCCGCTCTCTCCCCCTTCCCCTTCGGGGAAGGGGGTTAGGGGGATAGGGCGAGTAAAGGTTATTTAGAAAAACAGCATTTGAAAAGAACCACAAATAGGTTTTTATACAAGCAAACTAAAGTTTTGGGATTTATATACAAACTGCCCCGCCCTCTTCGGGCGGGTTTGCTTTTGTCACTTGTAAATTAAAAGAAAACCTATTTACATTTTTTAAATAATGTGGTATAATAATCGCAGAGCGATTATTATACCGCTTATGTCCACGCACATCCGCAAAATTTTTTCAAAATTTTGCTCCGTGCGGTAATGGACAATTATACCATAAATTCTTGCGAATTTATGGTATAATCAAAAGTGCAGAGTTACTGTAATAAATTGAAAATGAGGTAGAAAGAATGTTAAAACCGTTTTCAGACAAGGTGGCAAATCTTGCGCCTTCGGCAATAAGAGAAATACTTAAATTTACGGCGGACCCCGAAGTCATCAGCTTCGCGGCGGGAAATCCCGCTCCCGAAGCGTTTCCCGTTGATACTATCGCGAAAATTTCCGCGGACATTTTCAGAGAAGAACCGATAAACGCGCTTCAGTATTCCGTGACAGAGGGTTATCCCAAGCTCCGCGCTTGGCTCGAACAAGACTTGCGCGGGAAAAAACTGTTTAAAGACGGAGATATGGTAGTAGTCACTTCGGGCGCACAGCAGGCTATAGAAGTAACCGCGAAAATTCTTTGCAACGAGGGCGACGTCATTTTGTGCGAAAACCCGTCGTTTATCGGCTCGCTGAACGCTTTCAGAAGCTACGGCGTAAAGCTCATAGGCGTTCCTATGGACGAGGACGGAATGCTGCCCGACGAGCTTGAAAATATCCTCAAAGCAAACCCCACCGCGAAATTTATCTACACTATCCCGAATTTCCAGAACCCCACGGGTCAGACCACGACGCTTGAACGCAGAAAAGCTGTTCTTGCGCTGGCGAAAAAGTACGGAGTTTATGTGCTGGAGGACAACCCCTACGGCGCGCTTAGATTTGCGGGAGAGGACGTTACCTGCTATAAAGAGCTTGACGACAGCAAGAACGTTATCTATGCGGGAACATTTTCTAAAGTCCTCGCGCCCGGCATTCGCGTAGGCTATCTCTGCGCGGACGCGGAGCTTGTTTCAAAGGCTGTCGTAGGAATGCAGACTTCGACAGTGCATACAAATATATGGGCGCAGATGCTTGCTTACAGATTTGTGACAACAGTTGACTTTAACGAGCATATAAAGGGCTTGCAGGAAATTTACCGCCTGAAATACAACCGCATGAAGGACGCTCTCAAAGCGCAGCTCCCCGATTTCATAAAGCTTTCCGAGCCGCAGGGCGGTCTGTTCATCTGGGCGACGCTCCCCGAAAAGTACGACATGAACGCGTTCTGCGTTGAAGCCGTAAAGCGCAAGGTCGCTGTTGTTCCGGGAAACGCGTTCAATGCTGACGAGAACGAAATTTCACATTCATTCAGACTTAACTACTCGACGCCCACAAACGAGCAGATAGACAAGGGCTGTGAAATTCTCGGAAAAGCCGCGAGGGAGCTTTTAAAATAAGCATTTGTTTTAACTGAAAGGATATAATTATGGACGAACAAAAGAAGAACATGCTCAGCCTTATCCAGCCGACCAACACGCCGCATCTGGGAAATTATCTCGGCGCAATGAGAAACTGGGTAAAAATGCAGAACGACTACAACTGCTTTTTCGGAATTGCCGATCTTCATTCTATTACAATAAGGCAGGATCCCGTAAAACTGCGCGGGCAGATAAAGGAAAGCTATGCGCTGCTTATTGCGGCGGGACTTGACCCCGAAAAATCCGTTCTTTTCGTGCAGGGGCATAACCCTACGCACGCGGAGTTGTCGTGGGTATTGTCGTGTTATACGCAGTTCGGAGAATTGTCGAGAATGACGCAGTTTAAGGACAAGTCCGCAAAGCACCCCGACAATATAAACGCGGGACTGTTTACTTATCCCGTGCTTATGGCGGCGGATATTCTGCTTTATCAGGCGGATTATGTTCCCGTGGGACAGGATCAGCTCCAGCACTTGGAGCTTGCGAGAAACATAGTTCAGCGCTTTAACGGTATTTACGGCGATGTATTTACAATGCCCGAAGGCTACATCACCAAATCGACCGCAAAAGTTATGTCATTGCAAGACCCGACAAAGAAGATGTCAAAGTCGGACGAAAACGCGAACGCTTCGGTTTGGGTGCTTGACGACCGCGACACGATAATCCGCAAATTCAAGCGCGCTGTGACTGACAGCGAAACCGAAATATGCGCGCGCGAGGGCAAGGACGGCATAATAAACCTTATGTCCATTTACTCTGCGGCGACAGACAAGAGCTTTGAAGAGATAGAGCGCGAATTTGCGGGCAAGGGCTATGGAGAATTCAAGCTCGCGGTCGGAGAAGCCGTTGCGGATATGTTAGCGCCCATGCAGAGCGAATTCAAGAGAGTGTTTGCGGACAAGAGCTATCTCGAGCAATGCATGAAAGAGGGCGCTGAAAAGGCGTTTAAGGTTTCAAGAAAGACGCTTTCTAAGGTATACAAGAAAGTTGGATTTGTAACATTTTAATAAAAATGAGTCTATTGTTTTGTGATAAATGCCGAAAATACTAAAATCGTGTAAATACCACTTGCAATTTAGGGCGATTTCTGTTAAAATATACTTTGTCAGTTAAAAAAAGTTATTGGTCGAAAGGACGGTGTATCATAATGGCAAAATGCGATATTTGCGGAAAAAGCGTCGCTTTCGGAATTAAGGTTTCCCATTCTCACAGACGCAGCAACAGAACCTATAAGCCTAATGTTAAAAAGGTGAGAGCTATTGTAGACGGTACTCCTTGCAGAGTAAACGTATGCACACGCTGCCTGCGTTCGGGTCTTGTTCAGAGAGCGGTTTAATTGTTTACCGTGATAGAAGAAAAAGAAGCGCCCTGAAGTTTTCGGGGCGCTTTTTCTGTATACAGGGTGCAGGTAACAGCCTAAAGGCTGTTTCAGACTGTATATAAAGCCCCATCTGCGGCGTCAGCGGCACTGCGGCAGGCACAAAGCCTAGCCGCAGCACCGCTTCCTAGCATCTGGGGCTTTCTCTACAGTCTGAAATCGGACTTTTTATACAAGCTGTAACAGCCTAAAGGCTGTTTGACGGCGATCACTGATTAAACAAAGAACCTATTCCCGCGGTAACTCCCATTCCCGTAAGTACCGCAACAAGTATGCCTATCAGAATTAAAACGATTATGGTATAGCAGAAATACGAACGCGCAAAATTTTTAAGATTGACGTTCTTCGTTCCTCCTACCGAAAATACAATAAGCAGTATAAGCCCTATCAAAGGAATCGAAAAGAGAATTTCATATCCGAAATATCCCCACATGGTTATCGGCTTGTACTCGTTCGTAGACCCGATGGTCTTTTCGTCGATAGGCGCTCCGCAATTTGGACAGTTCATTTAATTATACCTCCTTTTATTATTAGGCGATTTTTCGCCGCTTTTGCAAAAAAAATACCGCGAACAAGGGGGTGCTCGCGGAAAGAGAAATCATGTGCCGACTGTTTGGGGAAAACAGTTTTTTCGGCAAAAATAATTGGGGAAAATATATAAGAAGTATAGAAGTCCTTTAGACTTTATACTATCCTACTCATTTAAAAATCTTAGCAATATTATTATACCATTATTTTCAATAATTTGCAACAATAATTTATTACAAATTTAAGCTTTATTTATTAGGCATTTTTCACAATATAATTAAAGAGCCGAAATAACCCGACAGCATTGAAATAAGCGGCATTGTCGCCATGCTGAACAATGTCGACAGTGCGAAACAGCTTGAGGCATACCCCGCGTTTCTCCCGTATTTGTGCGCGAACATTATGGTGAGCGAGGCAGTCGGCGCGCTCGCCGCAATAGTAATAACGCTTATCACCATAGGCGAAACCCCCGCAAACGCCGTCAGCGCAAACGCCCCCGCAGTTATCGCGGGCAATATTAAGAGTCTTAACGTTTGATAAAGATAAACGCGCTTGTTTGTAAACGCGGCTTTAAGTCCCGCGCTCGCTATGGTCGACCCCGAAACTATCATCGCCAGCGGAGTGTTCATAGAACCCAGATAATTTAACGGCTCCTGTATTATATCCGGAAGCCTTATTCCGGTAAAGAACGTCACCAGTCCTAAGCAAATGGCGATTATCGCGGGCGACAATACTATCTTCAAAAGTCCTTTGGGGGTAGGCTTTTCTCCGCTCATAAGCGCCGCGCCGTGCGTCCAGATAAACAGATTAAACGCGGTTATATACGCCGTAAGGTAGAATACGCCCTCCCGACCGAACGCCGCTTCTACCAGCGGAATTCCCATAAAGCCGCAGTTTGTGTATATAAGCGAAAACCGTTCCGTTTCAAAGTCGCTATGGTTTTTTCTCACGAGGACCTTTGCCGCAACGATAAACAGAACGTGCGCGAACAGCGCGAGTATTGCCGCGGACAAAAGCCCGCGGATAAGCTTTGAATTAAACTCGGTCTGATATGAATTGAAAATAAGTATCGGGTTTATAACGGTGACGATAATATTTGAAAGCTGTTTTGTCGTTTCATCGCTGAGAAAGTTCTTTTTTCTGAGGAAAAATCCCGTTATGATAAGTATCAGCATAACGACCGACTGAAAAGCGATTATTGAAACCGATCCCATTTTTTACCTTTCTTCGTTCAGCTTTTCGGGATAAGATCCGAAAGCGCGCCCGTTACGAGCCTTATGGAAATTTCCGTCACAAAACCTATATCCCCGCCCTCTTCGAGCCACTCGGAATACAGCGAAAAAACTCCCGCCGCTGTAAATTCCGCGGCGGACATAAGCTCGTTTTCCTTTGCGCCCGACCGCCTGAGCGCAGCGGCAAGAGCCCTTGAAAGGGCGGTCTTAAGCCTGCCTTTGCTGAACAGATCGGGGTTTGACTTAAACATTCTCGCGTAAAAATCCCGCCTGTCTTTTAAAACATCGCTTATCCCCGTAATGATATTTCTGATGTCTAGTATGCTTCCGTTTTTAAAGCTTTCCGAAAACTCCTCCAAAGCCTCGTTTTCAAGCTCCGACTTTACGTCGTTTATCTCGCGGTAATGGCGGTAGAATGTCTTTCGGTTTATCCTCGCTCTTTCGCAAAGCTCGGAAACGGTTATCTTCGACAATTCCTTTTCGGACATTATGGAAATAAGAGTGTCTTTGATGACGGCGCGGGTCTTTACGACGCGCAGATCGGTCTTCATTTAATTTCGGTCTTTCCGTTTTTGCTCTTTGCGGGTTTTGTTTCGGCAACCTCTTCTGGAGCTTCGTGGGCGGTGTTGTTCTTAGCTATAGAGCTTTTCATAACGCGGATCTTTGTGCGGTCGCTTCCTGTTTCAATAAGAACGGTGTCCTCCTTTACGGAAAGAACGCGCCCGATAATGCCGCCCGTTGTAATGACTTCGTCCGCAACCTGAATGTTGCTTAACATTTCCTGCATTTCCTTGTTGCGCTTCTTTTCGGGGCGGATAATAAGGAAATAGAAAATAAGAATGACCGCCGCAAACGGAAGTATCAGCGACAAGATCGAGGCAACAGTGATCCCTCCGCCTGCCGTCTGCGTACTCGTAGCGGCTTCAGCCGTCAGCATAAGTAAATTCATCATAAATAAATCGTCCTCCATTTTTTTATTATTTGGTAATTAAATATATTATATAGCTTTATGATTTAAAAATCAAGCCTATAATTTTGAAATTATTGTGAAAAGGCTTCAATTCCCGCTTCATCAAAGGCTTTTTTGACATTTTCAATGCCCGCCTGCGAATTGCCGTTTATTCTGACTATACATTCCGCTCCGTCAAGAGTTGTTTTCAGATTTTCGGCAAATGCCTGCGCCGCAGCATACGGGTCGGAATCCGACGGCGAATAATCGACAATAAGGTTTACATTTTTAAGCCGATCGGGTATAAGCGCCATTTCCGCGTTTGTTCCGCCCTTATTCGGGTCTATAAGACTCAAACCGTCCATTTGCACGTAAAGCTCCGCTTCGCCGCAGCCCTCTTTTGCCGAGGCTATCACATTCCACAACGCTTCAGCCCGCAAATTCATATCCGTAAGGGACAGATAAGCAAGGTTTTCAAATATATCGACCTCATAGAAAAACGGATACATTGTATCAGCCGCGACAATGCGCTTAAAGCCCGCCGCAGAAAGCTCGGAGGTTATAGCCTTTACAAACTCTTTCGTCTTATCTTCAAAAGGCGAAAGCCATGTTTTTCCTACTCCCGGGCGACCGTCAAGCCACGTCCCGCCGTCTTCAAATTTATAGCAGCACCCCAGCGCAACGCCGTTTGTACTGTCTTTAAGGGTGCTTATCATTGCCGCGGGGATAAGACCCGCTTTTTCTATTTCGGACGCTATCTGCTCGGCGGTGAGTGTTCCTTTTGTCTGCACGTTTTCAATTGAGGTCTTATACAGAAACATTCCGCTGCCGTCTTTAAGAGTTACGACTATAACGGAGTATCCCGAGTTTTTTGCCGCAGAGATCTCGGAATTAAGCGCAGCGGAGCTTAACGCCGCCTCTTCGGAAAGGAAATACGCCGCTTTTGTCATAACGGGCTCGGGTTGTTGTTCTTCTGGCGCGGAGCTTTGAGCAGGCTCGCTTGAAATATCCGACGAGCTTTCAAGGGCTTCCGAGCTTTCCGGCGTCCACATTACGGAAGACGAGATGATATTATCGCGGTTTCGGAAATAATCCATCAGCGGCTTTCCTATCCCGTATCCCAAAATACAAAGCGCACACGCTGCCGCGGCGGTTATTATTATAGCCGCAACTTGCTTTTTCCTGTTTTTCCTCTTGTTGTAAAGATTTACTTTACTTCGTTTTATCTTTATTTTCGTTTTCTTATACTTCAATGCCCGTGACCTCTGTTCCCAATAATTGTAATTAAATATATTCAGTCTGCATAAACCGGAAGTAAGAGATTAGACCCTTATCTCTTTTTTCTTTTTATGTGTTATCTTCAGCGGGCAGCTTTTCTACTATTACTGCATACTGCACCCTGTCAACTGTCAACGGGGGTTGGGGCGAGAGTACCCCATTTAGACAAATAGCGTTTGAAAAGAACCGCGCATAGATTTTTGTACAAGCTTTTTTACAAGCTTATATATTATATGTTCAAATTTCTTCCATTTATCCCGATATTTAAAATTCCGTCATATATCCCACTAAAACGTTTAATGCCAAAGATATTATTCCTATAAAAATAAGCGTTATGGGATAACCTCTGAGCATACGGGGGATCTTTTCGCTGTTTAACCTTTCATGCACGATGTTCAGCAAAAAGCAGGCAAGAAAAAAACCTATTCCCGTACCGAAGCCGTATCCCACATACCCCGCAAAGCCTTTTCCGAAATTGTAGTTTAAGAAAAGCGCTCCGAATACCGCGAGGTTAAATACCGCAAGATGAGCATATTGCTTTACCCTGTAGAACACCTTCGGGAAAGCTCTCCACAACACAAACAGCCCTATGAGATAAAGTATGCTCACAATTGCCGCATAAATAAGCGGCATAAGCAAATAGCCGTATTTTGTCGGCAAAAGCATTACGTCAAAGAAATATGCCGCCGCGCTCGCAAGCGTCGTCACAAGAGTTGTGGCAACCGTAAAGCCGAGTATGTGATGATTTTTTCTTGAAGCGTATATCGCAACGTCAACGCCGAAAGCCCTGTCAAATACCGCGTTTTGTGAAAAAATCGCGATCATCGCAAGGCTTATCATTCTCGCAAAAACTTCAGCCATTTCCGCGCTCCTTTCGGCGTTCGGAAATTGCTCTGCATAGCGCCGCAAGCAATCCCACAAGTATAAACCCGAAAAACGGCGAACTCGCCGCGGGCATTATAGCGGGGCATATCTCTATTCCGAACAGCGTGCCGTTTGCCAGGATCTCTCTCACAAAGCCGACCACAAACGCCGCAAGCGCAAATCCCAAGATATAAACAAATACATCTACCACCATTTTCCCAAACGGTATAAGATAAAAGCGGCTTTCTGTCTTTGCAAACAAAAGCGAATTTACCGTCATCAGCCCGATATACAGCATAACTTGGTTTGCCGCTTCGGGAAACAGATAGTTTAAAAACAATATCGTCGGGATATACAACACCGCCGCGACAAGCGCATAAAGCACTATCCTGAATGTATAGGCTATCTTCGAGGGAATAAATCTGCATATCAGTATAGACAGATATGAGATCATAAAAAAGCCTATGGAAAGTACCAGCGCATGCATAAGGGTTGTGCAGGCTATTATTATCGGAGCGGTCACAAGCCCGCTTACAAGCACGATATTTTGTCTGAAAAGCCCGTCGTAACTGAAGGGCTTGTTATTGTTTTCCATTGTCCCTCCTGTTTCTGCGGCGTCCTTTGTGTTTCTTTATCTTTCCGTCAATGGGCGGGGTATTATAGCGGTATTTTTCGGGAAGCATTATTTCCTGAGTATCCGTAAGCTTCATGTCTCCGCTTTGAATACTTACCTTGTTCTTTTCAAAAGAAGAAAGATAAGACTTTCTCCAGTATATTAAATTATCCACAAACCTGTCAAAGCAATCTGTAAGCGCGCTCACTACCAAAAGCGCGAATATAAAGCCGCCCTCTGTTCTTCCGTATATGCGGAACATCATGGTTATATATCCCAAAACCGCGCCGTAAATTATACGCGCCGAAGTTCTTTTCGGCATACGATAAGGCTCCGCGCACAAAAAGACCGTTCCGAAAAGCATATACCCCGAAGACAGCTCGTAAAAAACAGAGTCCCATGCGCCGTATTTCGCCCTCGGGAAAAAGAACGCCATGACGCCTACCGTTATTATGCACGAAAGCATTGCGGCGGGACTTGCCTTTCTGCGGACTGCGAGGCATATCCCGCAGACCAGTATTACAAGGATATAAATTGTGCCTATTGCGCCGCTTGTAAATCCCAAAAGCGTATCCCATATATCCGCCGAGGGAGTATAGCCTATCTGCAGAGAATACTCCGTAGAATGAGCCAGTATGCCGTCATAGCCGCCGAACACGGGATAAGCCTCTCCGTATTTCGGGAAATACAGCATCTCAGCGGGATAGCAGATTATCATAAACGCCGTCGAGATAGCGGGCGGAGAAAACAAAATGTTGTCCGAAGAGCCGAAAAAGTGTTTTCCGACAACTATGCATACCGCCGCGGACAATATCGCCGCCCATATAGGCGCGCATATCGGCATCATGATTCCCGCACAAAGCCCCCAGCACGGCACCGCCGCGTCTTTCGGGTCATAGCGCAGTTTTCTTATAAAACAGCATAGCGCGTCTACAGCCATCGCCGAAACGACTGATACAGCGCAGATGACCGCGGCTCTTAAGCCCTGCATAAACGCCGCAAGCACCACAACAGCCGCCATAAAAATAAGCCTTTCGGCATAAGCCCTTTCGGGCGAATTGTTGGCATTATCCGCCATATTCATATTCCTTTCAGAGCGGAGCATACGGCGTTCATATCAGCGGCGCCGAAAAGTCCCGTTCCCGCGACAAGTACGTTTGCGCCCGCATTGCGAGCAAGCTTTGCCGTGCGGGTATTGACTCCGCCGTCGACCTGTATGTCAAGTTCCGCAAAGCCGTTTTTGTCGGCATAATCGCGGAGCTTTCTGACCTTTGTCATCATTTCCGTCATAAAGCTCTGCCCGCCGTAGCCCGGCTCTACCGTCATAACAAGCACCATATCGCAAAGCGGAAGATATTTATACGCTTCTTCTATGGGAGTGTTCGGCTTTACGGCAACCGCCGACTTCAGCCCGAACGCGCGTATTTCCTCAAGGCAGCCGAAAACGTCCTTGCTGCTTTCGATATGTACGTCTATAAGATCCGCGCCCGAACGCGCGAAAAGCGGTATCTGCCTTTCGGGGTTGTCCACCATAAGATGAACGTCCATAAACTTGTCCGTCACTTTGTCTATTGATCTCAGGACAGGCGAGCCGTAGGTTATCTGCTCTACAAAATGCCCGTCCATAACGTCGAAATGTATCCAGTCTACTCCCGCTTTTGCGCAGCGTTCGGTTTCGTATGCAAGACTTGCAAAATCGCACGCAAGAAGCGACGCGGAAATTATCGTCTTTTTGATAAATTATCATTCCTTTCGGTTTTTATCAACATTTATGATCTTCTCTGTTTAACAGTGCGAATAAAAAGTTTCTTTTCAAAGTCCCGCCGGCGAATCCCTCGCGGCGGGGTCGCGGGGCGCGCAGCGCCCCGCACTCTTACCCCTGCCCCCTTCCCCGAAGGGGCAGGGGGCAGGGGGATAGGGCGAGAGACCATTATTGAAAGAAATATCGTTTGAAAAAACAACCTTTCCGCCCTTACTGAATACTGTACCCTGTCAATTTTCAACTGCCAACACGGTCAGATTTTTCACCATACAAATATATTTTATAATAAACCGCCCTTTAAGTCAAGTGAAAAAAGATGTTTTTTAGCATTTTTTGTACAAGTGCGTTAAAATGTTCCAAACCGCAAAGAAAAATTTGAAGATATTTGTCTATTTTTCTTTTTAATTATGCTTGCAAAATTTTTTTGTTTCGTGTATAATATAAGTTAATAACATTCGAACAATCTGAAAATGTAGGCTGTTTAAAAAGTCCAAACTCAGGCTGTTGAGAAAGCTCCAGATGCTAGGAAGCGCTGCTGCAACTAGCCTTTGTGGCTGTTGCAGCAGCGCTGACAACGCAGATGGGGCTTTATCGACAGCCTGAAAATGAGGAGGTATATGTATGTTGAACTGTAACTACGAGGAAAAGTTTGTAAAGGAAGGTCTTACATTTGACGACGTTCTGCTCATTCCTGCGAGGAGCGACGTTACGCCGAACATGGTCAGCATAAAAACAAATCTTACCAAACAGATAAGTCTTAACACTCCGATAATGACCGCGGCTATGGACACTGTTACTGAATCGAGAATGGCTATAGCAATAGCTCGCGAGGGCGGTATAGGCGTCATTCACAAAAACATGAGCATTGAGCAGCAGGTCGACGAGGTCGACAAGGTAAAGCGCTCGGAAAACGGCGTTATTGTAAATCCGTTTTTCCTTTCGCCGAACGACAGCGTAGGCGACGCGGACGCGCTTATGGGCAAATACAGAATAAGCGGCGTGCCTATAGTCGAGGACGGAAAGCTCGTGGGCATTTTCACAAACCGCGACTTGCGTTTTATTTCCGACCCCGCGCAGAAAATCGGCGAGGTGATGACAAAGGAGAACCTTATAACCGCGCCTGTTGGTACTACTCTTGAGGGCGCGCAGGAAATTTTAAGAAAGCACAAGATAGAAAAACTTCCGCTTGTAGACGCAAACGGAATGTTAAAAGGGCTTATTACGATAAAGGACATTGAAAAGTCCGTTCAATATCCCAACACCGCGCGCGACCGGAGCGGCAGGCTTCTTTGCGGAGCGGCTATAGGAATTACGCCCGATGTTCTCGACAGAGCGGGAGCGCTTATAAAGGCGCAAGCGGACGTGCTTGTTCTCGACTCGGCTCACGGTCACTCGAAGAACATAATGACAACGCTTGACAAGATTAAGACAGCTTATCCCGATATACCCGTAATTGCGGGAAATGTTGCGACGGCTGCGGCGGCAGAGGATCTTATAAAGGCGGGAGCTGACGCGGTAAAGGTAGGCATAGGACCGGGGTCTATCTGCACGACGAGAGTTGTCGCGGGTATAGGCGTTCCGCAGATAACGGCGGTTTACGACTGCGCGTGCGCGGCGGCGAAATACGGAGTTCCGGTTATTGCCGACGGCGGTATAAAATATTCGGGAGATATAGTAAAGGCGCTTGCGGCGGGAGCGAATGTAGTAATGCTGGGTTCGCTGCTCGCGGGCTGCGAAGAAGCGCCGGGCGATGTTGAAATTTACCAGGGACGCTCGTTTAAGGTATACAGAGGAATGGGTTCGCTTGCGGCAATGAAGCAAGGCTCTGCGGACAGATATTTCCAGGATAAGTCGAAGAAGCTTGTTCCCGAGGGAGTTGAGGGAAGAGTTCCGTATAAGGGATCCGTTGCGGACACGATCTTCCAGCTTGTCGGCGGTATAAGAAGCGGTATGGGATACTGCGGCTGCCCGACGATAGCGGATCTCCAAGAGAAGGCTGAGTTTATCAGAATTACCGGCGCGGGACTGAAAGAATCCCACCCGCACGATATTTACATCACAAAAGAAGCGCCGAACTACTCGGCAGGGATCTGACAGTATACAGTTGACAGTGTACGCATTGAACGCTTCGCGCACAACGCTGTATTCAGTAACAGCCGAAAAGCTTTTCGTTGAATATGACATATAAAAAGAGGCTAGGATTTAAACTCCAGCCTCTTATTTCTTTTTATGAGTTATATATTCAGCGGACAACCTTTACACTTTTACTGCATACTGTACACTGTACACTGTCAACTGCCAACAGCCCCCTTTTGTTATTATCAGCTTACCAGCTTCACGTCTATCCAGTCCAAAAGCTCGTCTATTTTGCTTTCTGCCTGCATATAGCCGTCGTTGTAGGACTCGTCGATCTTTTCGCTGTCCTTTTCGAACTTTGAAATAGCGGGAAGCGATGGTCTGAAAACAAAAATCTTTCCCTCTTCCTCAAGCTTGTTCATAAGCTTTACATTCTCTAAGTAACGCTCAACGCGCGTCATGCAAGCCTCTTCAAACTTCGGATAGCGCTTGTACATACCATGAATTACCGCATGGAATTTCTTGTAATCTGTCGGCGGCGTGTCGCTGCTCGGCTTTGTCAGTACGACAACGAGCTTATCGCAGCCCATTTCAAGCGCATGTTCAAGCGGAATTGAATCCGCAATGCTTCCGTCAAGATAATGCTTTCCGTCAATTTCAACAGGATCGCACAACATAGGCACGGAGCAAGTAGCCTTTGTTATCTTTAAAAGGCGGTCTGCGTCGCGCTTTTCTGAAAAGTATTCCGCTTCTCCCGTTTCACAGCAGGTGCAGACGTATTCCGTCTCAATGCCGCTGTGGAAATATGTATCGAAATCGAACGGGAACTGTTTGAACGGGTATTCGTAGACCATTTTGTCAAGGTTTATTATTTTTCCCGTTCCCAGAAACTGCCTTAAACCGTAATAAGACTCCGAACGCGGAACATTTAGCATATCTTTTGTGCGCCCGTTCTGTCTTGAAACATAGCTCATTGCGTTTCCGCCGCCAGCCGAAACGCCTATAACATACGGAAAATAAACTCCGCCTTCCATAAGTCTGTCAAGAACGCCCGCCGTAAATATTCCGCGAACAGCGCCGCCCTCGAGAATAAGTCCTGTTTTCATAGTTATCACCTTAAATGCTGATATTTTTGCTTATAGTTATATTAACATCTGAATTTAAACTTTTTGTAAACTTCTTTTTATGCAGAAATTAAAATCTTTCGGAAATTGTTCGGGAAATTTATGTTCATTTTTAACAATTTGAGAGGGGTTATTGAGAGATATTAGCGTTTGAAAAAAAACACCACTGAATGTGTATTATCTATTGTCAACTGCCGATAGGACGGTATCAAAACGTCAGCTTGAATAATTGAAAGCTGTCATCGTGATGAATTCCTTTGCTTTTTTAAAAAAATACAACTCATAATTATGAGCGCGGCGAACACTACGCCGAATATCAATAAATGGATAATATCGCTCGGATAAGGAGTAATTCCTCCATAGTGTAATATACGCTCTGAAATATATCCTGTGATTATAGAAACAGGCATAAAGGCGACGCCTGCTATATTCAGCAGATCAACGCAAAACGGAGCTTTTTTTGACGACAATACTTTCCCGATCCCATAACAGACTATACCGACTGCCTGAATGATCATAGAACCCCACACAGCCGTCATTGAATGTTCTGCATATCCGTACCCGCAGAAAGCACAAAAAAGTCCTATGAAAACAATTGCTGTTGAAACGATATAAAGGATATTGCCTGCAAGTTTTCTGCCTTGTTGTTCTTTATTATCCTTCGACTCCGGCTCGATACCCTTCAGGATATAGTCTGTCGTTACCCCGAAAAAGTCGCTCATTATAATAATGTTTTCTAATTCGGGAGTGCTTTGTTCACTTTCCCATTTAGAAACTGCCTGTCGGGAAACGCCAACCTTTTCCGCAAGTTCTTCCTGCGATACTCCTTTGGATTTTCTAAGAAATTGTATCCTGTCTGCTATATTCATAAGCAAGACCTCCTTTGTTTTTGATATTATCATCATAGCAAAAACAATGGTTGCAGGTCAACCATTCGCACGCGGAAATTTGTCAACTGACGGTTGCGTTGACAGTTGACCTTTTAGAGGTTAGAGGTTAGATGTAAGAGGTAAGAATTTGAACGGAAAGGTTGTTTCTAGTCTCTAGCCTCTTAAATTCCAGCCTCTAGCCGGAAATTTATTGCGTTAAATCTTTGATGAAGAACATCTCCAACGGTTCTTTCGGCAACAAAAGTGCGCCGCATTCGGTATAGCCGATTTTCCGATAGAAAAACTGAGACTGTTCGTTTGACTGAGTAGAGGTTAAAACGCGGGTATACCCTTCTTTCGCCATTTCGTTTTCCCAAAATGAAACAAGTTCCGTCCCGTATCCTTTTCCTCTGTACCTATCCAAGATGTACAGCATATTCATAAACGGAATATTATCCCAAAACAACCCAAACCGCAGCCACCCTATAAAGTTATCGTCCTTATGCATGACAAAAACTCTCTTTGCAGGAATGATATTCCTCAATTCAGCTTCGGAAATATGCTTGTCATTCTCCTTTAAAACAGGTAAATCCTGAATATCGGCATATCTAATCATTCCATTCTCCCACATAATGACATCTTCGGCAGGTTTTCAAGCCTGCTGAATTTGACGGTCTTTATGTATTCGGTTTTTACTGACGGCATGGCAAACGGGAATTTATCCGTTCTTCTTGCGCTTGAATATAAAAACTACGCTTTTGGATGCACCATAACCTTGG
>CANRKB010000032.1 GCA_947631115.1 uncultured Clostridia bacterium
TAGGATTGCCGTTTCAAAGCAAGGCTTTGAAACGGCAATGCGGGGAAAACTCTTGTTTTCCCCGCACCCTTTAGCGCCTTTGAGCGTTTGCGGGGACTCCGTCCCCGCACCCCTGCCAAAGGGGAAAAATTTTTTGAAAAAAATTTTTCCCCTCTGGACTCCCTTTTCAAAAAACTTTTGCGCCGCCGCCCGTCAGGTTGTTTGAACGGAAAGTCGCTTCGCCGCTCAAAACAGTTTCTAGCCTCTAGCTTATAGCCTCTAGCTTCTAGCCTCTAGCCTCTAGCCTCCGGTCCGGTCCATTTTCCTGCGCTTTATAACCTTCTGCCTCGAAAACTCCTCGCGCTCCTTTTCGTCAAGCGCGCTTGAAATAAATTTCAGCTGCTGCTGAAAGCGCGGGATCATTATGTTTTTAAGCGCGTTGGCGCGTTTTTGCGTTTTCTTTATCGCTTCCGCAAGGCGGTAAATGCTGTTCTCCGTTTCTGCAAGCCGAACGGTTATCTCTTTCGCTCGGTTGAATTTTATATACGCCTCGTCAAACGCCGAGCTTGTGAGCGTCATGGTATACGTCGGTCTGTCAGCGTGTGAAAGACTTGCAGTGAGCTTCGGAAGTTCAACGCTCATGACCGAACGCACCGACAGCTTAAGCGAATTTTCTATCGGAAACGTCTTCGCAATAGTACTCACAACTCCAAGCGTCATGTTCGCATATTCAAGAGCGCGGTAGGCTTCGGAATACGTCGTGTCTATCTCGTCGCGCAGCTCCCTCGCTTCGTCTATGTGCGACATCATTTCGCGGACAAGCACGCTGCGTTTTCTGTCCATAAGGTCGTATCCGAGCTGCGCTTGTCTTAGAGAGCGCCTTACTTTTATAAGATTTCCCTTTGTCGCAAACAATTGCTCCGCCACAAGCTCACCCCCCTTGCTATGATTTTAAACGGCATTATTTACAGCTTGAACTTATTTCCGCGCTGTTCGTTATACTGCTCGTCAAGTAACTTCTCGTCAATTCTGTCAAGCTCCGACCGCGGGAGCGTGCAAAGCAGATCCCAGCCCAGATCGAGCGTTTCGTCGATCGTTCTGTTCTCGTCGAACCCTTGGTTTAAAAAGTGCCTTTCAAAAAGCTCGCCGAACGCCATGTATGCGCGGTCCGTTTTTGACAATTCTTCTTCGCCTATGACCGAAGCAAGGCTCCTCGCTTCCTGAACTTTCGCATATGAAGCAAAAAGCTGGTTTGACACCGCCGAATGGTCTGCGCGCGTATAGCCCTCTCCTATGCCGTCTTTCATAAGCCTTGAAAGCGAGAGCAATACCGAAACTCCGGGATAAATTCCCATTTGGTCAAGCTCGCGGTCGAAAACTATCTGCCCTTCGGTTATATACGCCGTAAGGTCGGGGATAGGGTGGGTTATGTCGTCGTTGGGCATGGTGAGAATTGGTATCTGCGTTACGCTTCCCGTGCTGCCCTCTATTATTCCCGCGCGCTCGTATATTGAAGCAAGGTTTGAATAGAGATAGCCGGGATAACCTTTTCTTCCCGGTATCTCGCCCTTTGACGATGAAAATTCGCGCAGCGCCTCGGCATAGCTCGTCATATCGGTCATTATGACAAGTATATGCATATTCTTTTCAAACGCCAGATATTCCGCCGCAGTCAGCGCGCACATGGGCGTTAAAAGCCTTTCGATAATAGGATCGTTCGACAGGTTTAAGAACATGCACACTCTTTCGATTGCGCCCGTATCTTCAAACGAACGGCGGAAATAATCCGCAACGTCGTTTTGAACGCCCATTGCCGCAAACACTATAGCAAAGTCGGCGTTTCCCTCTCCCGTTATCTTCGCCTGGCGCGCTATCTGAACGGCGAGCTTGTTATGCGAAAGCCCCGAACCCGAGAATATTGGGAGCTTCTGCCCTCTGATAAGAGTCATAAGCGCGTCTATGGACGAAATTCCCGTATGGATATAGTTTCGCGGATACTGCCTGGCGACGGGATTTAAAGCCCTGCCGTTTATATTCCCCATTTTTTCGGGGAACACCTCGCCCAGCCCGTCAATAGGCTTTCCCGCGCCGCTGAAAATTCTGCCGAGTATCTCGGTAGAGAGCGGGATTTCGAGGGGCTTTCCCGTGAAGGTTGTGCGCGTGTTTTTAAGAGAAATTCCGCGCGTACCCTCGAAGACCTGCAGCATTACCTTGTCGCCCTCAAGCTCGACAACTCTCCCTATACGCTCCGAGCCGTCCTCGAGGCGTATTCTTGCTATCTCGTCAAATGCCGCGCCCTTTACTCCCTCAAGCGCAATGAGCGGACCGTTTACGTCCGTAAGACCTAAATGCTGAATATCATTCATAATAACCTCGTTTAAGAAATTGAAAGAGCGTCAATTTTCTCTTCGATTTCTCTGAAATAATCATCAAACATCGACAGCTTGTCGTTCGGTATGTCGTATTTCATCTTTACCGCCTTGTCAAAAAGTCCGAGCGCTTTTATATCCGAAAGCGGAACTCCCGCCCTTATCGCCGAAAGCGCCTTTTTGTAAAGGTCGACAATTACCTTCATCATCAGTCTTTGCTTTTCGAGCGGAACATAGGTGTCGTCCTTGTGATAGGCGTTCTGCTGTAAAAATCCCACGCGCACTATTCTTGCGGTTTCGATTGTCAATTTCTGGTCGTCGGGAAGAACGTCCGCGCCTATGAGCTTTACTATCTCCATGAGCTTGTTTTCTTCGCTCAGTATATACGAAAGCTCGTGCCTTAATTCCGTAAAATCGGGACTTACGGAATTGAAATAGTCCGCCAGCTCCTCGGCATATTCCGAATAACTGCTGTTCCAGTCGATAGCGGGATAGTGTCTGGCATAAGCCAGCGACTTATCCAGCGCCCAGAAACACCTCACAAAGCGCTTTGTGTTCTGCGTTACGGGTTCGGAAAAGTCCGAGCCTTGGGGAGAAACCGCGCCTATAATAGTAACGGAACCCTCTTTGCCGTTTAATGTTTCGACATAACCCGCGCGCTCGTAAAACTCCGCGAGCCTTGACGGGAGATAAGCGGGAAATCCCTCTTCAGCCGGCATTTCTTCCAGTCTGCCCGATATTTCGCGCAGCGCCTCAGCCCAGCGCGAAGTCGAGTCAGCCATTATCGCAATGTGATAGCCCATGTCGCGGTAATACTCCGCTAAGGTTATTCCCGTATAAATAGACGCTTCGCGCGCCGCGACGGGCATATTAGAGGTGTTTGCAATAAGTACCGTTCTGTCGGTTAGCGGTCTGCCCGATTTCGGATCGGTAAGCTCCGCAAATTCTTCGAGGACTTGCGTCATCTCGTTTCCGCGCTCTCCGCAGCCTATATAAACGATAATGTCCGCATCGCACCATTTTGCGAGCTGGTGCTGGGTCATGGTCTTTCCCGTGCCGAAGCCTCCGGGAATTGCCGCCGTCCCGCCCTTTGCTATGGGGATTATTGTGTCGATAACGCGCTGTCCCGTTATAAGCGGCACTGTCGCGCGGAGATGTTTTTTTATCGGGCGAGGTCTTTTTATCGGCCACTTCTGCACAAGCGAAAGCTCTTTTATATCGCCGTTTTCAAGCTTCAGTTTAAGTACAATGTCGTTTACCTTATACTTCCCGTTTCTTGCGGCATATACGACCTCGCCGCTCATTTCGGGCGGTATCATGCACTTGTGAGTAATAAGCGGAGTTTCGGGCGCGGTACAGTAGACGTCGCCGCCTTTTAATTTGTCGCCGACCTTAACGGTTATGCTAACGTCAAATTCTCGCTCGGCGTCGAGCGAGAAAAGCCCGCTGCCCTCTGTAACAAACGCCCCCGTCAGCTTTGTCATATCCCTGAGCGGGCGTTCAATGCCGTCAAAGATGTTCGAAATTATCCCGGGTCCTAAGTTTGCGCAGACTGGCGCGCCCGTGCCTATAATAGGCTCTCCGACTTTAAGCCCCGCCGTTTCCTCGTAGACCTGAATGGTCGTAAGCTCGTCGGATATTCCTATGACCTCGCCGATAAGCTTTCTGTCGCCCACAAGCACCATTTCGAGCATCGAAAAGTCTTTTGTGCAGGCGGACTTTACGACAGGTCCGTTTATTGAATAAATCGTGTTCAAAAAATTCACCCGCTCACAATCTTAATTCTTTTTTGTCGGAAAACGCGCTCTTTTCGTCACTAAGCGCCTTATCCAGCGTAAAGTCGCAGAACAAGCCGTTTTCCTCGTTTGCCGCGCTTATCCCGCCGAGCAATATGGAGCTGTCCGTGCGCACTTCGTTTTTACAGAGCTTTTTCACTTTTTCGGCGTCTTTCGGCGCGCATATAACAACGCAGTTTTCGCCGAGAGCGTTTTTCGCTTTTTCAAGCGAACGTTTTAGATAATCGGCGTATTTTTCGCTCTTTGCAAAAGCCGAAAGCTCCTGTTTTATCTCGTCGAAAAACCCGTCGACAAGTTCTTTTCTGTATATCCTGACCGCCTTTATCGTTTCAAAGTCGCACCTTGACATTTCCTTTTTATAGCGCTGTTCAAATACGGCTTGTTCGCGGCGAAGCTCCGAAAGCTCATGCCTTGCGGCGGCTTCTTCTTTTTCAATGCCCGCGGCGTTTTTCCGCTCGCGTATTATCTCGGCAGTCTCGGCTATTTCTCTTTCGGCTTGTTCGTTTATGCTGTCCGAAAACATTTTCATTTTCGAGCGGTTGATTTCGTCTAAATCCATAGAAATTCTCCTATAGAAAATTATTTAAAGTTTAATACCGATTGATTCCTCTACATATCTGCTCAAAGATTCGGTTATCCCCTTTGAGCCGTGGCGGTCGGGAATTTCAACAATAAGCGGACGGCGAAGATTGAGCTTGATGTCATAGATCTTGTCATGGCAAAGCTTCGAGCATATCTCCGTTATCAGAACAACAGCGGTTTCGCTGTCGTTTATCGCGTCGTCGAGAGCCTTTGAAACGTCCTCCGCCGTATGCACGACAACGCCCTCAATGCCCGCTATTCTCATTCCCATTCGCGTGTCGATATTGTCGCTTATAAGAAAAAACTTCATTTTACTTATCTCCGTGTTAAAGTTTCAGTTTCAGACTGTAGAGAAAGTCCCGGATGCACGCATTATGTGCTACGCACAAAACGCTGAAGCGGTGCTGCGGCTAGGCTTTGTGCCTGCCGCAGTAAGCCGCCGCATTATCCGCCTTCGGCGGATAACGCTACACAGCAGATGGGGCTTTATCTACAGTCTGCAGTTTATCAGCCGAACAGAATAAGTATCGAAATAAGCAGACCGTAGATAGCGACGCCCTCGCCGAGCGCAACGAAAATAAGCGCCTTTGAGAACACCTTTTCGTTTTCGGAAATCGCTCCGATAGCGGCGGGAGCTGCCGCGCCTACGGCTATTCCTGCGGCGATAGAGCCTACGCCCGTCGAAAGAGCTGCGGCGAGGTATTTAATTCCCGAATCGGTAAACGCTCCCGCGGCGTTTGCGGCGGCGTCAGCCGTTTCGGCAAATGCTCCCGTAAAGGGAAGTAACGTCGTCATAAGCAATACTCCGAAAAACGAAGCTATATTTGTTATAACGGCGCGCTTTGCGTTTACCTTTTTACCCTTGCTCTTTCTGTAAAGCGCAACGAATACGGGCGACATAACGAGCGCTACCGCTATAAGCGGCAAAACGAAAAACATTATCTGGTTCATAATAAATTCCTCCGAAATTAAATTTGTTCTAAATTAACGTCAAGCGACACAGGCTCGAAAACTTTTCCGTTTCCGTCGTAGAAACGGCTGAACACCTCGTAAAATTCAAGTCTCAAAACCTGTATTCCCGAAAGCAGGCCCTCGATTCCCATAACGAGAAGATTTCCGATGATATAGGTTATCACCGTGCCTACCGTAACGGGAGCGTTCGGATCCGCCGTTCCCGCGAGTTGTGAAACGACGAGCATAAATCCCGCGTGCGAAAGGACGAACCCGCCTATTCTGAGATAGCTCATCGTGTTTGACAAAAACGTTATCGCGCCCTCTAAGATGTCGATAAACGCTTCGGCTATGCTGAACTCCGTTTTCCTGTGTTCAACGAGGGAAGTAAGCGGAGCTTTCAGGAATATCAACACCGCGGGCAGGATAATAAGACATATCACATACGGAACGCTGAACATATTCAGCCCGCCCAGAAGCGTGCCTCCCGCTCCGCCCAGCAGCGCGGCGTATACTACCGCTCCGCAAACGCCGTTTACCGAGAAGAGCGCTTCGCCCAACTTTTTCTTGCCGAAGTTCTTTGCGGTGTTTAATATAATTGAGATCAGTATAAGTATCGCTCCGACTATCAGCGCGAAGATAAGCACGACCATTGCCGCCTGGAAAATGTTTTCGGGGTGTTCGGGTATTCCCAGACCGCCGAGCAGTTTGCATACCCCGTGCCAGATGTTTTCGCGGTGGTATATGGGCGTTATTATTGTTTCAATGCCGAACACCGAGCCGTAAACGCAGCCGAACAGCGCGGAGAATATCCCGAGCCTTGTCATAATAGGCGGCAGGGGATTTTTCGTAACCTTAGTCAGTATCAGTCCCAGAAGCGATATAAGAATTCCCTGTCCGACGTCTCCGAACATTATCCCGAACATCAGCATATAAGTGACCGCAACATACGGCGTAGGGTCAAATCCGCTGTAACACGGAAGCCCGTACATCTTTATAAACATCTCGAACGGGCGCGTTATGATGTTGTTTTTAAGCTTCACGGGAACTTCGTCCGAGGCGTTTTTATGTTCTATCGGTATCTCGTCGCAGCTTACGCCCGCTTTTTGCAAAAGCTCTGACAGCTTCTTGCTCTCGGCGGTCGGAGCGTATCCCGAAAAGGAAAATCTTCCCGCGGAGATAATTGCCTTTTGCCTTAATTCAAAGCACTCGCTCTTGAATTTAAGCTTTGACATAATCGGCGGAAGCTCCTTTTTCGTATTGTCAATGAAATACGAAAGCTCCTCTTCAAGCTTCTTTTTCTGCGCTTCCTCTGCCGCTATAAGCTCGCCGAGCTTTTTGTCCGCGTCCAAAGCGTTATCCTCGATATAGTCCGGCAGTCTCGCTCTTTCAAAGCCCAGAGCGTCCATTATCTCGTCGGAAAATTCCGCGAGGTCGTTCGGCGCGAGATACACCCCGTAGACAAACTCTCCGTTTCGCTCGAACGGCTGGAACACAAAGCACTTTTTCGTGTAATAGCCGAGCTTTTTTTCGCTGTCTGCGGGAAGTCTGCCTATCCGCGTTTTAACGTATTTCATCGAGAAAAGCTCTTTAAATGAAACGTCAAGCCCCATAAGGTGCTTTACATATTCGTCCGTCCGCTTATGCTCGTCGAGCTTTCCGTTTATATCCGCCAGCGCTTCGGACAGCTCTCCAAACCGCCCGACAAGCTCGTCCGAATACTTCGTGAACTCTTCGGGCGTTTCAATTTTAACCTCGTCGAACGGGCAATTCTTTGCGGAAAGTTTAAGGTTTGAAACAAGATCCATAAGCTTTGAAAGCGTTTCTCTATAAGGGTCCTGTTCGCTTGCCGTGCGCTGTTTCGCGCCCGAGGAAAACTGAAACGATCCGCTTTCGCAGCACGCCGCCAGAGCCTTGTCGAGTTTGTCCTCCGTCCCGTCGACAGACCATAGCGACATTTTTTCGATTGCCATTGTTATATCACCGCCTTTGGTTGTGTGGGTTTTCTATTATATCATCGTTTTTGCCGGAACATCATTCGTTGAAATTATGAACTGAACAGCCGACCACAGTTGACAGTGTAGAGTGTACAGTATTAAGTAAAATGTGTCCGCTTCGCGGACAGGATTTAGATTGTTTTAAGTCAATAGGCACACGAGCCTTACTTTACGGGTATATTTCAAAACGTTTCAGTCCGATAACAATCCAATAATGTCTGCGTTAGCAGACACATTATACTGTACACTGTCCACTATACACTGTACACTGTCATTGCACCAGCATCTTCATAATCTCTTCGCCGCTTAGCCCGTACCGCACGCCTTCTATAAGCGTTCTTATGTTTTTAAGCTCTATCGAAAGGCACTCCGTCAGCGCGAAATATACGACCGCGGGGCTTCGCGACAGGCGCATTGCCTTTTCAAGACTTTTCAAATTTATCGAGTCGGTGAGCAGCTCTATGTTCATGGAATTGCCGCCGTGGCAGCCTTTTTTCTCAAGATACCGCGCGATTTTTTCAACGTCCTTTTCTTTCGCAAGCTCCTCGATCTCGTCTGCGGAGAGCCTGTATTTAAAAGGCACAAGCATTTCGCGGCATTCCTCGGCGCTCATTCCCGAAAACCGCATTTCGCGGCAGAACGACACAACATTTTCCATATCTATCGTTTTAAGAACAACGGTCTTAAACTCTTTCTTCTCGCGTCCGTGATATTCTTTTTCAATAGCTTTAAGAAGATCGGAATAATATTCGGAATAAAGCGCGCTTTCAAATTCGGGAATACTCAGTTTCCCCGAAGTTTCAGCGTCGCGCAGCATTTTCTTCAGCTTTTTCCCCGAACAATAGGGCGACTTTGCGAGTATCTTTGCCGCCTCGGAAACGCTTTCCGCGCTCGCCAATGCGGGAAGATCCACCTCCGAATGTTCGTTTATAAATGCGGGAAGAGCCGCTATATAATAATCCGAGCTTTTGGAAATGACCGCGCTCACGGCAAATATCATCTGTTCGATTTCAAGCCTCTCCACGATAAATCTGAAATAGCCGTTTTTGCTGTCGAAAGTATGAAAGCTTTCAAAGACGTTGTACATTGCGCGCCTGAGCCTTGCTTCCAGCCGTCCGCGGTGTATCATTCTCGGATTTATGTCGGAAAGCGCCTTTTCATACCTCGGCGTTTGCTTCAGATATTCGCACACGTCGGGAACGCTTGTCATTGACGCTAATTTAGCATAATCGTCGTGCGTCAGCCTGCGCCCGTAGACAGCGCGGGATTTCGCAAGCACCGCGTTTGAAGAGAACGACATATTATCCCTCCGTTATCCGTGAAATTATCTCGTTCTTCCATTTTTCCTTATTCGCGGAAAAAATATCCGAAACCTCTTTTTTAAGGCGGTTTTGTTCTTTTTCCGCGCCCGAAAGTTTTTCGGAAAGGGCGGACAATTGTTGTTTCCTTTGCAGTGCAATTTTCTCGCGTTCATTATCTATCTTTTCTCGGCGCTCTTTTGCCAGATCGCCGTCGAGCTGTTCCGAGCGCATTTTCTCCGAGTTTATCTCGGCTTCGGCATAAGCGGAAGCCTTTTTATCAAGCGCGATTATTTCATTTAAAATATTCATTCCGACCTCGCTTTTCTATGACGAATGTAATTATTTACCGGTTGAACTTGATACAATAATACACTTTATATAATATAACAAAAAATCGTTTCCGTCAATAGGTATTTTTGTATAAATCGAAAATATTTGGATTTTTTTAAGACTGTTGGCAGTTGACAGCTTCGCGCCGAAATAAATTTTACCGTTCTATTGACAACCGCTGTCACTTGTTGTATAATATATATAGTGCCGTAGGCTTGATGGTTGAGCCTGTCTGCACCGTATTTTGAAAGGAGTTTATTATGCCCGAAAATCTTGTTGCGCCGATAATTATTGCGGCGATAGTGCTTGCAGTAATTATCATCATGTTTGCGGCGGGTTATCGCAAAGCCCCGCCCGATAAGGCTTTCATCATAAGCGGTCTTCGCAGAAAAGCTAAGGTCGTTATAGGTAAAGCCGCAGTTAAACTGCCGTTTTTTGAAAGATGCGATACGCTTGAGCTTGCGCTTATGTCCGTTGACGTAAAGACCGCCCAGGCCGTTCCTACCGCCGATTATATCAATATCATGATCGACGCGGTCGTAAACGTTAAAATTTCCCCCGCACCCGAAACAATTGAAAAAGCCCAGCAGAACTTCTTAAATAAAAATGTTCAGTACATAACGAGCGTAGCCCGCGAAGTTCTCGAGGGCAATATGCGTGAAATTGTCGGTCAGATGCGTCTTGAAGAAATGATCTCAAACCGCCAGGCTTTCGCCGATAAAGTACGCCAGAACGCCGACCCCGACTTAAAGGCTATGGGTCTGGAAATCGTTTCGTTTAATGTCCAGAATTTCGTAGACGACAACGGCGTTATAAACGACATGGGTATCGACAATACCATGCAGATACGCAAAAAAGCCGCTATCTCCAAGGCAGAAGCCGAGCGCGACATCAGAATCGCTCAAGCCGAAGCCAACCGCAAGGCTAACGACGCAAAAGTTGACAGTGAAACAGCTATCGCCGTGCGCCAGAACGAGCTTGAAATTAAACAAGCGGAGCTTAAACGCGCCGCAGACATAAAGCAGGCTGAAGCCGACGCGGCGTATAAAATTCAGGAAGAAGAGCAGCGCAAGACAATCGAGATAACCACCGCCAACGCAAACCTTGCGCGTCAGGAAAAAGAAGTCGAAATAAAGGCGAAAGAAGCCGAGATAAAAGAGCGCGCTCTCGAAGCCGAAGTTAAAAAGACCGCCGAAGCGCAGAAATACGCGGCGCAGCAAAAGGCTGACGCGGAATTGTACACTATCTCCAAAAACGCGGACGCAAAGAAGTATGAGGACATCAGGAACGCCGAAGCGGAACTTGAAATTAAAAAGAACGAAGCCGCGGCAATTCTCGTGACGGCTGAAAACGAAGCCGCCGCGGCAAAGGCAAAAGCAGAGGCTGCGCGTTTCGCCGCGGAGCAGGAGGCCGAGGGTATCAGGGCTAAAGGTCTTGCAGAAGCGGAAGCGGTTAGGGCAAAGGCTCTTGCTGAAGCCGAGGGACTTGACAAAAAAGCCGAAGCGATGCGCAAAATGGAAGAAGCGGCGGTATTGCAGATGTACTTCGAGCAAATGCCCGCAATAGCTCAGGCGATAGCAAAGCCGCTTGAAAACATTGACAAGATAACGATGTACGGCGACGGAAACACCGCGAAGCTCGTAAAGGACATAACCGAAGCGACAACTCAGGCTTCTTCGGGACTGCTTGACGGTCTGGGAATTGACATAAAGGATATGTTAAGTTCGTTTGTTGAAAAGAAAGTGCGTTCCGACAACGAAAAGCCCAAGCAGAACGTGTAATAAGGAGTGACAACAATGTTAATTTTTTCGCAGAACAAGAAGCAGATAACGGATTGTAAAACGCTTTGCGTTACGAAGAACATCGGCGGCAATAAGGAAGAAAAGTTTGTTATAGTAGGTTCGGCGGGAATAACGGCTGATATTACCGGAGGAAGCGCCATTCTCGCGTCATTCCCCGATGAAAAAACCGCGCTCGACGCGCTTGAAAAGATCTTCACGGCGTTTGAAAACGGCGCAACGTCCTATAGGCTGTAAGTCGGCGGACGACATTCAGATCGTTTTTAAAGGAAAGAGCGTACAAAGCCCATCGGGTTTTGTACGCTCTTATTCTTGTATACTGTTATCAAACGCTCTTTGAAATATCGAACGGCGTCGTCTGATAGACGAAATAGTTCAGCCAATTTGTAAACAACAGCGTCGAGTGCGCCCGCCATTTGAGTTCGGGTTCTTTTTCGGGATCGTCGTCGGGGTAATAGTGCTTCGGTATCTGCGGGTTCATTCCCTTTTCAAGGTCGCGGCGATACTCGCTGTCGAGCGTTTTCGCGTCATACTCGGAGTGTCCCGTTATGAAAAACCGCGAGCCGCTTTCGTTTCCGACGGCGTAAACTCCCGCCTCGTCGGAAATTGCCATAAGCCTTAGGTCGGGGTGTTTAAGAATATCCTCGGCGCGGGTTTCGGTGTGGCGCGAATGAGGCGCGCAGAAAACGCTGTCAAAGCCGTGGAAAAGACGCGATTTGGGAGTAAGGAGCTTATGCATAAAAACTCCCGAACATTTTTCTTTGAGCGGGTATTTTTGTATACCGTAATGGTGGAACAACGCCGCCTGCGCTCCCCAGCAGATGTGGAGAGTAGAATGGACGTGGGTCGTTGTCCAGTCCATAATTTCGCAAAGCTCCCGCCAATAATCCACTTCTTCAAATTCAAGATTTTCAACGGGCGCGCCGGTGATAATAAACCCGTCGAAATTTCTGTCCTTTATATCGGCAAAGGTCTTGTAAAATTCAAGAAGATGCTCCTGAGGAGTGTTTTTGTTTTCGTGAGTGGACATTCCCACAAGTTCAACTTCTATCTGAAGCGGGGTATTCGACAGACATCTGAGTATCTGCGTTTCGGTCGTTATTTTTGTGGGCATGAGGTTTAAAAGACCTATTTTGAGAGGTCTTATGTCCTGATGGAGAGCGCGGTATTCGGTCATTACGAAAATGTGTTCATCTTCCAGCACGCTCTGCGCGGGCAGCCCGTCAGCTATCTTTATCGGCATTTCACATCGTTCCTTTCATTTGTCGTACAATATAGATTATATAAAAAAAATAAGGTTTTGTCAAGTAGAAGTAAACATATTTCGGTATCGGCGTCCTTATGATTTTTATAAAAAGCTATTGACAAATCAAAACGGTTATGGTATAATATCATTTGTGATTGAATACAAATGGTCGCCATTCGGAGAACTACCCAAGTGGTGAAGGGGCTCCCCTGCTAAGGGAGTAGGTCGGGTAACCGGCGCGAGGGTTCAAATCCCTCGTTCTCCGCCAGCTAGAAGCTAGATATTTAAGAGGCTAGAGGCTAGAGTTTGAACTAAGGCAAGGTTTGAAAATGAAAACTTGTCTTGAATTAAACTCTAGCCTCTGGCTTCTTGGTTTCCGGTCTCTAGTCGGCGTTTTCTTTTGGCTCGACCAAAAAATCTTTTTTGTAAAGGTTAGACAGCAGGGCAATGCCCTGCACCCGTTTCGTCTCGCACGCTGTTGCGGGACGATTTCTTTTGGCTCGACCAAAAAATCTTTTTTGTAAAGGTTAGACAGCAGGGCAATGCCCTGCACCCGTTTCGTCTCGCACGCTGTTGCGGGACGATTTCTTTTGGCTCGACCAAAAAATCTTTTTTGTAAAGGTTAGACAGCTTAGAAGTAAGAGGTAAGAGTTCAAGCCGAAAAGAGTCCGCAGATTACAACGTATAATAGAGAAATAAGAATCAGGGGGTTTAAACCCAAAATTGCCCTTAAAAAAACAACTTATGAAAAGAAATAAGAGGCTAGAACTCAAATTCTAGCCTCTTGCTTCTAGCCTCTAGCCTCTAAGTTGGTACGCCAGGAGGGATTCGAACCCCCGACCCTCTGGTTCGTAGCCAGATACTCTATCCAGCTGAGCTACTGGCGCGTAGCTGCAAACATCACGTTTACAACATTATGATTATATCATACCTTAAACTATTTGTCAAGGGGTTTTGTAAATTTTTCACGGTTTTTTGGCGCGCTTACTTTACGAACATTTGTTCATATTGAGTTATCCCCTTGCACAGCCTTTCAAGCCCGTCAACAAGAGTTTCTTTCGGGCAGGCAATGTTCATTCTGAGAAACGCAGCGCCCGTGCGCCCGTATTGCGCGCCCTCGGATAAATAAAGCCCCGTCTTTTGCCTTATGAACTTCTGAAGCTCGGTCGTATCCTCGCATATGTCGCCGCAGTCCAGCCAGAGAAGATATGTTGCTTCGGAGTTTACGAGCCTTATCTGCGGGAGATTTTTGAGAAGAAATTCCGAAACGGTCGCCTTGTTGCTGTATAAATACCCGCGCAGGGCGTTCAGCCAGTCCTCGCCTTTTGTAAACGCCGCGACAGCCGCGGTTATTGCAAACGCGTTAGGCTCGGCGGCTTCGTCGGTATTAAGTCCGCGCCACACCTTGTGCCTTAAGAATTTATCGGGAACATACACCGCTGCAGTCTGTAATCCCGCAAGATTAAAGGCTTTTGTCGGGGCAATGCAGGTTATGCTGTTCTTTTCACATTCTTCATTTACGGAAGCAAAAGGAACATATCCCTTTCCGGGGTCCGTTATGTCGCAGTGTATCTCGTCCGAAACCACGACCACGTTATGCTTTGCCGCAAGGCTTCCTATCCTCGCGAGCGTTTCTTTATCCCAGATTTTACCGACGGGATTGTGGGGATTGCAGAGTATCATAAGAGTTGTCTGGGGATCGGAGAGCTTTTCTTCAAGATCAGTAAAATCAATGCTATACTCGCGCTTGTCCCTGTCATAAACAAGAGGACTTTCGAGGACATTCCTGCCGTTGTTTACAATTGAATTGAAAAAGATATTGTAAACGGGCGTTTGTATAAGCGCCTTTTCGGCGGGAGTCGTAAGCTTTCTCACTATAGACGACAGCGCAGGCACAACGCCCGTGCAGAAAATAAGTCCGTCCTTTTCGAGCCTTATGCCGTGGCGCTTGTTCCACCAATTTATTATCGCGTCATACCATTCGTCGGTGACTTCGGAATAACCGAAAACGCCGTGGGATAAACGATTCTGAAGCTCGGCGATAACTTCGGGAGCGGTCCTGAAATCCATATCCGCAACCCACATCGGAAGCTCGTTTTCGGCGACGTTCCATTTTAAAGAAGCAGTGTTTCGGCGGTCGCAGACCGCGTCAAAATCATAGTTCATGCTTTGTTCTCCCGACATATAATTACGGTTTTGCCCGGATCGACTCTGTCTTTTTGTATGATAAGCTCGTCTATCCTGTCGGCGGTTATCCGTCCGCCCGAGGGATTGAAAACGCTGTTTATGCCGCTGGTTATGTCAGCCTCTACCGTTGAATATTCAAAAGCAAGAGTTGTATTTATCAGCTTGCAGTTTTTCATTACAAGGTCTTCGATATAGCACATTCCCTGTAGGCTTTCGACGGTGCAGTTTACAAGCGTCAGGTGCTTTGAGTTCCAGCCGAGATATTCACCCGAAATAAACGAATTATAAACGGTCACGTTCTCGCCGTTCCAGAAAGCGTCCTTTGAGAGCAATTTGGAGTTTTTAATTTCAACATTTTTCGCGCCGTCAAAGGAATAATTTCCGTAGAGCGTAAGCCCGTCAACCTTTATGTTATCGCAGTTCATGGCGAAATAGTCGCCCTTTGCGGTTATGCTTTCAAGTTTAACTTCAGTGCAATTCCAGAGGGTTTCCGCGGCGTTCGGGAATGAAACGTTTCTGAGCGTTAAATTCTTACAGCGCCTGAAATTTTTGGGAGCCTCGATAAGGCAATCCTCGACGGTGATGTTATTTGTATACCAGACGCCGGCTCTTGCCATTTCAAACCAGGTGCAGTCTTTTGCATAAATGTTTTCCGAATACCAGAGCGGGTATTTCCATTTGAACATACAGCCGCTGAGTTTTAAATCTCCGCATTCTTTAAGAGGGGATTCGCCGTCGGTAAAAACAGTGTCCTCTATGTAAAGTCCGTGTTCGTCGAAAAGCGGTCTTTCGCCTATGTAGTAGCCTTGTTTTATCTCTTTCATGTTCAATACACACCCCCACTTTATTGTAACACATTTTTGATCATTTGTCAACATAGAGGTAAGAGGTAAGATGTAAGAGGTAAGAAACTGTTACGAGCGGCGAACAACGTTAAAACCAAAACCACACAACGGGCGGCGGCGCAAAAGTTTTTTGAAAGGGGAGTCCAGAGGGGAAAAAATTTTTTCAAAAAATTTTTCCCCTCTGGCAGGGGTACGGGGGCAGCGCCCCCGTCGCGTTAGCGAGGCGCATCAGATTAAATGCCTGCGGCATTGAATCTGGGGTGCGGGGAAAACAAGAGTTTTCCCCGCATTGCCGTTTCAAAGCCATGCTTTGAAACGGCAATCCTAGGAGAGGTGTTGAGCGGCGAAGTTCCTACAGTATGAAAAAACCTTTGAGCGGGAATGATATTCTCTCATTATTGAGTGGTTTTAAACAAAAGGCGCATTTCCGAAAAGAGTTCGCTCATTCATCACTTTTGAATAGCATTAACGCTTTTATTTCCCGCTCAAATGTTAATTCATTTTTTAGATTGTTTTACGCTCAAACCCTCTTTTAGGA
>CANRKB010000033.1 GCA_947631115.1 uncultured Clostridia bacterium
TAGCGGCTGATGTCGTTCAAAGTTATTAACATCATATTTTTTTGAGAAAAGTGTAACATATCATTGACAAACGTACAATCGTACTTTTTTAAATTGCTATTGACAACTTGAAATTATTTGTGTATAATAGTAAATATGGAGAGTTTTTTCTCTATAATTTTGTAAAAAAAGGAGATTTACTATGGCATTAACACAAAACAAAAACGTCCTGAAGTGGATAGAAGAAATGCAGGCGCTCACAAAGCCCGATAAAGTTGTCTGGATAGACGGTTCTAAGGAACAGCTCGACGCTCTCACGAACGAGGCGCTTTCTACGGGCGAGATGATAAAGCTCAACGAGGAAAAGCTCCCCGGCTGCCTTTATCACCGTACAAAGCCTAATGATGTTGCGCGTGTTGAGGACAGAACGTTCATCTGCTCCCGCAAGAAAGAGAATGCGGGTCCCACAAACAACTGGATGGATCCCAAAGAAATGTACGCTATGCTTACTCCCATGTACGACGGAGTTATGAAGGGCAGAACGATGTATATTATCCCGTATTCAATGGGACCTATCGGTTCTCCTATCGCAAAGGTCGGCGTTGAACTTACGGACTCTATTTATGTTGTTCTCAATATGAACATTATGACAAGAATGGGCGCTCAGGCGTTTAAGAACCTCCCCGACGATTCAAACGATTTCGTTAGAGGACTTCACTCAAAGGCTGATGTAGATCCCGAAAAGAGATATATCGTTCAGTTCCCCGAGGACAACACTATCTGGTCTATAAACAGCGCATACGGTGGAAACGTTCTTCTCGGAAAGAAGTGCTTCGCGCTCCGTATCGCTTCTTATCAGGGCTGGAAAGAGGGCTGGATGGCTGAGCATATGCTTATACTCGGCGTAAAGAAGCCCGACGGCGATATAAAGTATATAACCGCCGCATTCCCGTCAGCCTGCGGAAAGACCAATCTCGCTATGCTTATCCCGCCCAAAGCTTATAAGGACATGGGCTATGAGGTATTCACTGTCGGCGACGACATCGCATGGATGAAGCAGGGTCCCGACGGCAGACTTTACGCTATAAACCCCGAGAACGGCTTCTTCGGCGTTGCTCCCGGCACTAACGAAAAGTCCAATTACAACGCTCTTGAATGTACAAAGAAGAACACTATCTTTACAAACGTTGCTATAAACCTTGACGAGATGACCCCGTGGTGGGAGGGTCTGGACAAGAACCCTCCCGAAAATGCTGAAGAATGGAAAGGCGCAAAGGTAAACGGCAAGGAATTTACGTCTGTTATGGGCGCTGACGGAAAGCCTCAGAAGCTCGCTCACCCGAACTCACGCTTTACCGCTCCCGCTGTAAACTGCCCGTGCCTGTCCTCCGAGTTCAACAACCCGCAGGGCGTTCCCGTTACCGCTATGATTTTCGGCGGCAGACGCGCTTCTACAACTCCGCTTGTTTATCAGTCGTTCGACTGGGTACACGGAACATATATGGGTTCTGCGGTATCTTCCGAGACAACTGCGGCTGCTACAGGCGCGGTAGGCGTTCTCCGTCACGATCCTATGGCGATGAAGCCCTTTATCGGATACAATGTCGGCGACTACTGGGCGCACTGGCTCGAAATGGGCGAGAAGCTCGGCGACAAAGCTCCGAAGATCTTCAACGTAAACTGGTTCAGACAGGACGAAAACGGAAACTTTATGTGGCCGGGATTTGGCGACAATATGCGCGTTCTCGACTGGATCATAAAGCGCTGCGAGGGCAAGGTTGACGCTGTTGAAACTCCTATCGGCTATCTGCCCAAGGCAGGCGACATCAACCGCGAGGGCATTGAGGACGAAGTTTCCGAGGAGACAATGCAGAAGCTCCTGTCCGTTGACGCTGACCTCTGGAAGAAAGAGATCGCCGAAATGCGCAGATATTATGACGAAGACATCAAGGCAAAGGGCGGCAATATTCCTCAGAAGCTCTATGATGAACTCGACATGATCGAGAAGAGACTGAACAAGTAATTTCTCCATAAAAATAAATAACCCCCCGATCGAAAACTCGGGGGGTTCTTCGGTATACGGTTGACAGTGGACGATATTCAGTAAAACAAGCAGCTGACAGCTACTTGTTTTGCTTAAACACGTCCGCCACGTCGGTTATTGTGATATACGCGGTTTTGTCTATCTCGTGGACTATGTTTCTCATTTTTCCTATCTGAAAGCGGTTCATGACAAAATACACGACGGTCTTCGGCTGCCTTAAATAGCCGCCTTCACCCTGCATTATCGTCATTCCCGTTCCAAATTCTTCCGAAAGCCTTGCGCAGATCTCGTCGGCTTTTGAAGTTATTATCATCGCGGATTTCGCTCTGTCAAAGCCCTCTACTATAAAGTCTATCGTTTTCAGTCCCGCAAAATAAGTGACAATGGAATAAAGCGGAAGTATCCAGTTGCTTAAAAGTATGCCGCACAATATGTAAAGCAGGACGTTGTAGGTCATCACAAACGTTCCGACCGTTATTCCTATCTTTTTCGCGAAGATGACCGCCATTACTTCAATGCCGTCCATTGCGCCGCCAAACCTTATAGCGACGCCGCTTCCGACGCCCGAGATTATTCCGCCGAACAGCGCGCACAAAAGCAGATCCTGCCCCGCCAGCGGAGAAGCCATGTCAACGTCTATCGGCAGCACGTCGGTTATCAGCCACGCGGCGACAGAATAAATTGCCACGGTGTAGATAGAATAGATAGTAAACGCTTTTCCCTGTTTTTTCAGACCGAACGCGAACAGCGGGACGTTTAGAACTATAAGGAGCATTGAAAGGGAGATAAAGTCGGGGGTTATCTGCGACAGGAGCATAGACGTTCCCGAAATGCCGCTGTCGTAAAGCTTAACGGGAGCTAAGAACACGGTTATGCCGAAAGCGTTTATAATTCCCGCGGCGGTAAGGGCTAAGAAGTTTGTGAATTTCAGGCTTTTCAAATCGGATCATCCTTTTCATTTTGTGCTGATTTTATTATACAACAGAAATGGGATTATGTCAAGGGAAACAAAAGGAAAACTATTTAGTTTGTACACAAACTGTTGTCTGCCGTTAAAAAAATTAAACTCCATTTCAATGAAAATTATTTTCACAAAAAGTTTGTGCAATTTATTGCACTGTATATGTTTAAATTCGGTTGACTTTGGAGATAAATAATGGTATAATAAGAATGGATTATTAGCAAGGGGTGATAGTATGCGTAATATTTCATTCGATGTTGTTGCGCTGCTTATATTTGTGCTTCTTATCATCTCTGTTTTTTCAAGAAAGATGACGGTAAGCAGGAGCAACAAGTTGTTTCTGATTTCATTGTTGGTAGGATTTATTGCTACTACTTTCGATATATGCCGCGCGTTTTCGGAATTCTATGCGCCGACAAACGAGGCAATGTGCGAAACTTTCCATATAGGCTATCTGATGTTCCACAATTTACAGGGTCCTGTCTACACCTTGTTTATTATCAGCTTTATGGATATGTGGCATAAACTTACGCAGAAAAAATTATATGTCATAGCGGTAGGTCTGCCGTGGATCTTGGTCGCGGCGCTGCTTTTGACGAATCCTTTTACGCGCTTTATGTTTTCGAGCGCGGGCGGCTATGCCCACGGACCGCTTTTCTATTCCCTTTATGTGTCGGCAATAATATACTTCTTGGTTGAAACCGTTCTTATCTTCCTCGGAAGAAAGAATTTCAGCCGCATGCAGATAGTTGCGCTGTTCTCGGTAATTGCCCTTTTGATAATGGCAATGATACTCCATAGAATTTTCAATTCCCAGCTTCTCGAATGTGTGGCTGTTGCGCTCGGCTGTTATATACTGACCACTACCGTCCAGCGCCCCGAGGAATATATCGACACAACCACGGGACTTTTCAAGCTCGGCGCTTATGCCCGCGACGCGAAAAATTCATTCAGAAATCAGAAACACTGGCATATAGTTATGCTCAATATCGCAAATTATGACAGCGTTGTACGAATGATAGGCTTTGAACAGTCGAATGACCTTCTCAAAGCGATAAGCGAAAAGATAGCTTTCATAAACAAGAGCCTGGGAAAGAAAGGTATTGCTTATTATCTTGACACGGGTCGCTTCAGAATAAATTTCCCCGACAAGCACAAGGACGACGCGGAAGTTTATGCGAATATGCTCAACACCGAGCTTAAGAAAAAAATTTGCCTTAACGGTCTGGACATCTCGCTTATTCCATGTATTGTAGTTGCACATTGTCCCGAAGATATTGAAAGCTTTAAGTCGCTTATGTCTTTCGGACAGGATTTTCACACAAAGGTTATTCATTCGGGAATTGTCCTCAGCGCAAAAGAAGTCTACAATCCCGATGAATTTAAGGTCTCGAACAATATCGACGCTATAATAGAAAAGGCTCTCGCAAACAACAGTTTTCAGGTCTACTACCAGCCGATATATTCTATAGAGAAGAAAAAGTTTGTTTCGGCGGAGGCGCTTTTAAGGCTCTACGACGAAGAACACGGCTTTATCTCGCCCGAGGTCATCATTACAGCCGCCGAGAAAAGCGGCGCTATACACAAGATAGGCGAGTTTGTGTTTGAAGAAGTCTGCAAGTTTATTTCGGGCGGCGAGTTTGAAAAATTAGGGCTTGAATATATCGAAGTGAACCTTTCCGTTGCGCAGTGTATGCACGGCGACCTTGCGGACAAGATACTTCTTATTATGCAGCAGTATAATGTTCCGACCGATAAGATAAACCTTGAGATAACGGAAACCGCCGCGAGCTTTGCTCAGCGCGTCATGACCGAAAACTTAAACAAGCTCTCGCGCTCGGGCGTTTCGTTCTCGCTCGACGATTACGGCACGGGCTATTCAAATATGAAACGCGTTATTTCGCTGCCGCTGAAGATAGTAAAGCTTGACAAATCGCTCGTCGACGAACAGCACAACCCGAAGATGTGGATACTTCTGCGAAATACCGTTCAGATGCTGAAAGCAATGAATATGCAGATAGTGGTAGAGGGAATAGAAACTCGGGAAATGGTAGAACTGTTCTCCGAGCTGAAGTGTGATTTTATCCAGGGATATTTCTTCTCAAAGCCCCTGCCCAAAGCCGAATTTGTAAAGCTTATTGAAAATTCTTCGGAAACGGCATAAAGGCTGACAAAAAGTTAATAAAAAGCGCTTGTGGTGGTAATATACCATTAAAGCGCTTTTTATATATAGAAAATTTGGAAAAAATGGGAGGTATTAAATTATGTGTACTGCGGCAACTTATTTAACCGAAAAAGGTTTTTATTTCGGGAGAACGCTTGACTATGAGTTCTCTTACGGTGAAAAGATCTGCGTTGTTCCGAGAAATTATGCTGTTGGTTTAAGGCACGAACAAACGCTCAAAAAGCATTATGCCATTATCGGAATGGCGACGATTGCGGACGACTATCCGTTGTTTTATGACGGAGTAAACGAAAAGGGTCTTGCCATGGCGGGGCTTAATTTCGTAGGAAACGCCTGCTACAGCGGCGGCGAAGCGGCAGGGAAAACAAACATCGCCGTGTTTGAGTTTATACCGTATCTGCTCGGAAAGTGCGCGAATATTACGGAAGCTGAAAAGGAACTTGAAAACTTAAATCTTATAGGCGAGGCGTTCAGTGAAAAACTGCCGTGCGCTCAGCTGCACTGGATCATCTCCGATAAGAGCGGCTCTATAACGGTCGAATGTACCAAAAACGGAATGGACGTTTATGACAATCCCGTCGGCGTCTTGGCGAACAACCCGCCGTTTCCGCAGATGATGAACGCAATAAGCGACTGCGCAAATCTTTCGCCTAAGCAGCCCAAGAGCGTATTTGACGGCAAAGCTCCGTTTTCGTCATACTCTCGCGGAATGGGCGGAATAGGGCTGCCGGGAGATGTTTCGTCAAAGTCGAGGTTTGTGAGGGCGGCATTTGTAAAGCTGAACTCAAAAAGCAGCGGCGAAAAGCTTTCGGAAATATCGCAGTTTTTCCATATTCTGGGTTCTGTTGATCAACAGCGCGGGTGCTGCGAGGTAAAGGAAAACGACTATGAGATAACGATCTACACGAGCTGCTGCGACTGCGATAACGGGGTTTATTATTACACGGGCTATGACAACCATCAGATAAACGCCGTGGATATGCGCCGCGAGGATCTCGATTCGTCGGAGCTTAAAGTATTTAAACCGATATTTACGGAGCAGATAAACTTTATGAACTGAACATCAGGAGACCGGAGTTTAAACTCCGGTCTCAGACTGTAGATAAAGCCCCATCTACGTCGTCAGCAGCACTGCGGCAGGCACAAAGCCTAGCCGCAGCACTGCTTCCTAGTATCTGGGGCTTTCTCTACAGTCTGAAATTTGACTTTTTATACAAGCTGAGACTGGAGTTTTAAACCCCGGTCTTTTTTCTATGCGTTATATTCGTCGGACAACCGTCCGAACTAATTCTTACCTCTTACTTCTTACCTCTTACCTCTAAATCACCTGTAAGCTCCAGTCAAAACTCCTCCGTTTTGCTTTGACTTCAGCCTCAGATGATCCGCGATAAGCGCGATAAATTCCGAGTTTGTCGGCTTTCCGCGCGAAGTGTGGACCGTATACGAAAAGAACTTGTCCAGAACGTCAATGTTACCTCTGTCCCATGCGATCTCAATGGCGTGGCGTATCGCCCTTTCAACTCTCGAAGACGTTGTCTGATACATCTTCGCAATAGTCGGATAAAGGAGCTTTGTTATGCTGTTTATCATTTCATCGTTGTTTACCGAAAGCATTATCGCCGTTCGCAAATAGTGGTAGCCTTTTATATGCGCGGGGATCCCCACTTGATGTATAATTTCCGTAACCGCAATTTCAAGGTCGGTGTCGTTAGGCGCTGCTTTCTCGCACACTCCGCACATTTCATTTATTTTTGCCGTGAGCATTTTTGTGTCAACAGGCTTTAATACAACGCACGCGCCGAGATTTGCCGCTTCGCGTTCAAGCGCGGGGTCCGCCGCATTTGACACGATAATAACGTTCGGCACGTATTTCTTTTCCGCTTTCAGCTTTCTGATGACCTCGACCGCGTCGCAGAACGGCATTTTTGCTTCGAGTATCGCCGCGTCGGGAGCTTCGGATTTTATGGAATTAAGTACCGAATTTCCGTCGCAGCGGCGCGTTATAGCGTACATTCCCGCGCTTTTGAGTGCGCCCGCCCATGCCATTCCGCAGTCTGCGCTGTCGTTTCCGATAAGTACCTTGATTTGATTAGACATATTTTTACCTCCGATCAATTTAACCGATTTCCATTTATTTCCATTCGGTCTGACTTTATTTTACCAGAATTTTACTATTGTGTCAACAGATTTTTGGAAAAAACCGGAAATTATTTTATAAACCTCAAAATTCACGGCAGTTATCGGAAATGCGGAGTTTTTTCGAGCAATCTCAAAAAGGATTATATGAGGGGTTTTGTCAAATAAAGAGGAATAAAATAATAAAACGCCGAGCGTTATTTATTGCATACAGCAAAACCCTGATAGAGCGAATGTGAAAATTAAGTAAAAATTTTCAAAATATATTGACATTGCGTCAGAATGATGGTATACTGTCTATAGTGACACAATGTCAGAATAAAAACGGAGGTCGGAATAATGCCTAAAGGTTCGCCCGAACTTACAAACGCGCGCAAAGAGGAGATCATAAACGCCTGCGAACAGCTGTATAAAACGCTTAGTTTCAAAGAGATAACGCTTAAAGAAATAAGCGAAAAAACGAGCTTTACGCGCACGTCTATCTACAACTATTTTCAGACGAAAGAGGAAATTTTCTTGGCGCTTCTACAACGCGAATACGAACTCTGGAACGCAGAACTTAACAGAATTATGCGAAAATTTCCCGCGCTTACAAAAGACGAGTTTGCGGATAAGCTCGCGAGATCCCTTGAAAAACGCGCGCAGCTTTTAAAAATTATGTCCATGAACCATTACGATATGGAGACGGGCAGCCGTCCCGAAAGACTTGCGGAATTTAAAGTTGCATACGGAAACTCGCTGAGAGCGGTGATGAATTGCCTTGAGCAATATTTCCCCGAAATGCCCGCCGAGGATAAGCAGGGGTTTTTGTACACGTTTTTCCCGTTTATGTTCGGCATTTATCCGTACACTTTCGTGACCGAAAAACAGCGGACGGCAATGGAAACCGCGGGCGTAAATTACGCGTTTATGTCGATTTACGAGATAACTTTCAATTGCGTAAAAAGGCTGTTAGGGGAATATAACGTATAAAAGGAATAAGAGGTTATGGTTTATAATTCTTACCTCTTACTTCTGATTTCTTAAATCTGAAAGGAGTAATTATTATGAAAAAAATAACGCAAACAGCAGGAAGAGATCAGCTCGGAAACTTCGCTCCCGATTTTGCGCATTTCAACGACGATGTGCTTTTCGGAGAAAACTGGAACAACGCGGACATTGACGTGAAAACGCGCTGTATAATTACGGTCGTTGCGCTGATGAGTTCGGGAATTACGGACAGTTCTCTCGTGTATCATCTCGAAAACGCAAAGGCGCACGGCGTTTCACGCGCGGAAATTGCCGCAATAATAACGCATGTTGCGTTTTACGCAGGCTGGCCGAAAGCTTGGGCAGTATTCCGCATGGCAAAGGACGTTTGGAAAGACGAGGAGCTTTCCGACAAAGACAAGTATCAGAACACGATTTTGTTCCCGATAGGAGCGCCGAATGACGGCTTCGCGCAGTATTTTATCGGTCAGAGCTATCTCGCGCCGATTTCAAAAGAGCAAGTGGGAATTTTCAACGTCACATTCGAGCCGAAATGCCGCAACAACTGGCACGTTCACAATGCCGACAAGGGCGGCGGGCAGATCCTTATCTGCGTCGGCGGGCGCGGATATTATCAGGAGTGGGGAAAGCCCGCTGTTGAAATGAAGCCGGGCGACTGCGTAAACATTCCCGCAGGCGTAAAGCACTGGCACGGCGCCGCTCCCGACAACTGGTTCAGTCATCTGGCTATTGAAGTTCCGGGAGAGAACGGCTCAAACGAATGGCTGGAAGCTGTTGATGATGAGCAATACTCTTCTCTAAGCTAAAGACCGAAGTTCTATCAGAATAAGATAAGAGGTAAGAGTTCAGACCCTTACCTCTTTAGACGTCTCTCCGAGCTTTGTAACAAGCTCGAAAAATCCGTTCAGAACTCCGCCTGTAGCTTCGCGGAAATTTTGCAATAACAAAAGAGAAAAGTGCTTTTTGTAACTTTTAGCAACTTATCGCAAACCGCATAACAAAGCCGATTTTCTCAATTCAGCCTGCAAAGGGTTTTAGCAGTTTTCAGCTACTTTTTGCAGGAATAAAGGACAAATAAAGGACAGTTTTTGACCGCACCCCTTACAAACGGCTTTTGTGATTTGCAGACAATTTAACTCAAAGGAGGATTTTTATGAACGAGGAACTTGAAATCGGTCATTGGGGAGAAGAATGGCAAAGGTTTATGCGGGAGAATTACCCGACTGAAACCGAGGAACTTGCGAACACGACGCGCTTTGACGAGCTTGCGCTTGAGGTTGACAACGAGGCGTGGGAGCTGCGGCAACTGCTCCGTTCGCAGTACGCCAAGGGAAACCCGCGCCCGACATCGTTCGAGCAGATTGCCGAGTGGGAGAACACGCTCGGTTTCATCGTTGACCGCGAGATTTTGGAACATGTGGTTCAGCATTATCGTGAGTAAAAAAGTTGATACATATATCAACTCAAACAAGGGAAAGCGGAGGGCAATCCCCGCTTTTTTTCTTTGTGTGTTGACATTTCTCCCAAAATCTGCTATAATGTACATAAAAGACTTCGGGGGATAGAGATTATGGCGGATATATTTACCCTGCAAATCGGGATTTGAGGAGAGAACAAAAATGATTTCTGAAATTTATGATAGACGAAGTATAAGAAAATTTATAAATAAGCCCATATCGCAACAAGATATTACAGATATTATACAAAGTGGAACAAAAGCCCCTTCTTCTAAAAACAGACAACCTTGGAAGTATATTGTAATACAAGGAAATTCCAAAGAAGAAATGTTAAAAGCCTTTCGTCAAGGAATTGAAAGAGAAGAAAACGATAGAGCATTATTGCCAGAAAGCAAACAGCATATCGCTGCGGCAAAATATACTGTTGATATAATGGAAGAAGCACCAACCATAGTTTTTGTCGTTAATTCGCTGGGGAAAAGTATTCTGTCAGAATTAACACCGGAAGAACGTGTTTATGAAATCTGTAATATTCAAAGTATCGGAGCTTCTATACAAAATATGCTCCTTGCCGCTACCGAAAAAGGAATAGGCAGTCTATGGATATGCGACATTTATTTTGCGTATTTAGAATTGTGCAAATGGTTGAATAGTGACGGACAGCTTATTGCTGCTATCGCATTTGGATATCCAAATGAATTTCCTAAAGAAAGACCTCGCAAAAATATCGATGATATAATTGAGTGGAGAACCTAATTAAGCGAAGTAACAAATTCCCGTTTATCGAAAAGAACAAGCAGAAAACTCCTCACTTCCGTAATGGTAGTGAGGAGCTACTTTTATGCTCTTATTTCCGCTAAATCTCGCGTTTCGCCCTCTCGCTGTCCGCGTCTGAAAGATACCGTTCAATCTCGCTTTCAAGCCTTTTGTCGCCGCTTTTCTCAAACTTTCGGAGCAACTCTGCGGACGTGCGGACGAACTCGTCGCGGAGGACTCTGTAATCGTCTTTTTCGCTGTCGGACAACAACTTCCACCGCCTGTTTTTGTGAATAAAATTCTCGAAGCGGAACTTGACAATCTGCCGTTTTTGGAACACCCCAGACTTGCATTTATCGCGGTAAATCTCCTTGCTGTTCTGCTTTCGCAACGCCTTGCAATCCGCACAGTAGAGCGAATTTTGAGCCTTTGCAAGATAAAAATTCCCGCACAGTTTGCACTTCAGACAGAAAATTTTTCGGCTCGCCAGAAAGCGCGAATACTCGACGAAAAATTCCAAAATCCCCTCGCAATTAAATTGAATTAAATCGCTAATCTCCGCGTTCTGCGGGGATTTTTTCTTTTTCAGCGAGTTCAGAACTTCGGAAATCAGCGCATACATTTCCGCGCGAAATTGCTCTCCCAAAACCGCGCGGTCGGCGTGGTTAAGCCCCAAACCGAGCCTCGCGTTCATATACAAATCGGTCGCCGCGGCGTATTTTTTCACGATAATTTGCGCTAAAAATCTCGCCGCAAAATTTTTGTCAACCTTGAAAATTCGGTCCAACTCGTTCAGCGTTTCGGCAACTCGCGCACCCTTAGTGTGCTTGTCGCAGAGGTTCGCATAAAGCGCGTCAACCCGCTCCGTGAGCCGTTCCGCGTCGATTGCACACGCACTCAAAGCGAACGTTCCGAACGATTGATTACGAAAAATCACATCAATTTTTTTATTCGCGAAATTCCGATTTTTTACCGCATTTTTCAAAATTTTGCGACTTCCCCCGAACAGCGTTTCGCCGTCCTCCGAAAGCAACAACGCAAATTCGTAATCGCAATTTAGTTCAAATTTCTTCTCGTAAGTCATAATTTTTCCTCCTTTTTTAGAGTTCCAACAAGGATAAAGTACCTAAAAATAGCGGTTTCAGAGCTGTACTTAATAAAATTCTTTCAACATTGTTATGATAACAGAGCCGTTTGTGGAGATTGTCGATTTATCTGAATTGTTTACAAGGATAAATTGAAAAAGCATTATAATCCGCATTGTTATGCGGAAAGAATTTTGAAAAGTTTGTATTTATCTTACACTCTATCCTTGTTAATTATAGCACAAATTATTGCAATCGTCAAGAGGGTGTGGTAGAATTAAATCATCGAAAATTTCAGGGAGGCGATTTTATGGACGACAAAAAAGAAATTCTCGCGGCGGTGCTGAAGTATTTCATCGCGAATTAGTGCAGAAAAATGCAGTTGTTTTCGCGCTAAAATTTGAGGTGAAAGGCGTTGTTGAAATTGAAAATTCTTGACAAACTGAACCCGACAAACACGCTGTCCGTGAACCGCCTGCTGGCGCACAAATTGGGGCTTAATGCCGCTGTGGTGTACGCCGCGCTGATAGCGAAACAGGCGTATTATGCGGCGCGGGAGATGCTTGACGAGGACGGTTATTTTTATTCGACTTCTGATGATTTGAAAGAAAGCACTGCGCTGTCAAAAGGGCAACAGGAGCGCGCGGTGAAGGCTCTGGAGTGCGCGGGGCTGATTGAGAAGGACAAGCGCGGAATGCCTGCAAAGCGGTCTTTTCGAGTGAAAGATGATGTTGAGCTTTTGCAAAAAATTCTTGGGCAGAAGTGCGAAAATGCTCCAACAAGTTGTCCCGAAAACGCACAGCAAGCAGGCGCATTTTGTGCCGACAAGTTGGCGCAAAACGAGCCGCATACTTATAAAACTAAAGATAATAAATCTAAAGTTTCTATCAATCAATCCGCCGATAAGATTGATGCGATTGATGACAAGCGTGAAGATTATTTGGAAATTATTCACGAGAACATAGATTATGAGTGCTTTGCTGAAAAAGAAAAAGTTGATGAGTTGGTTGAGTTAATGCTCGATGTGATTTGTTCAAACAGGAAAACTGTGCGTGTGAATGGCGAGGATTTGCCGACGGAAATTGTGAAAAATCGTTTCCTAAAACTCGACAATTCGCACATAGACTACGTCCTGACTGCCCTGCAAAAGAACACGAGCGAGGTGCGGAACATTCGCGCGTACCTCGTCACCGCGCTCTACAACGCGCCTGCGACGATCGGCAACTACTACTCGGCGTGGGTCAATCACGATATGTATGGAAGTTCGTGATGCGTGGTTTTTTCTTTTCAGCTTGGCGGGAAAATTTCGCGGTTGATGAAAATTCGCGCGAGGGGTTGCAGGGGCAGTTTCGTATTAAATTTTAATTTTATTTAATTCGAGAAATTTCATTTTTAAACTCGGCAACGTGCGGGACGTAATGGTCAAGGGCATTGCCCTTGCTGCCGAAATGCCGTTTTGTAAAGCTTTGCTTAACAAAATGGCTATTGAGTATAGCAAAAATGTTTGTTACACGGCAATTTGAAATCAGGTATAACGGGGCAAATTTGAAGTTTTCAAAAAAATGGTGGGAGGAAATTTTTCAAGATGAGCGAGCAGGCGCAAAAAAGTCTGTCAATTTCGTTTCGGGTTGACAGCGGGGTAATCGAGCATAACAACCGAAAAATTGTCGCAAAAAATGTGGACAGGGAGCGGATTTGCGATAACATAATTTACCGCAAGCAGGACATACGGCAAAAATTTGAAGAACTTTTCGGGCAGGCACTTTCGGAGTATAATGCAAAGCAAACGCAGAAGAGCCGACGCATTCCTGACTACTATGAACACGTTTTGAAGTCGGCGAAGGGCAAGCCGTTTTACGAGGTGGTTGTGCAGTTTGGTGATGTTGAGAGCTGCGGGTTGGGGGCAGGCAATTGGGAAAAGGCAAAGCTGATGTTGGACGAATATATGAGAAATTTTGAGAAACGCAATCCTAACCTAAAAGTCTTTAACGCCGTTATGCATCTCGACGAGGCAACACCGCATTTGCACATTGATTTCGTGCCAATTGCACGGAAATCTGAGCGCGGTTTGTCTGTCAAGGTTTCGATGAAAGGCGCGTTACGGGAGCAAGGTTTCACCTCGGCGAACCGATTTCAGAACGAGTGGGCGGCGTGGTCGGAGAGCGAGCGCGGAGTTATGGAGCGGATTTTGATTAGTCGCGGGTTGGCGCGTGACAACAAAAATATTCACCGTGAGCATTTGTCAGTTGACGAGTACAAAAAGGTTGCGGCGCAGGTTGCCGAGATTAAAAAAGTGAACGCGCACATCAACGAGTTGAAAAAGAAATCGCCAACAACATTGACGGCAGACGATTTTGAGCAGCTTAATAATCAGAACGATTTTCTGCGGATGGAAATTCAAAAACGCGAGAAACAAGTTTCTGAACTGACGGGCAAGGCGAACGCGAAATTTGTGCCGTTGGAGATTTTTTCAGAGGAGAAGTTGCAATTTGTTGTTGACGAGCTGGCAAAAATTCAAGTGCCTTTCGTCGAGGAAAACAGCACGATTTACATACCCGACTACGCGCAAAAAACCGCGCTTGCGATTGCCGATAGTTTCCGTCCCGCGAAGTCCGACGGCGTGAGAGA
>CANRKB010000034.1 GCA_947631115.1 uncultured Clostridia bacterium
TACCACATTGTCTAATAAAAGGGGTGCATTTCAAGAGAGGAAACTTTTTTACAAAAAAGTTTCCTCTCTGGCAGGGGCGCGGTGGCAGCGCCCCCGTCGCGTTAGCAAGGCGCATCAGATTAAATGCCTGCGGCATTGAATCTGGGGTGCGGGGAAAACAAGAGTTTTCCCCGCATTGCCGTTTCAAAGCCGTGCTTTGAAACGGCAATCCTAAAACAAGTTTTGAGCGGGGAACAACTTTAAGTATGAAAAGACCTTAGAGCGGGAAAGAAATTCCGCACCGCTTGCATAAAAGCCCATTTGTTGTTCTTTTCAAACGCTATTTCCTTAAATAACCTTTTTTCGCCCTATCCCCCTACCCCCCTTCCCCGAAGGGGAAGGGGAAAAATGTGGGGGCTGCCGCCCCCACACCCCTGCCTAGGGACGAAGTTCCCGCTAGGCAAGGTGCAGGGCGCTGCGCGCCCTGCACCCGCTGTTGACATTTCCCCTCAAATCAATTATAATAATAGCAGAGGTGAGAGAAATGGCGGTTTTTTACATTATAGCGCAGTGCAGTTGGGGCATTTTGCAGACAACGGCGGGAGCTTTTCTGTCCTTGCTTCTTGGCAGGAAAAAGCGCTTTTTCTTCCGCGGTGCAATCGTCACCGAATGTAATTTCAGCGTATCGCTGGGAATGTTTGTGTTCGTAAGAACAAAAAACGCCGAGCTTCTGCGCCACGAATACGCTCACACGCTCCAGTCGCTTATGCTCGGACCGCTTTATCTGATTGTCATAGGTCTGCCGTCAATTCTCTGGGCAGGCGTTTTCGGGAAATACCGAAAGCGCAGGAATATCCCATATCGCTCGTTTTACACGGAAAAATGGGCGGACAGTTTGGCAGAACGTTTTCTGAAGTAAGGATAAACCACTTTCCCTTTTAAACTCTAGCCTTTAGCTTCTTCCTCTGAACACCAAAAAACTTTATCTACAAAACTACTTTTGAATTCTTACCTCTTACCTCTAATCTCTAACCTCTAGAAGGGAAACTCTTGTTTTCCCCGCACCCGTCGGCAGTTGACAGTTTACAGGGTACAGTATGCAGTATGTAGTAACACCCGAAATGCTGTTTGCTTATTCATCACTTTTTAACAACTTAACACTCTTTCTTTCACGCTCAAAGGTTTTTTCATACTGTAAGAACTTTCCCGCTCTACACATCTTTTAGGATTGCCATTTCAAAGCACGGCTTTGAAATGGCAATGCGGGGAAAACTCTTGTTTTCCCCACACCCCAGATTCAATGCCGCAGGCATTTAATCTGATGCGCCTTTTTGGCGTTATTGAGGGAAAACTTTTTTGAAAAAAAAGTTTTCTCTCAAGCTCCCTTTCAAAAAACTTTCGTGCGCCGCCCGTGCGGTGGTTTGATTATAAAACGTAGCTTGTCGCTCGTAACCGCTTCCAGCTTCTAACCTCTAAGTTGAGCATGTTTTCATTTCGATTTCTTGACAGTATTTTTTATTACAGCAATTATCAGGATTACAATATTGAACATCAAACAAGCCGCCCCGCCGAAAATTACAAAATACAGCGTAAAAGACCGGTAGTCCGGCATTATCTTTATAATGTTATCTTCGCGGATATACCAATTCCCGTCAATTTCAGTGTTTTTCTCAGCATTTATTGTATTGCCGTTCAAGACGTAAACATATACATCTCCCGAAAGCCTTGCCATAGGAGAAACAGTACAGCTCTCGGCAGGAACGATATAGCGGTCGGTGTACATAAAACCGCTTGAATGAAGATAATGAAAGCCGTTTTCGGTCTTGTCGTATTTCCAGCCCGAAAACAGACCCGAGCCGTAAATGTCATACTCGCTGCGGTCTTGTTCGGTACGGACGGCGCTGACTGAATTCAATATGAACAGCGCGATATACCCCGTGCAGAAAACAGCGTTTACAATAACGGCAGTCTTTCTTATTGTCTTGCCGCCCTTTAAAAACGGAAACACACCAATTGCCGCGGCAACGACAATAATTATCGCACCAATTCCTATCAGTTCCATCTAAATTCCTCCCAAAAACTTTATTTATTTAATTCCACATACAGCCCGTTCATCTGCCCGAGCAATTTCTCCGCATATTCCTCCGAAACAGTTTTCACAAACGGCGCTGTCGGAGTAAATGCCCTGCCGTTTTTCGTGCAGTTAAAGACAGCGTAAAACGCGTTTTCGCGAGCATTTTCCTTGTTCCAATCATGAAAACCCTCGTCGCAAATATGCTCGCCGAACTCGCAATTGATGTAAACCGTTTTCGCAAAATCCCGCCACGGTCGCCCAAGATAAACGGAATTTTCCGGGCAATCGCTCGTCAGCCTGCAATTGTAAAACACATAACCCGTTTCTTTCCCTTCATAGGTCGAAGCGGCAGTCACATACCCGTTTATTTCCTTGTTGCAGTTGTACGAAAAAATCTCGCACCCGTCAAAATACGCTTCCGCGCTTCCAAAAATAAAATCAACCTCGCCCGAAATAAAGCAGTTCTTGTAAAGCTGCTTCCCCTGAACTCTCGGCGCAAATTCTGTCGGACCGCGAAAACCGCCTTTTTCGTATTCCTGCTCGGGCAGCGGTCCCGTAAACAGCGTGTCTTGATGACCGATAAGCCTGCAATTATCAAAAAAGATATTGTTCCCTTCGGCGTAAACAGCGATAGCCTGCCCGACCTCGCTCCCGAAGCCCGAGGAGTTTTTTATTGTCATATTTTTGCAGGTGAAGTTGTCGGTGTTAATAAGCATTGTATAGCTTCTGAAAGTCCCGCGCTTAATGCCGTCGAGCATTATCATTCTTGCATAATAATTAAAGTCAAGGACGGTATCCTCCGCGCTCTCGCCGACAAGCGTTATATTCGGCTTTGTTATTTCAACGCGCTCTTTATAAACGCCGTTTTTTATGAATATAACATCTCCGCTTTTTGCCGCGTCAGCTGCCTGCTGAATTGTCTTAAATTCTCCGTCAATTCCTACCGTTATCATACCTTTTGCTCCTCCTTAGATTTGCCCGCATAAATAAGCAACCTCACAATATTGCTTCCGAGAGCGTTTCCGACAAACGCAGCAACGAGCAGCCGGATGTCCGCGATATTATAAACTCCTGCCGCGCCGTAGTAGAACATATCCGCGACAGTATGGTCAAATCCGCAGAGAACGAAGATCGGAATAGCGAAAATTATCCCGATAAATCTCCCGCGCTTTTTGTAAAAGTCAACTCCTAAGTATATAAGCATACCGCAGAAAATTGCCGAAACAAACATCCACAAAACGCCCCTGTCGATTTTCCCTGCGCAGACCGCGATTGCCTTTTCCTTGCAGGCAGGATTAAGCGACCCCAGAACGCCGAACAAAAACGCCATAACGCAGTTTACAACGCCCGCGGCAAGAAACTGCCCGATATTGTTTTTCGTTATGTAACCCGCCATTCCCGTAAACAGGCTCATTCCGTATGAGCATATTATGATAAGCCCGAACGCAAAAAGCGCCGCGCCGATATAGCTGTTGCCGCAGACAAGGTTGCAGTATGAAACTATCGAAATAAGCAGCGCCGCGCTTATTGCATTAGCGATAATTTTTTTCATAAAATCACCTCTTAAATGTCTACACCGTATGAACGGAGAATTTCAGTGTTTTGGGCTTTTCGGCGCTTAAGTTCTTCCTGAACCTCGTTATATAAAACGGGATCGTCCTGAACCCTTTCAAAATAAGCCTTCTCGCGCAACGCTATTTCGCTTATGGCGTTCATCATTTTATTTCTGAAAATGTTCTTGTCGGTTTTAAAGTATATAAAGCCCTCTTTGTAATAATTTCCCGGAATGTCATTTCCATAATGCTCGTCGCATAACTCCAGATTTATGCCGAGTTCTTTACTAAACTCAATACAGGCGTCAATATTTACAACCTTGTCCAGCATACTGACCATTATTTTACATGTAATATCGCAGGCAGCCTGCATATCCTCTAACATTTTCTGTCTATCTGTAGAAATTTTAAACTCGTAATAATTCTCTCTGTTTTTATCGGAGTTTTTCGGGCGCTGATGTGAATAAATCCAGTCATTATCTTTGAACCAGTTTTCATTATTAGGACTGCGCGATAAATCTAACCTTTGCCGATAAACTGTAGCAACACCGCCGACTATATCTATTAAATCGTATTTGGGATCAAAGCTTTGAAGTTTACGAAACGAAATAACATGAATGATCTCCTCGCCCGGTACAATTCTCACGAAATAAGGATATTTGCTCTTTATCAGCCTGAATCCCAGCGGTTCAAGCGCCGCGCCGAAAACTTTCTTGAACGCTGTGTTCAAGGACATAGCCTTCACGGCAACTTTCTTGAAATAAATTACGGTAACGTTTTTGTCGTCCGATTTTTCCAAAATCTCGTCATAGTCCGCGTCTATGTAATACGTGTCAATTCCCAAAATCTCCGCTGTAACCGATAATGTTTCTTCTGCAAAAACGTCGTCCTGTCCGACTGTATCGAGAAATTTTTCACTATCCCCGTTTTTTATCAGCGGTTTCCAATCGTCAACTTCAAACGTTGTTTTTTCCACCCCGTAACCCTCGCCGTCGCCGACGACAATTTTGCTTGTCCTGCCGTCCGAATTAAGGCAAAGTATCGCAAAATCGCTGTCCACAACTTCAACCGTAAACGCCGCCGTTTTCATTTCCTCGGAGATAAGCTTTCGTTCATCATACGCTTTTTTGATATTATCCTTGTAGTCCTCGTTTGCAATCGTCACCCAGCCGTCTCCGAAAGCAAGCGCGTAGGAAACTGCCGCCTCGTCCTCATTGCACTTTACAAACCCGCGCTTTTTCATCATCTCGCAGAACGATTTCAAAAAGCCCTCGCGGTCGGAATTGTTCTTGATATTTAAAGTAGTAGAAAATCTGCCCATATATTTCTCCTTTTCGGCTTATAAATTTATTATAAAGCATTTTCGGCGCAGATGTGAAACTTTCCGTAAATTAGTGATTTTTCACAATCAATGATAGTTAAATTTACGAATAATTTCCAAATAAAACGTAAAACTAAACTTTAAAAGATAGTAGAATGAGGAGGACATTTTATGGCTAAGTTCAAGTGCAAATTATGCGGAGAAATTTTTGAAGCGCCCAACCGCGCGGAAGCTGTCTGCCCCAAATGCAAGGCGACGGGCGAACATCTCGAAGAAATCGCTCCGGGAAACAACAACAAATACGCAGGAACAAAAACCGAGCGTAATCTCGAAGCAGCTTTTGCGGGAGAATCGCAGGCTCGGAACAAATACACCTATTTTGCTTCAACGGCGCAGAAAGAGGGATTTGAGCAGATCGCCGCGATATTTCGTGAAACCGCCGACAATGAAAAAGAACACGCGGAGATCTGGTTCAAGGAGCTTTGCGGGATAGGAACGACCGCGCAGAACCTTAAATCGGGAGCGGAGGGCGAAAACTACGAGTGGACGGAAATGTACGAGGATTTCGCAAAGACCGCCGACGAAGAAGGCTTCCACGATCTTGCCATGAAATTCCGTATGGTCGGACAGATAGAAAAACGCCATGAGGAGCGTTATCGCGCATTGCTCAAAAATGTGGAAATGCAGGAAGTTTTCAAGAAAAGCGAGGTCAAGGTCTGGGAGTGCAGAAACTGCGGGCATATAGTTGTCGGAACAAACGCGCCCGAAGTCTGCCCAGTCTGCAACCACGCGCAGAGCTATTTCCAGCTCGCTGCCGAGAATTATTAAAAAGAGGGAAAAGCCCTCTGATGATGTGATAATAAAAAGGGGAGAAGCGGTTTATTCCGTTTCTCCCCGAAATTATTATTGCTTTTTTTCTTCTTGGCAGCGTCCGCAGCCGCTGCACCCTTTACAACAGCCGCCGCACCCCGAGCAGCTATGCCCGTCCTTAAACATTTTCTTTGCCAAAAGGAAAAGCAGGACAGCCGTTGCCGCGCCGATAATTATTGTAGATAAGTTTTCCCAAATAAACTCTAACATATAAACCTCTTGCCTTAAACCTTGACTTTTTCGGTAAGCGTTTTACTCTCTTTATACGGTCTTACCAGCATAAATATCATAAACGCCAACACTATGACCGCAAATATAAGCCCTACGGGATTTACCGCGCCCGTGAATAAAAGCCCGAACTGGTATATCATAAGCGATATTGCATAGGCGAAAACGCATTGATATATCACCGCAAACGCCGTCCATTTTGCGTTGTTCATCTCGCGCTTTTTTGCGCCTATTGCCGCAAAGCAGGGAGCGCACAGCAGATTGAACACTAAGAACGAATATCCCGCCAGAGCGCTCATTCCCATAAAGTCAAGCACTCCGAACACTCCGACAACTTCTTCTTTCGCGACAAGTCCCATTATTGTGGCAATAGCCGCCGTCGCTTCGCCGAAACCGAGCGGCGCGAATATAAAGCATATAGCGTTTCCGATTATTCCGAGGACGCTGTCCGAAAGTTCAAGCTCCGTGCTGAAGCCGAAACCGCCGTCGGGCAGATTTCCGAATACCGAGCCAGCCCAGATAAGGACGGACGAGAGAAGAATTATCGTTCCCGCTTTCTTTATAAACGACCAGCCGCGCTCCCACATCGAACGCAGGATGTTGCCGACGGTAGGCAGGTGATAGGCGGGAAGTTCCATTACAAACGGCGCAGGGTCTCCCGCAAACATCTTTGTCTTTTTGAGGATAATTCCCGAAACGATAATTGCCGCAACCCCTATGAAATAAGCGCTCGGAGCTACCCACCATGCGTTTTTGAAAAGCGCGCCCGCAATAAGCGCGATTATCGGCATTTTCGCGCCGCAGGGGATAAAGGTCGTCGTCATTATCGTCATACGCCTGTCGCGCTCGTTTTCAATTGTACGCGAAGCCATTACTCCGGGAACTCCGCAGCCCGTGCCTATAAGCATGGGGATAAACGATTTTCCCGACAGCCCGAACCTTCTGAATATCCTGTCCATAATAAACGCAATTCTCGCCATATATCCGCATGATTCAAGAAATGCAAGGAAGATAAACAAAACCAGCATTTGCGGAACAAATCCGAGAACCGCGCCGACGCCCGCTATAATGCCGTCAATGATAAGACTTTGCAGCCATTCCGCGCAGTTCACCGCGCTGAGCGCGTTTCCGACAAGCACGGGTACTCCCGGCACCCAAACGCCGTAGTCCTCGGGCGCGGGAAGTCCTTCCATAGGTTCTTCCGTGAGCGCCGCAACGTCAAAGCCGCTTTCGGCTAAGCTGTCGCCGTATGAGCCGAGCGCCTCGTCAAACGCCCCGAAGTCCTTTTCTTCAACCGCTCCGAGGATTTCTTCGGCGCCTACTACGTTTGCGTCAGCCGCCGATTGTACAAGGCTTTGAAGTTCATCGGTGAAAATGTTCTCCTCGGCGTAAGCAGAAGTCGCTTCGTCAAATTCCGCCGAGCCTATCCCGAACAGGTGAAAGCCGTCGCCGAAAAGCCCGTCGTTCGTCCAGTCCGTGACCCAAGTTCCGACTGTCGTTACCGATACGAAATAAACGATAAACATAACCACCGCGAAAATCGGCAGCGCAAGTATTCTGTTCGTGACAACTCTGTCTATCTTGTCCGAAACGGAAAGCCCTTTCGCTTTGGTCTTGCGGCAGCCTTTGAGCATTTCCGAGATGTAAATATAGCGTTCGTTTGTTATTATGCTCTCGCTGTCGTCGTCCATTTCGGTTTCACATGCGGCAATGTCCGCTTCGATATGCGCTTTCTTTTCGGGAGTGACGCCCAATGCCTCATAGACCTTTTCATCGCGCTCGAACAGCTTTATTGCATACCAGCGCTGGCGGTCTTCGGGAAGATCGTGCAAAACCGCTTCTTCGATGTGCGCGATTGCATGTTCAACACAACCGCTGAATTTGTGCATGGGAACGGTCTTTTTGTTCAACCTTGCCGCTTCGACGGCGGCGTCGGCGGCTTCTTTTATGTTCGTTCCTTTAAGCGCCGAGATTTCAACTATCTTACAGCCAAGCTCCTTTGAAAGCTGCTCGGTGTTTATCTTGTCGCCGTTTTTCTTTACAACGTCCATCATATTTATCGCGCATACAACGGGTATGCCGAGTTCTGCGAGCTGAGTCGTGAGATAGAGGTTGCGTTCGAGGTTGGTGCCGTCAATTATGTTCAGTACGGCGTTCGGTCGCTCGTTTATGAGGTAGTTTCTCGCTACGACTTCTTCGAGAGTGTAGGGGGAGAGGGAGTAAATTCCCGGAAGGTCGGTTATGATAACGTCCTTATAGCCTTTGAGACGACCTTCCTTTTTCTCTACGGTAACTCCCGGCCAGTTTCCCACAAACTGATTAGAGCCTGTGAGGGAGTTAAAAAGCGTGGTTTTGCCTGCGTTCGGATTTCCCGCAAGCGCGATCTTCAGTTCCATAAATTTAAATCCTTTCTTTGTTGTCAATCGCGGCGTTAGATATAACTAACCGCGTTGCAAAAAAATTAAACGGTTTCTATCATTTCCGCGTCGGCTTTTCTTAATGACAGCTCATAACCGCGGACGGTAACTTCAACGGGGTCGCCGAGGGGAGCGACTTTGCGGACGTAGATACTTACGCCTTTGGTAATGCCCATATCCATTATCCTGCGCTTTACGGCGCCCTCGCCGTTGAGCTTCTTTACGGTCACGGTCTGACCGACGGCGGCGTCTTTAAGTGTTGGCATAGTTGTTCCTCCTTCATAAGTATTTTTATGCCTGTAGGCGGTCTGCTGTTATAACACAGCAAGTATACAGTGTAAAGTGTAAAGTATTCAGTAATGGTGTCCGCTTACGCGGACAGTATAAGATTGTTATCAAACTTAAACGTTTTTGCGCGCAACAGTAAAAGTTTAGCTCGTGTGCCTGTTTACTAAAAACAATCTAAATATTATCCGCCGCAAGGCGGATACCATTACTGAATACTGTACCTTGCATACTGTATACTGTATCGCGCGTGATTTAAGATAACATTGCGCAACCAAACAACTTTATTAAACCGACAACGTCAGACGATGATTTTCATCGCCATCTCGCGCGATACGGCAACTCTTGCGCCCTTTACGTTTACGATAACGTTGCCGCCGTTTTCGCTTATAACAACAACGTTCCCGCCTGCAACAAACCCCAGCGCTTCAAGGAATTTCCGAGTTTCGGGCTTTCCTCCGACCTTCTTTATTATGTTCACTTCTCCCGCGTTCGCCAGCGTCAACGGCATAATACTTCACACTCCCAACTATTGCGTTAGATTAGACTAACTTATTCTCAATAAAAATGTTAGTTTTCACTAACTGCTATTATTTTACTCCGTTTTCTCTCAAAAGTCAATAGTTTAAACTAACTTTTTCCCCGAATTATCCGATTTTCGGCAATGTACACAGAAATGAGAGTTAGAATAGGCTAACTACATTGTAATATTGAACAAAAAAATTCAACGTTCACACTTGATAAAAAATTTAAAATATGCTATAATTAAATAGGTGATAAAAATGAAAAAAGTTATTTTAGCTTCGGCGTTATTGTTTTTGCTTTCGGCAATTTCCGGCTGTTCGGGGGAAATTCCTGCCGAAAATGAAAGCCAAAGCAACATTCCCGCCGCAATTGACAGTGAACCGACGGGCAGCAATTCGGATAGTTTACAACCAAGCGGCGCGACAGCCGCCGAAACGCCGCCCGAAGAGAATGGAGATGAACAAATGAACCTTATTCTGACAATAAACGGGAAGACCCTTTCGGCGAAATTCGAGGACAACGCCGCCGCGAAAGCGCTCTGTGAAAGGCTTTCTGAGGGAAGCCTGACCTTAACTTTAAGCGAATACGGCGGGTTTGAAAAGGTAGGCGAACTCGGATTTTCGCTTCCCAAAAGCGACGAGAGGATAGAGGGAAAAGCGGGGGATATTCTGCTGTATCAGGGCGACAAGCTTACCGTTTTCTACGGCTCGAACGCGTGGAGTTACACAAAGCTTGCAACATTGACCGACGTTGACGGGCTGAAAGACATTTTGGGAAGCGGGGACGTTAACGTAACGTTAGAGGTAAGAGGTTAGAGGTAAGAGGTAAGAGTCCAACTTGCATAAAAGCCTATTTGTGGTTCTTTTCAAATGTTGTTTCTTTATATAACGTTTATTCACCTATCCCCCCCGCCCCCCTTCCCGAAGGGAAGGGGGGGGGGGAGAGAGTGCGGGGGCTGCCGCCCCCGCAACCCCTGTTGTCAGTTGACAGGGTACAGGGTACAGTAGTCAGTTATGGTGTCCGCCTTACGGCGGACACATTTTACTGAATACTGTACACTGTTCCCTGTATACTGAAAATCCTCGCTATGCAAAGCATAGCGAGGATTTTCTGGTGGGCGCGGGTGGATTCGGACCACCGAAGCGAAACGCAACAGATTTACAGTCTGCCCCCTTTGGCCACTCGGGAACGCGCCCGTTTAGATGTAAGATGTAAGAAGTAAGAGGTAAGAATTTTTACCGAACGCTTACTTCTCGGGAAGTGCGCATTTTTACGGTTTTGCGCCGGCAAAATCGTCCACTTTTCGGAAAGCGCGCATTTTTACGATTTTGCGTCAGCAAAATTGAATTGCCATCAGGGCAATTCAAAGTAAAAATGTGCAGCGTTGAACGACGCCGTGAAACGGTGGCGTTCAATGCGTGGAGCTGGTGGACGGATTCGAACCCCCGACCTGCTGATTACAAATCAGCTGCTCTACCGGCTGAGCTACACCAGCATGAATTCCCGACGACTTTAACAGTATACCATATTTCAAAATATTTGTCAAGCACTTTTTGAAAAAAATTTCAAAATTAAAAATCGCATTGCATCGTAATAATGAGTGCCGAAAAGTATATTTGCCTATTCAATGGCTCTTCGTTTTTGTTCTTGGACAGAGTGTTATGAAATTACAGGCAAAAAAATTGCTGAAATTATCAAAAAAATTTAAAAATCCTATAGAAATTTTGTTACATTTATGTTATAATAGTTGGTAGAGTTTGGGACAAGCCGTTTTTGACGGTTGGTACTCAGGTCAAATAACTTATCAGGAGGAATATTCCAATGGCAAAAAAATGGGTCTATACCTTTAAAGAAGGTAATATGACAATGCGCAACCTGCTCGGAGGCAAGGGCGCAAATCTGGCTGAAATGACCGAGATCGGTCTGCCTGTACCGCAGGGTTTCACTATCACAACAGAGGCTTGTACTCAGTATTATGAGGACGGCAGAAAGATCAATGATGAAATCATGGCGCAAGCAATGGAAGGCGTTGCTTGGATGGAAAAAGAAAACGGCAAAAAATTCGGCGACCTTAAAAACCCGCTGTTGGTTTCCGTTCGTTCGGGCGCAAGAGCTTCAATGCCCGGAATGATGGACACAATTCTAAACCTCGGTCTTAACGACGACGTTGTCGCTGCTATGATCGCAGGAAACCCCGACCCTAAGTTTGAAAGATTTGTTTACGATTCTTACAGAAGATTTATACAGATGTTCTCCGACGTTGTTATGGAAGTCGGAAAGAAGTATTTTGAGCAGCTCATCGACGAGATGAAAGAGAAGAAAGGCGTTAAATTCGACGTTGATCTTACCGCCGAGGACCTTAAAGAGCTTGCTGCGCAGTTTAAGGCTGAGTATAAAAAGCAGCTCGGAAAGGACTTCCCGTCCGATCCCGTTGAACAGCTGAAGCTCGCTATCGAGGCTGTTTTCCGTTCTTGGGACAACCCGCGTGCTAACGTATACCGCCGCGACAACGATATTCCCTACAGCTGGGGTACCGCGGTCAACGTAATGCCGATGGTATTCGGAAACTTAAACGACAACTCCGGAACGGGCGTTGCGTTTACGCGCGATCCCGCTACGGGCGAGAAGAAACTGATGGGCGAATTTTTGTTCAACGCTCAGGGCGAGGACGTTGTTGCGGGAGTTCGTACTCCTATGCCTATCGCTCAGATGGCTGACAAGTTCCCCGAGGCTTATGCCGATTTCGTAAAGGTATGCGGCATTCTTGAAGACCATTACAGAGATATGCAGGATATGGAGTTCACCGTTGAAAACGGAAAGCTCTATATGCTCCAGTGCAGAAACGGTAAGAGAACGGCTCAGGCTGCATTGAAGATAGCGTGCGACCTCGTTGACGAAGGCATGATCGACGAGAAGAAGGCTGTCGCTATGATAGACCCCAGAAACCTCGACACGCTGCTCCACCCGCAGTTCGACGCTGCCGCTTTAAAGGCTGCTACGCCCGTAGGAAAGGGCTTGGGCGCTTCTCCCGGAGCTGCTTGCGGTAAGATAGTATTCAGCGCGGACGACGCTGTCGAGTGGAAGTCTAGAGGCGAAAAGGTAGTTCTTGTACGTCTTGAAACATCTCCCGAGGACATCACGGGTATGAAAGCGGCGCAGGGTATCCTGACGGTAAGAGGCGGGATGACCTCGCACGCTGCCGTTGTAGCGCGCGGCATGGGAACCTGCTGCGTTTCGGGCTGCGGCGATATTGCAATGGACGAAGAGAACAAGAAGTTCACTCTTGCAGGCAAGACATATCACGAGGGCGACCCCATTTCGATAGACGGCTCTACGGGCAACATCTACGACGGCATTATCCCGACAGTCGACGCGAAGATTGCGGGCGAGTTCGGAAGAATAATGGCTTGGGCTGACAAGTACAGAAAGCTCAAAGTCCGCACAAATGCCGACACGCCGACCGACGCGAAGAAAGCGAGAGAGCTTGGCGCAGAGGGAATCGGTCTTTGCCGCACGGAGCATATGTTCTTTGCAGCAGACAGAATTGCGGCGTTCCGCGAGATGATCTGTTCGGACACCGTAGAAGAGCGCGAAAAGGCTCTTGACAAGATACTTCCCATGCAGCAGAGCGACTTTGAAAAGCTCTATGAGGCTCTCGAAGGCAACCCTGTTACTATTCGTTTCCTCGACCCGCCTCTCCACGAGTTTGTTCCTACTGAAGAAGCCGACATAAAGGCTCTTGCAGACGCTCAGGGCAAGTCGGTTGAAACGATAAAGAACATTATTTCCTCGCTCCACGAGTTCAACCCGATGATGGGACACCGCGGCTGCCGTCTGGCGGTAACTTATCCCGAGATTGCGAAGATGCAGACAAGAGCGGTTATACGCGCGGCGATAAATGTACAGAAGGCTCACCCCGACTGGAACCTTGTTCCCGAGATAATGATTCCGCTTACTTGCGAAGTTAAGGAACTTAAGTTTGTAAAGGACATTGTAGTTTCCGTAGCAGACGAGGAGATAAAGGCTGCGGGCAGCAATATGAAGTACGAAGTAGGCACGATGATAGAGATTCCGCGTGCGGCGCTTACGGCTGACGAAATAGCGAAAGAGGCGGAGTTCTTCTGCTTCGGCACGAACGATCTTACGCAGATGACCTACGGTTTCTCGCGCGACGACGCGGGCAAGTTCCTGGGCGCTTATTACGACACGAAGATCTTCGAGAGCGATCCGTTTGCTAAGCTTGACCAGACGGGCGTCGGAAAGCTTATGGAGATGGCGGTTACGCTTGGAAAGAAAGTTCGTCCCGAGATGCATTGTGGAATTTGCGGCGAGCATGGCGGCGATCCTTCGTCGGTTGAGTTCTGCCACAAGATAGGGCTTTCGTATGTATCCTGCTCACCGTTCCGTGTACCGATAGCAAGGCTTGCTGCGGCACAGGCGGCTATAGCGGATATGAAGTAAGCCGGCGAGATTTAATAATTACGAGCAACCCTGCGGAAGTAGGGTTGCTTTCTTTTAGAGGTAAGAGGTAAGAAGTAAGAGGTAAGAAACTGTTTTGAGCGGCGGACAACGTTAAACCCAAAACCACCTGACAGGCGGAGGCGCAGCCAGAGGCTAGAGGCTAGAAGCTAGAGGCTAGAAGCTAGAGGCTAGAAACTGTAATGAGCGGCGAACAACGTTAAACCCAAAACCACAAAACGGGCGGCGACACGAAAGTTTTTTGAAGGAGAGTCCAGATGAACTGCCCCCAAAAAGTTAGACAAAGTTAAAAAAGAAGATTTGTGAAAAG
>CANRKB010000035.1 GCA_947631115.1 uncultured Clostridia bacterium
TATACCACATTGTCTAATAAAAGGGGTGCATTTCATGAGGGAAAACTTTTTTTCAAAAAAGTTTTCCCTCAATAACGTTTGATAAGAACAACAAATAGGTTTCTGTACGTCCTGTTAAGCAAATAACATTTTGCCTTAAACTCCAGCTTCTTGCCTCTAGTCTCTAGCCTCTAGTACATGCTGTTCCCGGCTTTTTAAAGCTCATTTCCTTTTATTGACAGAAATATTTCAACAAATATTGCAAAGAATACTAAAAATAAAAAAGGTGAGGTAAAAAATTATGCCGAATTTCAAAAACCGCCAGAGCGCCGAGATCTTAAACGCCGTCTACCGCAACGCCGAAATGGCATACGAGGCTTCTAACGACGTTCTCAAGGTCTGCAAGAACAACGACCTTTTCCGCGAAATACAGCAAGAACAGACGCGCTATAAAAACGTTGCGAAAAACGCAAAGAGCGAGCTGTTAAAACGCGGCGCTTCTCCCGAGCAGGTGTCCCCTTTCGGAAAGGCGATGTCGAAAATGGGGATTGCGATGAAAACCATGAACAACCAAAGCGGCTCGAATATTGCAAAGATAATGTTCAACGGGACTTCTATGGGAATAATCGACATTCAGCACGCCGTAAACCGCTCTCACGGCGCGGAACAGCAGATACGCGAAAGCGCCGAACGGCTTTTGGAGCGTGAGCGCGACTATTGCGAAAACCTCAGGAAGTATCTATGAGACCGCTCCCCGAACACATACCCTGCGATATACAAGCAGGAAGAGGGAAAGCCCGCCGCAGAGCTGTTGAGTCAGCCGAACGTGAGGTTGACGCTTAAAGAGGCTGATTTAACTCAGCCTCTTTTCCCGCTCAGGGACGCTGTTGACAGTTGACAGTGGACAGTGGACAGTAGTCAGTTATGGTGTCCGCTTCGCGGACATTATTTAGATTGTTATCGGACTGAAACGTTTTTGAGTGCTACCGTAAAAGTTTTGCTCGTGCGCTTGCTAACCAAAAACAATCTAATATTATCCGCGAAGCGGACACCTATGCTGTACACTGTCCACTGTACCCTGTATACTGCCTGCGTTATCTCTATCGCCAACCTTTGAGTGTCAACAAACCCCACTGCCCCAAACTACCTCGGAACAGCAAACAGGCACGTCTCCCAGTCGGGAATATAAGGGAAGTGGCGGATGTAAAGGGCGTAGTTGCTGTTTATAGAGTTTATGAGCAGCGGAAGCTTGTACATATCCTCGTTTCGGTGGTAAAGGGCGATGTTTAGCTTCGGCGAGAAGTTTATTATCGTGTTTTTCGCGCCGAGTATGGCTTGTTCTTCCGCGCCTTCTACGTCCATTTTTATAAAGCTCGCGGGCTTGCCTTTAAGCATTGAATCGACTTTCATCATCTTCACTTCTCTCGCGCCGGGAGCTGTTTGCTCCGCGCGGCTTCCTCTGCCCTTGTCCGAGGAGAAAAACAACGTCGTGTCCTCGCTCCATGCCCCGCAGTTAAAAGCTTCTATCCGTTTTTCACCGCAAAGCCTTTCGCAGAGCTTTCGGAAATTTTTGCTGTCGGGCTCGGCGGCATAGATCTTTTCAAAACGCCCGCCCGTTTCTTTTATAAACTCCGCCGCAGTATCGCCGTTATACGCTCCCAAATCGACAAATGTTTCATTGTCGCCGAGCTTTAAAAAGCTGTAGATTTCCCGCGGGTCTGTCTGCACGCTGAAAAGATAATCTATCCTGCCGCTCAGCTTATAGCGGATAATGTTTTCAAAAACCTTTTTCGACTGCTCGTCTGCGAGAAGCGAGTATGCCGCTTTAAGCTCGCCGCGGTGCTGTCTTGCAAATTCCAGATCGAAAACGCCCTCTCCCACCACGGGAACGTTCGGCGCGTAAAGCTCGTGCTTTTTTGATATTGCGACAATATGCTTCATAACTTCGGGCAATTGCGTTCCAAAGCACACAAGAACGATAAAGTCCTTAAATTCGTTTTCAGTCTCGGACAGCTTTTTCACCTTATAGCCCAGAAAGATATGTCCTCTTACAAACTCGTCGCTTGCCATTATGCCGTCTACTTGGACATTATTTTTGTCAAGGACGGATTTTACTTTCTCCGCGCCGTCGCCCATTCCGTAAAGCACGATCTTTTTCTTTGCGCTTTTTAGATAATTCCATAGGCAATCGTTTATATCATCAAGAAAAAAGGACATACGTTGTTTCCTTTCAAAAGTTGTTTCTCTGAATAACGTTTACTCGCCCTAACCCCCTGCCCTTTTAGAGGTAAGATGTTAGAGGTAAGAAGTAAGAGTTTAAGGCGAAAGGTTGTTTGCTGAATTTAATGTATGGAAAGAGTTTTTTACAGGCTGTTATCAATAATTTTTACCGCAAAAAACTTGTCGAGAAAATTTTGCATAATGAGCTAAAATCAGGCAAAACTAAAAACAGGTTCAAGCAAACCGCAACAAACCGAAAAGGAAAGGAAAGAATTTATGAAGAATAGAAGACAAAGCGACAATCGTAAAACGAAGTGGATAGCGGCGCTTACAGCGGCAGGCTCAATGGCGGTATGCGCGGCAGTTATCGCGGCTTACAGCATAGCCATGAAAAACTTCCTGCCGACAAACAACAACGCCGAAATTTTAGGCGTTGCGAGCCAAAGCCCGCAAAGTTCCAAGAACGACGTTCCCGTTCAGAATACCGTTCCCAATGTCCCAAAGGACGACAATTCCTCGGACGATACCGAACCCGCAAATAAGCCTGTAAACGTGGTAAAAGGCAACATAATGCCTGTTGAGGGCGATATTGATATTGCTTTCAGCAACGGCGAGCTTGTGAAATCTCCGACGCTCGGAGTATGGAAAACTCACGACGGGTGCGATATTCTCTGCGATTTGGGAACGGACGTTAAGTCCATGTCCGACGGCGTTGTAAAAGAAATCCGCGACGACGCGCTGATGGGGATATATGTTATAATCGAACAGGAAAACGGACTTGAAGCGCACTATTGCGGACTGGCAAAAGAGCTTTCCGTTAAAGCGGGAGCAAAGGTAGCCCAAGGCGAGATAATCGGGAAGACCTCCGACACCAACCAGTCCGAAATTCTCCAGCAGCCTCATCTTCATCTGGGCGTAAAACAGAACGGGGAATGGATAGATCCTCTTTCTGTAATTAACGAATAACGAACGCAAGGGAAATCCTCTAAAAGGGTTTCCCTTTTTGTTTTCATTTTGAATAATCAATATACGCTATATCAAGATCTACCGCTCCGTTTATTCCCGAAACTCTGCCCTTGCAGGAATACTGCCATACGCCGTAACTTCCGTTATATGCGGGCTTCAGCGTACCCCAGTGAGCGACCCAAATTTCATTATCGGAGAGCTTTTTTGTGTCCAACCTGTTATTGAGCCAAGAAGCGCTCGAATATATCATAGGCTGAAAGCCCGCTTTCTTCACTTCTTCGCAGAATATATCCGCGATAAGCGTAAGCTCCTCAACGCTGAGCTTTTCCTGCCTGCCGTCCTCAATATCCACGACTACGGGGAAATCGGGCTTATACTGCTTTACTATATCAAGAAAGTATTTCGCTTCCGCTCTTGCGCTTTCGGCGCTGTCGGCTCGGCAGTAATGATAAACGCCGACCTTTATTCCCGCGCGCTGCGCTTCTGATATGTTATAATCAAACGTTTCATCGGTGTAGTAATCGCCGACCGACGATCTCAAAAACGCAAAGTCTATCCCCGCCGCCTTAACCTTTTTCCAGTCTACCGCTCCCTGATAATAAGAAACGTCTATGCCGCGGAGCGTTTTCTTGTCGCCGCCTGTTTTATTGTTCTCGCTTTTTTCCTCGGCTCTTTCGTCAAGTACGCGTCCGCTTTTTCCCAGAACGAACTGTCCGTCTTTAAATACATTGACCGCTTTCTTCCCGAAGCTCACTGTTCCCGTATTATAAAGCCTGCCCGAAAGATAAACATAGCCGTCTGCGGAAATTTCGGAATTAAGCGTTGTGCTTACGCTGCCTCTTATAAAAAGCTTTCCGCTTTCCGGAACGACATAGTTTCCCGAAAGCACGGCTTCGGCGCTTTTCGCAAAGGAAGTAGCGCCTTTATTTTCATAAACGCCGCTGTTATAAAGGCTCAGTTTTCCGCCGAATGAAACTGTCGATTCCCCGCCGTTTATAAATTCCCCCGCTATATGCACGTCGGAACTTTTTGTCGCGGCAAATTCTCCGTCACATTCGACCTTTGAGTTTTCTCTCGCCAGAAATGTTCCCGAAACCGTGACCCTCGCGCCCTGCTCAACGATAAGCGTTCCTCTTATATCCGCCGTGCCGCCCGCGTAAAGCTGAAGATGCGCGCCTTTTTTTATAAGCAGCCCGGCGCTTTCGGGGAATACTATCCTCTCGTGTATTTCTACCGCGTCGTCTATGTAATAATTCAGGTTTTCTTCGGGAACGGTATCTTCCGTTACTTTAATATAACCGTTCTCGTCAATCTGCGGTTCTGCGGGCAGCTCTTCGGGCGGCTCGTCTTCCGCATAAGCTCCCGCCGCCAAGAACGCCGAAAAAACAATGATCATAAATGCGGTCTTTAAAAAACGTTTCATATATGCTCCGATCCATGCTTATTTATCTTTTAAAACCGTTTCAATGTCGGTCATATAATCCGATATTATATCTCCGTCTTCAATTATAATATCTCCGATATACTCCAGCGCGCAGCTGTTTATACTCTCCGAAAGCGTTTCCAAAAACGCTCCTTTTTCCCGACAATATCCCGCGCAGTCGCCTTTTTCATACATGACCGAAAGCAAGCCGCGCTCTATGTCCGAAAGCTTTTGCGAAAAGCCCTCCCAGCCGCTTTTTTCGTCTGCCAGCGCGGTATAATCCGAGATTCTTTCGGAAAAATTATCGTCGTAGATTTGCCTTGTCTTGTCCTCTATGTCGCTTATGTCGACGCCCTCGTCCAATCCATATTCCGTCTGCGCTTCAAAATTCGGGGCTTCTTCGTATGCTATAAGCTTTTCGGCGATTTCGTCCGCTTTTCTGCGAATGTCGGAAAGCTTTGAAATATCTATCTCAACTTTCGGCGCGACATAGACGTCTTCTTCCTCAAAGCTGTTTTTCCCGGTTTCTTTTTTCTTAGGGAATATCATGTTCTTGTCGCAGAATCTGTCGACCGCTCTTTCAATTGCTTTCTTAAATTCCTCGTTTGTTACCGCCTCTTCGGCTTTCTGACGGTTTTTTACGTCGTTTAAGAGCATAGCGGCATTTACGGAAATTTTCCTGCCGAAGCCCGTTCTTATGCGAAGCCGCGCTTCAATGCTTTTTAATATATAGCCCGTTATCCCTCTTTGCGGCTGAAAAGAAAACTCCTCGTGCGTCGGCTCTCCGCGCTTTTTGCAATAACTTTCTTCGGGGCTTATCCTGACTTCGCGAAAGCCGTCCATTCTGTCAAGGCAAACTATCGCTCCCGAAAACTGCCGCCAGGCATGGTCTTTTTTCATCTGCCCGCAGATAAGGCTGTCTAAAGCTATTCCCCCAGCCGAAAAATAAACGTTAAGCTCTTTTAAAACTTCCTCGAGCGCGCCGTCTATAATCGGCGCGGTATTTTCAGACCAGAACGCGCTTTGTTTTATGTTATAAGCGGAATAATTTGCAAGAAGCTCAAGCTTGTTTTTATAATCGCCTGTCGATATACCGACGGCGGCTTTTCTTTGAGAGTTTTCTTCGCTCGTGCAAAGACATTCGGGAAACTCCCCCGAAACATTATTATAAGCGTAAAAATCCTTGAGCAGCCTCGGAAGAAAGTTATACGCCGACTTGCCCTTAATATTATTCCACAATTCAACCAGCTTTGAAAAAGCCTCGTCTGAAGAATGAACTCCTATCTTATTGAGAAGCTCGAAAATATACAAGACAACATACGCCCTGTCCGTATCGTTATAGACTCCGCGTCTTACGTCCGTTCGCCATGTAAAATACGTTCTCAGCTGAGAATTTGACATTGCGGCGTACATGGGCGTTGTCATTCCGAAAAAAGCGTTTCGCGAAAAATCGTCCTCAATGTCCGCTACATATTCGCCCTGCAGGACAAAAGTTATTTCCGAACAGCGCTGTACGACGCGGCCGTTATACGGCGTCTGCTTTTTCATTCTCATTCCGAGAATGGCTTCGTTTATCATTATGTCGTGCGGGGAAAGGTTTTCTTCTACCCTTTCGGGCGGATAGGCAATATCGTCGTCTTCGAGCGTTATAGTCCGATTTTTTACTTCAATTGTTCCGAATGCCCCGAACCTGTCCGAAACATTTTTAACAACGCCGCGGACGGTGTTTCCGACTTCCTTTTTAAATTCCTTTTTTACTTCTTTTTTAACTTCTTTTCCTATATCGCGCGCAACAGTCTCGGCGGTTTTTGAAAGCAGTTTTCCTATCTGCTTTCTTATCTCCTCAATACTTTTACCGCCCGTGTCGATAAACTTTTTGAAATTATCAGCCATAAGCCGCCTCTTTCCGCAGAGCGTTTCAAACCGATAGGTCAGTTTTGATCTTCAATGTACGGGAGCAATTTCTCCCAGTCGTCGGGGAATCCAATATCCGAAAGTCTTATATCGCCGATACTTTTGTTTATAAGCCTTGAAACGGGCTTTACAACGCGCTCGTTCCAATGCTCCTTATTGTAAAAGCAGTGCTTTAAAATAATTATGTAGCCGAAAAGGTCGGGTTCAAGCTCCATGGGAAAATCGCGGGGAGTTTTCGGGTCTACGGGAAATTCGGCGGCATAGAGCCTGTTATAATGCGCGCAATAGTTCCTAAGCTCATTAAGGCAGAAAACCCAGTTGTCAAGCTCCGAAGCAGAACAGCCGTAATATCCCGAGGCAATGGCTTTTTTGTCGGCGTTTTGCATTTCCTTGTAGAAAAACGCAAGCTGTCCGAAAGAAAACAGCTCCACCATGACCCAGAGCGGAAACTTCCCGCCGTATTTCGTGTTGTAATGCTTTACAAAATCGCGGTCCGAGCTTGTTTCTATAAGGTGGTCTATGCGGGCAAGAAACGCCTGGTGGTTATGCTGGATACCGAAGCTCCCGCCGTTTAAATATCCGAGCGCGCCGTATTTAAGCGCATGATAGTTTGAAACAACCGCTCTGAGCGATATTTCAAATTCTTCGAGAGCCGCCATAAGTATGCTGCGAAGTTTTCTGTCCATTTCATAAACGCGCATTATCTTGTTGAAAGAAGTGCCGTCTTCATACTTGTGCTTGCTTACGGAAAAAGGCTCGAAATAGTTTGAAAGTCGGTAGTAGTTTATGTGCTTCAAGACCTCGCGCGCTTTTTCTTCGTCCTCAAAGATACAGCCGCGCTGCTTTAATATCCTTATCTGCTCGTTTATTGTAGCGGGCGCTTTTTCGCGCATAAACATTCACCTCGAAATAAAATTTGACAAAATGCCAAAATGCAAATATGATCAGTCCGTCCAGTATTGCTCGCGCTCGTGCTTGCTCTCGCGGTTCATAAGAACGGATATGCTCTTTTTCGGGTCGCTTCCCTCGAAGCATATTTTTACTATCTGCTCTATTATCGGCACATCTACGCCGTTTGCCTTTGCAAGGCGAAAAGCCGTGCGGGCGTTTGTATATCCCTCTACCGTTCCGACCTGCGCCACCGCTTCCGCGGCGGGTACGCCTTTTCCGATGAGGTTTCCCGCGCGGAAATTGCGCGAATGTAAAGAAGTGCAGGTTACTATAAGATCGCCTATTCCCGCCATTCCCGTAAAGGTTTTCCAGCTTGCTCCGAGCGCAACTCCGAGGCGCGTTATCTCTGTCATTCCGCGGGTCATGAGAGCCGCGACGGTGTTGTCGCCGAGACCCATTCCTCTGGCTATTCCGCAGCCGAGCGCGATAGGATTTTTAAGCACTCCCCCAAGTTCGCACCCGCACACATCGTCGTTTGTATATATCCTATAACATTCATTTGAGAGGGTCTGCTGGATATACTCGGCGGTGTCGTCGTCATAAGCCGCGCAGACCTCCGTCGTCGGAACAAATCTCGCTATCTCCTCCGCATGGCAGGGTCCTGTTATAACGGCAATTCTGTTGTTGGGAAGTTCTTCTTTCAAAAGTTCCGAAAGCCGCTTTCCCGTGCTTTCTTCCAAGCCCTTGCTTGCGTTTACAACGACCGTCTGCGGATCAATATAGTCCTTTACCGCCCTTACCGCTTCGCGGTAGAACGCCGACGGAATACATACTACGACAATATCCGCGCCTTTTACTATCGTCGGGTCCGAAGTCACGCCGAGCGCGTCCGGAAGTTTAACCCCCGGCAAAAGTCTTTTATGCTCCCTTTCGGTGCGGAGCTGTTCGGCTTCGGCTTCAAACTTTGTCCAGGTCGTCACATTATGACCGTATTTCGTGTACAACACTCCCAGAGCCGTCCCGTAGCCGCAACCGAGGATTGCTATTCTTGCCATGTTTATCCACCCCTGTTTTGTTTTTTATTTTAAAGGTATTTTTCCTATCGTGCGAGTGTACAGTGTACAGTGAACAGTGGACAGTGTACAGTAAAATGTGTCCGCTTCGCGGACGTTATTTAATTGTTTTTAGACGATAGGCACACAAGCCTACCCTTTACGGGTACATTTCAAAACGTTTAAGCTTGATAACAATCTAATATTGTTCGCACAAGCGGACACCGCAACTGCATACTGTACACTATACACTGTATACTATTTCGCCGCTTTCTCTCCCAACTTCTTCTCCGTATGGCTCAACAAACGTTTGATATTCTCGCGATGTCTGAAGACGATAAGCCCTCCGCAGAATGCGCCGATTATCGTGTTAATAATAAACGCGGGGTCGCGGTCTATAAGAAAACCGAAGACGAACGAAATGATGAAATAACACGACGATGCTATACAGCTTCCCAGAGAAACATATTTCGTAATTGCGACAATGACGATGAAAATCCCGAGCAGTATGCACGCCATTCTCCAGTCGTAAACGAAAATTGCCGAGATAGACGCCAGAACGCCCTTTCCGCCCTTAAAGCCGAAGTACAGCGGGAAACAATGCCCGACTATCGCCATAAACACCGCGAAATTTTCTACCCACGTCATTCCCAGCGCATGGTCGGTCGTGTCTATCCCTCCGACAAACAAGAACACCAGCCTCACTATAACTACCGCCACCGCCGCTTTTGCCACGTCGCCCAGCAGGACGATCCCCGCCGCGCCTTTTCCAAGTACGCGCAGGGTATTTGTAAGCCCTGCGTTTCCGCTGCCCATGGTGCGAATATCCTTTCCCGTCTTTATCTTCGCGACGATTATAGAAGTGTTTATGCCGCTCAGAAGATAAGGTACGGCGAGCATTACTATATAACAGATCCAGATCATTTTATCTTCCCTTTACGTTTTTATTCTTCGTTATTTTCTTCACTTTCCGATTCTTCCCGATTTTCGGGAATACCGACAATGTCCTTTAAGATCCTTTGGTCGGTTTCCTGAGCTTTTATCTGCTCTTCGTCAAGCTCTTCTTCAACCTCTGCTTCTTCGTCTTCAACCGCTATGTCATCCGGTATTCTTTCCTTTATTTTTTCAGCAACCGAAAGCGCTTCTTCGTTTGTTTTGGCTTTGAGCATGACCTGCTTTTTGCCCGAGGCAAGCCAGATCGCTCTTCCTATAACGGAAACTTCGCCTATCTTCGCATATCGGATTATACCGCCGCCGTCCGTAAACAAAAGCAGAAAATCCGAAAGGAAAAATCTTCCGTTTTCCGACTTTGTTTCGTCAAATTCGCCGAATATAACATTTCGCTCTTTTTCGCTTATGGCGTACAAATGGCGTTCAAGGCGCTCGGGTCTTGTCTTTCGGGCGGTTACGAGGGTCTTTATTATTACCGCCGCGAATACGACGTAAAGCGCCGCGAAAAGCACCGTCCACATAACGCCGCCGAATATCGGCGAACCCGTGAGGTCAAGTATAAAAAATACCGTTATTGCCGCAAACAAAGGCACTCCCACCGCTAAAAATATCTTCAGCCAATTTTTCATATTATAGGCGCGGTATGCGCTGATTATCTTCTTCAATGTTTTATTCTCCTCTTTCTCTCACCGTGAGCTTTATCGGAGTTTTATCCAGACCGAAAGTTTCGCGTATCTGATTTTCAATATACCGCTGATAGGAATAATGGAACAGCTCCCTGCTGTTGCAGAATACTACGAAATTCGGCGGGTTTGACGAAGCCTGGGTCATATAGTAGAGCTTCAGGCGCTTTCCCTTGTCCGACGGGGGCTGTACGCGCGATGTCGCATAACTCAGCATATCGTTTAAAACGCCCGTGGATATTCTCATCGAGTGCTGTTCATGTACTTCTTTTATCAGCTCAAAGAGCCTGTCTATCCTCGAGCCGTTCTTTGCCGAAATGAACACAAACGGCGCGTAGCTCATAAACGAAAAGTCAACTTCGAGTTTCTTTTCAAACTCGCGCATTGTAGAGTCCGTTTTGTTTTCAACTGCGTCCCATTTGTTTACGGCGATAACGCAGGCTTTGCCCTTGTCGTGGGCGTATCCCGCAACCTTGCTGTCCTGCTCGGTAAATCCCTCTGTCGCGTCTATCATCACCACGCACACGTCCGCTCTGTCAATAGCCATAAGCGCGCGCAGTATGCTGAAATGCTCGATATTTTCGACGATCTTCGCTTTTCTTCTCATTCCCGCGGTGTCGATAAAGACAAACCTGTCCTCGCCGCGCGTTACCTCGCTGTCTACAGCGTCGCGCGTTGTACCCGCAATATCCGAAACAATAGAGCGCTCCGAACCCGTGATCTTATTTATAAGCGAACTTTTCCCGACATTCGGCTTTCCTATCACCGCGACTTTAATTACGTCTTCGTCGTAAGGCTCGGGTTCGTCGGGCGGCAATACCTCAAACACCGCTTCGAGCAGATCGCCCGTGCCGTGTCCGTGTACGGCGGAAACTGCGACAGGCTCGCCCAGTCCCAAGTTATAAAACTCGTAAAACTCGGGCGGCGGCTCTCCTATGCTGTCGTCTTTATTTACCGCAAGGACAATAGGCTTTCCGCTTTTCAGGAGCATTTGCGCAACGTCGCTGTCGTTTGCGGTAACTCCCGCCGTAAGGTCAGCAACGAATATAATAACGTCCGCGCTCTCGACCGCGAGCATTGCCTGCTCTCTCATCTGCGCAAGAATAACGTCGTCTGTTTTCGGCTCGATTCCTCCCGTATCAACAAGCATAAATTCCCTGCCGAGCCACTCGCAGCGGCTGTATATCCTGTCCCTCGTAACTCCCGGCGTATCGTCGACTATCGACAGTCTCTGACCGACAAGCTTATTAAACAGCGTGGATTTTCCGACATTCGGTCTTCCGACAATTGCAACTGTTCTCATTTTATCTTCCCCTTATAACCGATACTCTTTAATTCTAAATCACTAAACACCAACTTATAATTATACGATTTTATTATATCATATTGAACGAAAAAAATCAAGTACAACTACAACCTATTTTCTGTGACAAAACATTATTGTAAAAGTGATTGACACAAAAAGGAATGTATGTTATAATGTGCTTGTATAATTCAATTTTGTGAGGTGAGATCACTTTATGTCAAGCGGCGACAGTCAAGGCGCGAGCGGACGAAAACGGCTGAATTTAACTACATGGCGGACTGCGCTGTCTTGCCTTGTGATCGTATAACCAAAGCCCGGTTTTTGTCTGTCCGTTATTTTAATTACGAAAAAATAAACGGAGGCAAAATTATGTCAGATGAAGAAAGAATAAACGATACCGCCGATACGGATGAAGCAATCGAGAAGCCCGATTATGAAAGCGAAATTCTTGAAATAATACGGGGAAAATATTCTCCGAAAGCCATGTTCGCAAAACTTGAAGATTATCATGCAAACGATATTGCCGAGGCTATGGAAAAGCTCGATGTTCAGGAGCGGAAAAAAATATACCGTATTTGTTCAATCGGTATGCTTGCGGAAATTTTTGAATATTTTGACGACGCAAGTAATTATCTGAATGAAATGGATATGCAGAAAGCCGCCGAGGTCATTGCCGAGCTTGAAACGGACACAGCCGCCGAAATTCTGCGCAAAATTGAAAAGGAAAAGCGTGCGGCTCTCATTGAATTGCTTCCCAATGAAACCAGACAGCAGATACAGCTTATTTCGGCGTTTGATGATGATGAGATAGGTTCGCGCATGACGGTAAACTACATTTCCATACAAGAAAATTTATCCGTTAAACAGGCAATGAAAGAACTTATCTCGCAGGCAAAACAAAACGATAACATATCGGCTATTTTTGCCGTTGACGAACAAAACGAATATTCGGGAGCAATTGCTCTTAAAGACCTTATCACAGCCGACGCGGACGTTCCTCTTGACGACCTGATACAGACGTCTTTTCCGTATGTATATGCCCACGAAATGACAGCGGATTGTATAGAAAAGCTGAAAGATTATTCGGAAGACAATATCCCCGTACTGGATAATTCCAACCGCCTGCTCGGCGTAATAACCGCCGCAAATATCATCGAAGCCGTTGACGATGAAATGGGCGAGGATTATGCAATGCTTGCAGGTCTTACTGCGGAAGAAGATCTGAAAGAGCCTCTTAAAGACAGCATGAAAAAACGCATGCCGTGGCTTCTTATACTGTTGGCACTCGGTATGTTGGTTTCGGGAGTTGTAGGCGTTTTTGAAAAAATCGTTGCTCAGCTTACGATAATAATGGCATTTCAGTCATTGATACTCGATATGGCGGGAAACGTCGGTACACAGTCGCTTGCGGTCACTATAAGGGTACTTATGGACGAAAACCTCACGGGCAGTCAAAAGCTTCGTCTTGTTGTCAAAGAGATGAAAGTAGGTCTTGCAAACGGTCTTATACTTGGGGTCATATCATTTTTGCTGATAGGTCTTTACATTATGATCTTTAAGCAAAAGGATATGCTGTTCAGCTTTTCGGTGTCGGGGTGTATCGGAGTTTCGCTGTTGCTTGCAATGATGATTTCGGGGACAGTCGGCACGCTTATTCCTTTGTTTTTCAAGAAAATAAAGGTCGATCCCGCTGTTGCCTCCGGACCGCTGATAACTACGATAAACGACCTTGTCGCGGTCGTAACTTATTACGGAATGAGCTGGGTACTGCTTTTTAATGTACTTCATTTAGCATAATAAAACAAAAAATTCCGCTGTATTCATAGAGATACAGCGGAATTTATATTATATTAAAGTTTAATTATTCCTCGGTTTATTTGTTGTTTGGAGTTGTAGGGACGCGCCCATTTATCACTTTTGAAAAACCTTTACGAACTTCTTTCCCGCTCCATTGTATATAACATTTGTAAGGAGGTTCCCCGCTCAACACCGCTTTTAGGATTGCCGTTTTAAAAACACGGTTTTTAAAACGGCAATGCGGGGAAAACTCTTGTTTTCCCCGCACCCCAGGTTCAATGCCGCAGGCATTTAACCTGATGCGCTT
>CANRKB010000036.1 GCA_947631115.1 uncultured Clostridia bacterium
TCGCCCTTTTTGCGCTTTATCGTACTCCATTTTGAATGTCCCGACATAATATTCTCCTTTTTCGATATGTTAAATTTCAATGCTGTTTATATAAACACCTAGAGTATATTATACAACATTTTTCCCGACTTGTCAATAATTTTTCTTCTGCTTGACAAAAACGTCGGGTTGTGATATTATAGAGTTAATAATAAGCGTGTTGCGGGCAAGATAAATCGGGATTTAAAGGAGCGTTTGCTATGGAGTTTTACGAAGCTGTAAACAACAGAAAAACTGTTCGTGAGTTTGAAGATGAGCCTATCCCAACACAAATTATTGAAAGAATAATAGCCTCCGCTTTTAAAGCGCCTACAAATGACCATATGAGAGATTGGCATTTTATAATTGTCAGAGATAAAAATGTCACGGCTAAACTGCTTGACATCATACCTAAAGGAATATCTGACGAGGATATGGTCCTGTTGATAAAGAATTGGAATTTGAGCGACACCTTACAGCAGGAATGTTACCGAAACGCTGTTCCAAAGCAATACAGAATGCTGTTTGAAGCGTCTGCAATAATTATTCCTTTGCTAAAACAAAAAACTGATATTCTTCACCCTGATAATATTTCACATCTCAATGGTTTTGCATCTATCTGGTGCAGTATAGAAAATATATTTCTTTCCGCAACGGCAGAGGGATACGGCTGTAATTTAAGAGTACCTCTCGGAAATGAAGAAGAATATGCAAGAGATGTTCTCGGATTTCCAAACGATTACTTTATGCCTTGCTTTATCGGTATAGGTAAGCCAAAAAGTGACGCTGCGCCTGTAAAACAGAAAGAGATCAATATTAAGGAACGAATACATTGGGATAAATTCTGATTTAACGGAGGCTAATGTTATGATAAGAGAAATTGAAGAAAATGATCTTGACGGTCTTTTGTCGCTTTATATGCAGCTGCACGATAATCCGTTTCCCGATAAAGACGATAGGGTTATGTCAATATGGAACAATATCCTCAATGACAAAAATCATCATTTAATCGTTGCAGATGAAAACGGTATTTTAGTATCCTCTTGTGTATGCGTTATTATTCCGAATTTGACGCATGAACAGCGTCCATACGCTCTTATCGAAAACGTTATTACCGACAAAAATTACAGGAAAAAAGGTTATGCGACGGCTTGTCTGAATTTTGCAAAAGAAATTGCCCGTCGCGAAAATTGCTACAAGATGATGTTGCTGACCGGCTCAAAAAGTAAAGATACCCTTGATTTTTATGAACAAGCGGGATATAACAAGAATGATAAGACAGCTTTTATACAATGGCTGTAAATCCCGATTTACATAAAAACTCTTTTAAGGGCGTTGCAGGTAAGATAAATCGGGAGTTGTGGAGGAGGTTGAATTGTCGTGGTACTATTAAATAAAATAGGATACATTTCAAGTGGAGACATGAAAACATTTTATTTAAAAATAGTTCACGATATCGATAATACAGGTGGATACTACATATTATTCTCCAAGGATTTTAATGATCTTTACGCAGAAACATATGATGAATGGTATCTGAATTTAGAAGAATTAACCGGCAGATTTAGTGATTTCAATGTAGAATGGATAAGCTAAATTCTAATATACATAAAAACTATCGTGAAAGTGAATAAGTGGGTAAGTGGGTAAGTGGGTAAGTGATAAAAATGCAGAAAATGTTGGGATACGTCCGCAGGGCTTGTCAGGAATTTGACCTTATTGAGGACGGAGATAAAATAGCGGTCGGCGTTTCGGGCGGCAAGGACAGCCTTGTGCTTTTGTGCGCGCTTGCGAAAATGCGCCGCTTTTATGAAAAAAAGTACGAGGTCTGCGCCGTCACTATTGACCCGAAATTCGGCGGAGTTGAGGGCGATTATTCGGCAGTTGAAAGGCTGTGCAGTGAACTTTCCATGCCGTACAAAATAGTAAAGACCGATATAGGTGAAATAGTTTTCGACATCAGAAAGGAAACAAATCCCTGTTCATTATGTGCGAAAATGCGCAGAGGGGCGCTGTGCGACGCAGTAAAGGAAATGGGGTGCAACAAACTTGCCCTTGCCCACAACAACGACGACGCAATCGAAACGTTTATCATGAACCTATTTAACGAGGGCAGGATAGGCTGTTTCGCGCCTATATCGTATCTTTCGAGAATGGGCGTTACGGTTATAAGACCGCTCGTTTTCGCACCCGAAAGCGCCGTTATGTCCTGTGCAAAGCGAAACGCGCTAGAAATCGTCAAAAGCAAATGTCCCGCAGACAAAACCACAAAACGTCAATGGACAAAAGAGTTTCTGCGGGAGCTTGAACACAACGACCGAGGAATTAAAGAACGCATTTTCGGGGCAATGAGGAGAGCGGAAATTGACCGCTGGGGCTATAAGAACAATAATTCGGACGAGGAACAATCATGAGAAAACAAGTTAAATTAAAAAAGAAAGTTGAATACACGCCGAGAGAGAGCGGAGGATTTTTCTCCGCGGAACACGTCGCGGGAAAAGCGCTTGCCGTTGTAACGACAATAAAAATGTTTGAGATGATACTCGTTACTATCTTCGGGCTTTTTCTCGGAATATTCGCGCCGATAAGCGTATTTATGGGTTCGGAAGACCCAGACCCCGAAGCGATAAGAGCAGGCGTTTTCTGGCTAATTTCATCAGGGCTTTACATTATAGGATTTTTCGCGCTTATGCTCGGAAACTCAAAAATAGCTTTGATAATTCACACGGTTGCTTCTGTCGGTTCTTTTATGACATATGCTACTTATCAACAGTTATATGCGGACGACCCTACCATGAACGGACCTTCGATCTTGTTTATGCCGTGCATTTTTATAACGCTTATGACTCTTGCGATAATGCTTGTTATAAACGTTCCGAAGTGGCTCGATAAAAGAGAAAGAAAGCTAAACGAAAAAGCTCCGAGCATTCTTGAAAATGAAGATGACAACAACAAAAAGGAGTGATACTTATGGCAACAATAATGAACGACGAAGTAAGATTTCACCTTAAGATAAGAAACGGCGACGTGGGGCGGTATGTCATTCTTCCGGGAGATCCGGGGAGAGTGCCGCTTATTGCCGAAAAGCTCGAAAATGCGGTGCAGGTCGCCCAAAACCGCGAGTACAACATTTACACGGGCTATCTTTCGGGAGAAAAAGTGAGCGTCTGCTCTACGGGAATAGGCGGTCCGTCTGCGGCAATTGCGGTCGAAGAGCTTGTTGACAGCGGCGCCGATACTCTCATAAGAGTAGGCACTAGCGGAGGAATAGAGCTTTCCGTTTTCGGCGGGGATCTGATAATTGCCGAAGCGGCGATACGCGCGGAAGGGACTTCTTATGAATATCTTCCGCAGGGCTATCCCGCGGTTGCGGATTTTTCGGTAACGTCCGCGCTTGTGAAGGCAGCCGAAAAGCTTTCGGGAACGGAAAACGGAACTCGGTATCACGTTGGCGTTGTCCACTGCAAGGACAGCTTTTACGGCGAAACGAACCCCGAGCGCTCGGCGGTATGCGACAACATAACGAGCCGCTGGAACAGCTATGTAAAATGCGGGTGTCTAACGAGCGAAATGGAGTGCGCGGCTATTTATTCGGCGGGAATAGTGCGCTCGACATTCGAAAAGAAGATACGCTGCGGAGGCGTTTTAACGGCGCTATGGAACGCCGAACGCTCAAAGCAGGGTCTTCCCGATACGATTTGCTATTCGAGCGAAAGAGCTATACAGTGCGCAATTGACGCGATAAAGATACTTATTTCCGAGGACAAAAACTAACTCGGACAGTATCCTTATCTGCGTCTTCTTATAACAAAACGCTTGACAATTTGCATATACTATGATATAATAAAGTTACAGCAACGGAGCTTTAATGTTTCGTTGCTGTTTCTGTTTTTAAGAGATATTCAGAGGAGGTAACTACAGTGCAAGGAAAACCGCTATCGCATGAAGTTAAAAAGGAAAACGGGTTTAAAAAGCCCGATCGCGTCGACAGACACCCGCGCGAAAATCCCGAGCCTATTAACAAGCCCTTTAATAATCACGCGCCCGATCCGAACGATGAAACGCATAGACCAAAAATCGTTCCTTGGAAGTAAACTCGGGCTGCATATAATTGCAACTTTTAATTTCAGAAAATTCAAATTTTTTTGACAATTTAATGTTTTTGTACGATTTAGCCTAAAATTTGCAATTTTGTTTTAAATTTCTGTCAAAAAAGCAGTTGACATAAAATCATCTTAGTGTTATAATAAACTTAAAGCAAGGGCGCTTTGACGTTTTTAGTCAAGGCGCTCTTATCTGTTTTATTATTTAATTGTTTTAATACATAGAAAAGAGATGGATTTTTATGGTAACTCCTGTTGCAAATTCAAAGGAGATAAACGAGCTGCTCGCCAGATACGGGGTAAAGTTCGGGATCTATAAAAACGGAAATTTTCACGAGCAGCTTTTCCCGTTTGACGCGATACCGAGAGTTATTTCGGCGGCGGATTTCGCCATGCTTGAAAAGGGGCTTATCCAGCGCGTTGACGCGCTTAATATGTTCCTGCGGGACGTTTATTCCGACAAAAAGATAATTTCGGACGGCGTCGTTCCCGATGATTTCGTTTACAGTTCAACGGGATTTTTACAGCAGTGCGACGGGGTCTTGCCGCCAAAGGGCATTTACAGCCACATTTCGGGCATTGACCTTGTTCAGGCAAAAGACGGAACTTGGTATATTCTCGAAGATAACCTGCGCATACCGTCGGGCGCGTCCTATCCGCTTATCGCAAGAGAACTTTGCAGAATGACAAGTCCCGATGTTTTCCGCGAGGCTAACGTCCGCGACAACCGAAACTACATCGCCCTGCTTCGGGAAACCATGAACTATGTAAACTGCGGAGGCATAAACGTTATACTGACGCCGGGCAGATACAACGCCGCTTATTTTGAACATTCATATTTCGCCGAGAAAACGGGGGCGGTTCTTGTTCAAAACAGCGATCTGTTTGTTGAGGACAATGTTCTGTACCTTAAAGATTATCAGAACGGGAGAACGCGTATCGGGACTGTCTACCGCAGAATTTCGGACGAATATCTTGATCCCATGACATTCCTGCCCGAATCGCTTATAGGAATTCCTCATATCATGGACGCATACAGGGCGGGGAATGTTGCGCTTATAAACGCTCCGGGAAACGGCGCTGCCGACGACAAGGGAATTTACTATTTCGTGCCGAAGATGATAGAATACTACCTCGGCGAAAAGGCAATTCTCAAAAACGCGCCGACCTATCTGCCGTTTTATGAAGACGACAGAAAGTATGTCCTTGACAATCTCGAAAAGCTGGTTATAAAAGACGTTTCCGAGGCGGGAGGCTATGGAGTTGTGTTCGGGTCGGACATGACGAAAGAGCAGCTCACGGATTGGAGAAAGCTCATCACCGAGCAGTCCCGCCGCTTTATCGCGCAGGAGGTCATTGATTTCATAGACCTGCCCATAACTGACGAGCAGGGAAATACCACCATGCATAAGGCGGATCTGAGAGCGTTTGTGCTTTCGGGCGAAAAAACAAAGGTATGGTGCAGCGGACTTACAAGATTTTCGAGAACCGAAAATTCATTCGTTGTAAATTCATCTCAAGGAGGAGGCTTTAAAGACACATGGGTACTATCACAAGAATAAACATAAACAATCTTTTCTGGCTGGGGAGATATACCGAGCGCGTATTTATAACGCTCAATTCGTTCTTCAAGTATGCCGACAAAATAATCGAAAAGAGGGAGTTTTACGGAAAATACCTTGAAGACATAAGCGTTCCGAATATTTACAAGGACTTCGACGACTTCTTCGACCGCTATGTCTTTGACGAAGAGGATCCGAACTCTATTTATTCAAATCTTCTCCGTGCTTTGGGAAACGGCATTGTTCTGCGCGAGGAGATTAAAACGCCGTCGCTGTCTTATCTGCAAATGGCGGCGGATAAGTTCAAGTCCTGCAGAGGTACGGACAAGATACGCTATGACCTGCTGCCCGTGCGCGACGCAATTTATGCGTTCTGGGGAAGCGTTGACAGCAACATGACCGACCTTGACGCATTAAGAATAATTCATCTCGGGAAGTCGGTAGAACACGTCGATATGCTTTTAAGACTGTCGCTTCCCGAAGAGGAAACCTTCAGCGCTATAAACAATCTCGTAAAGCACGTCGAACGCTATATCGGGCAAAGCGGCTGTATTATAAACAAGGTTGCACTTTCTCAAATCAAAGCCGCAATTGCCGTTCCCGAAAAGCTTGGTGAAAACAGAAGCGCGCTTATAGCGAATGTCGAGGCGCTTATAGAGGTGAATTTCATTGAAACGGCTGCGGTTTGAGTATTCGGCTGAACTGAAGTTTTCTGGAAATGTTTCGGAGCATTGCTTTACATTGCGCTGTCTGCCCGTGTCCGACGGACGGCAGCTGATAAGAGAAGCGCGGTATGAGATATCCCCGAGTGAAAACAGTAAGATCTGGCTTAGCCGCGACAGCTTCGGAAATACTCTTATCTGTGGGAGAATACCCGAGCCTCACGACGTTTTTTCATTTCACATTTCCGGAAAAGCAGAGATAATAAACACGCGGGACATTTCGGGGTTTCCTTCGGCGATATACGGTTACAGCTCGCCGCTTACTAAGCAGGGCGAATGTATAAAAAAGTTTTACGAGGAAAACAAGCCGACTGCCGAATTTCCCATTGACCGCGCAATGGAACTTTGCAATTCCCTGTATTCAAAAATGAAATACGAAAAGGGAGTAACAAACGTTCATACCTCCGCGGAAGAAGCGCTGTCGCTCGGCAAAGGGGTGTGCCAGGACTATGCGCAAATTTTCCTTTCGCTTTGCAGGATGGACGGCATTCGCTGCCGCTATGTTTCGGGATTAGCATACGAGAGCGGCGAAACTCACGCCTGGACGGAGATCGGAAACGGCACGAGGTGGTACGGGATCGACCCCGCAAACAACAGATTTATAAGCGAGAATTATATAAAGCTCTGCCACGGCAGAGATTATTCGGACTGCCCGATTGAATGCGGGATCTATCTAGGAAATTCAAAGGGAGTTCAGACGGTAACGTCAAACGTTTCCGAATTTTAAAGGGAGTGGAGTTATGATAGAAGAAGTCGCAAAGGCGGGACTTTCGGTAAATGAAAACATCGTCATAAAGAAAAACCGTTATGTCGGCTCGGACAATAAAGAACCCTCGGGAAAAAGGGTCTGCGTTGTTACGGGAATACACGGAGACGAGCTCGAGGGGCAGTATGTCTGCGCAAAGCTGGCAAACGTATTGCAGAATAACCTTGCGCTGTTAAACGGAGTGGTGGATATTTATCCCGCGTTAAATCCCCTCGGCATTGATTCAATTACGAGAGGTATTCCGCTGTTCGACCTTGATATGAACAGGATCTTTCCGGGAACTACCGACGGCACAATGGCGGAGTGCCTTTCGGCGGACATAATTTCCGACATAAGCGGAGCGGATATTTGCATTGACATTCATTCCAGCAATATCTATCTGCGCGAAATTCCGCAGGTCAGAATAAACGAAATCACCGCCGACGAGCTTATTCCCTATGCGAAAATGCTCGGGTGTGATTTTATCTGGGTGCATGCCTCGGCGACCGTTCTTGAATCAACGCTTGCTTACAGCCTCAACAGCATAGGAACGAAAACGCTTGTCGTGGAAATGGGAGTGGGAATGAGAATAACCCGGGAATACGGCGACAGGCTTACGGAGGGAATTTTAAACCTCTTAAAGAATCTCGGAATGTGGAAAGGCGACTGCAAGCCCGTAAAAGAGCCTATCGTCTCTGCTGACAGGGCAGTAGAATTTGTAAATTCGGGCGCGGCGGGGATTTTTATCCCGACGGCAAAACACTGGTCGCATGTTAAACGCGGCGACGCCGTGGGGAGCGTTATCGACCCCGTTACGGGAAATGTAGAAGAATACGTAACCTCGCCCTGCGACGGAATAATCTTTACGCTCAGAGAATTTCCCATAGTCTACGGCGGCTCGCTTATCGCGAGAATTTTAGGGGGTGAAGAAAATGCGTAAAAAGACATTGTATTCACTTCGTTCGCCCTATCGCGAGAGCATGGATATAATCGGTTTTCAGTTCGGTCACGGCGAAAAAGCAATGTGCGTGGTCGGAGCAATGCGCGGAAATGAAGTACAGCAGATGTACGTTTGTTCGCAGCTTGTCAGCCGTCTTAAAGACTTAGAAAGCGGAGGGCTTATTTCGGACAACTGCGAAATAATGATAATCCCGTCCGCAAACTACTATTCAATGAACATCGGAAAACGCTTCTGGACAATGGACAACACCGACATAAACCGAATGTTCCCGGGCTATGACCTGGGAGAAACGACGCAGAGAATTGCCGCAGGGATTTTTGAGAGCGTAAAGGGATATAAATACGGCGTTCAGCTTGCGAGTTTTTATCAGCAGGGAGATTTTCTGCCGCACGTAAAGCTTATGGAAACGGGATTTACCGACCACGAGCTTATGAAGTGCTTCGGGCTCCCGTTTGCGTTTATAAGAAAGCCTCGTCCTTATGACACGACAACGCTTAATTACAACTGGCAGATATGGGAAACGCAGGCGTTTTCACTGTACACAAACGCAACCGACAACATCGACGAGCCGTCCGCAAAACTTGCGGTTGACGCGATATTGAGATTTATGTATTCAAACGGCGTTATAAAGACCAAAATTCCCGGCGGTTATATAACCGAAATGCTTGACGAAAAATCGCTTCTTCAGATACACTCGCCCGTCGCGGGCATTTACAAAAGCTTTGTAAAAACAGGCGACGAATTCAGAAAAGGCGATGTTTTGTGCGAAATAACCGACCCGCTTGACGGCAGCGTCATTCGGCAGATAACCGCGCCGACCGATGGGATCGTGTTTTTCAGATATAACAGACCGCTGGAGTTTGAAAAAACGGTGTTGTATAAAATTATTCCTATTTGAAAACACAAGCTCTCCAAACAAAGGGGAGCTTTTTTGTGTGTTGATTTTCATTGTTTTTGCTGCGATATTTATAAATGATCTCGGCAGATTGAGGAGTGGTTTTATGTTGAACAAAAATATCGGCAATTTTGGCACAAAATATCGCGGCAGCATATCGCTGCCGCGGAATATGAATATTAAATTATATCATTAAGAAATTATCTTCCCGTCCGAGATCTCTACCGTCCTCGAACATCTTTCGGCGATTTCGGGATTGTGTGTGATTATGACGATCGTTTTGTGCTGTTCGCGGTTCATTTTTGCGAGCAAGTCCATGACTTCATTTCCCGACTTCTCGTCAAGATTTCCCGTTGGCTCATCGCAAAGCAATATTTCGGGATCGTTTATCATCGCCCTTGCAATCGCAACTCTTTGCTGCTGACCGCCTGAAAGCTGAGAGGGATAGTGATTAAGGCGTTCCGACAAACCTAAACTTTCGGTTATCTCTTTGTAATTCTCCGCCTTTTTCTTCGCAAGCCTTGCGGGGAGCAGAATGTTTTCAGCCGCCGTGAGTTCGGGCAATAAATCGAAAAACTGAAACACAAAGCCTATGTGGTTAAGACGAAAATCCGAGGCTTTGTTGTCGTCAAACGAGGTTATTTCATTATCGCCACAGATTATTTTCCCCTCGTCAGCTTTATCAAGCAGGCCGATGAGGTTCAGCAAAGTTGTCTTTCCGCTGCCGGATTTTCCTATTATTGCGACAAGCTCGCCGTCATTTACCGTTAAGTTGACGTTGTTGACCGCAGCAACCGCGCTTTCGTCCTTGCCATAAGTCTTGCATAAGTTCTCAAGTTTTATCATTGTCTTGTTCTCCCCTCGCTTAAATCGCCCGCTATGTTGCTCTTGAATTTCCTCAGTGCAATAATTGTCAGCAGGAATGTCACCGCGCATATCGCCGCGAATAAGATAAGCATAGGTATCTCCGCATTAGCTTGCCACATAAGCCCGCTGACAAATAATTTTTCTCTTGCAAAATCTAATAACAGGCTGTGTAAATTGCTTATAAATTCGGGAGGCGGCTCAGGATGATTCATCATATAATTTCCTTCATACCAAATCATTATATTGCATGAGATCCAGCCGGAAAGTTGGAGAATTTTTATTAAGACATATGCCGCAGCAGTGGAAATAAGCGGGATCTTCATACTTTTCAAAAGCAGTTTCTTCTTTAGCTCTTTAAGATTTGTCCCGACAGCCCTCAACACCGAGATCTCGTATTTCTTCAGCCTTATCTTCATTCCTATGCCGTTGAAATAAGCCGCAAATCCGAGCAATGACATAACAAGCAAAATTGCAATTGAACTGCTGTATTTTATCAACTGATTTACAAGATAATCATGCTGCATTATTTCCAAAGATTGCATTTTCATCTGTGCAGCACTTGGTATCAAACCGCCGTCCATAGGCTCTAATGCGTAAATACCCGTATATTTTGCGCAGGGGAAACCCATTGCCGACGCGCCTTCGGCTGTCGTCAGGAAATTGTAATCATCTCGGTTTCGGACAATAGATTTCATAATATTATCGTAATCGGGAGTAATCCTCACCAGCGCCCCTATTTTCACTTCAGCCGAGGAGATTTCTCCCACTCCGTAACCTGTCGCACCTGCGGAAACCGAATTGAGGGATATTGTTTCACCGATTTCAAACGGCGGTCTTATGTCCTGATATGCGACAACAATTTCTTCTCCGCTGTTCAGCTTTTCAATGTTAAGTTCTCCCTCTGTCACATTTTCCGAAAGGCTTTCGATAACCCTTGAAGTTGTAAGCCTTGTTTCCGTTTTGTACAGATATTCTGAACCAAGCTGCCCTTCGTCAAAAAAGTTCTGATGCTCCTCATCGCTTAATGCAAGAAGTCCTTGCCTGAAAGATTCGGACGCGGTGTCGATTTCGTTTATATAACGGAAATTTCGTTTTTCACTGGACATTAAAGTCTGCGGGAGATTTCCGAAAGAAAATGTGTATTCGGGCAAGGTATTCGCAGTGTTATCGTCAATTCCTGCGTTGAAATCCGCAACGACAGAGGGGAAAAGCGGTTCGGTTTCTCCTATATAATTTACAGTCGGCTTGTTGCTTGAATAATACTCGGCGATATTATTTTCTTCCATATCAAGACCGTTTGCCGAATAATTCCCGTTAGGCGAGATATAAAGAATGGATCCTGAGCCCGATTCTGTTTTTCCGTTGTCGGTATAATAAAGATACCCCTCAATAACGGAAAAGCAGATAAGGGTAAGCGCTGCAATCTGCGTTGCCGAAACCGATTTATGGCTGAAGATCTGTTTAAAGCATTTTGAAAGCGGGCGGGGTTCGGCGTTTTTGTCGGGGGCTTTGCGCTGAATTTTATCCGTTATGATACAGAGTAAGTACGCTAATACAACTACTGTTACCGAGATAATTGCGGAATATAAAAACGGATCGGGAGTGGTGTGAGTTATAAGCCAGAGGTCTGTAATACCGCTGTATATTTTTTGTTCAAGAACTTCTGTTCTGAATTTCAATACGCCCTCATATGCCAAAAATCCGAACATAATTCCTAAAATTGTCTGTATCACCGCAAACATCGCACATTCAACCGCGTACATAATTGCAATTCTGCGCTTGCTCATGCCTATTCGTTTTAGTATTTCAATCCTGCTTTTTCTCTCGGAAAAAATACTGCGAAGTATTGAAAATACAGACAATGCGGAAATTATCGCTCCCATAAACCCAATATTTAAAAAGAAACCGTTGTTATATGTAATATCGAAGAATATTGCTTCGCGCTCGCTGCGTACATCGTACCAACCTATCTCATTATTTTCCCGATACCCTTCAAGAAGTTCACTATACTTGTTTTTCTCATTGTAGTAAGCGTCTTTGCTTACGTTCAGGTTAAGGAATTTGTTGAGCATATCTATTCGGTAAAGCGACTCGCCGTCGCATTTTCCGACAAATATAAGCGGTATCTTATAAGTCAGTTCTTCATTTTGATGAAATTGTTGCAGCGAAGACAAATCTCTTTCTTCTCCGTATATCTTGTCAATTATTCCGACAACGGTATATTTTTTACCGTCAAGCTCAATAGTATCTCCGCATTTTCCTGCCCAGTAAAGTTTGTCAAGCGCGCCCCTGTCTGCGGCTATCTCGTCCGCTGTTTCGGGCATTCTGCCCTCTGAAAGCGGGATATGCAAAATGTCGTGTTCATCTTCAATAGTGCCGTAAGCCAAACCGTTAAATTCACCATAAACCTGCATAAAGCCGTAATTATAGCCAAACTTTCCTTCGGTGACATTTTTGAGAACTTCGTCGTTTGAGTCTGCTATAAAAATCTCGGAATGACCGCTGCTGTCCAAAACCGAGTGAGCCACCTCCAGGCGACCTTCTCTTATAATTGTAAGTCCTATGAAAACGACAGCCGCAAGCAGCACCCCTGCAAAGAGCATTGCAAGGGC
>CANRKB010000037.1 GCA_947631115.1 uncultured Clostridia bacterium
AAACCGCAGATAACAAAAATCCTGAATCTATGCGGATTTCAGTGAATCATTGCTGCGAACTACACGGATTCAGGTAATATAAAATACTTATAGATTAAATACTCATTCATCAATCCCTCATTCTTCGGCGCTCCGCGCGAAAAAGACGGATTTGACGGAGGAATTGACGGAGGGAATGATTGAAGGAATGATGGAAAATTCTTGAAAAATTATTTTTAATTTAGCGAGAAGATAAAACCTTGTCAATGACAATGAATAAACCTATAATCCCGACAGCAATCTAAATCCGTCCGCGAAGCGGACACCATTGCTGTACACTGTACATTGTACACTGTATACTTGTCTCCCGCCGAACAACTTTTCCTCAACAGAAAACGTTCTCTAAATAAAGCTCATAATGAGCTCCACAGCCAACACCCCTGCGCACGAGGCGAGCGCTACGGTCATAAGCCCTCTCTCGAAAAACGCCAGAACGAGCGCTGTCAGAAGCCCCACGCAAGCGCTTATAAACGAGCTTGTGCTGTAAAAGATCTCGGGAATCGTCATGGCGCTTAAAACAGCGTAGGGAATGTAGTAAAGAAAATCCAGGACAAACCGCGACTTTATCTTCCCCCTCACCGCCGCCAGCGGCAACATTCTGATGAGATATGTCACCATCGCCATTATCACTATGCTAAGGCATAAATACAGCGTTTCTGTCATTTCGCGCTCTCCTTTCTCGGAAACAAGAGAGCGCCGAGCGCCGCGGCAATAACCGCGCATATTATCACGGGCAGTCCCGAAGAAATTCCCGAAAATATCGAAACATATTTTATCAGACAGCTTATCGCCGCCGCTATTAACACTACCGCCAATACGCCCCTGCTCTTTTTCGCGGGCGGGATCACTATCGCCACAAACATTGTGTAAATGGCTATACCCAGCGCGGACTTTATGTTTTCGGGGAGTACCTCGCCCAGCAGCGCGCCGAGCGCAGTTCCTGCCGCCCAGAATATATACGGCAGCGTTATCAGCCCGTACATATACCGCGGCTCAATTTCGCCCTCTTTGCCCGAGGCTACCGCAAATATCTCGTCAGTTATCCCAAACGAGCTTATCAGCCTGTGCGGCATTGTAAATCTTTCGCTCAGCTTCTGCGACAGCGACAGGCTCATAAGCAGATAGCGTATGTTTATGACAAGCTGCGAGAGCGCCATTTCCGCAAAGCCTCCGCCCGCGGCAATAACCCCCACTCCCGCCAGTTGCCCCGCAGAAGTAAGATTTGTCATTGAAATAAGCACCGCCGCAAGCGGACTTATTCCCATTCCTACCGCAGTTATACCAAAAGCGAACGACACCGAAAGATACCCCAGCGCAATCGGAAGCCCGTCTACAAGCCCCGTTCTGTATCTCTTTGCGCTTTTTTCCGTCTTTTCCATAAATCCCGTTTCCTTTTCTTTATAACAACAACGCGGTTCAGCTCACTGCCGAACCGCGTCTTTTTATCTTGTTATATTGCGGCGATCATTCTTCTTCCGCAGGCGCGCTCTCTTCCTCGGGTTCAGAAAGCGCACGAATAGAAAGCGAAACTCTTGAGCGCTCCTCGTCGACTTCAATTATCTTTACATCGACTTCCTGACCTACCGTGAGAACAGTGTTTATGTCCTCTACTCTCTCGGTCGAGATCTGGCTTATGTGAATAAGTCCGTCAACTCCCGGGATTATCTGCGCAAACGCGCCAAATTCCATTATGGAAACAACTGTCGCCTTTATGACGTCGCCTTTCTTGTACTGCGCCATAAACTTGAGCCAAGGGTTTTCTTCGGGGTCTTTAGCCGTAAGCGATACGCGCTTCTTTTCGGGGTCGAACGACTTTACTATAACGTTCAGCTTGTCGCCAACGTTCACTATATCTTTCGGGTGACCGACTCTGTCCCATGTGAGGTCGGCAGTGTGAATAAGCCCGTCGACAGGACCTATGTCGACAAACACGCCGTAGCTCTCTATCGAGCGAACTTCGCCCTCGAACTTCTGTCCGACTTCGATGCTCTCCCAGAACTTTGCTCTTTCAGCCTCGCGAATTTCCTTTGTTGCCTGGCGAATTGAGCCGACAACTCTTCCTCCGCGCTCGTTGCTGACTTCGATGATCTTAAACTTAACGGGCTTTTTGAGAAGCTCCTCAAGTTTTCCCGTGCGCGGAATGCCCGTATGCGAACCGGGGATAAACACTCTCGTGTTCTCGTAAATGACGATAACTCCGCCCTTTACCACCTGCGAAACAACGCCCTCTATGGTCTCGTTCGCTTCTTTGACTGCCGCGAGCTTTTCCAGACCGAGCGCCGAATCAACGCGCTTTTTGGAGAGAGCGACAGTGCCTATGTTGTCGTCAACTTTTATGACAACGGCGTCTATAACGTCGCCCGGCTTTACAACGTCCTCGACCTCGGCATTGGGGTCATTTGTAAGCTCCTCGCGGACTATGTAGCCCGTCTGCTTCGCGCCGACTTCAACGACAGCTTCCTTTTTGGAAACACTGACAACCGTAGCTTTAACTCTCTTGTTCGTATATAATCTTGTAAAAGACTGATCCTGTTCAAGAAGCGAAGCAAAATCCTCCTCGTTATTTTCGGTGTTTTTGATGTTTTCTTCGTTCATCTTATTATGAACCTCCTTAATTATGTAGCGCGGAGTTGAAGCCCCGGCTGTAATGCCGACAAGACTGCCGGCGGGCAGACCCAGAAGCGTCCGCCCCGAAAGCTCGCCCGCATTTGAAACGAAAACCGTTTTACAGTATTCGCCGCAAATTTCCGCAAGCCTCCTTGTGTTAGAACTGCTCTTTCCTCCGACGACGATCATAAGACGCGCTCTTTGCGCAAGCTCCCGCGCGCTCCTCTGACGCTTGTCGGTGGCGTTGCATATCGTGTCGTATATCTCTGCGCGGGGATACTTTCTCCGAATTTTTTCGGAATAATCGTCAAATCTCCCGCGGTCGAAGGTCGTTTGAACAACGACGGCGAATTTCCCGCCGTCTTTAACAGCGCCGTTTTGTATCAGCGCGTCAATCTCGTCGAAGTCCCTGCATGCATACGCTTTGCAGGAGGCGTTTCCCATTATCCCGACCACTTCGGGGTGGTCCTTGTCGCCAAGCACGAAAACCGTACCGTCTATTCCCGAAACAATGCCGTGTATCCTCTTTACAAACGGACACGTCGCGTCAAAAACCTCCGCGCATTTTTCCCTCGCTTCGTTTTCGACAGTCTTCGGCACTCCGTGAGAACGTATGACCAACGGACTTCCCTCTGCCTCGTCGAGCGTTTCTGCCGCATATACGCCTTTTCTTTTAAGATCAGCGACTGCGTCCTCGTTATGAATAAGCTCTCCGAGAGTATATACTTTTCCGTATTTCTCCGCGGCTTTTTTTGCAATATCTACGGCTCTCTGCACTCCGGGGCAGAACCCCGCGTTTTCCGCTATCTCGATTTTAATTTCAGGCTTAATTTCAGACGACATCTGAAGCGTTCTCCTTGAGCTTTGCTATTTCGTCCATGATAAGCCTGCTTATTCTATGAACAGCGCGCTTATCCTCAATATCAACGTCAAAGTTCTCCTCTGAAAGCGGCTTTCCTACGGAAACGACAACGTTTCTGCGAAACTTTTTCTTTCCGTATCCCACATACACGGGAACCACCGGCGCCTTTGCCCTCGCCGCAATAAGCGAAACTCCGCTTTTCGGCTTTCCAAGCTCCCCTGTTTTCGAGCGCGTACCCTCGGGGAATATCACAAAGACTCTTCCGTTTTTCAGACTTTCCAGCGCCGTATCTATGCCCGAAGCGTCCTTTGACCCTCGCTTTACGGGGAAAGCTCCGAGCTTTTTTATAAGCCACGTAAATATCGGATTTATGTGAAACAGCTCGTCCTTTGCCATAAAGGTGTATTTGCCTTTAAATACGATCCCGACCATAGGCGGGTCGCAGTTTGAAACATGGTTTGACGCGATTATATATCCGCCTTTTTCTTCGGGGATATTCTCTTTTCCCAAAACGGTTATCTTGAAAATAATGTGGAAAATGAAGTTTACAACGCCCCTGCAGAAATTATAGAACATCTCGCCGCTCCCTTACGATACGGCATATGCTCTCAACGCTCTGCTCGAAACTGAGATTTGAAGTGTCCAGAAGAACAGCGTCGTCCGCCTGCTTTAAAGGAGCTTCCGCGCGGTGGCTGTCGTTGTAGTCGCGTTCGTTTAAGTCGTTCAATACCTCTTCAAACGTTGTCTTTACGCCTTTGCATAAAAGCTCGTCATATCTTCTTTTCGCCCTAATTTCGGGCTTTGCCGTAAGGAATATCTTTACGTCGGCGTTCGGAAGCACGACCGTTCCTATATCCCGCCCGTCCATAACGACATTGTTCTTTTCGGCGATCTTCCTCTGTATACCAAGAAGCGCTTTTCTCACCTCGGGAACAGCCGAAACCGCGCTCGCCGCCATAGATACCTCGGGCAGCCTTATGTCCTCGGACACGTCCTCTCCGTTTAAGAAAACGCGCTGTTCGCCGTCTACAAGGGAAATTTCGACCTTTATCCTGTCAAGACAGCCCGCCGCTTCTTTCGGCGCTTTCGGGTCTGCGCCGTTTCTCAGACAGTACAGCCCAACCGCTCTGTAAAGCGCGCCCGTGTCGCAGTATATAAAGCCGAGCGTTTCGGCAGTTTTTCTTGCCGCGGTGCTTTTTCCCGCGCCTACAGGTCCGTCTATAGCGACAGATATATGCTTCAACAAAAACCGCTCCTATTCAAAGGGAATATAAATAACCAAGCCTTTCGGCTTTATTCTCCGTGTCTTTGTACAATGTAATTCCGCATTGACGGTATATACTGTTTCGCACTAATCCCCGCTTTGGTGAATTATTCGACACTTTGATTATTTCAAATCAGTTTTATTTTAACATATTTTCATAAAAATTGCAATAGGTTTTTAAACTTTTTCATACATTTTTCTTTGAATTTTCACCCGCGAGCCGCCCCGTGGCAAACGCCGTCTGCAGGTTGAACCCGCCCGTGTACGCGTCCACGTCGATTATCTCTCCCGCAAAGAACAGCCCCTCTACAAGCCTGCTCTCCATTGTTTTCGGGGATATTTCCTTTACCGAAACGCCGCCGCGCGTTATAACGGCTTCTTCTATCGGGCGAAAGCCGCTTATGTTGAGCGTTAAATTTTTCAGCGCTTTGCACAATTCCTTGCGTTCTTCTTTGGTTATTTCAGAGATTTTTTTCGTCAGTTCAATTCCTGTTATTTCCGAAAACGGCTCGACCAGCTCTTTCGGGAGCAATTTTCTTAAAACATCGGGAAACGCCCCGCCGTGCAGCCCGGCAATTTCCCGAAGTATTCTTTGATCAAGCTGCTTTTCCGAAAGCGCGGGCTTAAGGTCGACAACAATTGAACAGTCGTTTTCCGCGCCGTCGGGGATATGCGCCGAAGCGCTAAGCACCGTCGCGCCGCCTATGCCGTCGGAAGTGAACGAAAGCTCGCCGAAGTCGTCGTAAATCGTTTTCCCGCCGTAAATCAGCCGAACGCCGCAGTTTTTGAGCGTAAGACCCGAGGCTTTTCCTACCCACTTTTCTTTGGTAGAAAGCGCGGAGAGCGACGGTCTCGGGGGAATAATGCTATGCCCCGCCTTTCTCGCTATCTCATAGCCATAGCCGTCCGAACCCGTTTTGGGATAGGACATTCCGCCCGTCGCAAGGATAACGGCGTCTGCGGGTATCTGCCGCATATTTGTATTTACGCCCCTGCATTTCCCGTTTTCAATAATAAGCGACCTGACGTTTTCGCGTATGACCGAAACGCCGCGCCGCTTTACTTCCCGTTCAAGCGCGGCTACAATATCCCCCGCCCTGTCCGAAACGGGAAAAACGCGCTTTCCGCGCTCGGTCTTCAGCTTTACGCCGAGGCTCTTGAAAAAGCTCATTACTTCGCTCGGCGGGAAGTTGTTCATAGCGCTGTAGAGAAAGCGCGGGTTGCGCGGGATATTCTGCATGACTTCGGCAATATCGCAGTTGTTTGTGACATTACAGCGGCCTTTTCCCGTTATAGCGAGCTTTTTCCCGAGCCTGTCGTTCTTTTCGGCAAGCAAGACCCGCGAATGTTCTGCGGCAAATATCGCGGCAGTCATTCCCGCCGCGCCGCCTCCGACAACAATAATTTCAGACATAGAATACCTTTCAAAAGGACATTTGAAACGATCTGTCCGGAAAAGAAGATCGCTTTAAATATCCTTTTTATAAACGTCGTTGCTTTCCCATAGCCCTTCGAGCTTTGCAAAGGTCTGTTCTACGCGGCAGCGCTTTGAAGCCGAAACCGCCGCAATAAGCGCGTTAATCAAGCTCATGGGAGCGACAAGGCTGTCCACAAAAGACACCATGTCCGAATATGCATAGAGTCTTGTCTTGGCGTAAGTTACGAGCGGGGAACTTTCGGAGTCGGTGAGGGCTATTATCTGCGCGCCCTCTTCGTGAGCGAACCTGCAGGCTTCGACGGTGCTTTTCGCATACCTCGGAAAGCTCATGGCTATAAGCAAATCTCCCTCGCCTATGTGAACCATCTGCTGATAAAGTTCGCTTATGCCGACAGAGCCTACGAGGGTAACATTATCCGCGATAAGGCGGAGGTTGTAGTGCATAAAACTTGCAAGCACGCCCGAGGACATAGCGCCCTGAATGTAGATGTTCTTTGCGGTGTTTATGAGGGTGACGGCGTTTTCAAAGCTCTCCTTGTCCACAAGTTCAAGGGTCTTGCGAATTCTGTCGATGTCCTGATTCAAGACGCCGTTTAAGGTGTCCTCGTCGCCTATTCTTGTACGCGTTACGTCCATACGCTGGATAGAGGTGAGGCGGTTTTTTATATGGTGCTGGAGGGCGCGCTGCATCTGCGGATAACCCTCATAGCCCATTTCTATGGCAAATCTGACGACGGTAGATTCGCTTACATTAACGGTCTGACCGAGCCTAAGCGCGGTCATATAAGCAGCTTTTTCGTAATGCTCGAGGATATAAGCCGCAATGAGCTTCTGGCTTTTTGAAAACTTCGGCATCATTTCCTCGATATTCTTCAGAAGATTATCGCCCAAATTCATTACCTCCCAAAAATTGACGGAAAAAATCCGCACGTTTCATTTTTTAGATGTTCATATACATATAATACTACATTTCTCCGTGATTTTCAAGGGCTTTTTGAATTTTTTGGTAAAACTTCTTTCAATTAGAGGTAAGAAGTAAGAGGTAGGAGGTAAGATATTCGAGGAACTTTTGAGAGGAAAGGTTGTTTTGTTTTCGGAGAAAGAAGCTAGAGGCTAGAGTTAAAACTCCGGCCTCTGAAAGAGCAGTTTTTTGCTTTAGTTTCACGAACAGTGTTTTGTTTGATTACGCCTGCTTCGCCTTATCTTTCCGCTTTAAGTCGCGGTTTCTGATAAGAGCGGGAATGTACGCCGCAAGCATTGCCAATATGCCCACAAGTTCCAGCCAGAAAATCGGCGGGAGCGCATAAAGAAACGGGTATATCTCGTATAACTGATCGGGAAGTCCTGTTATCATTATGTAGTTGGTGTGGAAAAAATAATTGAACACCGCCATTGCCGCGACAAGCCCGTTACCGATGAAAAATGTCGGAATAATGTTCTTGAACGTCACTTCGTATTCAAGAACGAACAGGCAGTACAGGCTGAAAAGAAGCATAAAATGGTGGCTGATTATAAACTGATAGAACGTATAGCTGTCCCAAGATACCGTAAGATCGGGCCATATCATCGCGGGAAGCGGTCCTATAAACGTAAAGAAATACACCACGCGGTAGAGTTTATGTTTATTGTCGGTGAGCAGAATGTAGATCATAAAAAAGTTTGTGATAAAACATAGGTGCAACGGAAGATCGTATTCAAAGCGCCACATGCCGAGAATAATTTTCGACAGATAATGCACGAGCATATTTCCCGCGAGAATGCCCGCCATAACATTTCTTACGGCGCGCTTGTGAGCAGAGCGTTTAAGCCTTCCGCGCAGAAAATAAAGCGCCAGCGCGGCGGCTATCTCCGCGGCTGAAAGAGCAATATGAAGCGGACCGAAAAGCTCAACGCGGTTTTCCGTACCTATAAAGAATTGTGCTATGTTCATTGGTTCCTCCTTTAGTGCAAATGAATGTTGGAATGTTTGCTGAGATTGTTCAATGATGTTGGCAAAAAACTGTTCCGTAATTATTATAGCATAATAATGGAATAGTGTCAAGTTGCCAGAGGTAAGAAATAAGAGGTAAGAATTTGATCCCTTGCCACTTATTTCTTTTCAAACGCTGTTTTCCTTAATAACGCTTACTCGCCCTAACCCCCTAACCCCCTTCCCCGAAGGGGAAGGGGGAAATTCGCAGGGACTTCGTCCCCGCGATCCTGCCGGAGGGAAAACTTTTTTGAAAAAATTTTTCCCCTCCGGACTCTCTTTCAAAAAACTTTCGTGCGCCGCCCGTTTGGTGGATTGAACGAAAAGTTGTTCGCCGCTCAAAACTTATTCCGGCTTCTAGCCTCTAGTAAACTCCATCCCCCAATTCTCCTTTATCCTCTCCATAAGCCTTGCCAATGCGATACTGTCCTCGGGCGTATAGACATCGCTGTGCGTCTTCCCATTTGCAACACATTCCGACGCCTCGCGCACCTCGTATTCAAACCCGTTTATCTCGGGCGGGAAGCTGACAGTTTTCTCCTCGCCGCCCGCCTTTATCGTCATGGAATACGCCCCCTGAAAGTCGGGAAGATAAACGCTCGCTTTGTCAAAATAAAGCGCCGCGCGCCGCTCTATATCAAGCCCTATGGTCTGCAGACACTGCGCCGTCTTTCCGCCGGGGTAGTAAAGCTGAAGTATGCTGAATTCGTCCGTTTTATACTCGTTAAACCTCACTTTGCTGTTAAACTCCGTCGGTTCTTCGCCCATAACAGCCTGCAAAAATCCCAGATTGTAAATGCCTATATCATAAAGCGCACCGCCGCCAAGCTCCGACCTGAACTTGCGCTCACGGCGCTTTCCGTTTGCAATAAACCCGTATTCACACCTTACATGACGAAGTTCGCCGTATCTCTTAGACTTTACAATATCTTCCAGCTCGTGATACAGCGGCAGAAATCTTGTCCACAATCCTTCGCAAATAAACAAGCCCTTTTCATCAGCCGTTCTGTAAAGGGCTTCCGCGTCCGCGGCGTTTAGCGTAAACGGTTTTTCGCATAAGACGTGCTTTCCGTGTTCAAGGCACATAAGCGCGTTTTCATAGTGAAGATTGTTCGGCGTGGCTATGTATACCGCTTCCACGTCCTTGTCCGAGCACAGCTCCTCATAACTGCCGTATGCCCTGTTTATTCCGTAGCTTTCGGCGAACTCCTTTGCCCTTGAAATATCCCTTGAACCCACCGCGACAAGGCGCTGACTTTCGGCGTTCATTGCGTTTATTGTCCTTGCAAACTTCCCCGCGATGTTGCCTGTTGCAATTATACCCCAGTTCATTATAATGCTCCTCTCGTTTTTATTGTTAATAATATAATACAACATTTTGATTAGAATTGCAATAGGGGGAGTTGGTAGTAGACAGTAGACAGTAGACATGGTACAGTAGTCAGTAATAACGGAAAGGTGGTTCTTTTCAAAAGTTGTTTTCCTGAATGACGTTTACTCGCCCTATCCTTCTAGATGTAAGAGGTAAGAGGTTAGAGGTAAGAGGTAAGAATTTCGGGGAGCTTTTGAGAATAAAATCATTTTGAATATTAAAAGAAGAAGCTAGAGGCTAGAATTTCAACTACGACATCTTATTTCTTTTCAAACGCTGTTTCTCTCAATAACGCTCATTCGCCCCGCACCCTGCCATTTTGAATTTTAGAAATAAGGTGTAAGGGTATAAAATTAAAGGTCCCTTAGGAAACAAAGATTTTTGATATTTGGATAAAAGGTTTTATATACAGACTGAGCTCCGAGGATTTTCCCCGGATCAGTCTTTTTTGGGCGGGATCCATTTCCAATCCTCCGAAACGCTCATACATAGATGATTTATACATTCCATTGTCGTTCTGCCCCATGGGATTTCATAAAAATATCTTATGATCCCTTCAGCGTCAACCGCAAGCGGACCGCCCACAGTGTCGCCGCACAAAATCGTTGGATGTTTGCGGGGATTTCGTTTTTCTAATACAGGGTCGGTAATCTTATCTTCTTTCATGATTTGTTCCAATGAATAGATACACCAAAAATCTCCGTCAAAATCGAATGACAAGCCGCTGAATTCGCTGAAAAACTTACGCTGCGTTTCGGACAATTCGATCCCGCGGCGAGCCAATTCCTGCTCAAATGCTGTTGTGTCAATATGTCTGCCCTCGTACCAACCAAAGAAATGAAGCATATCATAAGTGCGCTGCGTTGTTTTGGGGTGGTAGTCATATTCAACAGTGGAAATGTACTCGGCAAAACCCTCAATATCCTCGGAAAGAAGTTTATGGTCTTGGTTGTAAAATTTGCCCTCTTCCGAAATATAAAACCACTCTATTCTTCCTGCACAATTATCCACAGAACCAATCAAATTGACAACACAATTGATGTCCTGCCAATATTCAAACTTTGACCCCCACCCTATGCCAAAACGCAATTCATCGTTCGAGCCTTTTTCGATACGGTCAAAATCTACATTTCCGGTAATTAACAAAAATTCTACAATTTTGCTTGTGTCAATAACGCCGGAATAATGTTCGCGGATATTATCTTCAATTTCCTCGGCAGTGAATGTTTGAAAAGGCGATACTTTACTTGACGAAGCGTATAAGCGATTTAAAAATTCTTCGTTTGTCATTATAAACCTCCTAATTATTATCCCTCTAAATTAGAGAGAATACTGCTGAATGTGTGCTGACAATTTTTACAGCGCCGATTTGAATGATTGTTTTTGTTCCTCAAATCAATCTTGATCAGGAGAAAACCATTTGCATTTCTCAGAAACGCTCATACATAGATGATTTATACACTCCATTGTCGTTCTTCCCCAAGGGTGTCCCCAAAGTAAGTTTATGATACCGTCAGGATCAACCGCAAGCGGTCCGCCCTGAGTGTAACCGCAGTAAATCACTTTGTAGTCGTTTTTTTCACGGGATACTTCAACATAGTATTTTTCCTCAGACAGAATTCTTTCCAATGAATCAAATCCCCATTCATCTCTGTCAAACATGAAGTACAAACCACTGAATTCACTGAAAAACGCTAGCTGTTTTTCGGACAGTTTAATTCCGCGCCGATTCATTTCATGTTCAAATGCGGTAGTGTCGATATGTCTTCCCTCATACCAGCCGAAGAATCGTAACATATCGTATGTGCGCTGCGTTGTTTCGGGATGATAATCGTATTCGACCGTTGTAATGTACTCGGCAAAACCCTCTACGTCTTCGGAAATCAACTTATGATCCCGGCTGTAAAATTTACCTTCTTCCGAAATGAAATACCTATCTACAATGCCGGCACAATTCTCTACAATACCCGCCCCATTAACAACACAATTTATATCCTGCCAATATTCGACGCTTGATCTCCAAATTATAGTAAAACGCAATTCATCGTTAGAGCCTTTTTCGACACGGTTAAAAAATACGCTCCCAATATTTAAGAAACGTTCTATGATTTTAGTTGTGTCGACAGTGCCGGAATAAATGCTGCGAATTTTATTTTCAATTTCCTCGGCAGAGTATGTTTCAAGAGGTGATACGGAGCTTGACGCAGCGTATAAGCGATTTAAAAATTCTTCTCTGGTCATAATGTCCTCCTATTATTAAGTATTATAGTATTCATTTTTGGATTATCACGCACAGCCACCGATTAGATTATAACATATTGTTTATAAAAATGCAATAGAGGCAACCGCCGGCAGGGAAACAACCTTTCCGCTGCAACTTTACTGTACACTTTACACTTTACACTGTATACTGCAAACCCCTCTATGCAAAGCATAGAGGGGTTTTGCGTGGCTCCCCCGACTGGACTTGAACCAGTGACACCCTGATTAACAGTCAGGTGCTACTACCGACTGAGCTACGGAGGAATAGAGAAACTCAGCAAAACAGGAGTTCTGCTGAGTTATATAGTGTCGGCACCTATCTATCTTCCCGGGCAGTCGCCCGCCAAGTATTTTGGACGCAAGCGAGCTTAACTTCTGTGTTCGGAATGGGAACAGGTGGACCCTCGCCGCCATCGGCACCGACTAAATTCATTGAGCGGACGGTGAATTAAAAATCACGCAAAACCTGACTTCAACGAACTTAAATCATGATGAACATTTAAACTGAATAACGAAACACAAGACATAACTTTTAGAGTTTAAGCCCTCGACCGATTAGTATTCGCTGGCTGAACGTGTTACCACGCTTACACCTTGAACCTATCAACCTTGTAGTCTGCAAGGGGTCTTA
>CANRKB010000038.1 GCA_947631115.1 uncultured Clostridia bacterium
TATACCACATTGTCTAATAAAAGGGGTGCATTTCATGAGGGAAAACTTTTTTTCAAAAAAGTTTTCCCTCAATAACGCGTTAGCAAGCGCTAAAGGGTGCGGGGAAAACAAGAGTTTTCCCCGCATTGCCGTTTCAAAGCACGGCTTTGAAACGGCAATCCTAGGAGAGGTATAGAGCGGAGAACAACTTTAAGTGTGAAAAAGCCTTGGTGCGGGAAAGCAAGTTCGTTTTGTTTATCTACAGTGATAAATGAGAGAAATTTTTTTCGGCAATGCGCCTATAACCAAGAACAACGAATTGAAAAGTAGAACACCGTTGAAAATTTTAGCCAAATATAAATAATTTGTTCAGTTTCTGTTAAATTCCGCAAGCTCCAGACCCTCGTTTTTGTCGAGCGCCCATTTTATGTTCCATTCGCTTGTGAAAATGAGCAGATAGTTGCCGTGAACGTCCTGAATGAGCTTTGTGTCGGATGTTATCACGAGCTTTTTCAGCTCGTCAAGCCCGCCCGAAAGGTGCTTTTCGCTTGTTATCCACCTGATATACTCATACGAAAGATCCTCGCGGATTATATCAACATTATATTCGTTTTTCAGCCTGTATTCAAGCACGTCGAATTGAAGAACTCCCACTACTCCCACAATTACTTCTTCAAATCCGCTCTGCGGCTCGGAAAAAATTTGTATCGCGCCCTCTTGCGCTATCTGAGTCGTGCCTTTTATAAACTGCTTTCGCTTTAATGTGTCTTTTTGCCTTATGCGCGCAAAGTGTTCGGGAGCAAACGTAGGTATCCCCTCAAACGTTACCTTTGTTTTCGGAGAGCATAACGTGTCGCCTATCGAGAATATTCCCGGATCAAAAACGCCCATTATATCTCCCGCATACGCCTCGTCTATGACCTCGCGGTCGTTCGCCATTATCTGCTGAGGCTGGGAAAGGCGTATAACGCGGTTATTCTGAACATGGAGAACTTCCATTTCTTTCGTGAATTTTCCGCTGACAATTCTCATAAAGGCTATTCTGTCACGGTGAGCCTTGTTCATATTCGCTTGTATTTTAAAGATGAACGCGGAAAAGTTTTCGTCAAACGGATCTACTATTCCCGCTTCCGTTTTTCTCGGCAGGGGAGAAGTCGTCATTTTTAAGAAGTTTTCAAGAAACGGTTCAACTCCGAAGTTTGTCAGCGCCGAGCCGAAGAACACGGGCGATAGCTTTCCCGAGCTTACCATCTCCGCGTCAAATTCCTCGCTTGCACCGTCAAGAAGCTCCACGTCGTCTTTCAGAGTGTTGTAGTTTGACTGACCAATAAGCTCCGCAAGATTCTCGTCGTTAAGGTCTGCCTCGTGAGCGGCGACTTCTTTTGTACCGTAGTTCATTCCGTCGTTCATTTCAAAAGAGATTATCCTGCGGTTTTCGCGGTCGTAAACTCCTTTAAAATCCTTTCCAGAACCGATAGGCCAGTTTACGGGATATGTCTTTATACCAAGCTCGTTTTCAATTTCTTCGAGAAGGTCAAACGGATTTCTGCTTTCTCTGTCCATTTTGTTTATAAACGTAAATATCGGGATATTTCGCATAACGCAGACTTTAAACAGCTTTCTCGTCTGGTTTTCTACGCCCTTTGCCGCGTCAATTACCATGACCGCGCTGTCTGCCGCCATAAGCGTTCTATAGGTATCCTCGGAAAAGTCCTGGTGTCCGGGGGTGTCGAGAATGTTTATGCAAAAGCCGTTGTAGTTGAATTGCATTACGGATGAAGTCACGGAAATTCCGCGCTGTTTTTCTATCTCCATCCAGTCCGAAACAGCGTGCCTTGTGTTCTTCTTTCCCTTTACAGCGCCCGCCATTGCGATAGCTCCGCCGTAAAGCAGAAATTTTTCTGTAAGCGTTGTCTTTCCCGCGTCGGGGTGTGAAATAATAGCAAACGTCCTGCGGCGTTCGATTTCATGTTTAATATCCGACATAGTTTTTATTCCTCTTCGTTCTTTTTGTTTATAATACTTTGCTCGGCATTGTATACATGTTCGCCGGCTTCAAGCTTTGTCGGCTCTTCAATGCCTTTGCTTTTGAGCGTCAAAGTAAATATCATTCCCACGACAATGGGCAGATAAAACGTAAATATTCTCCAGATCATCATAGCCGTTCCCGTAAATTCGCCGAATATATCGCCGAAAAATCCCGCGAATCCGAGTTCCGCCGCGCCCATTGCTCCGGGAAGCGGAATAAACGACGAGATCATTAAAACAAACGCCTGATAAGAAAGTATCTGCAAAAGCCCCGCCCCGCTAAGACCAAAGCCGAGATACAGAACATATGTAATTGAAAGAAAGAGCGTCAGTTGTATAAAAGTAAAGAAACAAGCCTTTATTATCGCGGGTATATGCTTTTTGAGAAACATAAAATTCGTGTGGAATTTTTCTACCTCGCGCGTAAAATAAACCCTCTGACGCATAGGATTTTTCAGGATATGCATTTTAGCGAACAGGGTTATTATCATGTTGAGAAACTTTATGGTGCCTTTTCTCCAGACGGCTATTCCTATAAGGAAAATAATGACAAACGTATTTATGACAAAGCCTATAATAACAAAAGGCATAAGTCCCTTTTGCATGAGGTTTTCTCCGAATTGCCCCAGACCGATAAAAAGCGTAAAGACCGAATACAGCGTAAGAATAAACTGATAAACGATAAACCTCGAAAGCAGGGCGGTGAGGGCGTTCCCGAGAGGCACGCCGAATTTAACGAAATAATACGTCTGCATGGGCTGCCCGCCCGAAGCGAAAGGAGTTATACAGTTGAAATACTGTCCGATTATGGTATCGGTCCAGCTGTAATAAAGCTTAACATTTTTCTGCATTGTTTTAAGCAGGACATGAACGGTCAGCGCCTCGCACAGCCAGTATCCGACCATAAACAAAACGCCTATAATTATAAACCACGGATTAATTGCTCTTAAAGAATTGAATACCTTTTCGGGTTTATCAAATACAAACAGATAAACTATCATTATTACAAAGGCAATGCCGCATATTATAAGATTCAGTTTTTTGCCTGATTTTTTCATAAGTTACCTCTTTAAACACATACTTATAATATTATAAGAAAAAAATGCCTGCTTGTCAAGGGTTTTCTTCCAAATTATATTAAAATTACTTGACAAAATGTGTGTAAGGTGGTATAATAAGATGTTGAATTACAGCGAAAGGGTGAAGGCTATGTTTATTGAAAATGAATACAGAACCGCATATTGCAGCGGTTTCAGTGAAAATGACATAGGAAAGAAAGTCAGAGCGGCGGGTTGGGTCGAAAATATCCGCGACCACGGCGGCATTATGTTTGTAGACCTGCGCGACCATTACGGAGAAGTTCAGGTCGTTTTCCACAATGAAAGCCTGCTTGAGGGTATCCATAAAGAATGCGCCGTGTCAATTTCGGGTACGGTATTAAAGCGCGATGAAAGCACATATAACGAAAAGATAGCTACGGGCACTATAGAGATAGAGGCAGAAGAAGTCCGTATCCTCGGAAAAGTTACGGAACAGCTCCCGTTTGAAGTGGCAACTTCACGCGAAACGCGCGAGGACGTTCGTCTTAAATACCGCTATCTTGACTTACGCAACAAGAAAATGCACGACAATATTGTGCTTCGTTCGGATATTATTGCCTTTCTGCGCGATAAAATGCGCGAGATGGGATTTATAGAGCTTCAGACGCCTATCCTGTCCACATCGTCTCCCGAGGGCGCGCGCGATTATCTTATACCGAGCCGCAAACACCACGGAAAGTTTTATGCTTTACCGCAGGCTCCGCAGATCTTTAAGCAGATATATATGGTCTCGGGCTTCGACAGGTATTTCCAGATAGCTCCGTGCTTCCGTGACGAGGACGCGAGAGCTGACCGTTCTCCCGGAGAGTTTTACCAGCTCGATTTTGAAATGAGCTTTGCAACGCAGGAGGACGTTTTTAAAGTTGCGGAAGAAGTCCTTTCGGCGGTGTTTACAAAGTTCTCGGATAAAAAGGTAAGTCCCGCGCCGTTCAGAAGAATAACATTTGCAGAGTCAATGTTAAGCTACGGCACAGACAAGCCCGATCTTAGAAACCCTCTCATTATAAAAGAGCTTTCCGATCTGTTTGTCGACAGCGATTTCAAGCCTTTTGCAAACAAATGCGTACGCGGTATAAGAGTTCCGAAAATGGCTTCTCAGTCCAAGAGCTTCTTTAAGAATATGGAAGACTTCGCGGTAAACGAAGTCGGAATGAAAGGACTCGGATATTTCAAAGTTGAAGAGGGCGAAAACGGCGTATTCAAGTATAACGGTCCTATCGACAAGTTCTTAAACGACGACCAGAGAATTGAGCTTGCAAAGCGCTGCGAGCTTGAAGTGGGCGATGTCCTTTACTTTATCGCCGATACCCCGAAGAATGCTCCGAAATTCGCGGGACAGATAAGGACCGAAGTTGCAAAGAGAATGGAGCTTATCGACGAAAGCCGCTTTGAGCTTTGCTTTATCGTTGATTTCCCGATGTACGAGCTTGACGAGGAAACGGGAAAGATAATCTTCACTCACAATCCTTTTTCAATGCCGCAGGGCGGACTTGACGCGCTTTTAAACAAGGATCCTCTTGATATTCTCGCTTATCAGTATGACATTGTCTGCAACGGCGTTGAGCTTTCGTCGGGAGCTGTCAGAAACCATGACCTTGACATTATGGTAAAGGCGTTTGAGATAGCGGGCTATACCGAAGAAGACGTAGCTTCAAAGTTCGGCGCATTGTATAATGCCTTTAAATTCGGCGCTCCGCCTCATGCGGGAATGGCGCCCGGAGTTGACCGTATGATAATGCTTATTACGGGAGAGGAGAGCATAAGAGAAGTAATAGCCTTCCCGCTCAATTCAAACGCTCAGGACCTGCTCCTCGGCGCTCCTACCGAAGTTACCGAACAGCAGCTGAGAGAAGTTCATATCAAAGTCAGAAAGCAGAATTAAGTTTATAACAAAAAGGGGTTTTAAAGTATTTAGCTTTAAAACCCTTTTAATTTTTTGATAGTAAGAGTGCGTTACTTGCGTTCGTTTCGTTCCTTGTCAATTGCGTCAATTATCTCAAAATACTCGTCTATTTTCTTTTGCGCCTCTTGTTCGGAAAGCCCGTATTCTTTCATGACAAGGCTCAACACCGTATCAATAGCGCAATCTCTCGAAAACATTTCGCGGATATATTCGATAACGTCCATTTTTCATTCCTCCTTTATCAGGCATACAAACCTAAAAACCGCAGACCTCTCGGACCGCGGTTTTTAAGTATTTAGTTTTTCTTTTCTTTAAGCAGATCGCGTATCTCTGTAAGTAAAACTTCTTCTTTTGTAGGAGCGGGGGGTTCTGCGGGCTTTTCTTCTTCCTTTTTCTTGCCGATAGACATAAGCTTGTTCATTCCCTTTATCATGAGGAAGAGAATAAACGCCATTATGAGGAAGTTGATGACAGCAGAGAGGAACGCGCCGTATGTAAACTCAACGCCGTTTATAGTAAAGCTTCCGCCGATATAGATGGGGTTTCCGTTTTCATCATGCTGAACTCCGCCCATCAGCAGAGCAATAAGCGGATTGATAAAGCTGTTGGTCAGCGCCGTAACTATTGTCTGAAAAGCGCCGCCTATGATAACGCCGACCGCCATGCTCATAACATTGCCTTTGAGGGCAAATTCTTTAAATTCCTTTAAAAACTTTTTCATTTGAAAACTTCCTTTCATTTTTTTGATAAGAACATTTTACCACATTCAGAAGGATTTGTCAATAATTTCACAGCATTTTCTTTAGATAAATTCCCGTGTAAGAAGCGGGATTTTTCGCTATCTCCTCGGGAGTTCCTTTTGCAACGACCGTGCCGCCGCCGTCGCCGCCCTCGGGACCCATGTCTATTATATAGTCGGCGCATTTTATAACGTCAAGATTATGCTCGATTACAAGCACGGTATTTCCCGCGTCCGCAAGCGCCTGCAATATATCAATGAGCTTTTGTACATCGGCGGAATGAAGTCCTGTTGTAGGCTCGTCAAGGATATAGATGGTCTTTCCCGTAGAGCGCTTTGAAAGCTCCGTCGCAAGTTTTATTCTCTGCGCTTCGCCGCCCGAAAGGGTAGTAGAGCTTTGCCCTATCTTTATATATCCCAGCCCGACGTCATTCAGCGTTTTGAGCTTATTGTAGATACGCGGAATATTCGAGAAAAATTCAACTCCCTCTGCAACCGTCATATCCAGAACATCATAAATATTCTTTCCCTTATACTTTACTTCGAGAGTTTCGCGGTTGTATCTCTGCCCCTTGCATATCTCGCACGGCACATATATATCGGGTAAAAAGTGCATTTCAATTTTCAGTATGCCGTCGCCCTCGCACGCTTCGCACCGTCCGCCTTTTACGTTGAATGAAAATCTTCCCGCCGTATAACCGCGCGTTTTCGCGTCTGTCGTTTGAGCAAACAGCTCTCGTATATCCGTAAAAACGCCCGTATATGTCGCGGGATTTGAGCGCGGCGTTCTGCCAATGGGCGACTGGTCTATCATAATAACCTTGTCGAGATTTTCAACGCCCTTCATATCGCGGAATTTTCCAGCTCTGACGCGCCCTCTGTTCAGCTTCCCATAAAGGTTCTTGTAGATTATCTCATTTACGAGCGAGCTTTTTCCGCTCCCCGAAACTCCCGTAACGCAGGTGAAAACGCCGATAGGCACATCAACGTTAATTTTTTTGAGGTTGTTTTCTTCCGCGCCTATAACTTTCAGCCATTTTCCCGAAAGCTTTCTGCGCTTTTCGGGAACAGCAATTTTCCTCTTTCCGCAGAGGTACTGCCCCGTTATGGAGTTCTTGCATTTAAGGATACCCTTTACGTCTCCGCTGTAAATAACTTCTCCTCCGTGAACTCCCGCGAGCGGTCCTATGTCAACTATCCAGTCCGCCGCGCGCATTGTGTCCTCGTCATGCTCTACGACAATAAGCGTGTTTCCGAGGTCGCGCAGATTTTTAAGAGTGGCTATGAGCTTGTCGTTGTCGCGCTGGTGAAGTCCTATGCTCGGCTCGTCAAGAATGTAAAGCACCCCCGTAAGCGCGCTTCCTATCTGCGTTGCGAGCCTTATGCGCTGGCTTTCTCCTCCCGAAAGAGAGCCTGCCGCTCTCGAAAGCGTCAGATATTCAAGCCCCACCGATTTTAAAAATCCCAGACGGTTTTTAATTTCTTTCAGGATCTGTCCCGCTATCATTCTCTCGTGTTCGGAGAGCTTTAAATTCTCCACAAATTCTATCGCTTTGAGAACGGACATCTTGCAGAAGTCCATTATGTTTATCCCGCCGACGGTCACCGAAAGCGCGGTATCGTTTAGCCTTTCACCGTGACATTTCGGACATTCAACGTCGCTCATAAAATCTTCGAGCGCGTCTTTAGAATAAAACTGCCAGCCCTGCGCCTCGTTATAGCGCCTTTGGAGATTGTTAGCAACTCCCTCAAATTCGGTGTAGTATTCTCCGCCGCCTTGTTTTTTCGGACGCTTTACGAGAATTTTCTCGCCGTTTGTTCCGTACATAAGCTCGTTTACGGCTTTCTCGGGAAATTCCGAAACGGGCTGTTCAACTGAAACGCCGTTTCTTTCACATATAGCGTCAAAATACATCGACGCGATATTTCCCTCGGCATAGTTCCAGCCGTATCCTTTTATTGCGCCGTCTTTTATCGAAAGATACCTGTTGGGCATTATAAGATCGGGATCAATTCTGCGGTAGCTTCCTATTCCCGTACATTCGGGACAAGCGCCTAAAGGATTGTTGAACGAGAACATTCTCGGCACTAGCTCGTCTACCGAAACCCCGTGTTCGGGGCAGGCGTAGCTCTGCGAGAAATGAAGCTCTTCCTTGTCTATAACGTCGATATAAATAAGCCCTCCCGTAAGACTTCCCGCCGTTTCAATGCTCTCCGCAAGGCGCGAGCGCATGCCGTCCTTTATTACAAGACGGTCTACGATTATTTCTATAGAGTGCTTGTTGTTTTTTTCGAGAGTAATTTTCTCGTTGAGGTCGTATGTTATGCCGTCAACTCTGACGCGCGAAAAACCCGCTTTCCTTGCGCTTTCAAATTCCTTTTTGTGTTCGCCCTTGCGCTGTCTTACAACGGGCGCAAGCACCTGAAACTTTGTCTTTTCGGGAAGCTCCAGAACCTTATCGACAATTTCGTCAACCGTCTGCTGCTTTATTTCTCTCCCGCAGACAGGGCAGTGGGGAATACCTATCCTCGCATACATAAGACGCAGATAGTCGTATATCTCCGTAACAGTGCCGACAGTAGAGCGAGGGTTTTTCGAGGTCGTTTTCTGGTCAATGGAAATAGCTGGGGAAAGTCCCTCTATGCTGTCGACATCGGGCTTTTCCATTTGCCCCAAAAACATTCTCGCATAGCTCGAAAGGCTCTCCATATAGCGTTTTTGCCCGTCGGCAAAAATCGTATCGAAAGCGAGAGAGCTTTTTCCCGAACCCGAAACTCCCGTAAGTACAACGAGCTTGTCCCTCGGAATTGTAACGTCTATGTTTTTGAGATTGTGTTCTCTTGCGCCTTTTATTATAATTTTATCATTTGCCATAGTTTTTTCCCTGCTTTTTACACATAATTGTCTGAACAGACAACTACATTATATTGCAATCTGTTGATTTTGTCAAGCATTGTCGATTTAAATAAATCAAACAATATTCATTCCTGAAGTTCTTTGATCCTGTCGCGCAGATATGCCGCGTGTTCAAAATCAAGCAGCTTCGCCGCCTTTTTCATCTCGACCGTATATTGAGCGATAAGCTTCTCGCGTTCGCGCCTCGGAAGCTTTTTATAATCGCTCTTTTTCATCTTCTTGTCGGTCTTTCTTGTTATTTCAAGAACATCGCGAACTTCCTTTACGATAGTTTTCGGAACGATACCGTGTTCTTTGTTATAAGCCTGCTGTATTTCGCGCCTGCGCAGCGTTTCGGAAATTGCCCTTTCCATTGACTGTGTGACAAAGTCCGCGTACATTATTACCGTGCCTTCGGCGTTTCTTGCCGCGCGTCCTATCGTCTGCACAAGCGATGTTTCCGAGCGGAGAAAACCCTCTTTGTCCGCGTCAAGAATTGCCACAAGCGAAACTTCGGGAATATCAAGTCCCTCTCTGAGCAGGTTTATTCCGACAAGAACGTCAAATTCTCCCTCTCGCAGATCGCGGATTATTTCCATTCGTTCTATCGTGTCAATATCGTGGTGCATATAGCGGACTTTTATTCCCGACTTATCGAGAAATTCCGTAAGGTCCTCAGCCATTTTCTTTGTAAGCGTTGTGACAAGAACACGCTGCTTCTTTTCTACACGGATATTGATTTCGGAAATAAGGTCCTCTATCTGCCCGTCGGTCGGCTTTACGATTATTTCGGGGTCTAAAAGCCCCGTAGGACGTATTATCTGCTCAACTATTTGAGTTGACTTTTCGCGCTCGAATTCTCCGGGAGTTGCCGAAACAAAAACAGCCTGATTTACCTTTGCATAAAACTCGTCAAAATTGAGCGGTCTGTTGTCATAAGCGCAGGGAAGCCTGAATCCGTAGTCAACGAGGTTTTTCTTTCTTGCAATATCGCCGCCGTACATTCCTCTTACCTGCGGGAGCGTAACATGGCTTTCGTCGACCATAAGCAGAAAATCTTTCGGAAAGTGGTCTATAAGCGTTATGGGCGTGCTTCCTTTCGGTCTGCGGGCAAGCACTCGCGAATAGTTTTCTACGCCCTTACAAGTTCCTATTTCGCGCAGCATTTCCATATCGTATCTTGTGCGCTGTTCTATTCTCTGCGCTTCGATAAGCCTGTTGTTGTCCTTAAAGAATTTTATTCTCTCTTCAAGCTCTGTTTCAAGTTCATTCAGCGCTTCTTCCATTTTATCCCTGCCGATTATATAATGAGAAGCGGGGAATATCATAGCGTGCGCGAGAGTACCGCGAATTTTGCCCGTAACGACTTCAAATTCGGAGAGCCTTTCTATTTCGTCCCCGAAAAATTCAACTCTAACCGCGGTTTCATTTGTGCTTCCCGCGGGGAATATCTCTACCGTATCTCCGCACACGCGGAATTTGTTTCGTATAAAATTCAGCTCGTTACGCTCGTATTGCATTTCAACAAGCCGCTTTATAACTTCCTCTCGCGATATTTCCATGCCCTCGCGCAGGGAAAGCGTGTTCGAGCGGTAATCTTCGGGCGAACCGAGAGAGTAAATACATGAAACGCTCGCCACTATAACAACGTCGCGCCTTTCCGCGAGCGCAGCCGTCGCAGAGTGCCTAAGGCGGTCTATCTCGTCGTTTATCGCGCTGTCTTTTTCAATATAAGCGTCCGTTGAGGGGATATACGCTTCGGGCTGATAATAGTCGTAATAACTTACAAAAAACTCAACCGCGTTTTTCGGAAAGAACTCCCGAAACTCGGAACAGAGCTGCGCCGCGAGGGTCTTGTTATGTGCGAGGACAAGCGTAGGCTTATTTACGTTTGCAATGATATTAGCCATTGTAAATGTTTTTCCGGAACCCGTTACTCCGAGCAGAGTCTGTTCTTTGTCGCCTCTCAGTACGCCCTCAGAAAGCGCCGCGATCGCCTCGGGCTGATCTCCCGTGGGCTTATATTCGGAATGAAGTTCAAATTTTTCCATAATACTCCCTATATACATAAAATCAAAACCGTTCACTTATATTGTACAAGTGAACGGAGATTTTGTCAATAGTTTTTTTATTTCCATATATCTTCAAGTAAACGTTCGCTGCGCATGGAATAATACCCGTCGGTTCCTATTATGACATGATCTATAAGACCTATATCCAGAGAACCCAGAGTTTGCGCAATGACCCTTGTATTATTGACGTCGCTGTTAGAAGCCGCGGCAGTCGAATTAGGGTGATTATGTACGATTATGGCGCTGCAAGCATTTACATTGAACGCTTTCATAAGTACCGATTTAAGATTTACATTGACGGAGCTGAAACGGCATCCCGACAGGCTTATGCACGCGATGTAAATATTTCTCTTATCGAGCATTACAAAATGGCAGAACTCTTTATCTGCGTTTGAAAAACGCAACTTGCAAAATTCAATGATCTTTTCTATGCTGTTGAGCTTTATAGATGAGTTGTCGGAAACATTCATGCAGTCGACAACGTCTCCCAGAAATCTTAAAAGTACGGCTGAGGATTCACCTATTCCTTTAATTTTGGAAATTTCATCAATAGGAGCGTTAAGCACATTTTCAACGGAGCCGAATCTTTTAATAAGCTCGTGACCTATTTCGTTTGTGTTGCATCTTGAAAAAACAAAGAACAGCAGTACTTCGAGTATCTCATGCTCCTCGAGAGAATTTATTCCGTTTTCAACATATTTTTTCAATAACCTTTGCCTGTGTCCTTTGTGCAAATTCCCATCTTTTTGCATATAGTTCACCGTCAATCATCAAAAAACGGAGAGCAAAAACTCCCCGAACCCAAATCATTTAATTTTTAAGAAACAAGAAGCGTTTTCTCTAATATATTTGCTTGACTTAAAACTTCTAAGCGAAGCAACAGGTAAAACCTCTTATCTCTTACATCTTACCTCTTACTTCTAAATGGTACGCCCGATGCGATTCGAACGCACGACACATAGCGTCGGAGGCTATTGCTCTATCCAGCTGAGCTACGGGCGCTCATGAAAAAAGTTTAAGATTATGAACAGTCTTTCTCCGACCGTCTTGCTTCCTAAAAATTCTGGTGATCCACCCGGGATTCGAACCCGGGACACCCTGATTAAAAGCCAGGTGCTCTACCGACTGAGCTAGTGGACCATAAATACATAATCAAACAGCTTTATCATTATACCATACCAAAATATTTTTGTCAATAGCTTTTTTTCATTTTTTTAAATTTTTTTGTACGTTTGTCAATGATATGTTACACTTTTCTCAAAAAAATATGATGTTAATAACTTTGAACGAAATCAGCTGCTA
>CANRKB010000039.1 GCA_947631115.1 uncultured Clostridia bacterium
ACCACATTGTCTAATAAAAGGGGTGCATTTCAAGAGAGGAAACTTTTTTACAAAAAAGTTTCCTCTCTGGCAGGGGTACGGGGACGGAGTCCCCGTCGCGTTAGCAAAGCGCATCAGGTTAAATGCCTGCGGCATTGAACCTGGGGTGCGGGGAAAACAAGAGTTTTCCCCAATTTTCCGTTTCAAATGCTTGCATTTGAAACGGCAATCTTAAAACAAGTTTTGAGCGGGGAACTACCTTAAGTGTGAAAAAACCTTTGAGCGGGAATGATATTCTCTCATTATTGCGTGGCTTTAGACAAAAGGCGCATTTCCAAAAGAGTGCGCCTTTTTTGTTATGTTGCTTTGACTGAAACGCGCACAACCATTTTGAGCTTCTCTCATTTTCCACTGTGGATAAACCAAACCGCGGAGGGAACCTGCCGGTTCCCCCGCTCCCCCTCCAGCGGTTTTCCGTTTCAAATGCAAGCATTTGAAACGGAAAATTGGGGAAAACTCTTGTTTTCCCCAAACCCTTTAGCGCCTCGCTTCGCTATTTCGCGGCTTCGCCGCGACCAGAGGGGAAAAATTTTTTGAAAAAAATTTTTCCCCTCTGGACTCCTCTTTCAAAAAACTTATGCGCCGCCGCTCGATTGGTGGCTTGAATGGGAAAGCGCTTCGCCGCTCAAAACAGTTTCTAGCCTCTGGCTTCCAGCCTCCAGCCTCTAGTTGCTCTCCCTTTCAAAAAACTTTTGCGCCGCCGCCCGATTGGCAGTTTGAACGGAAAAGCTCTTCGCCGCTCAAAACAGTTTCTAGCCTCTAGCTTCTAGCCTCCAGCCTCTACTAGCCAACCGCTCTTTGCAGTCCCTCAAACTTATCCACAAACTTTTCCAATAACTCCCTCGCGCTGTTCAATCGCTCCTCGTTTACCTCGTCGTTTATAAGATCCTTGTATGCGTCCATCGTGCCGGCGTATGCGCTCGAGTAGATCTCCGAACACTCGTCGTATATTCCCTTAAGCCCGCTGTCCGCATTTATCTTCGCCATCTTCTCGCCGTCGTTCGTTATCGCGTCAAACTTGCTCTTATATTCTCCCAGCGCTGCGACTATCTTGTCAGCCTGTACGTTCGAGAAATCGGGAAGCTCTCCCGCCTTTATCCTGTACTGCTTTTCAAGCGCGTTCTTTTCTTCGTCAATAGCCTTTGCGCGGTTTCTTATGTCGGAATACTTTTCATAGCCGAGTTCGCCGTTGCTTTCATTATACGCGTTTGCAAGCTCGCTGTAAAGATCCGTATAACGGTTGCAGATGTCCACCGCCCGATCGCGCAAGCCCTTGTCGTTTACATTGTACTTCTGCGCAAAGTTCTCCGCTTCGTTCGCGCCGTTTGAAAGACTCAACGCAAGATTATTTACCTCGATTCCGCTTACCTTTCCCGCCGCGTCTATAAGCGCGTTTATGTATCCGACAGCCGCGTCTCCCGCTTCTCCCGCGTTCTGCGAGCTTATCTTGTCGCGCATTTCTTCAAGAAGCGCTATGTATTCGCTCCTCGTATCTTCTCCGATCTCTTCGCCCTTTGCAGCCGCCGTTATGTCTATCGTTTCTGCAGGCTCGCTAAGATCCTCGGCGTCGGCTTCGGCGGTAATACCGCACTTTACCGTTATGATACCCGTTTCTTCCGACTTATATTCGATCGAGATATTAAGCGTCTTTCCGCTTAAGGAAAGCGTTATTCTGCACGGCGTATTATTAAGGGCGTCAGCCGTTTCTGCGGGAATACCCATATTCTTCGCAAATTCTTCGGAAACCGAGAAGCTTATGTCAAACGTTCCCGTCTTTATATCTTTCCCGCAGAACTTCTCCGATTTAACGTTGTCGAATTTAACGTCGACCTCGGCTTTATCGCCCCGGCTGTCCGTGAAAGTGATCTTTGACTTGCCTTCGCTTTCGGTCTTTACGGACATAACAACGTCGTTTTTGTCCTTCAGCTCAAAAGCGCTGTCCCTGCCGCTTACATACGACAAGCCGTAACTCGTGCCGCCGCTCTTGCTCAGCTCGTATGATTTCCCGAGGACGTTTCCCATGTTGTCCACAAGAATCTTCGAGCTTAACGCCGCGTCGTCCGTATCGCCGAGCATATCTTTGAGCGAATTTTCAAGATCGCCGTCGGATATTTCCATTCCGAGTTCCTTGAAATATTCGGCGAGTTTTCCCTTTAAATAACTGTCGTTTGCAACTTTCTTGCATATATCGGAAATAAGCTTTTCGGTTTGGCTCTTGCTGAAATCGGCAGTGATAAGTTTTCCCGAAACGGTAACTCCCGAAACCGAAAGCTCTCCGTTTTCCATAGTTACCGCGCTTTGCTTATAAGCTTCTATGTAAACGTCGATAATTTCGCCTATCAGACGCTCTATTTCTTTTGCGTCAAGCTCAAGCGCCGCGGTCTTTTCCGAATTTGCTTCTCCCGCGCTTATCATTAAAGCCTTTTCCGACGCGAACGGAAACGCAAGATAAGCCTTGCCTTCGGAATTTACCAGAACTTTCACATCTACGCTCAAGCCCTTTATATCCGCGCTTACTTTAAACGCCGAGGAACTTTCGCCCGATGTTGTTTTAAACGTAAACTTCGAGCCGTTTATATTCTCCATAAGCTTTGAAATATCTTCCGCGCTCATGCCGTATTCTTCCGCAAGAGCGGTCTTTGCCGAGTCGGAAAGCTCGGCGCTTATCTGAAAAGCGGCTGTCGCGGAATTCGTGCCGCAAGCCTCTTTCATCATGCTGTTGAACGCAGGGATAAGCGCGTTCGTATTCACCGTATTGCCCGAAAGCATATTATCGGACATAACGGCTATACCGTCGGTCGGAATATTGCCGACCGCCAAAGAGCCAAGCGCGGAATAAAGCTCGCTCGTTATTTTTATACCGCCCGAAACGGAACTTTTGTCAAGCTCCTCGTTTATTTTCTTCAGCGAATTTCCCTCGACCATTGCGCCGTAATTCGCCTTGCCCATAAACGTGCTGAGTACCGTTGCCGAATTCGTAAAGCAGAATACCGCTCCCGCAATAAGCGCAAGCGCAAGTATAATAACTATCGCGATAACAACGGGCTTTTTGCGGCTTTTCTTCACCGCTGCAACAGGCGCGTTTGAAACCACCGTTGGCGACTGCGTATTTGCGTGAGCCTTGGACGGGTCGAACGGCGGAACATATCCTCCGCTTAGCGCGGCGTCGGACGGTCCCGCAAAAGACGGTCCGCTCTGCTTTTTGGGCTTGTTATACTCCTCGCGCGCCGCAGGCTTCGGAGCGGTGCGGTTGTCGGAAAAAGCAGATATTGTAACATCAGCCGGCGTTTTCGCGTTTTTGCTTGCGGCAGCTTTGTTATTATCATCGGACGAAACGTCCATATCGAAGCTTCCGAACGCTTTGGGAACTTCTTCTATAACCGGCGCGATAACGGGAACTTCAAAGTCAATATCCTCGTTTATATTGTTATCAATTTTAGCTTTTACCGCAGAAACAGCCCCGTGCGAAGCGGGGGTTTCTTTTTTAACCGAAACGGCACCGCCGTTTGCGGCGGGAGCGGACCCGTCATCTATCTTCGCTCCGCATACCACGCAGAACTTTGTATTTTCAAGAAGTTCGCTCTTACACTGCTTACAATACCTTATCTTTCTGACAGGCTCTCCGCAAACAATGCAGAACTTTGCTCCCTCGGGTATTTCACTGTTACATTTATTGCAAAGCATAAAACTTTCCTTTCAATATAAGCGACACGGCTTTAAACGGTGTTCCTGTAAAAATAACAGGCGTCGGACAAAAAAGCGTCCACAATTTTATTATACTTTATTTGGGTTTTTACGTCAACAGCTTTTTACACAAAATTCAACCGTATTTCAGGCTTGATTTTGTTTAGTCTGACGGTTTATCTTATTGTAAATTGAGCATAAAAAAGAAGCGATGTACGGATATTATCCGCGGCACCGCTTCATAAGGTAAAAAATATGTGGCTGATTAAAATGTACAAACGCTCAAATCTGCGTTAATGGCGAACATATCTGTTGTCGCCGACCGAAAGTACATATATATCAACATAGACCGCGCCCCAATTGCAGCAATCGCTATAGCTGGAGCAGAATACGTCAACCGTCGCTCTGCCGTCAAGCATCGCTCCGCCCGTATCAGCAGCTATGGCGTAGCCGTATACGCGCGATCCGTTTTGCGCAACGATATAAACTTCGCTTCCGTAAGGGATAACTTTCGGGTCTACCGCTACGGTACCGACTACCGCGTAACGTCCGCTTGCCGTAAGAGAACCCTCGGACGCGCAATAAGCTGTAGCCTTGCCGGAAACTATCTTTACATAATTTTCGGGAATACCGTTTTCCAAATTAACTTTATCCAGCTCGTCGTCGCCGAGCTTTGCATACGGCACCTGGAGCGAAGAACCAACCATCACAACTTTCTTTACGGGTTCTCTTGTAATAGTATCTCCTATCTTTTCGCTCTTGATATATTCTCCGTCTACATAAAGATCCTTATATGTAAGAGTCTGTATTCCTTTCTGACCGTGGGAAATAACTTTCTCTGTTCCTATCTTCATATTCGGGTTTTCAATATACTCCGTTTCATACGGCAGTTCTATCCATGTATCTCTGTTTGAATACTTTACGCGGGATACATTTATAACAATTCCCGAATAAAGCGTTTCATCGAGATCTACGCTTACCGTATCGTATTCTCCGAGTCTTATACCGGCTTTTGAAATAGCGTCTGCGACAGTACCCTGAGTCATTCTGAGCTTCTTTGTGTTGTTGTCGGCATTTACGGTTACGTCAAAAGCGCGCGTAACAGAGATGTATATCTTGTCGTTGTTGTTTACAAGCGACGCGACATCGCCCTCGTAAAGCTCCGTCTCCGCCTCGCTCAAAATGTTGTCGAGGCTTGTTTCGTTTGTCTTTAATTCCTTTACATAGCCTCGGTCCGTAATATAAACGGTGTTCTCAAAATAAACTGCGCCCGTGATCATTGCGACCATGAGAGACATAGAAACAATTATCGAAAGTTTTATAATTGTTCCTCTGCTCGCAAGGCTTTTCATCTTCTCCTTTATTACCTGCGGTTTCATATAATCCTCCAAAATTCGCCAATGTTCGGATAAAATCCGAACGCCCTCCATTTTTCGGTTTATCCGAAAAGCTTCTTTTATATGGTATCGAGGCTATGCCCGTAACCTCGACGCCAAAACTTTCCGGACCGATTTTCTTTATCTGTATTTTTTTGTTTTTTTCTATTATAACAATTTCTTTCGTGAATGTCAAACATAAAAACATTGTTAAATTTGTTAAATATGCCTAAAAAAGGTTTGAAAAACTTTTGTAAACCCGAAATAACAAGCGCATAATTTGGAATAAACTGTAAAATGTCAAAAAGATTGTTGTTAAATTAGCTAAAAAGCTAAAGTTGAAATTCGTCGGCATTTTTTACAAAAATAAAGCGCCGATAAAAGCGGCGCTTATGGAAAACTTACAATATACGTGCTTGATCAAAATGTATCTGCCGATACTGTACGCTCTACATTGTCTGCAAGCTATCCGCTTCGCCTATGCAAAACGTATCTTCGGCTTTTACTATTCTGACTCGGACAAGCGTATGTCGGGAAATGTTCCCGCACATTATCCTTACGGGTACGTATTTTTCCGTAAAGCCTTGGCTGTAATCCGACGACTTCGGCTTTTCGATAAGCACGGTCTGGAGCGTTCCGACCTGCCGTTCAAAAAACGCGCGTTCGAGTTTCTCGGCTTCGACCAAAAGCCGCTTCGCGCGCTCGGAGATCACGCTTCTGTCAAGCTGTTCCATTTTCGCCGCGACAGTCCCGCTCCTCGCCGAAAACGGGAAAACGTGAACTTTGGCGAACCGCATTTCATTGGCGAATTCAACGCTCCTCAGAAAATCGTCCTCGCTCTCGGTGGGAAAGCCGACGATGATGTCGGTCGTTATCGAGCAGTCGGGAAACACCTCGCGGAATTTCCCCGCAATATGCGCGTATTCTTCGGACGTATAGCGCCTGTTCATTTTCTTTAAGACGCTGTCGCTGCCCGACTGGAGCGAAAGATGAAAATGCGGGCAGAGTGTTTTTACCGCGCCGAGGCGCTCAATAATGCCGTCCGAGAGCATTTCGGGTTCAAGAGAACTCAGCCTTAGCCTCTGAACACCGCTCCTTGCCGCGGCTTCTACCGCGTCGGCAAGCGTCAGCCCGTATTCCTGCCCGTAACAGCCGAGGTTTATCCCCGTGAGAACAAGCTCCTTGTGTCCGTCGTTAACGCACTGCAAAGCCTGTTCGCAGATCTTCTCAACGGAAAGCGACCTCACTCGTCCTCTTGCGGTGGGTATTATACAATATGAGCAATATCTGTCGCAGCCGTCCTCTATCTTTATAAAAGCGCGCGTTCTGTTTTCATCGGGAACAGCCGAGCTTTCGTCATAAGCTTTCGGAAGCTCGTCTATTTTAACGGCGCGCTCCTTATTCTCAAAATAATTTTCTATCATTTCGGGGATCTTGTCTTTAGCGGAGTTTCCCGTGATAATGTCGGCGGAACATTCATCTGCGGCGTCGGGGAAACTTTGCGGATAGCACCCGCACAAAACAACAACGCACTCGGGAAACTTCTTTTTAAGGCTTTCGACAAGCCGCCTTGCCTTATCTACGCTTGCTCCTGTCACCGCGCAGCTGTTTATAATGTAAATATCGGGGCTGTCGGCTTCTTTAAAGCCGTGTTCCAGCATATTTTTTTCGATTACGGCGCTCTCGCAGGAATTGACCTTACAGCCGAGCGTTATTACTTTAAACGTCCTATTGTCCACAACAATTCTCCTTAAACTTTCGGTCGGGAAAAATAAACAAATTCTCCCGCCGTCTGTATTTCATTATACTTTAAAACAACAAATTTTTCAAGAACGTATTGACAATTTTTGAAATTATTGTTATACTTGGGTTTAAAGAAAGGAAGATGTGTAATGAAAGAATTTAAAGTCCAGCTTTCGTCAATAAGCGACGTAAAGGAATTTGTGACAATAACGAACGAATGTCCGTTTGAGATCGACGTCTGCGCGGGAAGATACGCCGTAGACGCAAAAAGCATTATGGGAATTTTCAGCCTCGACCTTGAAAAAGCCCTTACCGTCACCGTCCACGGCACTGACAAACAATGCGACGATTTCGCGGACGATATAAAAAAGTTTATTGTTGAATAACAAAAATCGGGGCTTATAAAAAAGCCCCGATTCAGTCTGTATAAAAAGTCTAATTTCAGACTGTAGAGAAAGCCACAGATGCTAGGAAGCGGTGCTGCGGCTAGGCTTTGTGCCTGCCGCAGTGCCGCTGACGCCGCAGATGGGGCTTTATATACAGTCTGAATCGGGGCTTATAAAAAGCCCCGATTTTTTTATCTGTCCGTAATATTAAGTTCCTTTTTAAGAGCTGTTTGCAGGACTTGAGAAAAGTTTATCCCCTTTCGCTGAGCCATAATATTTAACCAATGGGGAACGGTTAGCGTTTTCTTATCGGATTTATTTTCAAAGAAAATTCGATAATCCGTCGTATCGCAGGAAATCAAGGTCACAAACTCATTTTTTCCGCACCTTATCGATTTTATATCGGACGGCGCGGGTATTTTTTCTCCGCGCTCTTCCATATCGTAGAGCATTAAGCAAAGGGCGTCAACTGCCATTTCAAGCGCTTCAGTTATAGTTTTTCCGTCTGTAAAGCAATTTTTTATATCGGGAAAATTCACATAGTAAACATTGTCATCTTTATCAAAAGTAAAAATTGCAGGGTATGCGTATTTCATAAGACTTTCTCCTTTTCTATTTAGTATATGCTGCCGCGCAGACATTATTTAAGCCCCGCGGCTTTCTTTATTGACTGTAATGTACCTTTTGGCACTTCTTCTTTTGTATGCCGCCCTATCGGGAACTGCTCATTTGTTATCGTGCTGTACCAGATCTCGTGGTTTGAACCCTCACGAATGAATATACACCCGCTTTTCTTTAACAGCCTTTTCAACTCACCGTATGTCGTTCCCTCACCTCTTGATAATATTATAACACGTACTTTACACGTAGTCAAGAGCTTTTTATTTTTTTACTTCCAAATGTGCGACGCCCGTAATGTGGTCGAAAATTTAAACGTTGTTCCCCGCTCTGCACCTCTCCTAGGATTGCCGTTTCAAAGCTCGGCTTTGAAACGGCAATGCGGGGAAAACTCTTGTTTTCCCCGCACCCTCAGGTTCAATGCCGCAGGCATTTAACCTGATGCGCTTAATTTGCGGATTGCGGGGACTCCGTACCCCTGCCAGAGGGGAAAAATTTTTTGAAAAAAATTTTTCCCCTCTGGACTCCCCTTTCAAAAAACTTTTGCGCCGCCGCCCGTTGGCAGTTGACAGGGTACAGGGTACAGTATTCAGCAACAGCCAAAACGCTCTCCGCTGAATAAAAAAGAGGCTAGGTTTTAAACTCTAGCCTCTTTCTCTGAACATCAAAAAACTTTATCGCCAAGAAGTTCCTCTATGCCCTTACCTCTTACCTCTTACATCTAACCTCTAAAAGGGTTCTTCCCCCTGTCGTTTTCCTGTTCGCTTTTACGGCGCTATGTTAAGTCTGAAGTATGTTCCGCCCTCGCCGTAGTACGTGTTCAAGCCGTCTTTTACTGCCGCGACTTCGCTCGTCTGTACGCCGAAGAAGTTTCCGTTTGCAAGTCTTCCAACTTCCGTGAAGTGAAGATTTTCAAGACTGTACTGAATAAACGGAAGCATTGCCGACTCGTCGTCGCCCAGAGTTCCCGTGTACATCGGAAGCTCATAGTCGCCATAACCCGTCATTATCACCTTTACAAGGTTGTTTCCGGGAGTCGCGTTTATGCCGTCTTCAAGCGCGTTGTCATAATGAACCAGCGCATAATAATACCCGTCCTGTCCGTCAAACAGCGCGTCCATTTCCTCGTGATAAGCCTCTACAAACGCATGGTTGGGGTCCGACTCGGATCTGTGCTTTCTCGAAAGCACCTGCGCTTCGGCAACGTCCGAGCTGTCTGCTGCATATGCGTCTACCCACTGGATCTTCGTGTCCCTGACTTCCATTGCTATAAACACATAGTCCCTTATCGGGCGATTACCGCCAAAGTTTTTGTCATAGATCATGACCTTGTTTCCCGCGTTTGTGTCCGTATCGTGAGCGCCCGTATAGTCGCGCTCAACTCTCGCGAATTTCGACATCAGGTGCTGTACAGCCGTATAATAGTCTCTCGCTCCGTCAACTACACGGTTCTTGTTGTCGTCAATGCCTACAAACGACGGCAGAATTATCGCACTCATCGCCGCGATTATCGCCAGTACTACGACAAGCTCCATGAGCGTAAAACCTTTTTTCCTATGCAGTTTCATATCTAACCTCCCGCTGAATTTTTGTTTTTATGTAATCAATCTTCGTCAATACCACAAAAACAAGAACTCAGCCGTTTAATAGCTGCGGCGAAGTTCCGACAAGCGTTCCGTCGCTCGCAATACCGTTTTCGCTTTCCCAGAAATCCGTTCTCGAAAAATCCGCGAACGTCGGGAGATTTTCGGTCGACTCCTGTTCGTTTATGCAATAGCACACCGCCGCGACCGCGCCCTTGTCCATATAGCCTACGGCGAACATCTCGCGATAGCCTAAGTTTTCTATAAGAAAATCGCTCAGCCGCTTTTCCATGTCCTCTTCGTCGTCTTCTTTAAGCCAGAAGCCGTCGGAAAAGTCCGACTTATACGCGCCTTTATCAGCTACTATCTTTACGGACGGGTCCGTTCCCGAATTACTTGATTTGTTTATCGTGTGTCCGTCGCGGTCCATATTTAAAAGAAAGGAGTTTAGGGACGTTCTTATGTCCGTCGCGGTCTTGTTTACCGAAGCAAGGCGCGCGTCGTGCGCCACGCCGATAAGCGTCGGGATAAGAATAGCCGCGAGTATTCCGATTATAGCTATAACGACGACAAGTTCGACAAGCGTAAACGCTTTTTTCGATTTTAGGCGAATAAGTCTTTTCATAAGTTACCTGTCCGGAATACACAATATCCCTCGGCGGGATATTTCCCGCCGAGGAATTTTGCGCTTTTAAGATAAATCGCTTGATCAGCTGGTCTTTTCCTTTATAGACTTAAGGATCGGGTTAGTACCGATGATCTGGTTGTTTGTATCAACGCCGCTCTTGTTCGGGAATACTTCAGTATATCCACTTTCCCAATCAGTACCGGGGATGCTAATTGCATCTGTAGAATCAAGACGAACTGCAAGACCTACAACTGCGCCCTTCTGAATAGCGATCTCAACCACACCGCTCTTAACGTCACGAGCTTCGTCCTCCATGTAAGTAGCGAAGTCGAAATCCTTATCGGGATCACCGGAAGCATTCCATGTAACCTTACCGTTACCAAATTCAGGTGCGTCACCGTTAAGTTTCCAACCATCTGTCTGGTTAACTTCGAACTTAACTACTACAACGTCATCGTCTGTAGTCTTCAGAGTAGCCTTGTGCATGTTGCTTGCGTTTGTAACAAACGTGGTAGCAAGGGTTCTGAGGGTGTTAGCCGCAGAGTTTGCAGATGTGATGTTCGCATCCTGAACAACTCCGATCAGCGTAGGAATAAGAATTGCAGCAAGTACGCCGATGATAGCGATTACTACAACGAGCTCTACGAGAGTAAAGCCCTTTTTGGCTTTTAAAGCCTGAAGTTTCTTTATCATAGTAAAGACCTCCTAATAAAAGAATTTTTTATGTATAACCCCGGCGGGGCTATATCCGAAAACGTTTACAAAAGCATTTACAATTTCTGTCTTTGCTTTTGTATTTACATTATAGCGTATAACTCTTAAAATTGCAAGTGTTTTTTTGAAAAAAATCCGTCGAATCACGAATTTCGTATATATTATTTCAAATTTGTGGAATACTTTTGGTTATTTTAACGAATAGAGGGTTGAGAACACGGGGAATAAGGAAGGGCGGTGTTAAAAGTGTGGAGAATTTAGAGGTGGAGAAAAAGGGGTTGACAAATGAGGAGGAATGTGGTATAATTTATATAGTGATTGACGGGACAAAAGAAGCCCGAACGGCTGCAATCACTCGGGCTTCTTCGGACGTCAAAGCCGTTTCCGGCTTTTTCGTCTAGGCTTACCGCCTGTTATCACGGTCAAGCCATTTGCGGATTATCTCTACGATCAAACCCGCTGCGACCGCAATAAGTAAATTAAAAAAATAGCTCATACATGTCACCCCCTTTGCTATAAGCTCAGAGTGTACAGGCTGGCGAATTTATTATATCACAAAAGTAATTTGTTGTCAATAAGTGTAAAAAAATTTTTTAATAATTAAAATATATATTGACAAATGAAAATAAATGTGGTATAATCATATTGTAAGTAAATTAGTTTTTTATAGCTCATACATGCGAAAAAGTCCGGGGTGCTGCAAATATTCTCGGGCTTTTTTGTTGCTTAAAAATATTTTTTCAGTTAAACGCAAAAAAGCCCGAGTACTTGGAACCTGCTCGGGCTTTTTCGCATGCGTGAATTACTTGCACTAAACTTTTTGATCTCGGTCGCAGCGGGTTTGATCGTAGAGATAATCCGCATATGGCTTAACGGAGATGACGCCCGGTAAAAGCCTAGCACCATTCACGGCTTAAACGCCCAAGAACCCCCGAGCTATTGAAGTGTCACTCGGGGGTTCTTGCGTACATGGACTTAATTTTGATTACACTTGTATTATATCACATCTGTTTATGTTTGTCAAGTGTTTTTTTATTGATATACAAAAAAGCCCGAGTACTTGGAACCTGCTCGGGCTTTTTCGCATGCGTGAATTACTTGCATTAAACTTTTCTAC
>CANRKB010000040.1 GCA_947631115.1 uncultured Clostridia bacterium
AAGGGCTTGTCCCTTTCGCAGCTTTTTGTAAACGCCGTTGAAGAATACTTAGCGAAATAAGATGAGAGGCCGGGGTTAAAACTCCGGCATCTTTTTTATCGCTTTAAAACAAAACCCGACAATATAAAATGCTTGACAATTTATTAAGTATTATGGTATAATCATCGTATAGTGACTATTATACATTTATGTCCACGCACATCCGCAAAATTTTTTCAACATTTTGCTATGAAAGCGAGCGTATACATATGAAAGACGGAAAAGAAACAGACGTATTCAAACAGCTTGCGGATTATGTCAATAATTATGAAAGCGAGTATATACATATGAAGAAAGAACAAGAAAAAATGTTATTCAAAAAACAGCTCAAAGATTTTGCCGCAGGTCTGGGACAATACATAGCGCTAAACGGCGAATGGACGATCAGAGGATTTATAGATATATTCAAGAACGTTTATACAATATCATCGGATACCAAAATTGTATCAAAAATACTTGAATTGCATTTATTCCCACATTTCCTTGCTTTTGCCCGGAATATAGGGTATTATATTGAGTTAGCTACTTTCCAAAACTGGTATCCCGATTTGACGTTTATTAAAAAATCGGATAAGTCTATAAAGTTTGCGGTTGATCTAAAAACCACATATCGGGACGAAAATCATCCCGGATTTTGCAACGGATTCACGTTGGGTTCACATGGAGAGTACTTTATCGATAGGAAAAGCACGAAAAATATCCAATATCCCTATGATGATTATAGCGGGCATTTTTGTTTGGGCATTATTTACTCTCGAAACGAACTTGATAAATACGATGAAACTCGTATATACTCAATTGATAATGTCGGACAGATACCTGCGGTAATACGAAACTTTACCTTTTTTGCTGAAGAAAAATGGCGTATTGCAAGCGATAAGGGCGGTAGCGGCAATACTGCAAACATCGGAAGTATAAACAATATTGCCGATATTCTTGCAGGTAATGGAGTGTTTGCGAATGCAGGCGAAGAATTGTTTGATGATTATTGGGCAAATTTTGGGAAAATAGAAGTGCTCGATAAAAACGGGAAGAGAAAGAAATTGTCTTCTTTTGAAGAGTACTTGAAATATAGGGGCTTGCCCAAAGAATTGAGCAATAAAAAAGCACCGAAGACGAAAAGGAACACTTAATAATGGCAGAAAAAGTATTTATTCCTCCCATAAAAATACAGGGAATCAAGACAAAGATCGTTCCTTTGATCAAAGAGAATTTGTCGTTTGATCAGGATACTTTCTGGATAGAGCCGTTTATGGGTTCGGGTGTTGTAGGTTTTAATGTTGCACCCACGGTCGCTGTTTTTGCTGACCTTAACCCACATATCATTTCTTTCTATAACAGTATAAAAAACGGAACCATAACTTCTCATATTGTGCGTCAGTTTTTAGAAGAACAAGGAAAGCTTCTTTCCGAAAAAGACGGTGAATACTACTATGAAGTTCGCGAAAGATTCAACAGCAAACATGATCCGTTGGATTTTTTATTTTTAAACAGAGCTTGTTTTAACGGAATGATACGATTCAACAAGGATCATCAATTCAATGTTCCTTACGGTCATAAGCCGAATCGATTTTCTAAAGCTTATGTTACAAAGGTTGTTAATCAGGTAAAACATATTGAGCAACTTCTCAAAGACAACTCCTGGACATTTGTTTGCCAGGATTTTCTCGATACTATAGCGCAAGCGCCAAACCGTTCTTTTATATATTGCGATCCTCCTTATATAGGGCGGCACGTTGATTATTATGACAGCTGGGATGACCAAAAAGAGGCATTGCTTCGCGACGCTCTCGTATCATCAAATAAATCGTTTATGCTTTCAACATGGGATCACAATGATTATCGAAATAACGAGTACATCAATACAACATGGTCGTTCTGTAATAAAATTACAAAAGAGCATTTTTATCACGTTGGCGCCAGTGAGAAAAATCGCAACCCTATGGTTGAGGCTATTCTTACAAATTATGATATATAAGAGGTAGGAATGAAAATTCTTACCTCTTTGCTTGTAAAAAATGTGGTTCTTTTCTAACGCAATTTTCCTAAAATACGTTATCTCGCCCTATCCCCCTGCCCCCTTCCCCGAAGGGGAAGGGGGCAGGGGGCGCTGCGCGCCCCCGCAACCCCCGCTTCTAACCTCTAGCACCCGTCCCACAAGTATTTTTCAAGGTCTACCGTGTAATCGTCGCTTACTTCAATTCCCTCCGCCCTGAGAAGTTCGGCCTGTTTATCCCGACCGCCGAAGGCAAACGCGGGCGCGAGCTTTCCGAAGCGGTTTACAACGCGGTAACAGCGGACATTTTCGGGGTCGGGGTTTGAATGAAGAGCATAGCCGACCGCCCTCGATAAGCGCGGGTTTCCGCACATACACGCTATCTGCCCGTATGTTGCGACCTTGCCGTATGGAATTTTATTTACGACCTCGTAGATTTTTTCAAATGTTCCCATGGCGTTCTCCTTAAACTTCGCGCTTATCATTCGTATAAAGTATGCGGATATAATCACGATCTCTCGTGTCCATATCGCCGAGATACATTCTCTGATGTTCGGGGACTGCCTCGTATGCGAAGCGAAGCTTTTCTTTATTTTGCACGGACGGGTATATAAGATAGTTAATATAAGCCTGCCGAGCGGTTTCAAGCGCGTCGGGCTTGTTCTGAAGCCGAAGCAGCTCGTTTTTTATTTCCTTTATTTTTTCCTCTTTCAGCACGTCGTAAACCGCTTTACAGCGCGCTTTTCCGAGCGCGCCGAAGCTCACCGTTTCATTATCGTTCGGTTTAACGCAAAGAACGTCTTCATTAAACAGCTCGAGGATCTTATCGGGCGTTATATGCTCTTCCCCATCAAGACCGTCAACCGAAAAATATCCGTCAGAAAAAACCGACAGCGAAGTCGGCATTATTTCCCCGTCCTGACGCAGAAAAATGTTCATCTGCTTGCCGTCGGAAGATTCATAGTTTTAACTGCCGCATAACGTCGCAGAGGTCAGTCTTTTCCCGGCAGCTTATTTGTGCCGTCCTCGCAGACCGCCATATTCAGCCGGAAATACTGTCTGTTATATATAAAAGCAGGCACGGTAACTCCCTCTATCCGCTGATTTCTCCTTTCCCATTTTTTCTCCTTAATAATCAAAAGCTGTTCGGCAACGATACCGAACAGCGTTTAATTCAGCCTGTTTTCTTTCTTGTCGCTTTTTTTTCTCCTTCGCGTGTGACGGTAGGTTCTTTTCCGTCGATACACTCTTTCGTGATGGTTATCTTTTTTATCGTCGGGTCGCTCGGAGCAGTAAACATAACCTCTCTTAAAGTATTCTCAACGATAGACCTCAATCCTCTTGCGCCTGTCTTGGTTTCGATCGCCTTTTTGGCTATAGCCTTCAGCGCCTCGGGTTCAAATTCAAGCTCGATACCGTCCGCGCTGAACAAGCACTTATATTGCTTTATAAGCGCATTCTTCGGCTCGTCGAGTATTCTCACGAGCGCTTCTTCGTCGAGCGCTTCAAGCGGCACAACAACGGGAAGTCTTCCGATAAGCTCGGGGATTATTCCGAACTTTACGAGATCCTGCTGGTTTACCTGCTTTAAAAGGTCGGCGCTTTCCTTTGCCTTTGCCGATTTAACGTCCGCGCCAAAGCCCATAGCCGAGCTTGAAACGCGCTGGGCTATCATCTTTTCTATCCCCTCGAAAGCTCCGCCGCAGATAAACAGAATGTTCTTTGTGTTTACCTGGATAAACTCCTGCTGGGGGTGTTTTCTGCCGCCCTGGGGAGGTACGTTTGAAACAGTGCCTTCAATTATCTTCAGAAGCGCCTGCTGTACGCCCTCGCCGCTGACGTCTCTTGTTATGGAGGTGTTTTCGCTGCGGCGGGATATTTTGTCGATTTCGTCAATGTAGATTATCCCGCGCTCCGCCGCCTCAATGTCGAAATCCGCCGCCTGTACAAGGCGCAGCAGAACGTTTTCAACGTCCTCTCCGACATAGCCCGCCTGGGTAAGGGTCGTAGCGTCGGCAATTGCAAACGGAACATTCAAAAGCTTTGCCAGGCTCTGCGCCAGAAGCGTCTTTCCTACGCCCGTAGGTCCCAATAAAAGCACGTTCGACTTCTGAAGCTCTACTTCGTCGCTTTCTTCCGACTGCATAAAAATGCGCTTATAGTGGTTATAAACAGACACCGCGAGAACTTTTTTCGCCTCGTCCTGTCCGATGATATACCTGTCAAGATACGCTTTTATCTCCTCGGGAGTTATTATACTTTCGGGATCCGAAAGAAACTCCGTCTGCTTTTCCTTTGACGAACGTTTTATTCTTCCGGGGGCTTTAACGTCTCCGCTCTCCAAAAGCAGATTATACGAAGCTATAACGCAGTCGCTGCAAATAACGGCTCCGTCGTTTCCGCCGAACAACATCCGCACCTGCGATTCGTTCTTTTTGCAAAAAGAACAGGTCATCATAGAACCAATCCTCCGTTCAGATCATTTCGCGCCGTTATTGCGAAAATCGTACACCTTGTCTATAAGACCGTATTCCAGAGCTTCTTCGGCTGTCATAAAGTTGTCGCGCTCGGTGTCCTTGCAAACGGTTTCATAAGGCTTTCCCGTATTCTCGCTTAATATGCGGTTCAGACGGTCCTTTGTGCGCTGCAGATAATTCGATCTTATCATAATATCTGTCACTTGTCCCGAAATACCGCCGCCCGCGATAAGAGGCTGGTGTATCATTATTTCGCTGTTCGGGAGAGCTATGCGCTTTCCTTTCGCGCCCGATGAAAGCAGAAACGCTCCCATTGAAGCAGCCATTCCCATGCAGATTGTAGACACGTCGCACTTTATATACTGCATGGTGTCGTAAATCGCCATTCCGTCAGACACGGAGCCGCCCGGGCTGTTTATATAAAGGAAAATATCCTTGTCGGGGTCTTGACCCTCGAGATAAAGCATTTGTGCAACAACAACGCTCGCCGTCGCGGAATTTACTTCGTCATGAAGCAGAATTATCCTGTCGTTGAGCAGACGGGAAAAAATATCATACGAACGTTCTCCGTGAGCGCTTTGCTCTACAACATAAGGAATATAAGCCATGGTACTCTCCTTTCACTAACCAGAGGAATTATTCGGTTACTTCCTCTATTTTTGCGCTGTTCTTTACCAGATCCAGCGCCTTTTCTATCTTAAGATCGCTTATTATCGTCTTTTCGGGAATGAGCTGTTTAACTCTCTCGGCGTCTACCTTATACTGCTCCGCAAGGTCTGCAACTTCCTTGTCGACTTCTTCCTGAGCCACTTCGAGATTTTCAAGCTCCGCTATCTTTTCCAGCGCAAGTCTCATACGAACCTGGCGCTTTGACGATTCCTCAAAATTCGCGCGGAACTGAACCGCGGTCATTCCCGTATACTTGAGGTAATCCTGTACGCTTATGCGGGTGCGCGCGCTCCACTCGCGGATACGGTCGTCGATATGACGCTCGAACATAGCCTGAGGGATCTCCGCTTTCATGTTTTCGAGCATTGCGTCCATAAGCGCCGCGTCAGCCTCGTTTTCGGAATCCTCTGCGTTTTTCTTTTCGAGTCTTTCGCGGATGTCCGCTTTAAGCTCGTCTACGGTGTCCTTTTCGGAAACGTCCTTTACGAAATCGTCGTTAAGCTCGGGCATTTCCTTTGACTTTATCTCATGGAGCTTGCACTTGAATACAGCGGGCTTGCCCTTTAAAGTTTCTTCCTGATAATCCTCGGGGAATGTAACGTTTACGTCGAATTCCTCGCCGATGTTCTTTCCTATTACCTGCTCTTCAAAGCCGGGGATAAACGTGTTCGAGCCTATCTCAAGCGGGAACTTTTCGCCCTTTCCGTTTTCAAAAGCGACTCCGTCTACAAATCCCTCGAAGTCTATTACAGCCGTATCGCCGTTTTCAACGGCTCTGTCCTCGACGCTTACGAGTCTTGCAACTCTTTCGCGCATAGCGTCCAGCTCTTTGGAAATATCCTCGTCTGTTACAGTCTTGACGGTTTTCTTTACCTTTAAACCCTTGTAGTCGGAAATTTCAACATCGGGCTTTGTGATAAACTCGGTCTTTAACGTAACGCCGTTTTCCTTGTTAACTTCGGTGATTTCGGAGTTCTGAATATCGACTACCTCTTTTTCAAAATCCTCCGCGAGCTTGTCGATGTTCTGCTTGTAGAGAATATCAACGGCTTCCTCGTAGAAAACGCTCTCGCCGAATTTCGACTCGATTATCTTTCTGGGCGCTTTTCCTTTTCTGAAACCCGGAACGGAGATCTTCGACTTCTGACGGTTATAAGCGGTATTTATCGCCGTTTCCAACTCGTCCGCACCGAACTTTATTTCGAGCGCGTAAGTATTTACTGCCGTGTTGTTTTTTGATACAATTTCCATTTTTACTTTCCTCTCTTGTCCGAAAAGCAGGCGCTTTAAAGGACGGTTATTATTTACGGGGCGCTGCCCCAATTATTTATTTTGCCGTGTAAGGGTTTACGGCTATGGGATTAAACTTTAAGGAATCCGCCGAAACCAGCTTATATTCTATTCCGCCGTACATTCCCTCGACAGCGCCTCTTATCGCGCCGCCGTGAAGGTGCGCGTAAAAACAGCGCTTTACGCCGTATTTATTCAGAACGTCGACTATCGGATTGTTCACTTCTCCGCGGTATACCGGCGGATAATGTATAAACGCCGTAAGCTCGCCGCCGAGCTTTACGCCCGCCTGAAGCGACATTTCGAGCCTTCCCGCTTCTCTTGCCAGAACTTTTGCGTCGGCAGGCTCGCCGTTTTCGCTTATCCAGCCGCGCGTTCCGCATATAGACAAGCCCTCTGCGAGAAAGGCGTTGTTAAACAAAAAACTTAAGGTTGTAAAACCGTTTTCTTTGGCGAACACATTTATCTTGTTCATCGTCTGCCACCAGAGGTCGTGATTTCCTTTGGTGAGAATTTTCCTGCCCTTAAGCTCGGAATTTATAAACTTTAAGTCCGCCGCCGCGTCCTCCAGCTTCATCGCCCACGAATGGTCGCCCAAAAGCACAACGGTGTCGTCGTCCGTTATTTTCGAGTTCCAGTTTTCTTTCAGCCGCTCGACATGATTATCCCAGCCCGCGAAAATATCCATAGGCTTATCCGTGCCGAGCGAAAGATGAAGATCGCCTATCGTATACAGCATCAGCTTTTAAGAAACTCAAGGACAGCCTTTGTCATGTCCTGCTTTTCCACGCACCCCGTAAATCTTACGGCTTTATTTCTTGTCGCGGCAAGAGGCGCGGGAATTTTTGCGCCGGTTTTCTCTTCGAGCTTTGCGATAACGTCGAACTCGTCGCCATCGGCGTTTCCGCCTACCGACTCGAAAACCGCCCTGCCGAATTTATAGGGGTTAGCTGTAGAAGCGATAACCGTCTTTGCATTGTCGCCCGTTTTCGCCTTATAATCCTCGTAAACCTTTACCGCAACAGCCGTATGCGTATCGAGCAGATAATTTTCTTCTTCAAACGTTTTCTTTATCTGCGCTTTTGTTTCGTCGTCGGTGCAGAAGCCCGCGAAGAATTCTTCCGAAAGTTTTTTCTTTACTTCTTCGTTTACCTCGTATCTTCCCGTTTCTTTAAGAGAAGAGAACCACTCGTTTACGAGCTTGTCGTTTTCGCCCGTAAAGTGATAGAGCAGACGTTCGAGATTTGACGAGATAAGTATATCCATCGACGGAGAAACAGTCGTATAAAACTTTCTGTTTCTGTCGTAAACGCCGGTGTTTATGAAATCTGTAAGAACGTTGTTGCTGTTGGAAGCGCAGATGAGCTTGTTTACGGGAATACCCATAAGCTTCGCGTAATAAGCCGCAAGAATGTTTCCGAAATTGCCCGTGGGAACAACGATATTTATCTTTTCTCCGAAAGCGATCTCGCCCTTCTTTACAAGCTCGGCGTATGTCGAAACGTAATAAACTATCTGCGGCGCAAGCCTGCCCCAGTTTATGGAGTTCGCGCTCGACAGCAGAATGTTGTTTTCAAGAAGCTTTTGCTTGGTGCCGCGGTTTGTGAATATCTCCTTTACTCCGTTCTGGCAGTCGTCGAAATTTCCCTTTACCGCCGAGACGTTTACGTTTTTGCCCTCCTGCGTGGTCATCTGGCGCTTCTGCATGGGAGATACGCCGTCTTCGGGATAGAAAACGCAGATAGACGTTCCGTCTACGTCCTTAAAGCCCTCGAGCGCGGCTTTTCCCGTATCGCCGCTCGTCGCTACGAGAATGGCTATATGCTTTCCGCTGACTTCTTTTTTGGCGGACGTTGTGAGAAGATACGGCAAGATCTGGAGCGCCATGTCCTTAAACGCGCAGGTAGGTCCGCGCCAAAGTTCGAGGACGTATCTGCCGCCGCTCAGTTTCGTTATCTCGGCTATATTTTCGCTGTCGAAATTCTTCGTGTTATACGCGCTCTCAACGCAGTTTTTAAGCTCCTCGGCGGTAAAGTCCGTCAAGAATTTTGAGAACACGTCGAACGCTCTTTCCGAATACTTTTTATCGCCAAGGCTCAAAATTTCTTCCTTTGTGAGCGCAGGTATACTTTCCGGCACGAACAGTCCGCCCTCGTCGGAAAGTCCCTTTACTATAGCGTGTGCGCTTGTTACTTTCAAAGAAGAATTTCTCGTGCTCGCATAGTTCATATCTTCTGTTCCTTTCAATTTACGGTATAAACCCCGTCGGTAGAAAACGCGTCCTCGTAAATTTTTATTCCGACGACCTTTCCCCTGTCCACCGTAACCTCCGCTATGTCATAGCGCGGCTGAAGCTCGGCGGGGTTTTCCGAAAGATAAGCGTCGGCGGTTAGTATAATCTTCCGCTGTTTCGCGGGATTTACCGCTTCCGCGCCGCTTATCAGGCTGTTATATTTTCTGGTCTTGACTTCGGTAAAAACAATAAACCCGCCCGATTTTGAAATTATATCTATCTCTCCGACTCTTTTTCGGAAATTACGACGGATAATATTGTGTCCGCGCTTTATAAGCTCCGCGCATACGGCGTCTTCTCCCAGCGCGCCTTTTACCTGTTTGTCGCTCATTTCTTGTCAAGATATTTTTTAAGGAAAGTCTTTCTATGTACGGGACAAAGCCCGTTTGCTTCGATGGCTTCAAAATGCGCTTTCGTTCCGTAGCCCTTGTTCTTTTCAAAGCCGTATGCGGGATATTGCTTCGCAATTTCTCCCATTTCCTCGTCACGCGAAACCTTTGCGAGAATAGACGCCGCAGCTATCGCTTCGCTCTTTGCGTCGCCGCCGATAACGTTTTTAACTTCCCCGCCGAACTTCTTTTTGTTGTCAAACGGGTCGTTAAGCTCGGGAAGAATATTTCCGTCCACAAGCACTATCTCGGGCTGCATGTTGAGCGTGTCAAACGCCCTCGACATTGCGAGAAGAGCCGCCGACAGAATATCCGAGCCGTCTATCTCCTCTGCGGAAGCGTAAGAAACTGAAAACGCCAGCGCCTTTTTCCGGATCTCCTTGTAGAGAGCCTCGCGGCGCTTTGCGGTGAGCTTTTTGCTGTCGTTCAGACCCTCTATAGGATTTTGGGGATCCAAAACGACCGCAGCCGCATACACGGGACCCGCGACAGGTCCTCTGCCCGCTTCGTCTATTCCGCAGACAAATCCGAATTTTTTCGACACGATCTTGTCAAAATCCCTCAGGCTCTCAGCCTTTTCAAGCCCCTTTAAAGAAAGAAGCGCGTCCTTGCTCTTATGATGTAATCCCATGACCAACTCTCCTTTTGAAAAATTTAAAATTTTAAACATCAGAACACGGCAGGTCGTCAAGCGTTATCCTGCCTATCTTTCCGCTTCTGAACTCGTCGAGAAGCGTAATTGCCGCGCGCTCAAGATCGGGTTCGCCGCCCGAAATCAACATTCCGCGCTTTTTGGCTATTTCAATAAGAATATTGCCCTCGCCGCTTATTTTGTACCTTTCCTTTATAAGCTCTGGAAAACGCCCTAAGAGCAATTCTCCCAGAGCCTGCGCCAGCGCAGCCGTATCGGTTATCTCGTCCTTTATCGCTCCCGTAAACGCAAGCTTCCGCGCCGCTTCTTTGTCATCGAACTTGTGCCACAAGATCCCCGGCATATCCAGAAGCTCCATGTCCTTATCAATGGACACCCACTGTTTTCCTCGGGTAACTCCCGGCTTATCGCCGACTTTCGTGCGCTTTGAGTTCGCCATTCGGTTTATAAACGAGGATTTTCCGACGTTCGGTATACCCACGACCATAAGCCTAAGCGCTTTTCCTATCATGCCCCGCGACTTTCGGCGCTCAAAAATGTCCGACATCTGTTTTTTCACGGCGGGAACAAACCTGTTTAGTCCCTTTCCGCTCCTGCAGTCGCACACCACAACGCACGCCCCGCGCTTTTCATAATACCTTTTCCAGAGAGCCGTCGCGCTTTCGTTTGCAAGATCGCACTTGTTCATAAGCACAACGCGCGGCTTTCCCGAACATATTTCGTCTATCATGGGGTTTCTGCTGCTTTCGGGTATCCTCGCGTCAATAACCTCGACCACCGCGTCCACAAGCTTTAAGTCCGCTTCTATAAGCCTCTTGGTCTTGGTCATATGACCCGGAAACCACTGTATATTCCCGACCTCGCTCATGGCTTTACAAAAGCCTCATCTTGTCGAACGGCATAAGTCTGAACAGCGCTTTTCCCATAATGTATTTCGTATCCACAAAGCCGATAAGCTCAAGGTCGCGGCTGTCGTGGGAGACAATACGGTTGTCGCCCATAACAAAGACGCAGTCTTCAGGCACGACATAATCCACTCCGCTTTCGACCCAGCCTCTGTGCGTCTGGTTTGTAGGACCTAAAATGTAATCCTCTTCGAGCTTTTCGCCGTTGCGGTAAACATCGCCCGTTTCAAGGTCAAACCTTATCGTATCGCCCGCAACCCCGATAACGCGCTTTATTATCGGCTCTCCGTAAAGCCCCGTCTTAGAATGAATGAGCTTATCGGATTCTATTACCGCCACGTCGCCGAATTTCGGCTCTGAAACAAGGTTTGTAATAATTACAACATCCTTGTCCTGCAGTGTATCACACATAGATGTGCCGTCAACGGTTATCGCTCTGAACAAAAACAGGTTTATAAGTATGACCGCCGCCGCCGTGAAAACAATGGAGCATACCCAGTCCATCGCGTTTTCAAACGGTTTTGTTTCTTCATCTGCCTTTTCGGACGCGTCGGACTTTTCGACGCGGCTTCCGGCTTTAGCTTCGACAGTTCTGTTTTCTTCTGTTTTTGCGGCGTCAGCTTTGTCCGGCGATTCCGATATGTCGTTTTTTTCGGACGCCTCGGCTTTCGCCGACTTTTCTTTCAATATCTCGTCGACAAGCTCGTCTACGGTTTTTTCTTTATTTTCGCCAAACTCGTTCATAGCACAACTCTTTTCGCGTTTTAAGCGCAATTGCGGAGATCATGCTTTATATAAAGCACGACCCCGCGACACGCGCTCTTCCGACAGACTCCTGTCGGATCAGACTTTGGACTTAACTTTCGCAGCCTTTCCTACTCTGTCGCGCAGATAATAAAGCTTCGCTCTGCGGACTTTACCGTTTCTGACTACTTCTACCTTGTCCACTGAGGGAGAATGAAGCGGGAAAACTCTCTCCACGCCGCAGCCGTGAGCAACGCGCCTTACCGTAAAGGTTTCGTTTACTCCGCCGTGCTTCTTTGCGATAACAGTTCC
>CANRKB010000041.1 GCA_947631115.1 uncultured Clostridia bacterium
ACGCCGCAGCCGTGAGCAACGCGCCTTACCGTAAAGGTTTCGTTTACTCCGCCGTGCTTCTTTGCGATAACAGTTCCCTCGAACATCTGGATACGGCTCTTGTCGCCCTCTTTAATGCGAACATAGACCTTTACCAGATCTCCTACCTCGATTTTGGGAGCAGCTTCTTTCATGCTGCTCTGCTCAATGATTTTCAGTGCGTCCATTTTTCCTCCTGATGATTTTCGGATATTCTTGAACAGGGCTTATCCCGCGCCGCCCGCAAATAAGCGGGAACACCTTCCGCTAAAGGTTTTTCCTTTATTGTTCAGCGGACTATCCGTTTTTTAATGTTGAGAACTTCTTCTCTGCATTAAACACACGCCGAGCATTGCGCCGTCGCTTTTTACAACAAGGCGCAATTATCCCAACGGATACCAAATGCCTAATTATTATAACACTATTGATAAAAAAAATCAAGTACTTTTATAGAAATCCCACAAATTTTTTAAATAATTTTTCCAAAGCTCAGATGTTCAAAATATTTCCCGTCGAATTTTTCTTCGAGGGTTTCCGAAATATCCTCGGCGCTGTTTATTATACCGCGCGCGTTCTCCCTGAATTTTTCCCGGAGAAGATAATTTTCCGCGCCGCGAAGCGCCGAATTTCCGCAGAAGTTCGCGTTTCTTTTGGGAACGGCGCCGATAGCCGCCATTGCGCGAAAGCCGTGGTCGTTTGCAAAAGGCGCGCCCGAAAGGTAGAGTTTTTCCCCTGCGAAAAGCTCAAACGCCGAAGCGCACTTCGCCTTGTCGGACTGAATCGCGCGAATATCACTCTGCGAGATGAAAAAGTCCTCTCCTATGGCGAAAAGGTCGCGGTCGGTCATAATGCCGTCCTCGTCGATTATCCCCTCGGAAAGCATTATATGCGCCGCGCAGACTGCTCCTGCGGGAGAAATGCCGATGCTGTCGGCGTCGCCGACGACTTCGTATTCTATCGCGCCGCCCTTTTCTCTGCGGACGGCGTCTATTGCGCCGTTTTCGGCAGGCATTCCGCTTTCAAGAGCCGTTCCGTCGAACGCGCCCGAAAGTGAAAAACCCGCGCACCTTATTTCTCCGCCGAGTTTTTCGGCAACGCAAAGGCTGCCGCCTACGTCGACCGCGAGAAGGTCGCCGTCGGGAACGGTAAGGAGAGCGGCGGTAAATCTACCGCTGAGCCTTGCGGAAATATACGGAACGAATACAATTTCCGTTTCGGGCAACAACGCCAAATCGCTCGGGGAAAGCTCCTCTTCGAGTCTGTCGGAGATATGGACGCCTGCGGAGAAGACAGCGCCTTTAATTGCCGAGGACGGGACGCCCGCGTTTCTAAGCGCCGTGACGGAAAGGCGGCGCATAATTTCGGCGATATTGTCGGAGCTTGGTCTGACGCCGTAGAGGGCGGTTCTTGAATACGGGCGGCAAAGGGCGATGTCGAACAGCTCTACCACTGCCGAGTTTGCCGTTATATCGCAGGCGAAGGCTATTTCGGAGCTTCTTTCGCCGCGGAATTTTACGCTTGAAGCGTGAACATTATTTAACATTTTCGGTTCCTTTAGTAACAATTTAACCTTTTACGCGATCACTAAAATTGTAACACATAAAAACGGTTTTGTCAACTAGAGGCTAGACGCATTATGCGCTTTGCGCATAACGCTGCCAGAAGCAAGAGGCTAGAAGCTGTAATGAGCGGCGAACAACGTTAAAACCAAAACCACCTGACGGGCGGCGGCGCAAAAGTTTTTTGAAAGGGAGTTTGAGGGAAAACTTTTTTTCAAAAAAGTTTTCCCTCAATAACGATTCAAAAGCGCTAAAGGGTTTGGGGAAAACAAGAGTTTTCCCCAATTTCCCGTTTCAAAGCCGTGCTTTGAAACGGGAAACCTAAAACAAGTTTTGAGCGGGGAGCCACCTATAGTATGAAAAAACTTTTGAGCGGGAAAGAATACTGTATATTGTCCACTGTACACTGTCCACTGCCGACAGGCGCCGTAATTTCATTGCTTCAGCAATGAAATTGCGAATGAAGCGTAAGCGAAATGAGCAAGCCGCGCAAGCGGCAACGGCGCCGCCCGAGCGGGGACGGTGGTTGGGGGTCGGAAGAGAGTATGACCGGGAAAGCTGATTTCGGGTGTGCGCCTTTCGGTCAAATCCACGCTATAATGAGAGAACAACTTTTCGGATGTTACTGCATACTGTACACTGTACCCTGTCAACTGACTACAGCGTCGACACAGGCAAAATGTAATTCTAAATCAAGTTTCAAAAAAAGTATTGCAAAAGTTGTTTAAATATGGTATACTTAAATTTGGAGCAAAAAATTTTGAAAGAGAGACAGTATTATTGAAGCTCAACATTGTTCTTGCAGAGCCGCAGATACCGCAGAACACGGGCAATATCGCGCGGACGTGCGCCGTTACGGGGGCGGCTCTCCACATAATAAAGCCGATGGGGTTTTCCCCTACGGACAGACAGCTTAAACGCGCGGGACTGGACTATTGGAAATATCTGGACATTTCGTATTACGACGGCTACGGCGATTTTTTCGCAAAACACAATGAGCCTGTCTACTTCTTCTCAACGAAAGCTCAAAAACGGTATTCGGACGTTTCCTACCCCGACGGGTGTTTTATTATGTTCGGGAGAGAGGACGCGGGACTTCCCGAAGAACTGCTTTTCAATAACAAGGAAAGCTGCGTGAGAATTCCGATGATGCCGACTCTGAGAAGCCTTAACCTCTCGAACAGCGTCGCAATCGCTGTCTACGAAATTTTAAGGCAGTGGGATTTTCCCGAGCTTCAAAACGAGGGTCAGCTTACAAAGTTCGATTGGAACAGCGTGGAGTGACATTGACCGAAATTATTGAACAAAAAATTATTTGAAAGGAAAAATATAACCATGAGCGAAAAAGTAAGAATAATCACCGACAGCGGCTGCGACATCACCCGCGAATCCGAAAAGGAATGGGAAAAGTACCTTACGATAATGCCGTTTGTCGTGACAGTACAGGGCAAAGAGTATCTCGACAGAGTTGAAATAACCGAGGACGAGATCTATAAAATCCTCAAAGAGCAGGAGGAAATCCCGAAACACTCGCAGATAACCCAACTCCGGTTCGAGGAAAAATACCGCGAACTTTATGCCGACGGCGCAAGGGAGATAATCGTAGACGTAATCAACGGCGCGGGTTCGCAGACTTTTTCGCAGTCGGTTCTTGCGGCGGAAAATGTCAAAGAGGATCTTAAAGACCTCAAAATCTACAACGTCGACTCGAAGAATTATTCCATTCACTACGGCTACCCCATAATCGAAGCCTGCAAGAAGCTTAGCGAGGGACAAAGCACCGAAAGCGTTGTCGCGTATCTCGAGGACTGGGCGGAACATTCCGAGGCGTTTATTGTAGGATTCGGACTTCGCCACATGAAAAAGTCGGGAAGAATTTCCGCGGCGGCGTCGTTTTTAGGAGAGCTTATGGGTCTGAAGCCGCTTATCATGCTGCACGGGGAAGTTACGGCGGTAGTTAAAAAAGCGCGCGGCGAAAAGGCTGTCATCGACGCGGCGGTCGAAACCGTTTCTTCGAGAATGATACCCTCTACGCCCTACTGCCTTGTTACAACGACGCGCCCCGAGCTTGAAAAGGAGCTAATCGAAAAGCTTACGAAAAAGATAGGCTACCCGCCCGCTTATGTCAGCAAGTGCGGCGTTGTCGTAAGCTGCAACGCGGGTCCCGATTTCATCGGCGTGTTTATAAAATCAAAAGACCACGCGCTGAACTGAAAGTTGCCTTAAACAAAAAAGGAGAGGACATTGGAAGCAGTAGAATATGTAAAGGATATATTCAGAAATTTCTTAAAGATAGTTCAGTCAATAAACTTTTTTGACGTTCTGGATATACTTATACTTACGTTTTTCGTATACTACATCATAAAGCTTATGCGCGAAACAAGAGCCATGCAGCTTTTAAAGGGTATACTGATAATCGTTGTGCTTTATTTTCTTGTGCAGATATTCCAGCTCAAAGCAATGAGTTTTATTTTCAACAACTTCTTGCAGGTCGGAATTATCGCGCTTATGATAGTATTCCAGCCCGAGCTTAGACGAATACTCGAAAAAGTCGGCGGCACAAAGGTTTCGACATTTGCGCAGTCCGTAGAAAAAAACGCGGGGAATACTTCCGTGCGCGAGAGAGCGATAAACGGCATTGCGGACGCCTGTCAAAGACTTCACGAATCCAAAACGGGCGCGCTTATAGTTATTGAGCGCTCCACAAAGCTCGGCGACATAATCGAAAAGGAAACCACGAGCATTATAAACGCCGAATGCGAGCCTGAGCTTTTCTGCAACATCTTTTACAACAAAGCTCCTCTCCATGACGGCGCGGTAATTATCCGCGACAACAGGATATTCGCGGCGGGCTGTTTTCTTCCGAACACCCAGAAAGACCAGTATCTTTCTACGGACTTAGGCTCAAGGCATAGAGCCGCGGTCGGAATGAGCGAAAACTCCGACGCGCTTGTGGTAGTTGTATCCGAGGAAACGGGAAACATATCCGTTGCTTTGGACGGTCAGCTTTCGCGCGACCTCACAAAGGAAAGCCTTATTTCCATTTTGAGAACGTATATGCCCGGAGTATCTACCGAAAAGAAAAAGAAGAACCGCTCGAAAAATAGCAAGGGGTGACGTCGGATGAAAAACTTGTTGTTTAACTTTCTGGGAGATCTTAAAAGAAACTACAAAACGCTTATAGTCGCGTTTATTCTTGCGGCGGCATTCTGGATAGTCGTGTCAATTCAGGTGTTCCCCATGATAGAAATGGAAATTTCGGGGATCGCCATAACGCCCGAGCAAACGGAATTTATGCAGCAGAACAACCTCGAAATTGTCGGAAATCTCAATGACGCCGCGACCATTCGCATTGAGGGAAAACGCTTTGACATAAGCGGACTTAAATCGGATGATTTTAAAGCCGAGATAGATCTGTCCACCGTCCGCGCTGCGGGAACGTATACGTTTAAAGTAAACATTGTGCCGAATACTAACGCCGAGTGCAGCATAACGCTCCAGGAGCCGCTGGAGATCACGCTTACGGTAGACAAAATTATCACAAAGGAATTTGAGATAGAGGGAACGGCTCCCGATATAAGCCTGCCCGAGGGATACTATGCGGGAGATATAACCGCCTCTCCCGAAAAGATATTCATAACGGGTTCTGCGAGCATTGTAGACAAGATAACGAAAGTCGAAGCGCGTTCGGGGTATCACGGCGAGATCACCGAATCGCTCCAGACAAGCAGCGAGATGATCCTTTACGGCGAAAACGGCTCGAGGATAGTTGCGGACGGTCTTAAGTTCTCGACCGAAAACGTGAATGTGGAAATACCCGTTTACAGGCAGAAAGAGCTTCCTCTCAATATCGTGATAAACTATCCCGTGAATTTCGATATTTCCAGTCTTAAATACGAGATACAGCCGTCCTCGATAATAGTTGCCGCTCCGGGAAATCTTATCGACAATTTAAGCAAGCTGGACGTGGGAACGATAGACCTTTCCGACATAAGCCTCGGGAAAACCTATTTCACCATTCCCCTGCCCGAGGGATATAAAAACCTTTCGGGAAACAACAGCGTTACGGTAGAATGGGAAACGGAGAATTACGGAACGCTGAGTATTCCCGTTACGACCGATAACGTCACGATAACAAACGCTCCCGACAATTTCAACGTTTCCCTCACAACGCGAAACATAAACTTCACTGTCGTCGGACCGTCGGACGTTCTTGCGGGGATTTCGGGAAACGATATAATAGTAACCGCCGACCTGCTCGGAGTTTCACTAAGAGAGGGTTCGCAGGACATCACCGTTACCGCCCAGCTCAAAGGCGAAAACCAAAAATGCTGGATCTCGGGAGAATATAAAGCGACAATAAAAGCAACGCCAAAGGACAACTGATAAATGATCATTGTTTCGCAAATTAAAACAAGCCTTTCCGAGCCGCGCGAAAAAGCGGTCGGAAAGGCTCTCGCGCGTTTAAGGCTCTCAACTTCAGACGTAAAAACCGCAAAGCTCTACAAAACCTCCGTTGACGCAAGGCATGGCGAGGTTTCGTTTATAAGCTCGGTCGCTATCGAGCTTTTCAGCGGCGAAAAGGAGCTTGAAAGGAAATATCCGAACGTAAGGCTCTGCGACGAACGCAAACTAACCCCGAGATACGGCGAAAAGCCGCTTTCGGGGAAGATATGCATAGCGGGCTTCGGACCCGCGGGAATGTTCTGTGCGCTGACGCTGTGCGAATTCGGGTATAAGCCCGTCGTTTTCGAGCGCGGAGCGAGAATGGACGAGAGGATAACCGCCGTAGAAAATTTCTGGAACGGCGGGAAGTTAAACGAAAGCGCCAACGTTCAATTCGGCGAGGGCGGCGCGGGAACGTTTTCCGACGGAAAACTGACGACAAGGATAAACGACCCGCTTTGCACAAGGGTCCTCGAAAAATTCGCGGAGTTCGGCGCGCCCTCGGAGATACTGACAACAGCAAAGCCGCATATAGGTACGGACAATCTGCGAAACGTCGTGGTAAATCTCCGCAGCAGGATAATAGAGCTTGGCGGTGAAGTGAGGTTTTTGTCGCCCGTTGAAAGGCTGAACGTCAAAAGCGGAAAGCTAAGCTCGATATTTGTAAACGGCGGGGAGATACCGTGCGGAGCGCTTGTGCTTGCGCTCGGACACTCAGCGCACGACACCTTCAAAGAGCTTTTGAAAAGCGGGATAGAACTTGTGCCGAAAGCGTTTTCGGTAGGCGCGAGAATCGAGCATTTGCAGTCGGACATTGACCGCGCTCAATACGGAAAGTTTGCGGGACACCCTGCCCTGCCGCCCGCGGAATACGCGCTCTCCTGCCACATAAAAGGACGCGGAGTCTACACGTTCTGTATGTGTCCGGGAGGGTTTGTCGTTGCTTCGCAGAACAGCGCGGGAACCATCCTCACAAACGGCATGAGCAACTTTGACCGTGCGGGTAAAAACGCAAACAGCGCGGTTCTGGTATCCGTAACGCCCGATGATTTCGGCTATGATCCCCTTTCGGGAGTTGACTTTGTGCAAACCCTCGAAGAAAGAGCCTATGCCCTCGGGAACAATTCGGGCAGAGCGCCCGCTATGCTTACCCGAGAATTTATCGGCAACTGCGGCGCTTTCTCCCTCGGAAAGGTAACTCCGACATATTCATTGGGCATTGAAAGCGCGGACTTTCGGCGGCTCTTCCCCGAATACATTTCGGAAAGTCTTTCGGAGGGCATACGGCAATTTGACCGCAAAATAAAGGGCTTTTCGGACAACGACAGCGTTCTCACCGCCATAGAAACGCGCTCTTCCTCCCCCGTTCGCATACCGCGAAACGACCTCGGACAATCCCTTTCTATCGAAAACCTCTACCCCTGCGGCGAGGGCGCAGGCTATGCGGGCGGCATAATGTCCGCAGCCGTAGACGGCGTGAAGACAGCGGTCAGGATAATGGAAAAGTACGCGAGGGAATAAGGGTTGTTGGTTGACCGTTGGTTGACTTTACTTCGACGGACCGCTGTCAGTGGACAGGGTATAATGGACAGTAGTCAGTTATTGTGTCTGCTAGCGCAGACATTATTAGATTGTTATCGGACTGAAACGTTTTTTGGCAGGGGGTACGGGAAAGTTGTCGGCTCGTTATTTCGTGGATTTGGCTTAAAGGCACAAAACCAAAAGCAGTTCTCACGCTCTCACCATCTTCTGCCCCAAGCCACACCCACCCGCCCGGGCGGCGCCGTTGCGTGAGCTTCGCTCACGCCTACTCGCTCCGCTCGCAATTTTGCTTCGCTTTGCTCAGCAAAATTACGGCGCCGCCCTGTTGTCAGTTGACAAGATACAGTGTACAGTATTCAGTAATAGCCGAAAAGTAGTCCGCTTAATTTTTTACTTTTAAATATTCTTAATGCTCTTGCTTTCCCGCTCGAAAGTTTTTTCATACTGTAGGAACTTCCCCGCTCAACACCTCTTTTAGGTTTTCCGTTTCAAATGCAAGCATTTGAAACGGAAAATTGGGGAAAACTCTTGTTTTCCCCAAACCCTTTAGCGCCTTTGAGCGAAATTTCGCGGCTTCGCCGCGACCAGAGGGGAAAAATTTTTTGAAAAAAATTTTTCCCCTCTGGACTCCCCTTTCAAAAAACTTTTGCGCCGCCGCCCGTCAGGTGGCTTTGTATCTAACGTTGTTCCCCGCTCATAACAGTTTCTAGCCTCTAGCTTCTAGCCTCTAGCCTCTGGTTACGGCTGAAACCACGTTATTCAGCAAAATTAGTTTACCTGCAAAACAACTTTAAGGAGATAAATTATGACCATCAACGAAAAACTTGCTAAAGAATTTAACCTGCGCCTTGAACAGGTCGATAACACCGTCGCCCTCATCGACGACGACAAAACTATCCCCTTCATCGCGCGCTACAGAAAGGAACAAACAGGCTCCCTCGACGACACGATTCTGCGCGAACTTTCCGACAGGCTTACCTATCTACGAAACCTCCAAAAACGTAAGGACGAAATTTCCGCCTCTATCGCCGAGCAGGACAAAATGACCGACGAAATCGCCCTCGCAATTTCCAACGCGGAAACGCTTGTTGAGGTTGAGGACATCTACCGCCCCTTTAAGCCCAAGCGCAAAACCCGCGGCTCAGTTGCTCGGGAGAAAGGTCTTGAACCCCTTGCGGAGATAATTTTAAATCAAGATACGGCTGTTGACCCGAAAACAGAAGCCGAAGCCTTTATAAACGAGGAAAAAAGCGTTAACACCGCCGACGAAGCCCTCCAAGGCGCAATGGACATAATCGCCGAAGACCTCTCCGACAACGCCGATCTCCGCAAGAAGATCCGCGAGGAAATTTTCGCCCACGGCATTATCTCCTCAACCGCCACATCAGAAGAAGCAAACGACGTTTACAAAAACTATTTTGAATATTCCGAGCCTGTCGGAAAAATCGCAGGACACCGCGTTTTAGCCCTTGACAGAGGCGAAAAGGAAGAATCGCTGAAAGTGTCGGTGTCGCTCGAAGAAGGCGTAGGCGAAAAGATGTGCATTAAAGAGCTTGTCAAGAACACCAGCCTTTGCGGAGAGCTTGTCCGCGCTGCCTGCGAGGACAGCTGCAAGCGCCTTATATTCCCGTCAATTGAACGCGAAGTCAGAAACGAACTGACCGCAAACGCCGCGGAGGGCGCAATAAAAGTATTCGCCTCAAATCTTCGTCAGCTTATCATGGCGCCGCCCGTAAAGAACACCGTAACGCTCGGACTTGACCCGGGATATGCTCACGGCTGTAAATGCGCGGTAGTTGACGGCACGGGAAAGGTGCTTGACACGGCGATTGTTTATCTCACCCGCTCCAAGGGCGAAGCCGAAACGGCGAAGAAAATCCTTTCGGCAATGATCGAAAAGCACCGCGTTTCAACAATCGCAATCGGCAACGGCACCGCTTCTCGCGAAACCGAGCAATTCACCGCCGATATGCTGAAATCAATTTCCGGCAACGTAAAGTATATGGTGGTTTCCGAAGCGGGAGCGTCGGTTTATTCGGCGTCTAAGCTTGCCGCGGAGGAATTTCCCGACTATGACGTGTCGCTGAGGAGCGCGGTTTCAATTGCGCGCAGGCTTCAAGACCCGCTTGCGGAGCTTGTTAAAATTGACCCCAAGGCAATAGGCGTCGGACAATACCAGCACGATATGCCCAAAGCAAGGCTTGACGACGCGCTGAAAGGCGTTGTCGAAGACTGCGTAAACGCGGTGGGAGTGGATTTAAATACCGCTTCTTATTCCCTGCTGTCATATATTTCGGGAATTAACTCGGCGGTGGCGAAAAACATTGTCGCATACCGCGAGGAGAACGGAAAGTTTACCGACCGAAAGCAGCTGTTGAAAGTCAAGAAATTAGGCGCGAAGGCATTTGAACAGTGCGCGGGATTTCTGCGCGTTTCCGACGGCAAGAACCCCCTTGACAACACGGGCATTCACCCCGAAAGCTATGAAGCCGCAAAGCTGCTTATGGACAAATGCGGGATAACAGCCGACGAACTCGGTAAAGCGGAAATTATCCGCGACAAGCTTAAAAGCGTAAAACTCAAAGGAATTGCCGAGGAAACGGGCGCGGGACTGCCGACATTGCAGGACATAGCGAAGGAGCTTGAAAAACCGGGGCGCGACCCGCGCGACGAGCTGCCGCCGCCGCTTATGAGAAGCGGCGACGTTATGGAGCTTAAAGACTTAAAGCCCGGAATGGAGCTTATGGGAACGGTGAGGAACGTCGTGGACTACGGAGCGTTTGTGGATATAGGCGTTCACGAGGACGGACTTGTGCATATCTCGCAGCTTGCGGACAGGTTTGTAAAAAATCCGTTTGACGTTGTAAAGGTCAATGACGTAGTAAAAGTAAGGGTGCTTGACGTTGACTTAAAGCGAGGGAGAATTTCGCTTACGATGAGGAGCAAATAAGGAGACGGTTTTCCCGAAATTTATAAGCGAACTTAAATTGCTGTAACCGGTGAAATTATGAAAAAAATTGAAGTGAATCACAGACCGAATTTTGTTAAACCGATAACAATAGCTCTCGTATTGTTCTGGATAGTCGCCGCTATTGTATTAGTCAACACCTTAGAGGAAATTCAGGCGCTTGCGCTGTTATTACTGATATTGTTGGCCGTCTGGCTGATAATCGCTGTTTTGACCTGCGTCTGGACAACCGTTGAATACGACAGCGAAAAGATAAGCTGGAAATGGCTCCGGCTCAGGTATACGGTGAATTTCAATGAAATGGACAGCGTTTACTATACGGTGGTTTCCGAATTTACGCGCGTTGGCTATAACAGCCGCCTTGAAATCGTTTTCAAGGTTAAGGACATGGAATTAAAACTGAACGACCGCATTGAAACCGATGACATCGAAAACTGTATCAACGGCAGATCCTCCGACGTTCGGCTTATGGCGCTGTACAAGTTTATTGAAAATATCTGCCCCGAAAAAGCCGGGGGATTTATGCGGGCAGAGGGTTGATCATAAGCAGAGGGTGGAGATGATAGCGCGGACGCGAAAAATGCAGTTTTCGTGTTGTATTTCGTGTTGTATAATTGTAAAAAATACTGTTTTTTTGGTCGATTTTATACAAATTGTGGTCGAAAATCTGTTTTTTAAAAAATAGAGAAAATCCGCACTGTTAAGCCGTTTGTGGCTACAATGCGGAACCTCAAAAATATTTGTTTGTTTGACCTTTACAAAAAGATTTTTTCGGTCGAGCCAAAAGTAATCGTCCCGCAACAGCGTGCGGGACGATATGGGTGCACGCATTATGCGCTTCGCGCAAAACGCTGGCATTGCCCTGCTGGCGGAGAGGAAGGGATTCGAACCCTTGTGGGATTGCTCCCAAACGGTTTTCAAGACCGCCTCGTTATGACCGCTTCGATACCTCTCCATCTAGAACTCTGTTTATCCAACTTTTGTATTATAACACAAACTCTTCGATTTGTCAAGAGGTAAAATCAAAAAAAGAAGCTAGTGTACGTTTGTCAATGATATGTTACACTTTTCTCAAAAAAATATGATGTTAATAACTTTGAACGACATCAGCCGC
>CANRKB010000042.1 GCA_947631115.1 uncultured Clostridia bacterium
AGCAGCTGATTTCGTTCAAAGTTATTAACATCATATTTTTTTGAGAAAAGTGTAACATATCATTGACAAACGTACATTTTATATGCTCATACTTATAAAAAACCACTTGATTTTTCTTTGCTTTTGTGTTACAATATAATGTGTTCTTTTGTGATTTGGTATAATAGAGAATATAAATAACATCAGTCTGTATAAAAACTTAACTTTCGTCTTCTTAAAACGGCTTATGAATAATCCTGTCCTTTTTGAGTATAATTCTAAAAAAGGGGTGGGAACATGGGTAAAAAACACGTCAAATCAAATTATAAAACCGAGGAGAGTGAAAACAACGAAGCGCCGATAAACGAGCAGCAAAGCAACGTTCTTAGCGATTTCGGGATAACTTCCGCGGAAAACGCTCCGCACAATATTCATTGCTTGTCCATAATCGGGCAGATAGAGGGGCATTATGAGCTTCCTCAGAATACCAAGTCCACGAAATACGAGCATATCATTCCCGCGCTCGCGATGTTTGAGCAGGATACTACCGTAGAAGGTCTGCTGATAGTTCTGAATACCGTAGGCGGCGACGTTGAAGCGGGACTTGCCATAGCGGAGCTTATAGCGGGCATGAGCAAGCCTACTGTTTCAATTGTTCTGGGCGGCGGACATTCTATCGGCGTTCCGCTCGCTGTTTCCGCAAAGCAGAGCTTTATTGTGCCGAGCGCGACAATGACCATTCATCCCGTGAGAATGAACGGAATGATGCTCGGAGTTCCGCAGACGATGCGTTATTTTGAAAAAATGCAGGAGAGAATAACGGATTTCGTCGCAAGAAACAGCAAGATAAAACCCGAACGCTTTACGGAGCTTATGATGGAGCGCGACGAGCTTGTGCTCGATATAGGAACGGTGCTCGACGGAAAAGCTGCAGTAGCCGAGGGGCTAATTGATAAGCTCGGCTCACTGTCAGACGCGATAAACAGCCTGTATAAGCAAATAGAAAAACGCAAAAACAAATAGCAGAAAAGTCCCCCGATTCGGGGGGACTTAAATGACGGAGGATAAAAATGGATTACATAACGGTAATAATTCAGGCAATTGTACAGGGACTTACGGAGTTTCTGCCTGTTTCAAGCTCGGGACATCTGTCGGTCATACAACACCTTACGGGAGTAGACGGCGAAGCGGCTCTTATTCTTTCAATTTCGCTTCACCTCGGAACGCTTCTTGCGGTATTTGTCGCATTCAGAAAAACTATCTGGGGAATGATAAAAGAGTTTTTCCTTACAATTAAGGATATTTTCACGGGAAAGTTCTCATGGAAAAATATGAACTCCGACCGCAGAATGATGATAATGGTGATAATCGCAACGCTTCTTCTTGTTCCGTGTTATCTCGTAAAGGATTTCTTCACTTCGCGCCAGGGCGACGGGGATATAATCTTTGAGGGAGCAGCGTTTTTGTTTACGGCGCTTATACTGTTCTTATCCGACAGGTGTTCGGGAGAGAAGACAGGAAAGGACATGAAGATAACCGACGCGCTCGTTGTCGGAGCGTTTCAGTGCGTAGCGCTCTTTCCCGGAGTCTCAAGATCGGGTTCTACAACGGCGGCGGGTCTGTTTTGCGGACTGTCAAAGGAAACTGCCGTAACATTCGCGTTTATACTCGGAATACCCGCAATTCTCGGAGGCAGCGTTTTAGAGCTTGGCGATGTTATACATAGCGATATTGAAGTTGATTGGCTTATGCTCGGAGTAGGATTTATAATTTCGGCAGTCGTCGGATTTATGGCAATAAAGCTGGTAAGCTGGCTTTTGAAGAAAAACAGGTTTAAAATCTTCGGAGTTTATACGGCTGTACTTGGCATAGCGTGCATAGCCGCGGGAGCTTATGAACTTGTTACGGGTTCGTACATAAGAGATATGATAATGTAAAAAGCAATTTAATAGGTTACATGGGGAATTTCGGGGGAAAGGAATAAAAAATGGCAGAAAGAAAAAATGTGAAAACAGGCAAAACAAAGTCTTCTTCGTCGGCACGTTCCAAAAAAGCGCTCGAAGAAAAGCGCCGCCGTGAAGAAGCTCTGCGAAAAAGCCGCACGCGCCGCAGGGTCGTTTCGGTCGTACTCTTTGCCGTAGGACTGTTTTTATTCCTTCTTGCGGTAATTCAGGGAAGCGAGGGTTGGCTCGCTATACGCAATGTCTTTCTCGGAGTTTTCGGTATTCCGTCCGTAACTGTCGGCGTTTTTATGATAGCCTCGGCGTTTATGATTTCCTCGGAAATGCCGAAATCGCAGATAACTTCAAATATTGTCTTTTTGTCAATAATACAGCTTGTAGCGAGCGCCGCGTTTGAAATATTCATTCGCGATAAATTGGCAGGTGAAAATTTCGGAGAAATAGTTTCTAACCTTTACATAAACGGTTCAGCCTTCTCGGGAGGCGGAGTTTTCGCGCTTATTCTGGGAGTTCCGCTTTTGCTTTTAGGGAAAACGGGAGCGGTCATAGCTATAATTATTATAATGCTTGTGCTGGTGCTTCTTGTGATAAAAATTCCTTTGAGCGAGATGTTCTCGCGTTTGGGAAACGGCGCGCAGAATGTCGGGCGTAAGACCGCCGATAAAATAAAAACTCACCGCGAGGAAAGCGCAGCGGCAAACGAGGAGTATAAGCGCATACAGGCGGAACGCCGCGCCGAAAAGGAAATTAAAAAGCAATTGGAGCTTGAAGAAAAACAGCGCAAGATAGAAGAGCTTAAAAATATAAAGGATTCCGTCGGTAAGGACGATGTTCCCGCAAAGGCAAAACCCAAACAGACTACGCCCGTTAAAATACCTGCCCAGCGCGATAATACAAGGCTTGTAGAAGCGCAGTCCGAGGACAGCAAAAACTATCGTAAAGTTTTGGATAAGTATCACGGAAAAGAACCTGCAGAGGAAACGCAGGAGAATGTGCAGAACACCGAAACTGCTCAGCCCGAGGAGACGCGCGACTATCGCGAGCCTCTGAAAAAGTACATGGAAAAGAAGCACCCTATTCTTCGCAAAAACGAGGGTGGAAATTCCGACAGCTTTGTAGATAACGACGCCGATCTTGTGCCGCTTGCAGATGCGCTCGACAAGCTGAACGCCGAAAAATCAACGGCGAGAGTGTCGAAAATAGTGGACGCTCCCGCGTCCGAGCGTATGACCTCCGACGACAAGCCGAGAAAAATTACAAAAAGCGAAGAAGCGGAGCTTGAGCTTGATCTCGAAGATGTAACGCCTCAGGCGGAAAAGAAACCGAATTTCTCAAAGCCTGCCTCAAAACCTCCCGTTCAGCCGCCCAAGAAATCCCCAACACTTCAGCCTACGCTTTCGGAGGTTTATACCTTGCCTCCCGTAACATTGCTTGACGAAGCGAAAAAAGCCGTAAAGCCCGCGGACGTTGAACAGGAGATACGTTCAAACGCAGACAAGCTCGTAAATACACTTAAAAGTTTCGGCGTTACCGCGACTTATATCGGAGCTGCGCGCGGTCCGTCCGTTACGCGCTATGAGCTTCAGCCCGCGCCGGGCGTAAAGCTCAGCAAGATTGCGGGTCTTGCCGACGACTTGGCGCTTAATCTTGCGGTGTCGGGTATAAGAATAGCTCCCGTACCCGATAAAGCCGCTGTCGGAATTGAAATTCCGAATAAGATAAGAGATACTGTTTTCTTCCGCGAACTTGTCGATACAGAAAGCTTTAAAAAGACCTTCAACAGCAAGCTCGACACCGTTCTCGGAAAAGACATCAGCGGCGAAGCGGTTCGCTGCAACGTTTCAAAAATGCCTCATCTGCTTATTGCGGGAACAACAGGTTCGGGAAAATCTGTCTGCGTAAACTCTATCATAATGAGTATACTCATGAAGTCCACGCCCTCCGACGTGAGGCTTATAATGGTAGACCCGAAGCAGGTAGAATTTATGATGTACAACGGTATCCCTCATTTGCTCATTCCCGTTGTTACAGACCCGAAAAAAGCCGCGGGCGCTCTCGCATGGGCAGTTACCGAAATGGACAACCGTTACACCTTGTTTAGCGAGAACAACGTCCGCAATATCGACGGATATAACGAGCTTGTTGAAAAAGGTCTTATCGAAGGCAATATAATGCCGAGAATTGTTATATTCATTGACGAGTTAGCCGACCTTATGATGGCTTCTCCAAAGGACGTTGAAGACAGCATTGTCCGACTTGCTCAAAAAGCAAGAGCCGCAGGTATGCACCTTGTAATAGCAACGCAAAAACCTACCGTTCAAGTCGTAACGGGTCTTATCAAGGGTAATATTCCGAGTCGTATCGCGCTTATGGTAGCGTCGCAGATAGACAGCCGCGTTATACTTGACGCGTCGGGAGCGGAAAAGCTCCTCGGAAACGGCGATATGCTTTATATGCCCGTGGGAGTGCCGAAGCCGATACGTCTTCAGGGGTGTTATGTATCGGACGAAGAAGTCGAGCGCGTTGTTGAGTTTATAAAGCAGACATTCAGCGCCGAGTATGACGAGAACATTATTGCCGAAATTGAGCGCAGAGCAGAAGCCGCAGAAGAACAGGGAAGTGACGAGGACTTTGACGACGGAGAAGCAGACGAAAAGCTTGAAGAAGCAATTGAATTTGTCGTAACTGCGGGACAAGCCAGCACGTCCGCTCTCCAAAGGCGCTTAAAGCTCGGTTACGGCCGCGCGGCGCGTCTTATTGACACAATGGAGAAAATGGGCATAGTAGGCTCGTTTGAGGGTTCAAAGCCTCGCCAGGTATTGATGACGAAACAGGAATGGAATGAGCGCAAGCTAAGAAATCAATGATACACATTCCGAAAAACGCCGGATAAGGAGCGCAATGATGTACAGAAATCGGGATTATCTTGAAAAGCTCGAGAGCTTTCTTCTTGACGTGGAAAAACCCGCGCGTTATATCGGCGGCGAGCCGGGCAGCGTTATAAAAGATAAGGAAAACGTAGACATAAGGTTTGCGTTTGCGTTTCCCGATACATATGAAATAGGAATGTCGCATCTCGGAATGAAAATTCTTTACGGGCTTAAAAATGCCGTTGCGAATTATTGGTGCGAGCGGTGTTTTTTACCGCTTCCCGATATGCGGGAAAAAATGCGCGAAAACGGTATTGAGCTGTATGGGCTCGAAAGCCTCGACCCGATAAGAGAGTTTGATTTTCTCGGCTTTACTATCCAGTATGAGATGTGCTATACAAACATTCTCGAAATGCTCGACCTCGCGGGATTGCCTGTGATTGCAAGCGAAAGAACGTCGCTTACGCCGATAGTTATGGGCGGAGGACCGTGCGTTTGTAACGCCGAGCCGCTCGCCGATTTCTTTGATCTGTTTGCAATAGGAGAGGGAGAAGAATTAAACCTTGAAATAATGCGCCTAATGGAAAAGTGTAAGAAAGAAAACCGCACGAAATCGGAGTTCTTAAAAATGGCTTCGGAAATTGAGGGCGTTTACGTCCCGAGCCTTTATGATATTTCGTATAACGCCGACGGAACGGTTTCGGCGATAGTTCCGAAAAACGGCGCTCCCGAAAAGGTCAGAAAGCGCATTATAAGCGATCTGGATAAGTCATATTATCCCGAAAACTTTGTAGTTCCGTTTGTTGACATTGTGCATAACAGAGCGGTTGAAGAAGTTATGCGCGGGTGTATACGCGGATGCAGATTTTGCCAGGCGGGATTTATCTACCGCCCTTTGCGAGAGAAATCTCGTGAGACTGTTATCGATCAGACAATTACATTATGCAAAAACACGGGATATGACGAGGTGTCGCTGTCGAGCCTTTCTACAAGCGACTATACGGATATAGAAGGCTTGCTTTGTGATCTTAATAAATGGACGGCGGAAAACCGCGTAAATCTTTCGCTCCCGTCGCTTAGAATTGACCGTTTCAGCGAGGAGATATTAAACGAAATATCAAGCGTAAAACGCAGCGGGCTTACGTTCGCTCCCGAAGCGGGAACGCAGCGTCTTCGCGACGTCATCAACAAAAACATCAGGGAAGAAGACGTTCTGAACAGTGTAAAAATAGCTTTCGAGGGCGGTTATACCGCAATAAAGCTCTATTTTATGTTCGGGCTTCCGACCGAAACGGACGAGGATATTATCGGCATTTATAACCTTGCAAAAGAGATAGTGGAGCAGTTTTATAAAAACCCGAACCGCCAGAAAGGAAAAGCGCCGAGCGTTTCAATATCGCTCTCAATGTTTATCCCTAAGCCTTTTACGCCGTTTGAGTTTGAACCTCAGATAAGCGGTGAAGAAATAAACAAGCGCGTAAAACTTTTATTTGACGCAAGAAAAGACCGAAAAATTTCGATTTCATATTCGGACAGCAATTTGGGACTTTTAGAGGCTGTCTTCGCAAGAGGCGACAGGCGCGTCGGAAAAGTTATTTATACCGCATGGGAAAACGGTTGCGTAATGGACGGCTGGAACGACTGTTTCAGCTTTGAAAAATGGAAAGCGGCTTTTGAAGAATGTGGGCTTTCTATGGAGTTTTACGCAAACCGCCGCCGCAGCTATGATGAAATATCTCCTTGGAGCATGATAGATATGCTGGTGTCAAAGGATTTTCTTATTAAAGAAAACAAGCGCGCGCATTTGTCCGAGCCTACCCCGAATTGCAGGGAACAGTGTTCGGGCTGCGGCGTAAAGGATTGCCCCGTGCATAAAAAAGACTAAAGGAGCTGAGGATATTGCCGTCAGTAAATACCCGTGTGTTTTTCAGCAAAGTCGGACGGGCAAAGTATATTTCACATCTTGACCTCTATGGTGTGTTTCAGCGTGCCGTAAGGACTGCGCAGCTTCCCGCATGGTATACCGAGGGACTCAGTCCGCGGCTGTACTTGCAGTTTATGCTGCCTCTTTCTCTCGGACAGGAGGGACTCAGAGAAGCCATGGATATGAGACTTCTTAGGGACATTTCTTTTGAAGAAACTAAAGAAAGGCTTTCAAAAGCGCTTCCTCTCGATATATGCGTTACAGATGTATCAGCGCCCGTTATGAAAAACACCGATATAGCTTTCGCGGAGTATGAAATTAAAGGTAACTTTGACAGCGACAAACTTTTTGAATTTTGCGAAAGACCGTCAATTATTACCGAAAAGAAGACGAAAAAAGGCATTTCTAAAATAGATCTGAAACCGTTTATAAGCGTGCTTGGCGTTGATGACGGAAATTTAAGCATAAAGCTTCCCGCGGGAAACGATTTTAATATAAATCCTACTTTGCTTTTGGGAGCATACGAAAGCGAATTTGGAAAGCTTAACGGCATAAAAATTATAAGGACGCGCATACTGAATGAAAAAGGCGAAGTTTTTCGATAACAAGATGTGGATAGGAATTTATACTGTAACCAAATTGTAATATTTTTTTGAGCAAAACTGCTTGCATTTTTATATCGAATATGATAAAATATAGAAAGAATTTTTGGGGAGTGTATGATTTGAAAAAAGGCAGCAAGTATAAGCGCGAAAAAGTTCCTGCTTCGACGGTTGCACTTTACATATGTGCGGCAGTTCTTATCCTCGGTATATGCACGGTTGTGTTCTTTGTGAATTTTAACGCTATAAATCAGAACAACACCCCCGCTTCAACCGATTCCGCAGCTTATTCCTACGGCTCGTATGAAGCTTACGAATAGTCGGGCAACCTTTCAGATAAGAATGTACTATCCATGAAAAATCAGATTCAAAGAAGTTTCTCAATTAAAAGTCGGAGATAATATTATGGTAATAGAGTGTATTGTTATTATCGGTTTTTTTATAATTATGGAAATAGTCTTTCTGAGAACTCATCACAAGCCGTGGGCATTGGCAATGCTGCCGCTCGGGATTGTGCCGCTTGCGTTCGTTATACTTGAACTTGTCTTTAAAAGACTTCTTCAGGCAGAATTGACGGTAATGGGCGGGGTAGTAGTTATTACCGTCGCGGTAGCGATAGAGGCTACGCTTTTGGGGTTTTGTTCGTCGCTTATCGAAAGCAAGCGTTCAAAGGCGTCGTATATTTCCATTTCAAACACGTTTAATCTTGCCCTTGCGATAATTCTTATTCTGAATATTCTTTACAGAGGCGGAGTACTTTCCGCAATCCTGAACTGATCTATTGAAAATAAAAAATACAGGCGTTCATATTTACAATAATGATGAGCGCCTTATTTTTATAATTATTTATATCAACTCTTGACAAATCGGGAAATATGATGTATAATATATATTGTGGTTTTATATTCGTACAAATACAATTCAAGAGGTTTATATGGCAAAAAAAACAGGCTATAACGATCTGAAAGCTCTTAAAGGCCCCGACCAAGTAAGACTTAAACCCGCGGTAATTTTCGGCTCTGACAGTATCGAGGGCTGCAGACATTCGGTCTTTGAGATTATATCAAACTCTATAGACGAGGCGCGCGAGGGCTTCGGAAACCGTATAATAATAACTCTCCATGCGGATAAGTCCGTTACGGTAGAGGATTTTGGACGCGGCATACCCATCGACTATAACAAAAGCGAGGAAAAATACAACTGGGAGCTTGCGTTTTGTACGCTCTATGCGGGCGGCAAGTACAACAACAATTCGGGAGAAAATTATTCGTTCGCTCTCGGACTCAACGGACTGGGACTTTGCGCGACGCAGTTTGCTTCGGAGTTTATGGAAGTTGAGAGCAAAAACGGCGAATGGAAATATTCTCTGCGGTTTGAAAAGGGCTTTAATGTCACTGACAGCGAAAAAGGATTTAAACGCGAAAAATGTTCTCAGACGGGAACAAAAATACACTGGAAGCCCGACCTCGAAGTATTTACGGATATAGATATAGGCGTTGAATACGTTGACGATATGCTGAGAAGACAGGCTGTCGTAAACGGCGGTGTTGAGTTCCTTAGAATAGTTGAAAACGAGGACGGTACTTCAGACGAAAAGATATTCTGCTATAAAGAGGGTATTTTTGATTATCTGAAAGAAGCTGTCGGTGAAAATACGCTTACTGCTCCGCAGTATTGGCACGCAGAGCGCGTCGGAAAAGACCGCGAGGATAAAGAGGAATACAAGCTGAAAATGAACGTTGCGTTTGTATTCAGCAAGGAAACTCACTTTATCGAGCATTATCACAATTCGAGCTTTCTCGAACACGGCGGGTCTCCCGATGAGGCCATGAAAAAGGCTTTTCTGTCGCAAATCGACGCGTACCTTAAAAATAACAACAAGTACAATAAAGGCGAAAAAGCAGTAAAATGGGAGGACGTTTCAGACTGCCTTGTGTTTATTTCCTCGAACTTTTCGACGCAGGCAAGCTATGCGAATCAAACTAAAAAAGCCGTAACGAACGTTTTTATAAAAGACGCGATGACGGATTGGCTCAAACATTCTCTTGAGGTCTATTTCATAGAAAATCCCGACGAGGCGGTGAGAATTGCCGAGAGAGTGCTTGTAAACAAACGTTCAAGGGAAAATGCGGAGAAAGTACGTTCTTCTTCTATAGCCAGCCTTTCTCAGAAGATAGACCTTACAAACCGTATAGACAAGTTTGTGGATTGCCGAAGCCGCGATATTTCAAAGCGCGAGGTCTATATAGTGGAGGGCGATTCGGCGCTCGGCTCTGTAAAGCTTGCGCGCGACGCGGAATTTCAGGCGGTCATTCCCGTAAGGGGAAAAATATTGAACTGCCTTAAAGCAAGCGCCGACAAGATTTTTAAAAGCGAGATAATTACAAATCTCATAAAAGTGCTTGGCTGCGGAGTTGAAGTAAAATCCAAAGCCAACAAGAATTTAAGTACGTTCAATATCGACAATCTCCGTTGGAATAAAGTTATAATCTGTACGGATGCGGATGTAGACGGATTTCAGATAAGAACGCTCATTCTCACTATGATACAGGAGCTTTGTCCTACGCTTATAGAAAAGGGATTTGTTTATATAGCCGAATCTCCGCTTTATGAAATAAACACAAAGGATAAGACCTATTTTGCCTATACCGAGCCCGAGAAAACAAAAATTCTCGGCATGATAGGCGAGAAGAAGTATACCATACAGCGCTCGAAAGGACTCGGTGAAAACGATCCCGATATGATGTCGCTTACTACAATGAACCCCGCGACGCGCCGCCTTATCAGAGTAAAGCCCGCCGACGCTGAAGAAACGCGCAGAATGTTTGACGTGCTTTTAGGAGACGATCTTATGGGAAGAAAGGATTTTATCCGCGAAAACGGCAGCCGCTATCTCGAAGCGGCGGATATAAGCTGAACAGGAGCGTAAATGAAAATCTATACTATTATTGGCGGCGTAAACGGCACGGGTAAAAGCAGCTTTATCGGCTGTCTTACCGAACAGCACGACGATTTAGGCATAATAGTTGATGCCGATAAATTAAATCTTCAGTTTGGCGTAGATAAAGTAAAAGGCGGAAAAGCCGCTGTAAAAATGATCTCTGATTGTCTTGAAAAGGAAGTTAGTTTTTCACAAGAAACAACGCTTTCGGGAAATAAAACTCTCAGGACCGTAAAGACCGCCGCACAAAAAGACTATTTTGTTCGTTTGTATTATATAGCTGTAAGCTCAGCGGAAGAAAGCCTTGCGAGAATTGCAAACCGCGTGAGAAAGGGCGGACACGATGTTCCCGCCGAAGATATTTACAGACGCTTTAAAAACAGATTTTCGGATCTAATGAAGATACTGCCTTATTGTAACGAAGCTCATTTTTACGATAATGAAAACGGATATGTAAAGGTAGCAGAATACAAAAACGGGCTTTTGCGGACAGTGGGAGATTATAAGCCCGAATGGCTGACAAAACTGATCGAGGTTATGAAAAGTTGAAGAAAAGAGAACAAAAAAAACCGCCGAAACAAAAGGCTTCGGCATATATTGAGGGATCGGGAAAGGTCGTTGAGACCGACATAGTAAGCACTCTCGAAGAAAATTATATGCCGTATGCTATGAGCGTTATAGTATCAAGAGCGTTGCCCGAAATCGACGGATTTAAACCGTCGCACAGAAAGCTCCTTTACACGATGTACCAGATGGGACTTCTAAACGGCGCGAGAACAAAATCCGCCAATAT
>CANRKB010000043.1 GCA_947631115.1 uncultured Clostridia bacterium
CATTTCCTCTGCTGGTTTGATTCGCCCGCAGCGGTCTTTACTTCTTCCCATTCGCCGAATGTGTGACCCGTTGCGGGGAGCGTAACGGGCGTAGAGCTTACGCGCTCGTTGCAAGTCTCGCAGTATACTACATCGTAGTATCTTCCCGCTTCCGTGCAGGTAGCAGGGAGAACGGCTTCTCTTACCGCTTCAAGCAGCTTGTGACCGAGCGCGGGAATAACTTCCGACTGATCGGTAGAACCGCAGTTTGCGCAGTGGAAAGACTTGCTTCCGTCCGTAGTGCAGGTGGGTTCTTTGTCGACTATCTTTTCTTCGCTCCATTCATGCTCGGTATGATACGAAACTGTTTCGGAAAATCCACAGGTATTGCATACGCGCTTCATAGTGCCGCTTTCGGGATCGCTCGGAGTCTGTATCTTTTCCCAGTCCGAAAAATCGTGACCCGTTGCGGGGATAACATTATAAGTCCTGCCCATTTCACTCTGGCAGTTCTGGCAGAGGACTACAGTTTCAGTGCCGCCGTCGGTGGTGCAGGTAGCTTCTTTAACTACTATAGTCTTTACGTTGCCTGCCTGATGTTTGAGCGTAGGTATCTCGACGGTGTCGTCGGGGTTGGATATGTGACAATTCTTGCAGTGCTTAGACTTCTGCCCGGGTTTAAGGCACGTAGGCTGCGTGTCTACGGTGTACTCCGTCTCCCATTCGTGATGACCATCCTCGGTCTTGGTCTCGGTAAGGCCGCAGAATTGACATTTTCTCGTGCTTGTTTTATCTCCGCAAAGCTCGGAAGATGTCTCTTTCCAAGGCGACCATCTATGCTCTAACTTAGGCTGTGTATAATGGTCGTCGCGCTCCATTATAAGGCCACAAGTTTTGCAGTATGTCAGCTTTATGCCCTCGCCCATGTTTACGCAGGAGGCTTGTCTTGTCATTTCGGTAACTGATCTGCCCTTAATGTGCTGACCATTTATTGTTACATTATAAGTGGTCTCGTTGCCTGCCTTGTCTTTAGCGGTAATAATAACCTCTTTAGAACCATCGTGCTCAAATTTTACCGAGAATTTCTTGTTGCCTATAACGGTTGCAACAATGCCGCTGTCATCGGTTACAAAAGTGCCGTCAGCACTGTAGATAACATCGTCACCAACAGCAACCGTCGCAAGGTTATTGTCGTCTACGGTAAATTCAATGCTTTCGCAGTATGTGCCATTATCCGCAATGCCTGATATAGTAGGTGCGGAAGGGTCAAAAACTATTGCAGCGCTGCTGGCATAGGTATCATTTCCGTCGCTGTCAGTAGCCTTGAAGTATACATACTGGCTGTTGGTTTTAGTAGGGCTTACTACAACGCCAGTGTTGGGTTCATATACTACCCATTCGTTGTCAGATTTTTGTTTCAGCTGATCCTCAGTAAGTGCAGAATCGCTTGTGTAATATTTAAGCGTTACATTATTATCTGTGTTATCAGTTGCAGTAGCAGTAACTGTAGCTTTCTGTTCTTTAACACATACCGTTACCCCGGAAAGAATACCTTTCCATTCATGATCACCAAGTTTAACGGTTATCTCAGCGCCCTTGGCATCTTTGTAAACAGCCTTATAGGTTCTGTCTTCCATTGTGCCTTTGGTTATGGTAACTTTTTCTGCCTCGTTGGCATTGTTGTATACCCAGCCTGCAAATTTCTGACCTTCGGGCGCAATAGGTGTGGGAAGATCAAAGCTCTCTGTACCCTTGTTGTAAGTTTTGGTGTACTTGCCGTCTTCACCCTTTGTCCAGCCGCTGTCCTCAGTAAGTGTGCCATTGTCCAGTTCCAGCGTTATGGTGTAATCTTTTAAAGATTCGCCGCTGTAAAGCTTGGTATCGGCTGAAACATTCTCAGTGAAATTATACTCAGTTTCAAGTTTTTCATCGGTATACCACTTGTCACTTGCGGTCTGACCGTTATTGTCATATTCAACAGTGGGCTTTGTAAAGTGACCGTCCTTGTTCGCAAAGCCCTCTGCAACCAATACATTACTATTTGTGCCTGTTTTCAGCAAAAATTCAGCCCTGTAAACTCTGTCGGTATCATTGTTTTTGAGAGTAGGAACTTCTTCTTTGCTCTCGCCGAGCTTTTGACCCCAATACATATCGCCGGTCTGTCCTTGGCGCAATATCCATGCAGCCTTGCCGGCTTTTACATCAGCTTCGGTAAGAGCGACAACACCCTTAGCCGTATCGTTTGTCGCTGTACCCACCGCAGGCAAGTTGGTGTTTTTATAGCAGCTGTTTGTTATCTCATGATTGCCGTTAGTACCTGCTATAGCGCCGAAAGTGCCTGATGAAGCGGCGCTTGTTGATCTAACATCGGCAAAACAGTTCTTTATAGTGCCGTTGTTATAGCCTACTACACCGCCTATAGCATATGAGCCCCCTACAGAGCCGTCAGCATAGCAGTTTTCAATTGTGCCTTTTTCGTCGTTCGATGCCACTATAAGACCCGAAAAGAATCCGCCGTTAACGATAGTGCCGCTAACGTGCAAATTCTTTATAGTGCCTTCGTTCTTGCCGAACAGACCTAAAGTAGAAGCCCTGTTTTTGCCGTTGCTGCCGTCAATAGAAAGACCCGAGATCTTATGACCTTTGCCGTCAAATGTTCCGACAAAAGCGGTAGTTTTTCCTATCGGCTCCCAGCTGCCGAGATTTTCAATGTCAGTTTCAAGCACATAATTTGCTTTTGCCGCCTCGATCTTGCCGTCGTCTGTCGGTTTGTAGTTTGCATTTACCGCATCTCTCATTTGTTCAAGATCGGTTTTGTCCTTGATTTCGTAAGGACTTTCTTTTGTGCCGCTACCGGTTAAATTAAAGGTAACAGACGTTTCTCCCGTGCTTGCCGCGGATGCATCTGCGTTTTCAAACAGACCGCTCAGCGGCAGCAAAGTTAAAATAAAAACGACCGCCAGCAGTAAGCTGCAGATACGTTTTTGCGCCGTTGTGATCTTTAACACTAAAACCATCTCCTTTTTTAAATATTGTATCCCAAACGTTCGTCGCCGCCCGGATATACTTATGTAAAAATTATATCATAAAATCATTTTAATGTCAACAACAAAATGGCTATTATAAAAAAATTCCATAAAGGCGCAAAAGCTGAAAAAGCTTGACAAATCAGCGCGATTATGGTAAAATTAAAACAGGACCGATGTTTCTTCTTTGTGAAAGGAATTTTTATATGAAAAAGCGTTTTGCAGTGATAACTGTTTCGTTATTTTTCGCGTTGTCTGTTTTCGTTAATTCCATAACGGCGGTCCGTGCGGAAAGCACGGTGTTGCCTACCAATGTGAATACGCCGAGCGCGGGGTGTACGTTGCTGGGAATTGAGGGAAAGTACATAGCGCAAGTTCAAGAAGCGTTGGAGCTGATAAACAAGATACGAAAAGAAGCCTGCGAGGAGGGCATTGAAGATCCCGAAACGCACAAACGTCTCACACCCGACGATTACGTACCGTTACAGTGGTCGGCGGATCTTGAATATATCGCAAGAATACGCGCCGCCGAGGCTAGTCTTACTATGGGGCATGTGAGAACCAACGGAAATGACGTTTGGTTCAGCGGTCCTAACGGCACGAGAAGTTACGCTGAGGTTTTGGCTTGGAACTGGTCTGATACCATGACAATGGGTATCGAACAGTGGTATAGTGAGAAAAATGACTGGATAAATAAAACTCCCAATGCGGTCACTGGTCACTATACCGCCATGATAAACCCCAAATACAAATTCGTTGGACTCGGAACATTCTGCTCGGATAACACCAAGTACCACAACACCACGGCGGGAGAGTTCGGTTTTTCAAGCGGCAGCAGCGCCGGGGGATCTTCTACGGGAACCGTTATCCAGACGCTTGAAGTCAAAAACGATTACATAACTTACGAGGTAAACTGCCCCGAAACGCTAAGCGGCAACGATAAAATTTCAGTGACCGCAACGATGAACTTTAACGACTCAGAATATGGATCAACAACTACCAAAGGTCTTGTAATATCGGACGACGCCGCAAGCAAGATAAAGTGGAGTTCCTCAAACGACAATATCTCCGTGTCAAACGGAAATATAACCCTTAAATCTTGCGGAAACGCGGATATTACGGTAGAATTTCCCGATGGTACAAAAATAACGAAAACCGTTTCTTCGGAACATTCCTATGAAAGTGCCGTAACAAAGCCCGCTACTTGCGGCGAAGACGGCGTGACAACTTTCGTCTGCAAGAATTGCGGCAACAGCTATACCGAGCCGATAAAAGCTACCGGAAACCACACCTTTGGCGATTACGCAGTAAAGCAGCAGCCGACTACAACAGCAGATGGCGTTGAAGAGCGCACTTGTTCTTCCTGCGGTTTGAAAGAAGAGCGTGCTATACCGAAGCTTCAAAGCTCGTCTTCTTCGTCAAGTTCAAGCAGTTCATCGAGTTCAAGCAGTTCATTGAGTTCAAGCAGTTCATTGAGTTCAAGCAACTCCTCAAGTTCAGGCGGTTCTTCAAGCTCAGGCAGCTCTTCAAGTTCAAGCGGTTCTTCAAGCTCAAGCAGTTCTTCAAGCGCAAGCAGTTCTTCAAGCGCAAACGGCTCATCAAGCAACAGCAGTTCATCGAACATCAGCTCATCAAGCACGCAATCAGGCAGCATGAACAGCAGTTCAACAAGCGTTGGCGGCTCGCAAGGCAACGACTTAAACATTCCGCTTATTATAATAGGTTCCGTGGGAGCGTTGCTGCTTATAGGCTTAGCCGTATTGATAATAATTAAGTTCGGAAAGAAAAAATAACATAAAAGCCCCGTCCGCTTCGCTGCAGATGGGGCTTTATTTACAGTCAAACCCCTCTATGTTTTTCATAGAGGGGTATTATGTTTATTTCTTGGCTATGAGTATCTCGTTCATTGCCGCAAGGACGGCGGAAATTTCCAGCGGCTTTGAGAGGTGCGCGTTCATTCCCGCTCGAATACTTTTTTCTTCGTCCTCTGCAAAGGCGTTGGCGGTCATTGCGAAGATAGGAACGGTGGCCGCGTCGGGGCGCTCCATGGCGCGAATAATCCTTGTCGCTTCAAAACCGTCCATAACGGGCATTTGAATATCCATAAGTATAAGATCGTAATATCCCGTTTTGCTTTCCTCAAAAAGCTTAACTGCCATTTGCCCGTTTTCGGCTTCGTCTATTATAGCGCCCGTGCTTGCTCCGAGAAGTTCCGTGGCTATCTCGCGGTTAAGCTCGTTGTCCTCTGCGAGAAGTACGTGCTTTCCGTTAAAATCGTAAACTTTATTTTCGGAAGTCCTGTCGGAGTTGTCGCTGTCGGTTTTCCATTCTATTGTTTCCGACTTGCCCGTAACGGTAAACGGAAGTTCAACTTCAAACGCCGAGCCCTTGCCGTATTCGCTTCTTACCTTTACGCTGCCGCCCATAAGTTCGGAAAATTTCTTGACAATGGAAAGACCCAAGCCTGTGCCGCCGTATTTGTGCGTAACTTCGGCGTTTTCCTGTTCAAAAGCCTCGAATATCTTTTCAAGGTTTTCCTGCTTTATGCCAACCCCGTTGTCCTTTACGGCAAACCGCAGCAGAACGGTGTTTCCTTCGTGCTTCAGCTCGCTTACGTTTAAAACGACCTTTCCGCCTTTCGGTGTGAACTTAAAAGCGTTTGAAAGCAGGTTTGTAAGTATCTGGTTCAGCCTCAGCGAATCGCCGCCGATAAGCGCGTCGATATTCCCGAACAGTGAAATTTTAAACTCAACGCCTTTTTCTTCCGCCTGAACGCTGTAAATATTTTCGATATTTTGGAGAAACGCTCTCAGGTCGAAAAGCTCGTTTTTAAGCTGAATTTTTCCGCTTTCTATCTTCGACATATCCAGCACGTCGTTTATAAGCGACATAAGGTGCTTCGACGAAAGCGAAACTTTTTTCAGACAGTCGTCCACCTTTTCCGGATCGTCATAGTTTCTTCGGGCAATTTCGGTCATACCGATAATTCCGTTCATGGGCGTGCGTATCTCGTGGCTCATGCGGCTTAGAAACTCGCTTTTTGCAAGGCTCGCCTGTTCGGCGGCTTTTTGCGCCGTTTCCGCCGACTCGCGTGCGGCTTCTAGCTGCTTTGAGTGGGCTTTGAGGTTTATGAAATAAACCACGAAAATAGCTGCTATTATCGCCACAACTGTCGCCATCATAACGAGAGCGTTTGTGTTGAGCCGTCCGCTTAAGTCCTCGGTCATCTCGTCGACGATTGCATACGGCACTTCCATGAGCATATACCATTCCGTATCCTCTATCGGTGAGTAGTACATGCACATATGCACGTTTGAGGCTTTAAATACGACCATTCCCGATTTCCCGTTATTAAAGTCGTTTTCCATTTGTTCAAGCGAAAAACCGTTGTCGAATTCGGCGTATTCTCTGAACTTGGAAATGACGTTGCTGCCTTTGGGTAATTCGGCGAAATAGGTATTATAAACTATAAAACTTCCGTCCTTGTTTACTATGCTTGCGTTTGTCTGTCCGTCCTCGCTTCTTAAAAACAGGTGCTGTCCGATAGAGTCGGCGGTAAATCCCGCAATAACGGCGATAATGTCCGTTCCGTCGTATTTTATCGGCGCTATCTGCGTTCCGAGAACTATCATATTGTCGTCAAGAAACGTTTCGTTGTATGAAACAAGCTTGTCCTTTCCCGAAAGCAAATCCGCGAGAAAGCTAAGCTTCGAAGCGGCGGGGCGCTTTCCGTCCTCGCTGTAGTAAAAGCCGTCCTTGTCAACAAACGCGAAAAACTCAAAGTCATTGTTATTTTCCGCCGCAACGATAAACCTTTTCAGCGTTTCGAGGTCTTGCGTGTCGTCGGCTGTAACGCTTTCCGCTACGGCTTTAAGTCCGCTGTATCTCATAGAAAGTCCCGATTTAAAGTTCGCCTGCGTAAGATTCGTCATTTCGCGAAGATACATGGTGTTCATGCTCTTTGTGAAATCCGACGTTATCCCCCCGGCTGACGCAATAAGCCAGTACACCAGCAGGCACACTATAGCTATTGCCAGAACCAGCACGATATAAAACCGCGTATGCGATACCTTTTTTCCCCGATCCTCACCCATTGTTATTCACCGATGTGATCCTTTCTTCGATCTGCGAAGCGATCTCCTCGTTGTTGTGACTAAGTATAAATTGTTCGAGAATAGTTTTCAACGTATAGTCGGTTTCACGGACGAGCTTTACGTTTTCCGCCTTTGGCGTGTCGTCGCTGAAAACATTTAGCATTGTAAACCCGTCGCCGTTGTTGTCGAGATACCCGCTTCTGCCCGCCATATAATCCGTTACGGCAATGGTATATGTTTTATTTTCGTCGAGCGTCGAGCCATCGGGAAGAGTAACTTGTGCAAGCTGCGCGGGAGAATTATCCGTAGGAGGTATAAACGAATATTTAATTCCCGAAACGTTCAGGAATCTTCCTCCCGGTATATTCGTGCTTTGAACCATAGCGGAAAGACCGTTTGAAAGCATTTTTCTTATCACGTCCGCATTCACTTCGAGAACGATCATTTCGTTGGGATACGGGCAGACATAATCGAGGTCGTAGCTGTAAACGTCGCCCTTGTAAAGGCTTCCTCTTATAGAACCGCCGTTTACCACGGCAATATCGACTTCGGTTATTTCTTTTACCGCGTCGGAGATTAGATTTCCTATCTCTGTTTCTCTGAGACGAACGTTATAGTTTTCGACTATCATATCGTGATCTATTGTGCCTATAAGCGTCGCGGGCTGCTCGCTTTTGTCGTTCATATAATTGTCTATATCCGAAAAAGCGGCGTCTATGGTCTTTTGCCCGCAAATAACGGCGTTGCAGCGGTTTCCGAGATAGCGCATATAATCGGCAGGTACGGAAATGTTGTAGTTAAATCCGCTTTCTATACATTCCTCGATCCCGTCGGGAACGGCTTCAGGCTCTGGGTCGTAATCCGTAAGATACGAGTATCCCGCGCCGTTGTCCCGTATAAAGGCAGCCTGACCTTCGGGCGTGGAAATAAGCGCAAGTATTCTGCGGCAGGCGTCAAGACGAGCCTCGTTTCCGCTTTCGGTGAGTTCGTTGTTTATGCCGAGAAAAGCCGTTGGGTTTGAAACCGTCCATGAAGGGTTTCCCTCGGAACTGAATACGGGGAGCATATCGAATTCATAGCTGCTGTCTTTACGTATATCGTCCAGCATTGTGACGTTGTCAAACGCCATAAGGAGCTTTCCGTCCGTCATTTTTTTGAGTATTGGCGCGGCGTTTGAAACGGACGTAAACTGAGTGGTTTCCATGTACTTCTTTTCAGCCATTTCGAGCGGCAGGTCAAGACAGCCCTCGAGCGAATCTTTAAAAGAAGCGTTTCCGTTTTTTATATCGTCCAGCCATTTTATGCCCTCGGAAAGCCCGAAGAAATCGGGTACTTGGGTTGCGAGTACGAACGTCGCGGTGATAGAGGGCGTGCCGTCCATAGAAAATACAGCGCCGTTTTCGTCTGCGCCTATTTTCTTTTCTTTTGCCGTTTCAAGCACATCAAGAAGTTCTTTTTGCGTAGTGGGAACTGAAAGTCCGTTTTCGCGCAGGAGCGTAGCGTTATAGATATACCCGTAATACTGCGCGGGCAGGGGAATAAAAAGGTTTTTTCCGCCCTTTGAGGTCTTGTGCATTATTCCCGACTGATACGCCGAAATATATTCGTCCGCGCTGAGGTCTGCGAGATAGTTAAGCACATCGCCCGAAGCAAGGGTAGAAGTAACGATGTCCGTTCCGTGACCGTTTCTGAGGCGGCGTTCTATCTCTCCGTCGATAGTAGCGGGAGTGTTTCTTTCGATTTGTAAGTCTATATCGCCGTAAGTGTCTTCCACCAGCTTTTCCAAATTAGGCAGAAAGTCCGTGTACATCATCGTAACGACGATTTTTTCCCCGTTTGAAGAATTGTCCTCCGTCGAGGTGCAGCCTACCAGACAAAGCGCCGCCAGCACGGCGCAAAGCGCCTTTTTCATTTTCATATATATCACCATTTCCATTGTCGGGCTTGTATATAAAGCCAGAAATTTGACTTTTAAACATTACGCTTATATTGTACTATATTTAATGCACATTGTCAAGACCTTGCAGGCTAAAATCCTTATTTCGGCTGTTATCTTTTTGAGGCAAATTATTTGTTGACGGTTACAGCATATTGAGTACCGTATATGATTTATTATTTTGGGAGGCAATATGGCAGTTTTTCAATGTAAAATGTGTTTGGGCAAGCTCGACATTCTCAAGGAGCTTACGCAAAACTTTAACGCCGCAGAAAAAAGCGAGATACAGGCAATTTCCGAAGCTTCATACAGGGAACTTGGAGAACCGCTGGTAAACGACTGCTTCAGAATAGCCTCGGAAAGCTACAATGTTCAATGACATTTAACTGTAAAAACATAAACACCGCTCTTAAATAAAGCGGTGTTTTTATATTCGTTCACGTTGCGGGCTTCTGCTTTTTCTTGCCCGCATATTTCAAGAGCAGGAAAACTATCGTTCCTACAAAAAATCCTATGCTGATAAGCTGAGAGGTCGAAAATCCGAACAGATGTCCTCTGTATTCGTCCCCGCGCCAGAATTCGATTATGAACCTTTCAACGGAATAAGAGATGAGATAAACGCAAAGCAACTTTCCGTAGAGCTTCTTCTTTGAGAGCAATATCCAAAGCACCGCTCCGAGCAGAAATTCAAAGCCCGCTTCTATAAGCTGTACCGGAACTCTCGGAACTCCGTTCGCGCTTTCAATAAGCGAGTTTGTAAACGTTATGCCGTGTTCCCATTCTACTCCATAGCAGCACCCGCCCAGAAAGCAGCCTATTCTACCGAACCCGTGGAATAAGGCTATAGCAGGCGCGCAGCAGTCCGTAACGTCCTTCATCGGAAGTTTCTGGAATTTTGCCGAAGCTCCTCCCGCGATAAGTCCGCCTATAAGTCCGCCGTAAAAGACCGAGCCTCCGAATATCGCCGCAAATCGCTGTATGAAATCAATAAAGTCTTTCGCCTCAAACAATATTCCCCAATACGGAATGTTCGTTATACCGTAAAGAATGTGCATTCCGACAAACGTTCCCAAAGCGCCGAACAAAAAAACAAAGATAAGTGAAATGTCGTCGCCCGTGCGTCTTTTGTAATGGTGTATCGCCAGCGGACAAGCCGTAAAAATTCCCGCGACAGCGCATAGCGCATATGAGCTTAGAAAGAACTCGTCCCTCGGCATAAAATCGGGGAGATCAATAGTAAAACCCGGAAACATAAAAAACTCCTGACTGTAAAGTCTGAATATAAATTAACCCCGCCCAAAGGCAGGGTTAAACTTTTTTGGTATGTAACTATTACTGGTAATTTGCAAGCTCGCCAAGAAAACCGCAAACAGAGCAAAGAACGCACATAGCGCACGCAAACATGATAATGGATACGGCAGTCGAAACAATACCCATAACGAGACCTGCAATAGCAAGACCTTTTGAACCGGACTCGTCGCCTTTCTTAAAGCGGTCAAGCGCAAGAGCGCCGAAAACAATGCCCGCGATAGCAGCGAGAGGGGCAACATAGTCAACATAAGGAATAAAAGAACCTACAATGCCGACGATACCGCAAACCAGAGCGGTAATGCTCATTTGTTTTGAGTTCATGTAAATACCTCCGGAATAAAATAAGTAATAAACCAAGCCACAACCTAATTTTATCATATTTTATGTTGTTTGTCAACAACAAAATAACTTAAACTTCTACAAAATATTCTTTGTTTACAATGTTAAATATTGTACAAATTGTACATTATCTATTGAGAGTTGCAACTTGACTTTTCCGCAATAATGTGTTATAATGTACCTGAATCCGTTAAGTCGGTCAAATGAAAGAGCAACAAAAAAGAGAACAATTCAAACAGTGGCTTTTGCCTGAAT
>CANRKB010000044.1 GCA_947631115.1 uncultured Clostridia bacterium
CATTCAGGCAAAAGCCACTGTTTGAATTGTTCTCTTTTTTGTTGCTCTTTCATTTGACCGACTTAACGGATTCAGGACTTTATCATAAAGAAAGGATTTCGCGCTCAACTGTACTGCGTTCTGAAAGAAATCTGCAAGATAGAATTCAATGATTATCATAGAATAATTCAAGACGACGAGTTTATAATGAGTTTAAAGGCAAGATACCGTATAATAGGTACCCTAGATAGAAAAATCGGAGATTTTTCTTCAGAATTGCATGAAAAGTTTAAGTTTATATTGATGGAAGGTGAATTTGACGAAGACGAAATGTGGGATGAAGATTTTCGTCAAGTTGATTTAACCGTCTTGTACAAATATTCGAATATGCTTTGCAGGGTAATTCTTGAACATTACTATGCGTTTATTGACAACCCATTGTACAGTATTGACAAAAAGAACAGTGAAAATTCGTCTGAAACAGACAGCATGATTTGGCGCCAACCCGAGTATATCAAAAAGGCAAAGTACAGAGTGCGTATAGTCGAAGAATATCATACGTTGTCCGCAAACGACAAAGCTTCGGTATGCAAGGAGACAGACGACAAAATATCGGAACGTATGAAACAAAAAGGCGTATCTCCGCTTAAGCATGAATTTGACGAAAACGGCAAGCTCCTGATAAATACGGATCACATTTACTGCCGTCAGCTTTCTGATATAAACGATATTATAGAAATTGTCAGCCGTATAGGACCGCTCGAAAATTTACGCACGAATTTCATGAGCATTTCGCTTGAGGACGAGTATCCGTTTGAAAACAGGGATTATTTTTTGAATCTTTTGCCGAACACGGATTCATACTACTCCGAGGACTGGGAAGAAATTATAGACAAAAAGCTCGACTTTGACGCCATGGACTGGAATTTATGGGGATTGCTTACGCAGGCATTGCACCTGGGAATTTCTCTTGAAGACATTTACAAGTTCATAGTAAACCTAAAAAAAGACAAAAAACACGATTTTTCTATTGCCCCCTGACGATAATAGTTCTCCTTATAAAAAATCTGTAATCTTAAAAAATATTTTTTGACGACATTTAATCACATTTTATGAGTATTTTTCAAAAACCGCATAACACCGCAGTTTATTCGGACTGCGGTGTTTTTTTGTGAACGAATCGGAAATTTTTATCTATCCGTTTTGAAAGTATACAAGCGAAAAAATATTTGATATAATGCAGTCAACGGAAGAAAAAAATGCGCATTATTTTTTCTGAATATTAACTTAAAGGAGAAAATAACATGACTGATACTATTATTTATGAAGACGCAAGCGGTTCAAAAGAATTCCAGACGGAAGCTCTGCTTGCTGCACAAGGAAAATTATTCATTACAGACGATATTAACGCTCAAAGCACTTCTTCACTGATAAGGGCTATGATGTACCTTGCCGACTGCAATATACCGATAACGCTATACATCGACTGCTGCGGCGGCGAAATACGCTCGGGGCTTGCAATTATCGACGCTATGGAGATACTTTCCAAGAAAGTGGAAATAAACGTTGTATGCATAGGAAAGGCGTACAGCATGGCGTCGCTTATTCTTGCGGCGGGAACTAAGGGACATAGATACATTATGCCGCATGGGGAGATAATGGTTCACGAACCGCTTGTAATGAACGGCGCGGCAGGTTCGGCAAGCTCGGTTAGAAATCAAGCCGACTCGCTTATTGCTATACGCGACAAGATAGGAAAAATGCTCTCAAATTACACGGGACTGCCGTTTGAAAAAATAAACGCTATAATGTATGCAAACACTTTTATGGACGCAAAAGAAGCCATAGAGGCGGGAATGGTCGACAGTATAACCGAGGAGCTTTAATTTAAGGAGGACGATTTTTATGAAAAATACAATTAACGATAACATAGGAACGCTTGTAATGCCCGACGGGAGCAGTTACAGCAAAGACGGAAAGCTTACGGGACTTAACAACAACATTGCCATAATAGGTCCGTCGGGCTGCGGAAAATCTTCGGTAATGGGAGTTATGAACTCCCTCAACTGCGGCGGCAGCGTGCTTATTTCCGACCCTAAAGGCGGACTTTACCGTTCGCTCAGCAATACCCTTATACAAATGGGTTATAATGTGATGAAGTTTGATCTCACTCACCCCGAAAATTCAATGCGCTACAATCCGTTTGCTTATATAAAAAATACTAACGACATACAAAAGCTTGCTCACACTCTGGTTTTCGGTTCAAGCGGAAATTTGCATATGCTTAGCGACCCATACTGGGAACAGTCTGCCGAAACAATGCTATGTGCATTTATAGGCTATTTATACGAAATAAATGACACCGAAATTACCATGGTTAAAGTGCTTAAAATGCTGGAGGACCTTGCGGTATATGAAGATATTGACGACCGCGTAGACAAGCCTGTTTACAAGGATTTCATCAAACTTAACTCTGATCTTGAGGCTAAAGGCAAGACCAGCTGGGCGTATTCGAAGTTTCACTCCTTCATCACTCTTTCGGAAAAAACGCTTTCGTGTATTATAAATACCGCGGTGGTGCTGCTAAACAACTATGACAACGAGGAAATGCAAAAGCTTTTATGCGGAGGCAAATTTGACTTCACGCGCCTCGGCAGGGAGAAAACGGCAATGTTCGTTATAGTCTCGGATACCGACCGTTCAAAGGACGCTATTGCAAATCTCTTTTACTCTCAGGCAATGAATCAGCTTTGCGACTATGCCGACAATTACTGCATAGGAGGCAGGCTGCCTGTTTCGGCGACGTTTATATTGGACGATTTTGCTACCAACTGCCGAATTGAAAACTTTGAAAATATTATCAGCAATATCAGAGCGCGCAATATTTCGACCATAATTATGCTTCAATCTCTCGGGCAGCTTGACGCAAGCTATGGCGACGGCAGCAGGACTATCGTCAACAACTGCGATACCCTGATATTCATGGGCGCAAACTCAACAGACGACGCGCAGTATTTTGCATTAAAGGCAAACAAGCCGCTTCACACAATGCTTGAAATGAAGCTTTACACAAGCTGGATATTCCGCCGTACCGAAAAGCCAAGGTATGTTAAAAACATTATTCCCGATAATTATCTTAGGCAATTCAACTCTATGCTTCTTGACAATTCTGAAGATAGAAGTATATCTACATCATAAATTCAAAAAAAACATCCGCCTGTCCGATTAGTCGGCATGAAAAATTTTACCTCTCAAAAATAATCATTTATAAAACGAAAAGAATTATTTCACACAACGAGAAGTAACTTTTAAAATTTTAAAAAATTTTTTAAAAAAATTTAAAAAAAATTGCAAAACCGAAAAAATCCTTTCTGTTAATTTGTGGAAATAAGTGATATAATTATTAAGATGGCAGATAAAATCAGCCAAATAAAATTTTTGAGAGGTATAAAAAATATGTGGAAGGTTAATGAAAAAGAAATTGTGATGGACGGGAAGCTTGTAAAAACCTACGGCATAAAAAGTGAGAACGCTGAAATTAACGATATTTCAACTTACAAAGCCGAAGTTGAAAAATTTGCCGATGTGCTGAACAAGCAAAATGCGTCGGAAATTCATGTGTATGATCTTATAAATGATTTTATTGAAAGATAATATTCTATAAAACACCGATTGAACTGCGCTTGATCTCCGAAAAACCAATAACCGCGCCAAAAGACGCGGTTATTCGTGCTGTAAAAAGTTAAACGTAAGAGAAACGGCTTACTTTGTTCCAAAAAGTCTGTCCGAGCCGTCGCCGATACCGGGGACAATATACAGCTCGTCGTTGAGTCCATTGTCAATTGCACCGCAGAACACCTCAATATCGGGGAATTTTTCATGGAACGCTTCAATTCCCTCGGGACAAGTCAAAAGGCACATAAACTTTATGTTCTTTGCACCCGCTTCTTTAACTATCTCAACGGTCTTTATCGCAGAAACGCCCGTAGCAAGCATAAGATCCATAATGATGACCTCGCGGTTTGCTATATCGAACGGGAGCTTACAGTAATATTCGGTCGCGGTGTTGTCGTGCATTTTATCGCGGTAGATTCCGACGTGTCCGACTTTTGCCGCGGGAACTAGCGCCAGAGCGCCGTCTACCATTCCCAGTCCCGCGCGCATAATCGGCACGAAAGCTACCTTTCTGCCGCTTATAATTTTTGCGTCCGCAAGCGCAAGAGGCGTTTCTATCCTTACATCTTTAAGCGGAAGATCGCGCGTTGCTTCATAACAGATGAACATAGAAATCTCGTTTACAAGCTCGCGGAATTCCTTTGAACCCGTGTTTTTGTCGCGCAGAAGCGAAAGCTTATGCTGAACAAGCGGATGATCGCAAAGCACTACATTGTTGTATTTTTCCATTTATTTTTCCTCCAGTTTCATAACTTTTTCAACTCTTGCACAATGTCTTCCCTTTTCAAATTCCGTGTCAAGGAAAACGTCCGTAAGCTCTATAGCAAGTCCCGCGCCCAATACCCTGCCGCCAAGACAAAGAACATTTGCGTCGTTATGCAGGCGCGTATATTTTGCAGAATACCAGTCGGAGCAGACTGCCGCGCGTATACCTTTTATTTTGTTCGCCGCCATTGACATTCCTATTCCCGTTCCGCAGACAAGTATCGCCTTATCGCACTCGCCGCTTGTTACTTTTTTGCAGGTATTTTCGGCAATATCGGGATAATCGGCTTTTTCGCCGTCACATCCGCAGTCAATAAACTCAATGTTCCTTTCTTTCAGATGTTCGATTATGGCGAGCTTCAGCTCATAACCGCCGTGGTCGCAACCTATTGATACCATTAGTTTTCCTCCTGTCTTTGTTTTTCACGCTCCGCCTGCGATAACCTGAGATAACTAGGCATAAGAGCGGCTGGGTCTATCGCCTTTTTTTCCCATGCCGCAAGACAAACTCCGCTTCCCCGCTGATAACGCAAAACAAGCGGCGCAAGCTCATGTTTTTTTTCGGTAAACTCGTATGCCAAACCGGCTCCGTCTCCCGCGAAAATTATTCTCCCGTCCAATTTATCAAGCACTTTTGAAAGCTCTTCAAGCTTTATAGCCCTGTCATCGCAAAGTCTTGTTATAACGCCGTTTTCAGACTTGAAAAGCGCGTTGTAGACCTGGCTTAGCCGCGCGTCCATACAAGCGCAGATAATGCTGTCGACTCCTATAAAGTTATATGCTATGGCTTCGAGCGTTGAAACAGGAACAACGGGAATCCCGGCGCCCATAGCCATTCCCTTTACGCATGAAACGCTTATCCTCAGTCCCGTAAATGAACCGGGTCCGTTCGTTACGGCAATCCTGTCAATATCCGAGAGCTTAACTTCCGCGTCGTTAAGCATATTTTCAACCATAGGAAGAAGCGTTTCGGAATGAGTGTGCCGGGTATTCAGAAACTGCTCGGCTACTATTTTCGTGCCGTCATACAGCGCGCAGCCCGCCGTTATAGCGGAGCTGTCAATCCCCAAGATCATATGTTATCCTCCGCTCATTGTCCGAAAGTTTTTCGATATTTATCTTTACGACATTTAAAAGCTCTTTTTCAAGTTCGGGAATATTCTCGCTCCATTCCGCCGCAATAATGCCGCCTCGGTCAAGATAATCAAAAAAGCCTATTGCATAAAGATCGTCGACTGTCTTTATCCTGTAAAGGTCGAAATGATAAAGCGGGATACTGCCGTAATATTCGTTTAAAAGAGCAAATGTAGGACTGGTTACCGTTTCGGTAATTCCGAGAGCTTTTGCTATTCCCTTTGTAAACGTGGTCTTTCCCGCTCCGAGATCTCCTTTATAGAGTATCACATCTCCGGGCTTCAGCTTTTCGGCAATCCTTTCGGCAAATTCTTCGGTTTCCTCGGGACTATGGGAAACAAAATCTCTTTTCATCAGAAAAGCCCTGTAATAACGCCGCTGTCGTCAATATCGATATTATTCGCCGCGGGAACTTTCGGAAGTCCGGGCATTGTCATTATATCTCCCGTATATGCAACGACAAAACCCGCGCCGTTGCTCGAACGGACGTCGCTTACAGTTATCTTGAAGTTTTCGGGCTTTCCGAGTTTTGCAGGATCGTCGGAGAGCGAATACTGCGTCTTGGCTACGCAAACGGGAACTTTGTCAAGTCCGAGGTCTTCGATCTGTTTAATTGCCTTTTCTGCGGCGGCAGTATATGAAACGCCGTCAGCACGGTATATCTCGCGCGCGATAATATCGAGTTTCTCTTTTATTGAAAGCTTTTCGTCATAAAGAGGAGCATAATTGCTCTTTTCATTTTCAATTGTTTCAACAACTGCGTTTGCGAGTTCAATTGCGCCATCTCCGCCTTTGAGGAAAACGTCCGAGAACGCGCACTTCGCGCCCTTTTTCCCGCAATAATCACGGACAAACGCAATTTCCGCTTCGCTGTCTGTTGCAAAATGATTTATTGCAACTACAACGGGAACTCCGAATTTTCTCATGTTCTCAATATGAACGCCGAGGTTTACAATACCCTTTTCGAGCGCTTCGAGGTTTTCCTTTGTAAGCTCCGATTTTACTACGCCGCCGTTGTATTTAAGCGCGCGTATCGTCGCGACAAGCACAATACAGTCGGGCTTTAATCCCGCAAATCTGCACTTTATATCGAGGAATTTTTCCGCTCCGAGGTCCGAGCCGAAGCCCGCTTCCGTTATGGTGTAATCCGAAAGTTTCAGCGCAAGCTTTGTCGCTCTTACGGAATTGCAGCCGTGAGCTATATTTGCGAAAGGTCCGCCGTGAATTATTGCGGGGTTATTTTCAAGCGTCTGAACGAGATTAGGATTTATCGCGTCTTTAAGAAGAACTGTCATTGCTCCGACCGCTTTAAGGTCGCGCGCGAAAACAGGCTTATTGTCATATGTGTATGCGACAAGGATATTTCCGAGGCGCTTTTTAAGATCGTTAAGGTCTGCCGCAAGACAAAGTATAGCCATTATCTCGCTGGCTACGGTTATCTGAAAATGGTCTTCTCTCGGTACGCCGTTTGTCTTTCCGCCAAGACCTACGATGCAGTTTCTCAAAGCGCGGTCGTTCATATCAAGACAACGTTTAAGAAGTATCCTTCTCTGGTCGATATTAAGCTCGTTTCCCTGCTGGATATGATTGTCTATCATAGCGCAGAGGAGATTGTTCGCGGCGGTTATGGCGTGCATATCTCCCGTGAAATGAAGGTTTATATCGTCCATAGGAACGACCTGGGCATAGCCGCCTCCTGCCGCGCCGCCCTTTACGCCGAACACGGGTCCTAACGACGGCTCGCGCAGCGCAAGGCAAGCCTTTTTGCCTATTTTGTTCATTCCCTCGCAAAGTCCGACGGAAGTCGTCGTCTTTCCCTCGCCCGCGGGAGTGGGGTTTATTGCCGTTACAAGAATGAGCTTTCCGTCGGGAGCGTCTTTCGTGCGGTCAAAAAGCTTCTGAGAAAGTTTAGCCTTGTAATGTCCGTAGGGTTCAAGCTCTTCTTCGGAAATTCCGAGTTTTTTTGCTATCTCGCTTATCTTCAGTATCTTCGCGCTCTGCGCAATTTCAATATCGCTCAACATAGTTATATCTCCTTTTTAACTACAATTTTTTTCTTAACAGGTTTACCTATTCAAGTTTCATCTGCTCAAATTCGCCGAGCATACCCGCCTGGGGAATTGTTTTAATTCTGTAATCTTCAAGGTTTTCAACGTCAAAGGCGTCCGCTTTGTATGCTCCCGCAAGTTCCGCTTTTGTAAGGCGCATGACCTGAACGCCCTGGGTATCTCTCGCCGATTTTGCAAGAACAAGAGCCGTGCTGAACAATATAGTTTTCCCCGCAGTCGATCTCAAAACAAAGTCTTCGTCGCCCTTTATCACGAACATTTTAACGACCTCGCTCAGATCCGAGAAAGCGTTTGACAGCTTTTTACGCTTCGTCTTTGTTTCATAGCTTGAAAGAGGAACTTTCGCGCATTTTCCGTTTTTAAAGAAAATAACGAGCGTTTCGCTGTAGTCCTCCGTCACCGCCATAAACACGGGAGTTTCTCCATCTTCCATACCGAGCTTTGCGGGAATATATTCTCCCATAACGCTGGCTTTTGTTTCGGGGAAATCAGCGCACCGCGATTTGTAGCACTGAAACTTATTTGTAAAGAACAGAAGCTCGGAATTGCTGGAAACCTCCGCGCTGTATACTATCTCGTCGCTTTCTTTCAGTTTCTGTTCTCCGCTCATTCTTAAAGACTTTGGAGTAATTTGCTTGAAATAGCCCTCGCGCGTAAAGAATATGTTTACGGGGTAGCCTTCGGGCTGTTCTTCAACAAATTCCTCATCTTCGGAAACATCATAAAGGAACATCGTCCTGCGCGGCTGGGAATACTTTGAGATGATGTCTTCAAGCTCGTCAATGATTACCTTGTCAACTTTTTTCGGGCTTGAAAGTATCTCCTCCATTTCGGCGATTTCTTTTTGCAGAGAGTCGGTTTCTTCGGTGCGTTTCAAAATATACTCGCGGTTTATGTGCCTTAGTTTTATTTCGGCGACATATTCCGCCTGCTGCTCGTCGATACCGAAGCCTATCATCAGATTGGGTACGACCTCGGATTCTTCCTCGGTCTCGCGAATCAGTTTTATGGCATAATCAATATCGAGAAGTATCTTTTTAAGTCCCAGAAGCAAATGAAGTTTTTCTTTCTTTTTCTGGACGTCAAAATAGATCCTGCGCTTTACGCACTGTCTGCGGAACTCCGTCCACTCGCTTATTATTTCGTAAACGCCCATGACTTTCGGCGTTCCTGCGATAAGGACATTGAAGTTACAGTTGAAGTTTTCCTGAAGCGGCGTAAGTCTGAAAAGCTTTTGCATGAGCGCTCCTGGCTCATATCCCTTTTTCAGATCAAATGCAAGCCTCAATCCGCTTAGATCCGTTTCATCTCTGCAGTCGGAAATTTCCTTTATCTTTCCGTCTTTTACAAGCTCGACGACCTTATCTATAACAGCTTCTACCGTTGTTGTCGGTGGTATCTGCGTAACCTCTATACAACGGTTTTCCCTGTCAAAATTATAGACCGCGCGGACTTTTACCGCTCCTATGCCCGTATCATATATCTTTCGCATTTCGGCTTCGTCATAAACGATAAGCCCTCCTCCGGGAAAATCAGGTCCTTTCAGAGTAGAAAGCGCGTCATGCTGGGGATTTTTAATAAGCGCAACAGTTGTTTCGCAAACCTCTTTTAAGTTAAAAGAGCAAATATTGCTCGCCATTGAAACAGCAAGTCCGAAATTTGAATTAACGAGAACAGCCGGAAATCTCACGGGAAAAAGAGTCGGCTCGGTGGTGGAGTTGTCGTAATTCGGCACCATATCCACGGCGTCCTTGTCGATTTCGGCGAAAAGCTCGGCGCTTATCGGCTCTAACTTCGCCTCGGTGTAACGGGACGCGGCGTATGCCATATCGCGTGAATACGCCTTACCGAAATTCCCCTTGCTGTCTACATACGGGTGTAAAAGCGCCTCGTTTCCTCTCGCAAGTCTTACCATTGTTTCGTAAATTGCCGCGTCGCCGTGAGGATTAAGGTGCATGGTCTGACCGACGATATTGGCGGATTTTGTTCTCGCGCCGTTTAGAAGTCCCATCTGGTACATCGTGTAAAGGAGCTTTCTGTGCGACGG
>CANRKB010000045.1 GCA_947631115.1 uncultured Clostridia bacterium
AAAAACCGTAAAAATGCGCACTACCCGAAAAGTGGTTTTAAATTATAACTTGCAAAAAATCTTTTTCGTAAAGGTTAAGCACTGCAAATCCCTTGCTATGCAAAGCATATCAAGGGATTTGCAGTATACAATGTACAGTGTACGCATTATGCGCTACGCGCATAACGCTGTATTCAGTAAAGGTATCCGCCTTGCGGCGGACAATATTGGATTGTTATCGAACTAAAACGTTTTTTGATTTGGTTGGAGAAAATGTGTTACTAGCGGGATTTGAACTGCTTGTTTCGCTTGTGAGGATGTATAATGAACAAAATAAAAAAGTTTCTTAAAGCCGAAACGGTTTTATGCATAGCGTTTGTTCTGGCTTTGGCTTCCATGTTTATAACGCCGCCGAGCGCGGATTATCTCGGCTACATAGACTACTCCGTTATAGCTACGCTCTTTTGCCTTATGGTGACGGTTCAGGGTTTTGCCAAAACGGGGCTGTTTGATTTTCTTTCGCGAAAGCTCACGGGGCGCTTTAAAAATTCAAGGGCGCTCTCCGCGGCGCTCGCGCTTTTGTGCTTCTTTATGGCAATGCTGATAACAAACGACGTTGCGCTTCTGACGTTTGTGCCGCTGACGCTTGCGCTGTTTAACGGGCGCGAAAAAATACTTATCCGCTGTATCATTCTTGAAACTGCCGCGGCAAATCTCGGCTCTATGGCTACCCCTATCGGAAATCCCCAAAACCTTTTCATCTACAACAACTATAACTATTCCCTCGGCGATTTCTTTTCGACAATGCTCCCGATAAGCCTCATAAGCCTTGTTATCCTTATGCTCTCGCTCTTGCTCATTCCCAATGAAAAAATATCCCACGGCGAAACGGCTTCAAAATTTTCTCCGACTCGGAATTTCTTCGTCTACCTCGCGATTTTTTTAGTCTGCATAACTTCCGTCGCAAGATTTCTTGACTACAGGATATGCCTGCTTATAACGCTTATCGCAGTTCTTATTTTCGACAGGAAAATACTTTCAAAGCCCGACTATGCTCTGCTTATGACATTTGTCTGCTTCTTTATTTTTGTGGGCAATATCTCGGCGGTCCCCGCCGTCAGCGAATTTATAAGCAACATTCTCCTCGGGCGCGAAATGCTTGTTTCCTGCGGGCTTTCGCAGATAATAAGCAACGTTCCGTGCGCTATTATGCTTTCGGGATTTATAGGCGCTGAAAATGCAAATTCGCTGCTTATAGGCGTTAATATCGGCGGCATGGGAACGCTCATTGCCTCTCTCGCGAGCCTTATTTCCTTTAAGCTCTACTCCCGCTCTGAAAATGCAAAAAAGGGCAAATTCTTCTTGGAATTCACCCTCTATAATTTCGCTGTTCTCTTGCTGCTTATCCTCGCGGTGTATGTCCTGAAGATCGCTTAATTTTATTCCTCGGGATAAAGCTGAGTAAAGCTTTCATAATGATCGTCCGTGTAGAATATCAGCCCGTCGTTTGAAAAGACAATTCTCTTTGCGCCGCGCGATTTCTTTCCTAAGGTATCTATATCGCATTCGGTATATTGCCTCCCGCTTTTTGTCGGCAAAAGTTCTTCATAATTTCCGAAGCGGTCGCCGCCTATGCACTTTCCCGGCGCGTACTTTTCAAGCGAACCGCCCGTCCAGCCGAGTTTTTCGGCTTCTTTTTTTGTGATAAAATTGCCGGGAAGTTTTCCGTATGTGCGGATATAAAGCGCGACGTCTTCTTTTGATGTATAGCTCCCGTCCTCGTCTATCGGCGCTTCGATGTCTTCGGTTTTAGAACTGCTTTCTTCCGCAGAAGAAGCGTCCTCAAAACCGCTCGCCGAACTGCTCTCAAAACTGCTGTTGTCTTCGGGGGCGGAGTTTAATTCCTCCCTGCTTTGCTCCGACTGAGAAACAATGTCCTCTACAGCCGCAAGCTTGTCGCAGCCGCAGGTAAACAGCGCTGCGACAAGCAAAAGGAGGACGTAAAATGTCAGTTTAAATTTTTTCATCTTACCTCGTTTTTATTCGCCGAGCAGACGTCTTTCAAACTCATCTACGGGTATGGGCTTTGAATAATAAAATCCCTGAGCCATATCGCACCCGCATTTTTCCAAAAAGCACGCCTGTTCGCGGGTCTCGACTCCCTCGGCAATTATCCCTATGCCTATATCCTGCGACATAGATATAGTGTGCGAGATTATCTTTCTGCCCCTGTCGCTGCCCATAAATTCATTCAAGAACAATCTGTCGATCTTAAGCACGTCAAACTGCGTCGTTTTCAGCATATTGAGCGAAGAATAACCCGAGCCGAAGTCGTCCATAAGCATCGTAAAGCCCGCTTTTTTCATCTTCGCGACTACCTCGTCGATGCCGAGGGCGTCCATGCTTTCCGTTATTTCAAGCTCTAAAAGCTCTATAGGTATATCATACTTCTTTACAAGATCAAGCATAAAACTTACGACATCGAAGCTCTTTACATACTCGCGCGAGATATTCACCGAAATCGGCACGGCTTCTATTCCCCTGTCGAGCCAGTCGCGTATCTGCATACAAGCCTTTTCCCACATCAGCCTGTCGAGTTTCAGAATAAACCCGTTCTTTTCAAACACGGGGATAAAGTCCGCGGGAGAGATCATTCCCTTTTTCGTGTGATTCCAGCGGGCAAGCGCCTCCGCGCCGATTATACGGTTTGAAGAAATGCTGAACTTCGGCTGGAGATACATCAGAAACTCGTTTTTCAGAAGAGCCTTGTTCATGTCCTCTTCTATGCTCTGCATTTTCTTCAACTCGTTTTTGAGCTTGCCGTTATACCAGCCGATATTTTCGAGGGCGTTTCCGTGCATTTCCTGACGCGCAAGCGAAGCGTTATCTCCGCAGCGGCGGGTATGCAGCGACCTGTCCTCAACTACCGCAACGCCGAACACCAGATGATAATCCAGACCCTTATAGCCTATTATCATGCTTTCAACTCTGCGTATAAAGTTTGTGACTTCCTCTTTTTCCCTGAAAGCCATAACCATCATAAACACGTCCGCGGTGAGGCGGCAGAAAGGTATTTTGTCGCCGCATATAACGCCGAGCGAATCGTTTATGAACTTTAAAAGCTCGTCGCCAATCTCAACGCCGTATTTCTCATTTATCAGCTTAAAGCGCTCTATATCAAACTGAATGTACGCTATCTCTTCGTCGGGGTGTTCGTCGTATACATCTCTGCAGCGTTTTCCGAGAATCATTGGCGCTTTGTCGGACGTGAAATCCGTAATCACCTTTTTATGGAAAGACTGGAGATTATTAAACGGGCGCACGCTTATAAAGACCGCGTCTACGCGCTTATTCTCGTCAAATCTGAACAGCGCGAAGCAGTGGCTCAACGTATATGTATCCTCTCCGGGGAATTTAATTTCTACGTCCGTAGAAACATATTCGCGCCCTATGCCCGAAAGTATGCCTTCCTCTACATGAGCCGCAAAAACGTTGAACGTGTCCTTTGACGTTTCGGACAAAATGTCGTTTTCGCGGATATAATCAAGCGGCTCTGTAACACCATCGGGCAGCAGCGGCTTTCCGAGCGAAACCGTCTTTTCCTCGCCGCATACCCAGAGGATATGCGCCGCAGAACCCCCGTCGAGTATATTCATAAACATATCGCGATATTTTTCGGGAATATCAGCCGTTCGCATCTTTGACCGCCTCCGATCTGTTCTTAACCGAATTTAATTGAAAATTACCCGCCCGATTTAAAGCGAGTGAAAATAGCTGAACCGGAAAGTTTTCACCTATAACATTTATAATATTGTAACATAATTTTCTAAAAAAGTCAAGTGCTTTTGTAGAATATGCCGAAAATGTTTGTAAGGAATGTAAAACAAAAAAGCAATTTTAAAAAGATAAACCGCAGATGGTGGCATATCTGCGGCATTAGTTTGTATAATAACTATTTTGTGATTTTTTTCAAACGCTGTTTTTTTTAAATAACGTTTATCTGCCCTGTTGGCAGTTGACAGGGTACAGGGAACAGTAGTCAGTTATGGTATCCGCCTTGCGGCGGATAATATTGGATTGTTATCGGACTGAAACGTTTTGAAGCGCTACCGTAAAAGGTTTTCTCGTGCGCTGTTTGGCTGAAAACAATCTAAATCCGTCCGCGAAGCGGACACAATAGCTGTACACAGCGTTGTACGCGAAGCGTTCAATGCGTACACTGTAAACAGCGTTGCACGCAAAGCGTTCAATGCGTACACTGTCAACTGTCTACCGCCCTGCGACCACTGTTGATCCGGTACTACTTTTATTTATACAAGATCCGAATTATTAATCGCCGACACCAGAGCGTAAATCGACGCGTTTATTATATCGGTATCGATTCCCGCGCCCCAGAAAACTCTTCCGTCCTTTAAAGTTATGCCTATCATGCAGAGAGCTTTTGATTTGGAACTTTCCTCGATTGCGTTTTCGGTATAGGTGTTTATCGTGTATTCAAGTCCGAGACCATCTTTTACCGCATTTGAAACAGCGTCGAGCCTTCCGTTGCCCTGCCCCGTATATACGTTTCTTTTGCCGTCCTTTTCTACGGTGACTTCGGCGGTTATGCACCCGCCCTGTTTATAATGCGCCTCGGGAACGGAAATCTTATTGTGTTTATTCACATACGTTTCTTCAAAAATAGCGTGAACCTCGTCGGGGTGAAGCTCCTTATGCTCGCGGTCGGAAACTCCCTTTACGGTATAGCCGAAATGTTCGCTCATCTTCTTAGGCATTACGATGCCGAAATTCTGCTCCATGAGGTAGCCTATTCCGCCCTTGCCCGACTGGGAATTTATACGGATAACGTCGCCCTCGTACTCTCTGCCGAGGTCGTGGGGGTCTATCGGGATATACGGCACGTTCCAATGGTCGGGGTCTTTTTCCTCGCGATAGTGCATGCCCTTTGCGATAGCGTCCTGATGCGAACCGCTGAACGCCGCGAAAACAAGCTGTCCGCTGTACGGCATACGCTCGTAAACTCTCATTCTCGTGAGTCTTTCGTAAATCTCCGTCAGCTTCGGCAGATCCGTCAGATCAAGATTCGGCTCAACGCCGTGGGTGTACATATTGAGAGCGAGCGTTATAATATCAACATTTCCCGTTCTTTCGCCGTTTCCGAAAAGCGTACCCTCAACTCTGTCCGCTCCCGCGAGCAAGCCCATTTCCGTGTCGGCTACGGCGCAGCCGCGGTCGTTATGCGGGTGGAGCGAAACGATAATGTTCTCGCGGTCGTGCAGCTCCTTGCACATATATTCGATTTGCTGCGCATAGACGTGCGACATACTCTCCGCAACGGTAACCGGCAGGTTTATTATTACCTTGTTGTCCGCAGTAGGCTTCCAGATGTCTATGACCGCGTTGCAAATTTCCGCGGCAAATTCGGGTTCCGTTCCCGTAAAGCTCTCGGGAGAATATTCAAAGCGGAAATTGCCCTTGGTTTTCGCCTTGTATTCGTTCAGCATTTTTGCGCCGCTCGTCGCAATTTCGATTATCTCTTCCTTGCTCTTTTTGAACACCTGCTCGCGCTGAGCGACGGAGGTAGAGTTATACAGGTGGACAATGGCGTTCTTACAGCCCTCGAGCGCCTCAAACGTTTTCTTTATGATATGCTCGCGGCTCTGGGTCAATACCTGTACGGTCACGTCGTCGGGAATTAAATTCTGCTCGATAAGCGCGCGGCAGAACTCGTATTCCGTGTCGGACGCCGCGGGAAATCCTATCTCTATTTCCTTAAAGCCAACGTCTACAAGCACCTTGAAAAACTCGAGTTTTTCTTCGAGCGACATGGGGATTATAAGCGCCTGGTTTCCGTCGCGCAGATCTACGCTGCACCATATGGGGGGCTTTTCTACGCTCTCCTTTTTCGTCCATTCAAGACAAGGATAAGGCGGCATAAAATAACGTTTTTGATACTTGTCTGCAAATTTCATAAGACATTCTCCTTTACATAAAAATGTAGATTTATCAGTCAATATGATCAAATCGTCTAAAAGAGCAGCACAAATAAAAAAGTCCCCGCCCAGACTTGGGGACGAGAACTAACCCGTGTTACCACTCCAATTCGCGAAAAACCTCTCGGAAATTCGCCTCAGCCGCGCCAGACAGCGCGCTTCTCTTTAACGGGAGAAACCCGTAACGGACTATTTGCCTCTTGTTTTGATTTTGCAATATTGCAAGTCAAAACACGGCGTTCGCCCGTTCTGCTCGGGGGCGAGTCATCTCCCTGCCGCTCTGCCGTTTCGCACCAACCAACGGCTCTCTGAAAAAGCATACAGGGTCTTGTTCCCCTTCTACGCATTTGAAAATATCAACTTAGCTTATTATAACACGAAGAAATTTATTTGTCAAGGGGGATTTTAAAATTTTTCGCGAAAAACTATTGACAATATGTTGTGTATATGCTATACTGTTAATAACAAAATGCCTTATCAAGAGTGGCTGATGTTCCGTGAAAGCGTTTGCGAACATTTTCATCGGAGGGGGACTGGTCCCTTAAAGCCCGGCAACCTACCAAGGTTCAAGACCCAAGACCATTGAGATATTTTAATGTTCTTCGGCTTGCTTCCAAACGCAAGGTGCTACGTCCTGCGGCGGTTAATTCTGCCGAGAGATAAGGAGTGAAGAGGATCTTACCGCTCACTCCTTGTGAGCGTTTTGTTTTGCAGGCGGCAGAAAGAAGAGACCGCGAGAATGAAAAGTTTATATCAGGAGGAAAACTATGGCATTCAAAAAACTGTTCACCTCGGAAAGCGTGACCGAGGGACACCCCGACAAGATCTGCGACAACATTTCCGACGCAGTTCTTGACGCAATTTTAGCGCAGGACCCCATGGGGCGCGTTGCATGCGAAACCACCACTACAACGGGAATTATCTCCGTTATGGGCGAAATTTCGACTACGGCAAATGTTGATATAGCCGAAATTGCGCGTCAGACGGTACGCGAAATAGGCTATACCGACAGCGAATACGGATTTGACGCGAACACCTGCGCCGTTACTACAATGATAGACAAGCAGTCGCCCGACATCGCTATGGGCGTAAACAATGCGCTCGAGGGCAGAGAAGAAAACGCCTGCGACACGGGCGCGGGAGACCAGGGAATGATGTTCGGATTTGCCTGCTCGGAAACTCCCGAGCTTATGCCTATGCCGATAAGCCTTGCGCACAAGCTTTCCAAAAAGCTGACCGAAGTCCGCAAGAGCGGCGAGATACCCTATCTTCTTCCCGACGGAAAGACGCAGGTTACCGTTGAATACGACAAAAACAAGCCCGTACGCGTAGATACGGTCGTTGTATCCTCGCAGCACCTTGCTTCCGCTACTCTTGATCAAATAAGAGCGGACATTATCGAGAAAGTCATAAAGGCGACAATTCCCGCAGAGCTTCTCGACGAAAACACCAAGTACTTTGTAAACCCGACAGGACGCTTTGTAGTAGGCGGACCTATGGGCGACAGCGGACTTACGGGGCGCAAGATAATCGTTGATACATACGGCGGATACTCCCGTCACGGCGGCGGAGCGTTTTCGGGAAAAGACCCGACAAAGGTAGACCGTTCGGCGGCTTATATGGCGCGTTATGCGGCGAAGAATATTGTTGCCGCGGGACTTGCGGAGAGAGCTGAAATTCAGCTTGCTTATGCAATAGGCGTTGCAAATCCCGTTTCGGTAATGGTCGACACTTTCGGCACGGGCAAGATTCCCGACGAAAAGATTGCCGAGGCGCTTGTAAAGGAGTTTGACTTCAGACCCGCCGCAATAATCGAAACTCTCGACCTCAGAAAGCCCCAGTATCGTCAAGTAGCGGCTTACGGTCACATGGGACGCGAGGACCTGGGCGTTGCGTGGGAAAAGACCGACAAGGCCGAAGCGCTGAAGAAGTACTTGCTTCTAGAAGCTAGAAGTTAAGAGGCTAGAGGCTGGAGTTTGAGCCAAAGCAAGGTTTAAACAAACGGTAAGCTGTTGACCGTTAACAACAGCAACACGCGAGTATGGCGGAATTGGCAGACGCGACGGTTTTAGGTGCCGTTACTTCGGTGTGCAGGTTCAAGTCCTGTTACTCGCACCAACTTAGAGATAAGAGATTAGAGGTAAGAGGTAAGAATTTATACCGAACGGTTGTTCGCCGAGTTCTTACCTCTTATTTCTTTTTATACATTAAATTTTTCAAACAACCTTTAGCCTTGAACTCTTACCTCCTACCTCTAACCTCTTACATCTAAAAGCGCAAAACCGTAAAAATGCGCCGGCGTTGTTTTTCTTGGATAAGTTCTTTAAGGTAAGAGTTTAAACCCTTACCTCTTATTTCATTTTATACATTAAATTCTTCAAATAACCTTTAGCCTTGAACTCTTACCTCCTACCTCTTACCTCTAAATGTGTTTGCGCTCCCGTATGTTATTTTTGCCATAATCTTTTGTTAAGTTTTGCCAAATTTACTTATACCTCATTGACTTTTTTATTTAAAATGATATAATGTTCATATAGTAAAAATTTAGAACCGATTTGTTTTGTATCTTGTTAGCTCGCAAATGACAACTATTCGGATAAAAGGGGTTTAATATGGAATTCGCCGCGCATATTCGCCAAAAAGATAACAGCGTACAGACGGTAGCCGAGCACTGTAAAAACGTTTCGGAGATCGCACGAAAATTCGGAACTCGGATAGGCATTGGTTCTATCTGCGAAATTTCCGGTTTATTGCACGATATTGGAAAGCTGATAAACAAATTCAACGATTATATTCATGGCGACAGCTCCTGCCGCCGAGGAGAAATTGACCATAGCTTTGCGGGCGCAAAATATATCCGCTCTATTACCCAAAGCAAAACCAACAAACCGTTAAATTATGTCGGCAGGTTTATCGGGCGCGTTATACTTTCACATCACGGGCTTAAAGACTGGGTTGACGACGAAGGTACGGACAATTTTTCCAGGCTTACGGAAAAAACCGAAAATTATGATGAGATCTTAAACAATTTAATTTCGTTCCCCGAACTTAAAATAACGGAAGAAATGCTCGCAAATGCCGCGAAAGAATATGAAAATATCAAAAGCATAATTTTCGGCATTACAAAATACATTCCTGAAAAACGCCAACCGAAGGTGAACTGCCCCCAAAAAGTTAGACAAAGTTAAAAAAGAAGATTTGTGAAAAGCGACTAAGAGCGATCTTGGTCG
>CANRKB010000046.1 GCA_947631115.1 uncultured Clostridia bacterium
GGGGCAGTTCATCTGGACTCTCCTTCAAAAAACTTTTGCGTCGCCGCCCGTTAGGTTGTTTGAACGGAAAGTCGCTTTGCCGCTCAAAACAGTTTCTAGCCTCTAGCCTCCAGCCTCTTTCTCTGAACGCAAAACAACTTTATCGCCAAAACTCCCTTTCTTACCTCTTACTTCTTACCCCTTACCTCTAATGCGCCAGCACGGTCATCACCCCACCCGCTTCGGAGGAGGAAATGTCCGCGCCCACTATCTTCCCGTCTATAACAATAAGATTCGCACAAATCGGTATCGGCGACGGATTGTCGTAATTCTTTATCAAATAGGTGTACTTCTTCGCATAATAGGCGCGGTATTTTCTCAGGTCAAAGCCTTGCTCGCGCTGAATGGCGTTGTATTGCTCATATGCCTCGTCAAAATTCGCAGGGATTCGTATCTCCTCTACCTTGTCGGGAACAGTCCCCACTTCGTATCCGAAACTCTTTATGTACGCGGTGCGCTCGCGGTCGTTAGAACCCGAGATTTCCTGTTCGCTTTGCGATGTGAGCCTTATAAATCCCCATAGTGCAACTATTACTATAAGTGCGATCCCTATAACAAGCGTTTTCTTAGAACCCGTTTTTCCTCTTGACATAAATATCTCCCATTCGTTTCAATAATTCTCTGTACATAAAGTGTATGATAGTTTATATCAAGATAGTACAAGCGACACAAGATGTTGTGAAAAAATAAACAAAATGTCAATTCAAAGTTTGGGAAAAACGCCAAAATTGTTTTTATCATTGAATTAAGAGCGTTTTTGGGACAATTTTTGTGCAAGTTGACGAACAAAACGCTTGAATTTACATCAAAAGTTGTAAACGTTGGTGAATGTGTATAAAGTATTTAACAAAAGTTTGTTAGTTTAGGTACTTTTATTTTTTTGAATAATTTGGTATCATATTATTGGCGAATGTATATTATGATTTCTTTCAGGAGGTTTTATAAAATATGGCAAGCGTAGAAGCTAAGAACATTTATAAGCGCTACCCCGGAGGAGTTACGGCTGTTACGGATTTCAACATCAAGATAAAGGACAAGGAGTTTATAGTTCTTGTCGGACCGTCCGGATGCGGAAAATCCACGACATTGCGTATGATCGCGGGTCTTGAGGAAATTTCCGAGGGCGAACTTTACATCGGCGACAGACTCGTAAACGACGTTGCCCCCAAGGACAGAGATATTGCGATGGTTTTCCAGAACTACGCGCTCTATCCTCATATGACCGTATTTGATAATATCGCGTTTGGTCTTAAACTTCGCAAGGTCCCCAAGGATGATATAAAGAAACTGGTAGAAGAGGCTGCAAAGAGCCTCGATATAGCTCACCTGCTCGACAGAAAGCCGAAGGCTCTCTCGGGCGGTCAGAGACAGCGTGTTGCATTGGGACGCGCTATAGTACGTAATCCTAAAGTATTCCTGCTCGACGAGCCGCTGTCAAACCTCGACGCAAAGCTCCGTGCGCAGATGAGAACGGAAATAGCTAAGCTTCACAAGAAGATCGGCACAACGTTTATCTACGTTACGCACGACCAGACCGAGGCTATGACGATGGGCGACAGGATCGTTGTTATGAAAGACGGTTTTGTACAGCAGATAGATTCTCCGATGAACCTCTATGATAATCCCTGCAACAAGTTTGTAGCGGGCTTTATAGGTTCTCCTCAGATGAACTTTATAAACAACGCCGTTGTTACTGAAAAGGGTAACAAGTATTTCATTTCTTTCGGCGACAAGACAAAGCCGTTCTTTATTGAAGTTCCCGAGGGAAGAATTGACACGAGCGTTCTTCAGAAGTATGTAAACAAGGAAGTTGTTCTCGGCTTCCGTCCCGAACATATCCATGACGACGACGCTTTCCTTTCCACCGCAAAGACGGGAATATTCGAGGCATATGTAGAAGTTGCGGAACAGCTCGGCGCGGAGACATATCTGTATCTTGACTGCTGCGGCATACCGCTTACGGCGCGTGTTTCTTCGAGATCTACCGCGCGTCCTCAGGACACCGTTAGACTTGCAATCGACGTAAACAGCATTCACCTGTTTGATCCTGTTAATGAGTTTTCACTCAACAAGCCCACTGTCTGAAAATCAAATAAAATCAGCAATAAGAACTGCCCGAGAATATCGGGCAGTTCAGTTTATATAAAAACCTATTTGTGGTTCTTTTTAAACGTTGTTTTTCTCAATAACGTTTATTCGCCCTGTTGACAGTTGACAGAGTAAAGTGTACGCATTGAACGCTGTATTCAGTAAGAGCCGAAATGTATTTACGTATAAAAAGCGATAGGGTTTAAACTCTAGCCTCTTGCTTCTGGTTTCCGGCTTCTAGTCGGGCAGTTTTTTGTTGAGTTTCTTACAAGTTTCTTACAAATATGTTACAATTTTGTTAGAAATATTGAAATGTAACAGAGAAAATAATATAATAAAATAGCAAAAACATTTTTCGACTCAGACTGCAGATAAAGTCTGAAATTCAACAAAAAACGTCACAGTATAATATCAAGGAGCCATCATGAAAAGTTACAAAAAGAGTAATAAAAGTAATGAAAACATTGCGCTTAAAATCCTTTACGTCATGTTTTTCCCTTTGGCGATGTTGTATTATGAGCTTGTGCTGAGAGCGTTCGACGGGAAATTTACGCAGTTTTTCTCGCTCGACCTGATCCCGATCATCTTGTTCGCTTTAGCCGAGGGACTGTTCGTTTCTCTTGTGCTGAACCTTATTCCCGCGAAAAAGGTTTCAAGGATAATCGGCGTTGTCCTGCTTTCGCTCACTGTCGTAATTTTCTGCATAGAGCGCGGCTGCAGAACGCTTTTCGGACTTTATTTCGGAGCCGGCACCGTAGGCGCAATGACGGGCGACGCCGTCGGAGAGTTCGGCTCTTATGTCTGGTCGGGATTTTTGAAGATAATCCCGTTTTTCCTGCTGTCGCTTGTTCCGCTCGCGGTGTTTATTATTTTTCAAAAGAAGATAATAGGCGAAAAGAGCGACAAGATCGTTTATATATCAACGGGCGCGGGAACTGTAGTTTGCCATGCGGCGGCGGTGTTATTGGCGGTATTCGGAAGCGCGGGCAATTATTTCACTCACGATTTCACCGCGAGCAACGCCATTCCCCATTTCGGGCTTATGCCGACGCTGCGCATGGATATTGAATATTCAATAATAGGCGTGCCCGAAGCGGAACTTGGAAATTTTATCGAAGATAACAGCACCGACGGCAACTCGTCAGTACCCGAAGAAAACAGTCAGAACTCTGACAGTCAAAATAATTCCGAAACGCCCGAGCCGCCGAAAGTATACGGCTTTAATACAATGGATATAGACTTTGACGCGCTTGCCGCAGACACCGACGACAAGACGCTAAAATCCATGCACGAGTATTTCGGAAGCCTTACTCCGTCGCAGCAAAACGAGTATACGGGAATGTTCAAGGACAAGAACCTTATTTTCCTGACCGCCGAGGCGTTCTCTCCTTATTTCATAAGCAAAGAGCTTACGCCCGCGCTTTACAGGCTGACGCACGAGGGCTTTGTGTTCAACAATTATTACCAGCCCGACTGGACTATGTCCACCGTAGGCGGCGAAACCGCAAACCTCACGGGCATTATTCCCTCGTGGATAAACGGAAACTGGTCGTCTGTCGCCGCGGCAAAGGACTATATGCCGTTTACATTGGGAAATCAGTTTTCGGCGCTCGGCTACAGCGTTCCCGCATGGCATAACCACACCTATTCATACTATGACAGAGATAAATATCTTAAATCGTTCGGGTTTGATTATAAAGGCGGAAGAGGCGGAGGGCTTGAACTTCCGATAAGCGGCGATATGTGGCCCGAATCCGATCTTGAGATGATACAGGCGACCGCAGACAGCTATATAAACGATTATGTAAACAACGGCAAGAAATTCTGCGCTTATTATATGACAGTTAGCGGACACACCGAGTATAACTTCGGCGGAAACAATATGGCGATAAGAAACAAGGCTGCCGCGCAGACCGCATATCCTAACGCTTCAACGGCGGTTCAGGCATATGTTGCGTGCAATTTGGAACTTGAATATGCGCTTGAATATCTAATGGACAAGCTTGAAGCAAGCGGAATAGCAGACGACACGCTTATAGTAATGAGCGCAGACCATTATCCGTTCGGTCTTGTTTCGGAAACCGAAGATTATTATAACGAACTCAGAGGATTTGAGGACACGGAGTTTGTAACTTCAAGATATAAAAACGCGCTTATAATGTGGTCGGGCTGTATAGAAGAACCGATAGTTGTAGATACGCCGTGTTCTTCGATAGACATTCTGCCGACTTTGTCGAATTTGTTCGGACTTGAGTATGATTCAAGGCTTATGATAGGGCGAGATATATTTGCGGCGAATTACGAGCCGACGAAGTATTCAAGCTGTATGCCGCTTGTTATATTTGCCAACAATCACGGTCAGGGCAACAGCTGGATAACCGAAGCGGGAGTATACGAAGCGTCGACAAAGACTTTCACTCCGAACAAGGGAGTTACGGTAAGCAGCGATTATGTTTCGAGAGTAAACAGACTTGTTCAGGGAAAAATAAATTACTCCAAGCAGATATTGGCAAACGATTATTATAGGGTGCTTTTTGGGTAAGGGCGTTTTTTGGTAAACGGCGATTTGTCCGATCACTGCGCAAGCGGCGGTCGGACATTTTGTTCTGAGCGTTGCTTAAATATTCGGATGTCAAATAAAATTTTGACCGCAATAAACATATTGCGGTTTTTTTACTTGATTTTACTTGTGCAATGTGGTAAAATAAAAATTGGTCTAATTGACAAATTTATCCCTCAGAGGAGAAAAGAGTTTTCAATTATGCGTATCTGGTTTAATCATTGGTTTTCTACCGCCTATCATCTTATTCGCCTTATGCGCGAAGGAGGCGTCTGCAATAACGGCAATAACGAAAAGCTTGAATTTATCGGTTCAAGTACAAACCCCCTTATGGCATATCTTCGCGCCTGCAATGAACAATATTCCGAACCCGAAAATCTCTCCGAAAAGGATTATGTCGATTGGTGCCTTGAGTTTTGCAGGGAACATAAAGTCGACGTCTTTGTCCCGAGGAGAGGGCTTGTCGCGGCGTCCGAGAGATACGGGGAATTTGAGGAAATCGGCGTAAAACTCTTTGTCGATAAAAACGCCGAAACGCTCCGCGTCCTTGATAACAAAACGCGCTCTTATGATTATTTCCGCAGCCGCATACCTAAAATCGTTCCCGAAATAAGAACGGCTCGCTCCATAGAAGAATTTGAAAGCGCATATAACGAGCTTAAAGGCGGCTGCGAAAGAGTGTGCTATAAGCTCGAAACGGACGAGGGCGCGAGAAGCTTTCGCGTTATCGACGACAAGACCGAAGAACTTTCCGCGCTTTTAAATGCTCCGAACACAAAGGTGTCGTATGAAACCGCGCTTAAAATTTTAGGCAAATACGACTTTAAGATCCCCGTCCTTCTTATGCCGTATCTCGGCGGACAGGAGATAAGCGCGGACTGCCTGTATACCGAGCAGGGATATATTATTCTCCCGCGCTTTAAAAACGGAAGATATTCAAATGTAAAACTTGATAAAGAAATAACGTCCTTGTGTCAAGAAATACTCGACAGTATAAAGCTCGAAATGCCGCTTAATATACAGCTTAAATTTGAAAATGAAAAGCCCTTTCTTCTCGAAATAAACCCGCGTATGTCGGGCGGGCTTCAGCTTTCGTGCGCTGCGGCGGGGATAAATATCCCGAATATCGCACTGAACAGGCTTTTGGGAAACGAAATTATGTGGAGTTATCCGAAAGGGAAAATACCGACCATGGTAAATCTGGAAACTCCTTTGGTTTTAGGTGAATGACATGAATTATACCGTAGACGACCTTTTAAGAACAGCAAAGCGTATTCACAACACAAAGCGCGCTTATCTTCTTGTAAACCCCCTGCAGGCGAAGCATATCCCTGTAAGTCCCCAAAAATCACTTGAAATGATGAGGACTCTGGGAAAACTGCTCTATGGGAAATATCCCGAAAGCAGGCTTATTATAGGCTTTGCCGAAACGGCTACAGCCATAGGCGCGGCAACGGCGGAATGTTTTCCCGACGACTGCGTTTATATCCACACAACGCGCGAAGATTTTCAGGGGGAATTTATATACTTTTCCGAAGAACACAGCCACGCGGTTGAACAAAAACTTTATGCCGAAAATCTGGGCGAGCATATTGCAAGATCAAAAGAGATAATTTTTATAGACGATGAAATTTCAACGGGCAAGACGCTTATAAATATTGCAGAACAATTAAGAGCGGAAATTCCCAAGGCGGTCGGAAAAGAATTTATCGCCGCTTCAATTATAAACCGCGTGTCAAGTGAAAACGAAGCTCGGCTTCTTAGCGCGGGGATAAAGACCGAGTGCCTTTTAAAGCTGCCGTTCGGAAATTATGAAGAAGCGGTAAAGGATATAGAAGCAAGCGAAGCCGAGAAGATCGAAACAACTTCTTTCGATTATATTGTTCTTGATTGCCCGAAAATTCCGAATGTAAGAAAGGGCGTAAAGGTCGGAGATTATAAACGCGCGGTAAGAGAAATAACGGAGAGCGCGGCAAAAAAGCTCGGTCTTCCCGAAAAAGCCGATGTTCTCGTACTCGGCACGGAAGAATGTATGTACCCCGCGATCATTCTTGGAGAAGTCCTTGAAGAAGCGGGCGCAAAAGTTTTGTGCCATTCTGCCACAAGAAGCCCTATCGGCATAAACGCTGCCGAAAATTATCCGATAAAGAGCGGATATAAGCTGGCGAGCTTTTATGAAAGCAAGCGCGAAACTTTTATCTATAACCTTTCGCCGCACGACTATGTTATAGTTGTTTCGGACAGCAAGAGCGGTTTTAAAAAGGGCATGGAAGATCTATGCGCGGCGCTTAAAAAAGCAGGCTGCGGCGATATTTATTTTTTGGGAGTATAACAGATGAATAGTTTGGATAATTCAGATAAATTGTCCGAAAAATTCGGAACGTATCTTGAAAACGACGCGACGGTATTATTAAAGGACATAACGGGGCTTGTAGAGCCGCTGGGAACAAAGGAGCGCGAAAAGCGAATACAAAGCGGGGTTCATTATTGCGAAATGCTGCCGCTCGAATACGAGCCTTCGGAAGAATATCTCGCCGCATATGAAAACGCTCTTTCGTTGTATTCAAAAATAACAGCCGACGCCGTGGCGGACTGCGCTATGAGGATATACAGCGACAAGGGAGAAAACGCCGTTCTGGTTTCTCTTGCAAGGGCGGGAACTCCCGTCGGTATCCTGCTTAAGCGCTATATAAAGGGTAAGTTTAACGCGGACATTTCGCATTATACCATTTCAATAATACGCGGCAGGGGCATTGATAAAAACGCGCTGAATTATATTTTAAACCGCCATTCCGCAAAATATATACAGTTTGTGGACGGCTGGACGGGCAAAGGCGCGATACAGCGCGAACTTAATAAAGCTATGAAAGATTTTCCCGAAATAAGCGCGGGGCTTGCCGTGCTGTCCGACCCAGCATATGTCGCGGAAAAATGCGGAACGCACGAGGATTTTCTGATCGCAAGCTCGCTTTTAAATTCTACCGTTTCGGGACTTTTGAGCAGGACGTTTCTGCGTTCGGACATTATCGGCGAAAACGATTTTCACGGAGCGGCTTTTTATAAAGAGCTTATTGCAAAAGACAGGACATACGAGTTTATAGAGGCTGTCGAAAGCAAATTCGACTATTCCCGAAAAATGCCCGAAAAAGAAAATACCGCGGGCTTTCGCGGCGGCATTGAAGAAGTAAATGAAATTGCAAAAAAATTCGGCATAGACGACATAAACCTTATAAAGCCGAGCATTGGCGAAGCAACGCGCGTGCTGCTGAGAAGAGTGCCGTGGAAACTGTTGGTGCATAGCCTTAATGACAATGAACATCTTGCGCATCTTTATCAGCTTGCAAAGGAAAAGGGCGTAGAGGTGGAAGAATATCCTCTGAAAAACTATAAGGCTTGCGGGATCATCCGAAATCTTTCCGATACCTAGCGCAAAGCAGGGTATTAACGACAAAATCACAAAATCCCTCTCTCGGAGCGGTGAGCTTTTCTTTAGCTTTCACGTTTTCGAGGTCGTCGGGGAAAATTGCAATATCGGCAATATCAAGCATGGGAATATCTGGCAGGCTGTCGCCGGCGCAGACGATAGTTCCGCGGAAATTTTCACGCTCGATAAAGCGTTTTACCGCCGCGCCTTTGTTCAAGGCTTTGGGAAAAGCATAGACCTTTTCGCCGACGGAAAAACAGTTTAAAGAACCGAATTTGCCCGCGTTTTCAAGCGTAGTTGAAACGCGGGTGCTTTTTGTAAACAAGAAAAGCCCGTCGACGAGGCGTATTTCAAAGCTGCGGTTTTGATCGTTTTCAAAAACCGTTTTGCAGGCTTCCATTTCCTCGCGGCATTTATTGAATTCGCTTTGGGAATATTCCAGCCAATCTTGACAGACCTCGCCGTTAAAGAGCAAGTTCCCGCCGTTTGAACATATGGCGTATTCGGGGGAAAAACGGGGGATATGTATGCGGGAATATTGTTCGATGCTGCGGGTAGTGACGGGGACGACGTTTTGTAAAAGTGAAAAGTCGGCATTTTCGGAAACGCAGGTTATGGGTTCGCCGTTTTTATATTCGACGACAATGTCCGAGTCCGTGCGGTTTTTAGCCGAGCGGATAAGGGTGCCGTCGAGATCGGCGAAAATAAGGAAAGGGTATTTTGACATATAAACTCCTTTACTAGAGGCTAGAGGCTAGAAGCAAGAGGCTAGAAACTGTTTTGAGCGGCGAAGCGCTTTTCCGTTCAAACGACCTAATAGGCGGCGCAAAAGTTTTTTGAAAGAGGAGTCCAGAGGGGAAAAATTTTTTTCAAAAAATTTTTCCCCTCTGGCAGGGGTGCGGGGACGGAGTCCCCGCAAACGCTCAAAGGCGCATCAGGTTAAATGCCTACGGCATTGAACCTGGGGTGCGGGGA
>CANRKB010000047.1 GCA_947631115.1 uncultured Clostridia bacterium
CTTCGAACGCAAGCGTTTCTTAAAAAAACGCAATCTGTGTTCTCCGAAATTATCTTGTTTTTCGCTTCTTTGACTTCCTCGGTTCAAGTTTCCCTTCCCCGCTTCAAGCCAAGAATTGACAAGGTTCGCTGTTCGAGTTCCTTTGCCAATCCGTTTTCAATCTGAATTGAAAACCCTCGGCATTCCCTCTCCCAGCTGAGTTCATTCGTTCTTTCATATTGTTCAATTTTCAAGGAACCGCGCCGCCGTTCTTTCGGCGACTTGTTTATTATATCACACCGCTTTTTATTTGTCAAGGGGTTTTTTGAAAATTTTTAAATATTTTGTAGTAAAAATTTCTTTATTGACTTACAATGTAAATTATTCCCGAAAAAATTTAATATATACATTATAATATATTTACTGTCTTATTGCGCTTTAAAATATCGAAAAGAAAAATATTTTTGATTTTTTGTAAAATATACTTGACAAATTTCCAAGAATATGTTACAATAGGATCGAGGTGAGGTTATGGCGAAAAATCTCAAAATGAAAGCCGCGCGAGCCGCTCTTGATTTGTCGCAGGACGAACTCGCGAAAAAGGCAAACGTCACGCGGCAGACCATTTCGGCGGTCGAAAACGGAGACTACAATCCTACAATAAATTTATGTATAGCCATTTGTAAAGCGCTCGGCAAGACGCTTGACGAGCTGTTCTGGGAGGAGGAACAAAAATGAGCCTTAAATCTTTTGACAAGTTCTGCGAAAATATGATAATCGGCAACGGCGGCAGAGAAAAGATAATTTATGACGAACGGCAGAAAATTCTGCAGATGAAACTTTGGCTTGAAGCTATGTGCATTTTCATTTTGGTGGGAATGATAAATATTCTTATAATGGACAAATTTTTTAATTACGCGGAATCGTATTTATTCCCGATGCTTCTTATTTTGATTATTTGCGTTTTCTACTATCAATTCAGATGTGTTGCATGCGGCTGTTTTATCGGAATAAACGGCGTCAGACCTATGAGAGTTTCTGCTGTCTGGGCAATATTTATCGGATTTTTTGACAGCTTTGTTTTCATATTTGATGAAGACGTACCGCTTATTCTCAGCGACGGGAAAATCAGTGACCGTCTGTTAGGTATTATTATGACGGCGAGCGTTGTGATTTACGGCGTTGTTATGCTTATTGTTCTTCATAATATTGAGAAGAAAAATAAACAAGATACCGATTAAACAGATTAACATTTTAGCAAAACAGGGGAAAACTTCCCCTGTTTTTCAGCTTTAATCGCTCCGTTTATTCTATTGAAAAACTGCCCTTGTGATTATCAGCCTTAATTCTGACATTGACCTTTCCCGATACATCTACATCAAAATACGAGGTTTCAATATTCTGCTCGTCAAAAATGATTTTATCATCATTATCCCGTATTTCGATTGAGATCGTCCCCGAATTTGTTTCAACATCAATATGCAGAACATCCGAGTTTGGATAAATACTTCTCTCCATAATTCCGTCAAGTTTGGTGTATCTTCCGCTCCAGGCGTCTAAGGTTTCACTGCCTACATAACCTACCCGCAATGCCGAGCGGGTGCTTACACAATTAAATTGTTTTGCAATAAAAATCGCCCCGAAACAAATTAATAAGGTGATAACTACCATAACAACAGAAAATATCCAAGGCTTGCGGACTGTTTTTTGATATTCCTTAATGTCATCTTCGGAAGTATGAAGTTCAAACGGTTTCCCGTCATTCAACTTTTCAACAAGCAAAAGTTCTTTATTGAAAGTTCCCGCTGTTGTTGCAATTTTACCGCCCTTTTCCGCCCAAGGGCGAAATATTGCTTTACCTACGGAATAATCAAGATTTAAATTCTTGAATATCACCTTATAACCGCAGTCCTCTAAAAAATCCGCATATTCTTTAGTATTCTGCTTTGACTTTTCGCCTACAAATTCCACCGCATAACGATATTTCTTCGGCTCGCACTCCTCAAACTCATACCACGCTCTGCCCGTTCTAATCAGACGAAAGCCTTTATCAGCCATTTCATTCAGCCATTTTTCCTGTTTTTTCAGAAATCCCCAAAAGAAACGATAATATTTTTTTGTCATATTCAGCCCTCCATTATATCCTCGGCAATTTTCAAAAGCTCCTTTAATCTGATAATTTCCTTATCGCAGACAGCTTTTCCCTCGTCAGTGATAAGATATTCTTTTTTGCGCCCGTCAGTATCTCCGCATTGACTTATCCAGCCTTTTTCTTCGAGAGATGAAAGCGCGCCGTACAGCGTTCCCGCTCCAAGCGTCAGACGACCCTCGGTCTTCTCTTCGATAAACTGCATTATAGCGTATCCGTGTTTAGGCTTGTAAAGCGAAAGCAAAATGAAGAATGTGACCTCAGTCAGCGCACCGCCTTTTATATTGTCACGCAATTTTTAGCCTCCTTTTATTACGTTTACTGTAATAATTATATCACTAACCGTAATAGTTGTCAATAGGAAATCTTAAAAATCAAAAAAATTTTCTAATGTGGTTGAAAAAAATGACCGCTTGTGTTATAATAAATATAAGTTTGTAGAAAAGGAGAAGTGAAATGGCAACAAAATATATTTTCGTAACAGGCGGCGTTGTTTCGGGACTTGGAAAAGGTATTACGGCTGCTTCGCTCGGACGTCTGCTCAAAATGCGCGGCTATCGCGTTACTATCCAGAAATTCGACCCGTATCTTAATGTCGATCCCGGCACAATGTCACCGTATCAGCATGGCGAGGTTTTCGTTACCGACGACGGCGCGGAAACCGACCTTGACCTTGGGCATTATGAGCGTTTTATTGACGAAAATCTGTCTGTAAATTCAAACGTGACAACGGGCAAAATTTACTGGACTATTCTTAACAAGGAGCGCAGGGGCGATTTTCTGGGCGGTACGGTGCAGGTAATTCCCCATGTGACAAACGAGATAAAATCGCGCGTTTACCGCGCGGCAAACAGCGGCGCAGAGCCTGTTGACGTAGTTATCACCGAAATCGGCGGAACGGTCGGAGATATTGAAAGCACGCCGTTTCTTGAGGCTATACGTCAAGTAAGCTATGAAAAAGGCCGCGAAAACGTTCTTTACATTCATGTTACGCTTCTCCCCTACATAAGCGGCTCAAACGAGCTTAAAACAAAGCCTACTCAGCACTCCGTCAAAGAACTGCTCTCGCTCGGCATACAGCCGAACATTCTCGTATTGAGGAGCGAAATGGAAGTTCCTATGGAAATGCGCGAGAAAATCGCGAATTTCTGCAACGTCAGAACAGAAGATGTTATACAGAATTTAACGGCTCCGTCGCTTTATGAAGTTCCGCTCATGCTTGAAAAAGAGGGACTTGCACACTCGGCTTGCAGGCTTTTAGGTCTTGAGGACAGAGTTCCCGATCTTTCCGAATGGGAACAGATGGTAGAACGCCAGAAAAACGCTTCAAAGCCTTTGACAATAGGACTTGTAGGAAAATATGTTTCACTGCCCGACGCTTATATTTCCGTTATGGAGAGTATTCGCCATGCGGGCGCGGTGAATGGCTGTAAGGTTGAAATTAAGCTTATAAACTCCGAAGAAGTAACTGCGGAAAACTCAAATGCAATTCTCAGAGGTCTTGACGGCATATGTGTTCCCGGAGGCTTCGGCGACAGAGGTATCGAAGGTAAAATCGAGGCTGTTCGCTATGCAAGGGAAAACAAGATACCTTATCTCGGACTGTGCCTCGGTATGCAGATGGCTGTTATTGAATTTGCGCGTCACGTTGCGGGTCTTGATGACGCAAATTCTTCGGAATTCGGAGAGTTTAAATATCCTGTTATAGATCTTATGCCAGACCAGAAGGGCGTTGAAATGGGCGGCACGATGAGGCTCGGACTGTATCCCTGCAAGCTCGAAGAAACGACCATTTCGCGCGAGGTCTACGGCGACGAGCTTATTTACGAGCGCCACCGCCACCGCTATGAATTTAACAACATATACCGCGAGGAATTGTCGGAAAAGGGCTTGAAGTTCGCGGGGCTTTCTCCCGACGGAAAGCTTGTTGAGATAGTAGAGCTGTCGAGGGACGTTCACCCGTTCTTTGTGGGAGTTCAGTTCCACCCCGAATTTAAATCCAGACCGAACCGTCCTCACCCGCTGTTTAATGAATTTATAAGAACGGCTGATGAGATAAAGGGCAGGTAATCAAATTCTCTTTTTACATTAGTGATGATATTAATATTCAATATAATGTAAAAATGTATTGTAATATCAGGAAGTGGAGATTATCCGACGCGGCAGATTTGGCAGAGACTTTATCTAATAAGAACTTGCAGGATAATTTAAGAGATGGTTTGCCATTTCCATATACGGAAAAAGACGGTTTACAGTATATCAACGCAATGCTTTCCGCTGACAAAAATAATACCTTTGCTTTTGCGGTCACAATTGATGATAAGGCAATCGGAAGTATCAGTGTGTTTCGCCAGGGAAATATACACAGATTAACCGCTGAATTGGGATATTATATTGCTCAAAATTACTGGGGCAAAGGTATTATGACACAAGCTGTTAAACAAATCTGTGAATATGTTTTCAATAATACTGATATTGTTCGTATTTACGCGGAGCCTTTTGCTTATAATTCCGCTTCTTGCCGTGTGCTTGAAAAAGCAGGGTTTCAATATGAGGGATTATTAAAACAGAACGCTATAAAAAATGATAAAGTGATAGATATGAAAATGTATGCGCTAATAAAAGCACAAACATAAATTAAACATCTTGTAACAAGGGTGCAATCAAAAACAGCGGGCTTTCAAGGTCCGCTGTAAATGTATAAGGATTTTTTATGGAAAAGAACGAGATTATCACACTTGATATTACCGACATAACAAACGAGGGCTTCGGTTTCGGGAAATATAACGGAATGGCGGTGTTTGTGCCGTTTACAGCGATAGGCGATAAGATAGAAGCAAAAGTTTTAAAGGTAAACAAAAGCTATGCCTATGCGAAAATTGAAAAACTGCTTCTTCCCTCTCCCGACAGGATCGAAAACGACTGCCCCGCTTTCGGAAAATGCGGCGGCTGCGCGTTTCGGCACATCAGCTACAATGCCGAGCTTAAAGCGAAAGAAAGCTTTGTAAAAAATGCGTTTATGAAGATCGGAGGGTTTGAGGCTGAAAACATTAATTTTCTGCCGATAGAGCCGAGCGATGATATTGAACGATACAGAAACAAACTTGAAATGCCCGTTGGTGTAAACGCTGAGGGCGAGATGTACTGCGGTTTTTTTGCAGCAAGAAGTCATAGGATCATTCCAGTAAACGACTGCCTTTTACAACCCGAACTTTTTTCGGAGATAGCGCGGTTCATTGTCCAAAAAGCAAAGGCGCTGAAAATTTCCGCTTATAACGAAGAACGTCACGAGGGCGTTCTGCGTCATATTTTTCTTCGCAAAGCCGCAAACAAGCAGGACGGCGGGCTGTGCTGCGTTATTGTTGCAAAAAGGAAAGTTCCCGAATTTAACAGGCTTGCGAGGGAGATCTCGGAACAATTTCCGCAAATAACTGGAATTGTCCTCAATATAAATCCCGAAAAGACAAACGTTATTCTTGGTGAAAAAGAGATACTTCTTTATGGAAAAGCCGATATTACTGACGAGATGTGCGGCGTACCCGTGGAAATTTCGCCGAAGTCGTTTTATCAAGTAAACACAAAAGCCGCCGAGAAGATATACCGTAAAGCTGCCGAATTTGCCGAAATTAACAAACCCGGAGGGAAAATACTGCTTGATCTGTACTGCGGCGCGGGAACGATAGGGCTTTCAATGGCGAAAAATGCAAAGAAAATAATCGGTATTGAAATAATTCCCGAGGCGGTTGAAAATGCCAAAGCGAACGCGAAAAGGCTTGGAGTTTTAAACTCCGAGTTCATCTGCGCAAATGCGGGAGATATTGCTGCGCTCAACTTTTCGAAAAAGCCCGATGTTATACTGCTTGACCCGCCGAGAAAAGGCTGCGACGAAAAGACGCTTGATTTTTGCGCAGGTCTCTCCCCTGCGCGGATCGTTATGATCTCCTGCAACCCCGCGACCGCCGCCCGCGACTGCAAAAGGCTGTCGGAGCTTGGGTTTAAGGTAAACGCCGTTCAGGCGTTTGATCTGTTTCCAAGGACGAAGCATGTGGAGTGCGTAATATTGATAACGTAACTTACTATTCATGCCTAAATAAGCATTTTGAAGGTTTTATTGAATTTAAAATATATGTTGAAATTAGTTTAAACGACGTAAATAACGGAGGTGTCACAATGGAGATCACTGAAATGCGTTCTTCAAGGAACGGCAAATTTTTTATGGCAGGCTCGTCGGACGGGGAAATAATCGTGATAAATTCCGAAACGGCCGAACGGTTCGGGGCGTATCAGACGAAGTTTGAATCGGGCGGTCGGCGTATGTGCGTAAGCGACGACGGCGAATATTTCGCTGCGGGAAGTTACAGCAGAGACGTTTCGGTTTACGAAACCAAAACGGGCAAAGCAGTCTACCGCGACGATACGTTTTTCCACACGCAAAATCTGCGGTTTTCACTCGATAGAAAACAGCTTTTCGTTTTCTATTCGGACATTATGTACATAATGACATTGGGAGAAAAAATGCTTGACATAAAGCACAATATAAGCGATTATTACCCAGATGATGAAATGTCGCTGACGCTCTCCGGCGATGAGATGCAGATAAAATTCCCGGGGAAAATTCTGAAACTTGAAAAGAGCGTAATGGATATGTTCCCGAAAAACGGGCGGGTCTACTGCGCATTATTCGGCGGAGGGATTAAATGCTTTTCCAAAACCAAAAAGGAACTCTGGTCTGCGGAAAGCAACCCGAACGAACATTATCAGCGGATAGCTTATTGTGATAAATTGGGCTATGTTATGGGATTGGGATTCAAATTCAATGAGCCGCGAACAGAGCCGTTTCATTTCGTTGACGTGCGAAACGCCGAAACGGGCGAGCTTATCTATACAGTAGGACTGAACGGAGCGAACTATTTTGCATTTACATATAACGGCATAGCCGCGTCTAACGGGGATTTTTACGAACTTCATGAAAAAGATTTTACACTGCACGAGAAGAGATTTGATGTTGAGGCATAACTTTTATTATCGCAGTAATATGTTGTTTAAAAAATGATAGTGTCATGGAGCGCTGAATATTGCTGACGAAACGGGAGGTTTAACTATGGAAAGACGGAACGCGAAAGTTACATTTTCAAAATCAGTTAATAATTCATTGGGCTGTAAGTTGTCTATTCCAAAAGATTGGACTGACAGAATGGGTATTGATCCCGAAGATCGAAATATCACGCTTTATTTTGACGGAGATAATATAACCGTGCGCCGGCAGGAAATGTCGCCGATAAAGCATACGCCTCTTGCAAGCAAGCAAAAGATACTGCGTTTTGCTTTGATATGGCAGCAGATGTATTTAAACCACAAGACTATCCCGTTTTTCTTTTTTGAAGATGTTATGTTTTTGGGTGATGAACTGGCGGATCTGGGGTTTGAAATGGACTGCGGGAATTCGTTGGAAGAAGCGTTTCCCGGAGTTGACGCTTATAATGATAATGCCGAATTTGAAAAGATACTCGAAAAAATCGACCTGCAGACACTGGGAAACGCTATATTTTCACAATGGCGGTATTGGAACCATTGGAGTATGGGACCGATGGAAGAAAAAGATTTTCAATGGTTTGTAAAAGCATTTTCACGGCTTGCGGAACTGGCGAGCTACACTTAAAATAAATTAAACGCTTGAAAACATACTTAGTCGTAGGGATAAGTTCTATTACCGGAGGAACAAATATGTACTGTTACGGTTCAAAACTGCGAACAGAAGACATGACGCTAAAGGATATTGCAGAAAAATTAGAGGTATCGCAAGGCGACATTGCTATTGCAGTAGGAATAAGCAAGACGTCTGTAAATGAATATATCCATGAATACTGCGGCAATCAAAAAACTCTTGACAGTATATACAGGTATCTTAACAGCAGAGAATTTTACAACGGTTACTCGTTTATGCCTACAAAAGATTTTGCAAGATTCCTCGATACGGAAGTGTTAAGCGTTTTCAGAAAAACTATGAAACAGAGCGAAATTGCAAAAGCTATCGGTATGACGCCGCAAAAGCTCAGCAAACTTATAGGCTGTATTTATTCCGACGGAAAAACGCAAAAGTTAAATGTACGCGAACAGTATGATATTCTTGAAAAACTTTATAATATGTGCGCAGAGCTTGCTCCCGACAAAACAGAAAAATACATAGATGATAATGATGAAGTTACAAATGAATTTGTAAAGCTTCGCGTTAAGCTTAATAAACATATCCATATAGACGATGATATTGAAATTAAAATGGGGTTTTCCTCTCTCTTAAACTTTCCTGAATCCGTGTAGTTCGCAGCAATGATTCACTGAAATCCGCATAGATTCAGGATTTTTGTTATCTGCGGTT
>CANRKB010000048.1 GCA_947631115.1 uncultured Clostridia bacterium
ATAGGGCGAGAGCGCGCAATTTAGACAAACTATGTTAGAAAAGAAAGAACCACAAATAGGTTTTTATACAAGCTGAGACCGGTGTTATAAAACACCGGTCGTTTTTTAACTTTAGGGGTAAGTTTATCCCTTTACTGCGCCGAGAGCTACGCCCTTTACGATAAACTTTGAAAGGATAAGGTAAATGACGATTATCGGCAAAACAGAAAGCGTAATAACAAGATACTTCGCTCCGTAGTCGCTGAGCTTATCCGCCGAGAGTATCGACTGGACCATCATAGGCATGGTCTTCAGGTTATTGTCGGCAGAACCGAGCAACATTGCAGGATTGTAGTAGTTGTTCCAGCTGGAAACGAATGCGAATATCGCCTGTACCGCGAAAGCAGGCTTGAAGATAGGAAGCGCTATCTGCATAAACGTTCTGAACTCTCCGCAGCCGTCTATTCTTGCCGCTTCGACTATTTCAAGCGGGAATGACGAGCGCATATACTGGAGCATATAGAATACTACCGCAGGCGCTGCTATTGACGGAAGTATAAGAGCTATGTAAGCCTGAACGCCTCCAACCAAATGCAACGTGTACATAAACTGCAGGAAACCTGTTGATACGACCTGCATGGGAACCATCATTACCGCAAGGATAAACGTCGTAGCAAACTTTTTCGCCTTGAAATCATAAACTACGAGTCCGTATGCTGTAAGTCCCGAGAAGAACACCGTAAATACTGTTGAAAGCACCGATATAATAAGGCTGTTTCTATAGCCATCCCAAAGCAAGAACTGGTTTTTAAACAGACCCGCGAACTTTGTCGGGCTGTTTATCGTTCCGATATTGTCGTCGAGGAAATCCCCGAAGAACGCGATACCGTTTTGCAGAATGTCTACATGACTTCTCGTAGCGTTTGTAATTATTACATAAAGCGGGAACAAGCATATGATAGTCAGAAGAATACATACTATCAGTCGTATGATAGAGTGAGTCATAATGCTTCTTCTATACGCCTTGTTGGACTGATTATAAGAATCTGCCATAATAATTCACTCTCCTCTCAACCCTTTTTACGTTTCTTCTTCGGCGCGGTAGAATCGGTGTTGAACTTGTTTATCAGCATACCGAGAACAACGGTGATGATAAAGAGCAATACCGAGGCAGCCGCCGAGAGACCGTAGTTTCTGACGCCGTTAAATCTCTCATATACGAATACCGCTACTGTTCTGAGGCTGTCGTTTACATAGCTTCCTACGTGGAACATATACGGAATATCGAACATCTGAAGTCCGCCGATAAGCGATGTAATAACGACATAGAAGAAAATGGGCTTCAAGATCGGCATTGTGATCCTGAAAAATGTACTCGGTCCGCTTGAACCGTCTATCGCAGCAGCCTCGTAAATCGACGGATCGATTCCGAAAATACCCGACATAAGAAGCAGCATTGTGTTTCCAAACCACATCCACGTCTGGATCATCATTACGATTATTCGCGACGACCATGTGTCGGTTACAAACTGGAACGGTTCCTGAAGAATGCCGAGTTTTAAGAGTACCGAGTTCATAGCGCCAAATTCGCCGTTTGAAAAGATCATGAGGAAGATACCCGCAACAGAAGCCGCTGTTATGATATTCGGCATATACATTACGACTTTAAAGAAACCTGTTCCGGGCGTTTTTATTCTGACGTCTGAAAACCATACAGCGAGCAGAAGCGAAAGAACTATCTGCACTACAAAGTTTCCTGCCCAGAGCAAAAACGTATTTCCGATAGACGTTAAAAATACATCGTGGTTCTGCTGCGCGAACACACTTTCTCCGCCAAACAGCAGATACTGATAATTCTGAAATCCTACAAAATTTTCAAGATCATTTGCGCCTTGGTTTCCGAAGAAACTGAGTCGGAACGTGTTTATAAGAGGATACAGCATAAAAAACGCGTAAACAATGAAAAACGGCGCAATGAAGAAATAGCCGTATTTTGAATAACTGACCATTTTGCGCTGTTTTGTTGTCACATTTGCCATATTAACACCCCTTCTGTTAAAAATTTTTTATATGATTTTTTGCGCTAAAAAATCAATATATAGCTTGCGGGATTTCTCCCGCAAGCTGTATATTGCAAAAAACGAGTTATACTTCAGAGATCAAACGAGCTCTTTGTAAGTTTCGCCAACGCCCTTCTTGAACGCTTCGATAGCTTCGTCAACAGAAGAGGTCTTCTTGTTTATAGCATAATCCTGAACTGCCTGGTTGAATTCGCCCTTGATTACAGAGTCATACTTAGTAGCAGAAAGATTAATGCCTTCAGCGCTCTTGTAAAGGGTCTTGAACTGGTGGATACCGTCCTTGTACATAGGATTGGTAAGAGGATTAGCAGGATCTTCATTCTCAACAATGTCCTTCATAACGCTCTTGTTGTTCATGTAGTCGCCTGTCTTCAAAGAATAGCCCTTCATTGAATCCTCGTTTATAGTGAAGAATTCGATCCACTGCTTAGCAAGATCCTTGGAGTTGCACTTTGCTGTAACTTCCATGAATGTGCCGCCCCAATACCACTTTGCAGGACCTTCGCAAAGACCCATAACGCCGTCCTTGCCGCCTGAGAAGTTGTTAGCGATCGTGCCGTCGCCGTTTGTAAGTCCCCATGTAGGAGCGAAGTCGCCGAGAGCCTTACCTGTCTGAACCGTAGGATACCATGTCTGATCATCCCACTGAGTAGCAGAGCTTACATAGCCGTTGTCAACATACTTCTTTACCATGTTCATGAAGTCCTTAGCGTCATCGTCAATAACGAGCTTTCCGTCAACGACCCAAGGAGATTTCTTTTCGCACTGCTTAACCTGCCAAAGACCGCCCTCGGAAGCGACGAGAGCAACGCCATGCTCCTTAGCGAGCTTGTCAGCCGTCTGCTCGAAGGTATCCCAGTCTTTTACGAGAGCCTGCATCTCATCGGGAGTCTTAACTCCGAGATACTGCTCAGCATAGTCTGCTCTGTAAACAAATCCGCCGGGAGTAGCCTGCCATGTAGCGCCTCTGAACTTGCCTGCGTCGTTTGTTCCGAATGCAAGAGTATACTCATAAGCGTTAGGATATGAGCTCTTATCGATACCGATAGTAGAAAGGTCTGCAGTGTACTTGTCGTCGTTTGCGTAAACAGGAGCCCACTCAGCGTCGCAGAAGATAAGGTCTGCGTCCTGGTCGCCGTCAAGGTAAGTCTTGTACTGATCGCGAGATTCCTCGCCCTTAGAACCTACCTGAGCCCACTTGATCTTGGACTTATCTGTTCCTGTCTGCTCACAGAAGTAATCGATCATAGCCTGTACGTCGGTATTACCGGACCAAGCAAGGAGAGTAAGAACGTCGCCATCTCCGCCATTGCCGCCGCCTTCTTCGTTGTTGTTACAGCCCGAGAAAGACACTGCTGTCAAAGCAGCCGCAGAAGCTAAAACTCCTGCCAATATTCTTTTCTTCATTGGTTTTTCCTCCTAAATGTTAATGAGCCTTATCTTATTCCTTATGAATATTCAAAGGCTTATTCGAGCCTAAAATGATATGGAAATCACTGCTCGTTTACACTGTTAGTTTAACACATTTTTTTCACTTTTGCAAGTGCTTTTTTTTATTTTTTTTCCAATCAAATTCGGAAAACGTTTTCAATTTTGTTTCATTGTCTATTTTGCCGATTTTTTTACTTTATAACTTAAATTATGTTTTATTATAAAAAAGTCCGTAAGCCCTTTATTTAATCACGTTTTCACAAAGCTTTCACTTTTTACTTAACTAATTTTCACTTTCAAACGTCAAATGTAACTGAATTGTAACTTTTATTTTGTGCATTATGCTGATTTTGATTTTTGAGCAACAAATGCTGTATATTTTGAGTAAATTACTTAAATATTTAAAAAATTAGCGGGAGAAATCAATTGATCATAAGCAACAAAAACGCTCCGCCGCAAATATCTTTTTGCAAACGGAGCGCTTGTTTTATTATACGGGGTGAACCTTATTCTGTTTGTCCGCATGTGCAGCGTCAATTCCGAGCTGCTTGTCGCGGCGGGTTTCAAAGAACTTCGGAGCAACTTTCGGGAACATCGCGTAGGTGAGGATATCCTCAACGGACGAGCCGTCGCACCACTCCTTTGCTTCTTCTTTCATCTGCTCAAACTCGGGTTCGAGCAAATCTGCGGGACGGCAGGTTATCGGTTCTTCCGCGCCGAGTATCTTCTTTCTGAACTCGGGGTCTATTTCAACGGGCGTTCTTCCGTACTCGCCCTTTACCATGCCCTTGAATTCCTTTGTGACGGTCTTATAGCGCTCGCCCGTGATAACGTTGAACACAGCCTGCGTGCCGACTATCTGGGAAGTAGGCGTAACGAGCGGCGGGAAACCCGAATCCTTGCGGACGCGGGGAACTTCTTTCAAAACTTCTTCGAGCTGATCCGCCTTTCCTGCCTGCTTTAACTGCGAGAGCAGGTTTGACAACATTCCGCCCGGTACCTGATAGATAAGCGCCTTTGTGTTTGTAGCGAGCATTGACGGGTCGAGCAGACCGCTGTCAATGTACTTCTTGCGAAGTCCCATAAAGTACTCTCTTATCTCTCCGAGAGCCACAAGGTCGATACCGGTGTCGTATTCCGTCCCCATAAACGTGGCAACTATCGACTCGGTAGGCGCGTGAGATGTTCCGAGCGCAAGCGGCGACATAGCCGTGTCGACCATATCTACGCCCGCTTCTACCGCCTTTAAAATGCACATTGAAGCAAGACCCGAAGTATAGTGGGTGTGGAGCTGGATCGGAATTTTAACCGCGCTCTTTAAATCCTTTACGAGCGTTTCAGCTTCGTAAGGCGTGAGCAAAGCCGCCATATCCTTTATGCAGATAGAATCCGCGCCCGCGCTTTCGACCTGCTTCGCGTAATCCATATAGTACTCGTGAGTGAATACCTCGCCCGTTGTATACGAAATAGCGACCTGAGCATGGCCGTTTTCCTTTTTCGCAGCCTTTATCGCTGTTTCAAGGTTTCTGATGTCGTTTAATGCGTCGAAAATTCTGATGATGTCTATGCCGTTTGCGATAGACTTCTGTACGAAATATTCAACGAGATCGTCCGCATAGTGACGATAGCCGAGCATATTCTGTCCTCTGAACAGCATCTGGAGCTTGGTGTTGGGCATTTCCTTGCGGATAATGCGAAGTCTTTCCCACGGGTCTTCATTTAAGAAACGTATGCACGAGTCAAACGTTGCTCCGCCCCAGCACTCCGCCGAATAAAATCCGACCTTGTCGAGTGCGGGAAGAATGGGGCGCATATCGTCTATGGACATTCTCGTAGCAAGAAGACTCTGATGTGCGTCACGGAGAACGGTTTCCGTTATTTTCAGTTTAGCCATAAAAATCTCCTTAGTTTATAGTGATAACAGCCGCGCCTGTTTCGATAGCGTCGCCCTTGTTTACGAGAACAGCCGCAACCGTGCCGTCCTTATCGCAGACAATATCGTTTTCCATCTTCATTGCTTCAAGTACAGCAACAACGGTGCCGTTTGTTACCTTATCGCCGACCTTTACTTTAACCTCGACGATAGTTCCTCTCATGGGAGCGTTTATGGGAGTTCCGCCCGCGGGAGCCGCAGCCTTTTTGGGAGCGGGAGCAGCCGCAGCCTTTGGAGCGGCAGCGGGAGCAGCGCTCTCTCCGCTTTCCTCAACGGTTACGTCATAAGCAGTGCCGTTTACTGTAATTACATAATTTTTCATATTATATACCTCTCTGTATTTTTATCAAAGCGACAAATTCGCGTGTTTCCTATGCGGAGCGTTTTCGCGTTTTCCCGAATACAAGTCTATTGCGCTGAACACCGCTTCATAAGAATCGGCGGGATCAATAACCGACCCTATAAGCCCCGCTTCCGCCGCGGCGAATGCGGAGACGTCCTGTTCCTCGCCCGCAAATACTTTCAGCGCCTCGGAGTTCATCGGAGCGATTTCCGCGCCGTCCCATGCTATGGTCATATCCGCGCTGTTGAGTGCGGCGAACGCTGCGCCGAAAGCCTTTCCCGTAACAAGGTTTATCTTTGCGGTAGTTGCGTTTGCATATACCTGAGCAAGTCGCGCGCAGTCGCGGATACTTCCCGCAAGCTCAGCCGCGCTGCTGCCCTCGAATCCCTCCGTATTGACAACGGTCACAACGGGAATAGAGAACGCGTCGGCGAACTCTACAAACTTTGCTATCTTCGCGCAATCCGCGGCGGTAAGCTTTTCAGCCTTATCGGTCGTTACAAATGCGGTCGTATTTGAATTTATTGCGGCAAGAGCCGTAACTGCCGCTTTTCCGAACTTTTCGCCAAGCTCTATCTCAACGCCCTTGTCGGAGAAAGCCTTTACAAGCTCCATTCCCTTTGCCGAAGCGGAAACATTTCCGTCGGAGGGGTCAGCTTCAAGATAGCAAAAAGGCACGTCGAGATTGTTTGCGGGAAGCATTGCAAGGAGCGTCTGAGCCTTCTTTACAGCTTCGGTTTCGTCCTTTGCGACTATCTGGCACACGCCCGCTTTTGCGGCGTTTTCGGCAGTACCCGCGCCCGAAAGTTTTCCGTCATCGTTATTGAACGGTGAAGTAAGGAACACCTCGCTCTTTTCGGTCGCTATAACGATGTCAGCCGTAGCCGCGAGCATAGCCGCGCAGCCCGCGCAAACGCCCGTAATCACCGCTATCTGCGGGACAACTCCCGACAGCTTTGCGGAAGCGGAGAGTATTTCGGTATAATCCGCAAGAACGCTCATTCCCTCGCCTATATCGCCGCCCTTTGAATCATAAAAACCGACGACGGGGTTTCCCGCTTTTGCCGCAGCCTCGTAAACGCGCTTTATCTTTTTTGACGCGTATTTGTCTACAGCGCCGCTTTTTACGCTTACGTCCTGAGCAAACGCGAAAACGTTCGCTCCGTTGACATTTCCATATCCCGCGACAACAGAACTCGTTTCCTTGTCGGCAGCAAGGAACTTATCCGTTTCCGTAAATGTTCCCTCATCGAAAAACTCAGCGAGCCTTTTTCTCGCGTCGCTGTCAGGAACGGTCTGTTCCATTTCAGCCAACGTTTTTTTCAATGCCATAATCTTCCTCCTATTTAAAATATGAACCCTGTATAATTGTAATAAATTTCCATTGGCTCACAAAAATATCCACGTTAATTATACAACATCTTTCGCCAAATAACAAGGCATTTTTTTCATTAAACTGTTTTTTTACATTTTGATAAAATTCATCTTCAGTTTTTTGTGCATTACGCATAAAAGAAAAAAGAGTTTAGAATCTAAACTCTTACCTCTTATCTCTTACCTGAATCCGTTAAGTCGGTCAAATGAAAGAGCAACAAAAAAGAGAACAATTCAAACAGTGGCTTTTGCCTGAA
>CANRKB010000049.1 GCA_947631115.1 uncultured Clostridia bacterium
AGCGGCTGATGTCGTTCAAAGTTATTAACATCATATTTTTTTGAGAAAAGTGTAACATATCATTGACAAACGTACACGCAATATGTAAAAAATCGGGCGATTGTTGTTGACAAAAAATGAAATATATGTTATAATAGTTGTGTAGATGTGTGTAAATGCACTGTTTGTTTACATACTTTTCTGCAAAACGTATTCTTATTTTTTGATTAACTTAAACTTACTTAATTTTTTTAGAAAAGGAGAATATGCGGCTTTTACGCAGAAATGTCTTATGGGAAAAATTCTTATTGTTGACGACTCTCAAATGAACCGTGAGATACTTGCCGATATGCTGGAGGAATATGAGATCCTTGAGGCTGAAAACGGCAAGGAAGCTATTGCAATGCTTAATGAGCAGGCAAACGACATATCGCTGATACTGCTCGATATGATAATGCCCGAAATGGACGGTCTTGAAGTTCTCGAAATAATGAGCAAGAACAGCTGGATAGACGATATACCCGTTATCATGATAAGCTCGGAGGATTCTCCCGTGCTTACTCATACGGCTTATGAGTTGGGTGTTACGGAATTTATCCGCAGACCGTTCGACTCGCTGGTCGTTCAGAAACGCTGCCACAACATCATTGCTCTATATTCAAAGCAGAAAAAGCTCGTAGATCTTTTTGCCGACCAGTTTTATGAAAGAGAAAAAAATTCGAGAATGATGATTGACATTCTCGCTCACATAGTCGAATTCAGAAACAACGAGTGCGGTCTGCACGTAAAGAACGTTCAGAACTACACCGAGATACTTCTGAAAGCGCTTTCGAGAATAACCGACAAATATCAGCTCTCCGAAGCGGATATTTCGCTTATTTGCAACGCCGCAGCGCTGCATGACATAGGAAAGATTTCCATTCCCGACGAGATACTCAATAAGCCGGGACGTCTTACAAACGAAGAATATCAGATAATGAAAAACCATTCTGCGGCGGGCGCGAGAATGCTCTCGGATCTTCCCTTTCACGAAGAAGAACCTATAGTAAAGTATTCATACGCCATTGCGCGGTGGCATCATGAGCGCTGGGACGGGCGCGGTTATCCCGACGGACTTAAAGGAGACGAGATACCGATAGCGGCGCAGGTCGTTTCGCTTGCGGACGTTTATGACGCGCTTACCGCCGACAGAGTATACAAAAAGGCATATACCCACGAAAAGTCAATGGAAATGATCTTAAACGGGGAATGCGGAACGTTTAATCCCCTGCTGTTGCAATGCCTCGAAGAAACGCAGGAAGAAATGCGCGCCGTAAAGGAAAAAGGCAGCGGGCTGAACACAAATGACGAGCATGAAATAAAAGCGTTCGCGCGGGAGCTTCTGAAGAACGACGCACTGTATAGTTCGGACAGATTGCTGAGAAAGCTCGAATATGAAAGACTGAAGAACCGCTTCTTTGAAAAGGTTACGGGAAGCTGCAGCTTTGAATACAGCGTTTCCACGAGAATGTTGTCGTTCTCCGAAAACTCCGCAGCAGTTCTGGGATTGCCCGAAACGATAATGGATCCCCATTCGGACTGGAGACTGGCGAAATTCTTCGGGAAAGACAAGCTCGACGCTATTATATCTCGCATAAGAGGAGCGAGCGTTGACGATCCCGTGGTGATGTTCTATTTCCATCAGTTTGTCACGACGGAAGACGGAAAAGAAATAAACAGCTTTTTGCTTAGCGACAGTCCCGAAACCGAGATACCCGAGAATGCAAAATGCTTTACTTATAAGCTTATCTGCCTTACGACATGGACTGCAAAAGAACCGCCGTCGTACACCGGCGTTATAGGAAAGCTTGTGCCTTACGGCTATGCTTACGGAATGTTGAAAGGAGTTGACGGCATTGACTTTAAAGGAATTTTATGACAGCATAGGCTCTGATTTTAACGCGGCGCTTATGAGAATGGGAAACTCGGAGAGAATGCTCGACAAGTTTGTGAAAAAATTCCCGAACGATAAGACCGCCGAAGAGCTTTTTAGGTCGCTCGGCGAAAAGGACTATCAGCTCGCTTTCAGAATGGCGCACACATTAAAGGGAGTTTGCGCCAATTTAGGACTTGACAAGCTTCAGAAAGCTTCTTCGGATCTTACCGAAGCGCTCAGAAACGAAGTAGCCGAAAATACTACCGAGCTTGCGGAAATTGTAAAAACGGAATATGAAAAGGTCATTTCAGCACTTGAAAAACTGGACTGACTTTTTCTTGGCGAAATACGGTATCCGAATACTTTTCTGTATTCGGATATTTTTCAGTATAAATGAAGGGCGGTGCGGTTTTGAATAACCGGAACAACGCAAAAAAGCCTATGAAAACCTCGCGATTCCTTATTATCAGTTTGCTTGTGCTTTTGGTGACGACAATAGGCACTCTGGCTTTTCTCGGAATATATATGTCCTTTGAGAGCCGCAAAGCGGTAAGTCAGATAGGCGAGATATACATGGAGGGCATGAGCCACGAAATCTCCGAACAATTCGATAATACCATTTCTCTACGCATGGATACTCTCGAAGAGCTTGTAGAAATTTATCCCGACGGTTCTGCGCCTTATGAGGATCTTTCAAGCGGCATGGGCTATCAGGGGCAGATACGCTCCTATCGCTCTCTGGGCTTTATGATGAGCGACGGTTCGACGGAAATGATATACGGCGATACGGTCGAGCTTTCGGCGGCAACGAAGTTTTTTGCCTCTCTGACAGAGGGAAAAAAGAAGATCGCCGTGGGAACAGACTCTGCGGGCGAAAGATTAGTTATGTTCGGACTTCCTGCGGTATATCATCTATCAAACAATCGCACAAGCATTGCAGTTGTGGCGACTATTCCGATGTCCTATATTTCCGCGACGCTCTCGCTTGATGAAAAGAATCAGCTCATTCAGACGCGCCTTATCCGCTCGAACGGAAATTATATCGTCAACAACACCGACAATCAGGATATAAACAACTACTTTGATTATATGCGCTCGTTAGTCGGCAAAAACGATAATCTCGAAGAGCTTATTTCGGGAATGACCGAGGCAATGGAGAACCGCGGCGTCTATAACAATGCTTCTCTTGTCGACGGAGAGATGAGGCACATATATGCATGCCCGCTGAGCGACAGCGAATGGTATCTCGTTTCGGTCATGCCGTATGGAAACATCGACAGCATAATTGAATCGTTAGGACAAGTAAGGCTTGTGCTTATGATAATATGCATGGCGATAAACCTCGCGGTGCTTACTATTATTTTCACGCTGTATTATCATTCGAGCAGAAGACAGATGAGGCTTCTTGAAGCGGCGCGCCTTGAAGCGGAAAATGCTAACCGTGCAAAAAGCGAATTCCTCTCGAATATGTCTCACGACATAAGAACGCCTATGAACGCCATTGTCGGAATGACCGCCATAGCTATGGCGAACATAGACAACCGTGCGCAGGTAGAAAACTGTTTGGAGAAGATAAGCGTTTCAAACAGACATCTTTTAGGGCTTATAAACGACGTTCTCGATATGTCAAAGATCGAAAGCGGAAAGATGACCTTGTCAATATCGGACGTTTCTCTAAGAGAGGTAATGGACGGAGTAGTCGGCATAGTTCAGCCGCAGATAAAGGCTAAGCGACAACATTTCAACGTAAGCATTGACAATATCGAACACGAAAACGTTCTCTGCGACTCCGTCAGACTTAATCAGGTTATACTCAATCTCGTTTCAAACGCCGTTAAATTTACGCAGGACGAGGGAAAAATTGAAGTAACGCTGTACGAAGAACCCTCCCCTGTCGGCGAAAATTTCACGAGAGTTAAACTCGAAGTCCGCGACAACGGCATAGGAATGACGGAAGAATTTCAAAAGACCGTTTTCGACGCTTTCGCGAGAGAGGACACAAAGCGCGTTCACAAGACCGAGGGAACCGGTCTCGGAATGGCTATCACAAAGTACATAGTTGACACGATGAAAGGCGATATACGCGTTGAAAGCAAACAGGGCGAGGGTACTTGCTTCTATGTGACGCTCGACCTTGAAATTGCAGATGTCCGCGAGGAAAATATGATACTTCCGAACTGGCATATGCTTGTTGTTGACGACGACGAGCTTATCTGCAAGACTGCTTCGGAATCGCTGAAGAAAATAGGAATAAACGCCGAATGGACGCTTGACGGAGAAAGCGCTGTAAAGATAATCGAACAAAAGCACTATACAAATCCGTTCCATATAATTCTTCTTGACTGGAAGTTACCGGGAATTGACGGCATTGAGACTGCAAAGCAGATAAGGATACACCTCGGTCATGATGTTCCCATTCTGCTCATATCCGCTTACGACTGGTCGGAGATCGAGGATAAAGCGAAAGAAGCGGGAATATCGGGCTTTATCGCAAAGCCGCTGTTTAAATCCACGCTGTACTACGGGCTGAAAAAGTTTGCGGCAGGAAACGAAGTGCCGTCTGCGGAAGATACAATAGAGGTAGAACGTCCCGACAACATAGAGCGCTTTGACAATGTGCGCATATTGCTTGCAGAGGACAACGACCTCAACCGCGAGATAGCAAACGAGCTGTTGTCGGAGCTGGGACTTCTGATAGACAATGCGGAAAACGGCAGGATATGCGTGGATATGTTTGAAAAGAGCGAGGTCGGATATTACAAGGCGATACTCATGGACATAAGAATGCCCGAAATGTCGGGATATGAGGCGTCGGAGGCAATACGAAAGGAAAACCGCCCCGACTGCGATCTGCCGATAATTGCGATGACGGCGGACGCGTTCTCGGACGATGTTAAAAAATGTCTGGACGCGGGAATGAATGCACATACGGCAAAGCCTATCGATGTAAAAGAAGTAGCAAGACTGCTGAAAAAATTTATGAAGTGAAAATTAAAAGCTATTGACAAATCACTCAAAGTGTAATATAATGTAAGTGTGAGAGATCACAAATAAATTTTAATCTGTTTCGGGGCGAGGTGCAATTCCTCACCGGCGGTATAGTCCGCGAACGGCCGTTAAACAAAACGGCTGCCGAATCGGTGAAATTCCGATACCGACGGTATAGTCCGGATGAAAGAACAGAACACAAATAGTCACATATTTGCGCCCCGATTTTTGGACTGTTGTCCGAAAATCGGGATTTTTGTTCAGAAAAAGTCATACCCTGAGGAAAGGACTTTTTTATGGAAAAAACAGTTAAACAAGGAAAGCGGATCGATGTAAGAAAGCTGGTATTCACCGCGCTTATGGCGGCGGTTTCGTACCTTCTGGCAAATCTCGATTTCAATATCCCGATTATGCCGTTCTTTATAAAGTTCGACTTTTCGGACGTTCCCGCGGTTTTGGCGGCGCTCACAATGGGACCTGTTTCGGGAATTTTCGTGTGCCTGATAAAAAACGCAATAGGCTGTTTTACTTCAAGCACGGCGTGCATTGGCGAGCTTTCAAACTTTATCCTCGGCATAGCGCTTGTTATTCCCACGGGATTAATCTCGCACAAGCAAAAACAATTCAGCCGCGCGGTTATCGGCTGTATTGTCGGCGTGGTTACAATGACTTTACTTGGAGGATTTGTTTCGAATTACTTCCTCATTTATCCGCTTTATTCAAACATAGGCATGCCGATAGAGGCTATTGTCTCAGAGTATCAGAAGATAAATCCGAATGTGGATACGCTCGCTGAATGTCTGCTTATATTCAATGTTCCGTTTACGTTTGTAAAAGGTCTTATCGCGGCAACATTCTCAGTCCTGCTATACAAGAGGTTAAGACCGATATTTAATTCTATGTATAGGGAAAAGTGATAATTTATGTCTATAAGGGGCGCAGTCCTTCATTTTCGGACAATTACAAAGCACCGCCACAAGGTTATTGCACACTGTGCAAAAGCGGGAATTTTGTGGCAGGGGCTTTTTCACGACCTGTCGAAATATTCGCCGACCGAATTTTTTCAGGGTGTGAAATTCTCCACCGGACAACGCAGCCCAAACGAGGGTGAGCGCGAGGCTTACGGCTATTCAAAGGCTTGGCTACATCACAAAGGCAGAAACCGCCACCACTTTGAATACTGGACGGACTACGACCCGAAAACGCGCGTTCTGACGCCTGTAAAAATGCCGCTGAAATATGTCGCGGAAATGTTCTGCGACAGGGTCGCGGCAAGCAAGATATACCGCAAAAACGAGTATAAAAACAGCGACCCTCTCGATTATTTTTTGCGTGCTAAAGCAAATCGTTTTATACATCCCGAAACCTCAGACTTTCTTGAAAAACTTCTTCGTATGCTATCAGAAAAGGGCGAGGAGGAAACCTTCAGATTTTTAAGGGAGTATCTGAAAAACAACAAGGATTATTAAAACTTACCCGCGTTCTGTTTGAGAACGCGGGTGTTTTTATTCAATTATTCATCAGTCACAAGATAAAGATTTTCATTATCAAAACTTATTTTTTCCGTATGATTATAAATTGCAATGACATTTTCCATTTGTCCTATAAAAATGCTTGTGTTTGGATCGCGCACCTCCGAAAAAGTTTTAACAAAATCTTTTTCCAGACTATCTGCGTTCTGTTTTACTTTTTCTCCATTATCCTGCAAAAACTCATCAACTTGTCCCTCTTTTATCAAAGGAATACTGCCTATAAATTTTCCAACAGCTTTTGATGCCGTGCCCAAGCCTTTTAAAACGTTTGTTTCAATAGAAGAATGGCTCATCTTTTCTATATACAATGAACATTTTTCAAACATTTCTCTGTATTGCTCCGATAAAACACTTATTTCGGATTTTATACTTGCAACATTTTCTTCTTTGAAATTTCCGCTTAACATTATCCTGAATCCGTTAAGTCGGTCAAATGAAAGAGCAACAAAAAAGAGAACAATTCAAACAGTGGCTTTTGCCTGAA
>CANRKB010000050.1 GCA_947631115.1 uncultured Clostridia bacterium
TGACCCCTTTCGTTAAACTTTATTTCGTTATATCTCTATTATACCACATTGTCTAATAAAAGGGGTGCATTTCAAGGGGAAAAATTTTTTTCAAAAAATTTTTCCCCTTTGGCAGGGGCGCGGGGACGGAGTCCCCGCAAACGCCATTTAGCGCTAAAGGGTGCGGGGAAAACAAGAGTTTTCCCCGCATTGCCGTTTCAAAGCCGTGCTTTGAAACGGCAATCCTAGGAGAGGTTTTGAGCGGGAAAAATCCTACAGTATGAAAAAACTTTTGAGCGGGAAAGAAATTCCGCTCCGCTTGCACAAAAGCCGAAAGGCAGTCCGCTGAATAGAAAAGAGGCTAGGGTTTAAACTCTAGCCTCCAGCTTCTAGTCTCTAGCCTCTAGATGTGTATCCTCTTCACTATCTTAAACGCGAGTTCGCGTTCGGCTATAAGCGGCTTATTATGCGCAAAGAACACTATCCCGTCCACGGGCGCGGTTATCTCGCCGATAAGCTCCCCGTCATACGGGTGGTAGATCTGCGCCAGAATATCGCCCTTTGCCGCTTCCGCGCCTATCTCGCAGACTATTCGGTATATCCCCGCCGACGGGCTGCGGACGTTCATCATATCGTCCTCGTTTATCGTTATCCCCATTGCCCCGCCGAGACATTTGTACTTTATCATTCCCATTCTCGACAAAAATCTCAAAACCGAGGATACCCCGATATTCGCCGATTCTTCGTCTATCTGCTCTTTGGTTTCCGTGTATACCGAAAACGCGCTCGTCCCCGAAAGCTGAAGATTGTAATTAAGCGTCGTTCTGTCAAGCGGCGTGGGATTTCTCAGTATAACGAACGGAAGCCCGAAAAGGTTTGCGAGAGAGGTGTTTTCCTTTCCCGTTTCCATCATTCTTACATGCGGCACAAACAGCCCCGAAATGTAAAACGACGCAAACTGAACGCAATATTTATAATCCTTTATCTCGCGGAAAACCCCCGCGGCAATGCGCTCGGTCGTTTCCCCGTTTTCATCTCCCGGAAACATTCGGTTTATGTCCGTATTGTCAAGACACCAGAAACGTCGGTTTGCGTTTATGCCGTAGTTATTTACGCAGGGGATTATCAGAATCTCCTTGTCGTGGGCAATATCTCCCTGCTTTTCAAGCCTCGTGAGTATCTTCACGAGCTTTCCGCACATATACAGCTGCTGTATTTCGTCTCCGCGGAGCGCGCCGATTATACAGCAGCTTTTTTCGCCCTTTCCGAATCTGTAACCCTTTACGCAGAAGTCGCCGCGGTATAATCCCGTCAGGCTGTATATTATCTCTTCTTTCAATGACTTCACATTCTTTCCGAAAAAATCAGAGTTAAAAACTTTCAGGCTGTATATACAGCCTGCAGACTGTAGATAAAAGTCCCATTTGTTGTTCTTTTCAAACGTTATTTCTCAAAATAACCTTTATTCGCCCTATCCTGCTAGAGGATAGAGGCTAGAGGTTAGAGGTAAGAGGTTAGAATTTAAACCCTAGCGGCTTTTTATGCAATATATGCAACGGACAGCCTTTCGACTATTACTGCATACTGTACCCTGTTTACTGTCAACTGACTACAGCCCCATCCCCCTGCCCCCTTCCCCGAAGGGGAAAGGGAAATTGTGGGGCGCTGGCGCGCCCCACACCCCGCCCTTTTAGAGGTTAGAGTTTAAACCCTAGCGGATTTTTATGTGTTATATTCAGCGGAAAGCCTTTCGGCTATTACTGAACACTGTACCTTGTTTACTGTCAACAGACCGGATTTACAGCTTTTCAGTTATTTGTTCAACATAATATCCGTCCGCTCTTACTCCGTCTATTGCGTTTATAAAATCGGAAAAACGCGAATATCCGTAGTCCGTAAAATCAAAACCCTCGAACTTCTTTTTTAATTGCGTAGACAAAGATTTAATGCTGGGTTTTCCGTTTTTAGCGACAAATTCGCGGACAAACTGTTCTATTTTTTCCGTGCGCGCAAGGAAAGCGTCTTCTATCCTGATATAGTTTCCGTCTATCTCAACGCCCGCTACGGCGGTCACAAGCTGTTTAAGAGAAAGCGCTCCTATGTTCTTAAGATAATTCTTGCCGTATTTCTTTCTCAGTATCTTTCCCAAGACGGGCAGAGAGATCCTGTTTTCGTGGCTCACGGTCTGTATCTGTATCTCGCGCTTTACGGCGTCAAGATCGGTTTTTTCCGAGGCGTCTTTCTTTTCGGCTTTCTTCGCGGGCTTTTCTTCCTTTTCCTCAGCGGAATTTTCCGAAAGAGCAACGGAAGTATTTGTCCTGCAAACCGCGCTCTGCTTGTCGAGGAATTTCGCAAACGTCTTTGCTCCGAACCTCGAATAGTCCACTTTCCCGAAAGAGCTTTCGACTTGCTTTTCGACAGCCGAAAGATTTTCCGAACCGTTTTTCGCGGTTTTGAGATATGTTACGATTATATCCGTTATTTCGCTTTCGTCGGGCAGTCTTGCCTCGGTAACAGCGGGCTTTATTTCGTGCTTTTGTTCGGGCTTCTGCTCCTGTTTTATCTCGGGCTTCGGTTCTTGTTTTTGTTCAATTTTCTGCTCGGGCTTTTGCTCTTGTTTCGGCTCGGGCTTCTTTACGGGCTTGGGAGCGTTTTCCGCAAGATAAACGGCGGTGCTTTTGCGGAAAAGCGCGCTTTGTTTATCAATGAACTTTGCGAAGCGCTTTGAGCCGAACCGCGAATAATCAATCTTTCCCAAAGTCGCGGTCACATATTGTTCGATCCTTGAAATATCCTCGTGTCCGCCGTCCTTGCGCTTTAAGTAGCCGACTATAACGTCCGTTATCTCGCGGTCGGACGGAAGATTTTCATTATGCTTTACGGATTTCTTCGGGGAATTTTTAAGCGTCACAAAGCTGTTGTTGCGGCGAAGTTCGGGAAAACTGTCGATAAAATTTGAAAAACGGTTGAAGCCTATAGCGCCATAGTTTATGCTGCCGTATTTCGACGTAAGAAACGCTTGTATTTTCAAAAGATCGAGCTTTCCGTCGTCGTTTTCCGAGACATAATCCAAAACGGCTTTCCTGAGCGTCTTTTCGTCATAGTTCATTGTCTGCTCAAATTCCTGATTGAGATAAATAAACTTATGACAGCTCGACGTAAACGGAAGCGGAGTTTTAACTTCGCCAATCCCGACTACAAACTTTCCCGCCTCGCGCAGCCTTATCGCAAGGCGCGTGAAATCGCTGTCGCTCGTAACAAGCACAAACCCCTCTACGTTTCCCGTATAGAGTATATCCATAGCGTCTATTATCATGGAAAAGTCGGTAGCGTTTTTTCCCGTGATATACGTCGTCTGCTGTACGGGCATAATTGAATTATTAAGCGCGGGATAGTGCCAGCCGTTCGAGCCTTTTTCCCAGTCGCCGTAAATGCGCTTATAGGTAAGCTCGCCGAATTTTGCCGCTTCTGAAAGTATAAACGACGCGTATTTTGCCGAAACATTATCGCTGTCGATAAGAAGCGCGAGCCTTTTCTGTTCTGTCATAATATCTCCTTAGATCGCTACCGGTATCTTTTCCGTAAACTCATGATATTTATAATCTTCGGCGGTAAAGCTGGTTTTCGTGAATTTATAGAAATCCGTTATATCCTCGACCTTCATTTTCGGCGCGGGATAGGGCTTTTTTTCTATAAGCCGCTTTACGGTTTCGATATGTCTGTCGTATATGTGCGCGTCGGCTATGACATGCACAAGCTCTCCCGCTTCAAGCCCGCTTACCTTTGCGAGCATTATCACAAGCGCGGAATACTGGCACACGTTCCAGTTAGAAGCGGTGAGCATATCCTGCGAACGCTGGTTTAAAATGGCGTTGAGCCTGCCTTTTGCAACATTCAGCGTGAGCGAATACGCGCACGGCGCAAGCGCCATTTCGTGGAGATCTTCGGGAATGAACATAGTAAGCAGTATTCTTCTTGACGAGGGATTGTGCTTTAAGTCGTAAAGCGCTTTATCGACCTGGTCCATTTCCCCCTCGGGATATTTATGCTTTACGCTCATCTGATAGCCGTAGGCTTTTCCGATAGTTCCGTTTTTGTCAGCCCAGGCGTCCCAGATGTTTGTGGAAAGCTCGTTTACGTTGTTCGACTTTTTCTGATAGATCCACAAAATCTCTTCTATCGCCGAGCGGTAGAACGTTCTGCGAAGCGTCAGCAGAGGAAATTCTTCGGAAAGGTCATAGCGGTTTACAAGCGCAAAGCGCTTTATGGTATGCGCGGGAGTTCCGTCTTCCCAGTGCGGACGGACGGTATATTCCTCGTCGGATACGCCGTTTTCGATTATATCGCGGCAGTTTTGTATAAATATCTCGTCGGCTCTGCTCATAAAAATCTCCGTTCTCTGAAACTGTTCAGGAATTACTGTTCACTAAGAATAAACATATCGTATATGACCTGTATCGCCTTTTCAAAGTCAGCCTCGTTTATTGCAACGATAATATTAAGCTCGGACGACCCTTGGTCTATCATACGAATGTTTATGTCCGCATGCGAAAGCGCGGCAAATACGCGGGTAGCAATTCCCTTTACGGACTTCATTCCGCGTCCTACTACCGCGATAAGCGCAAGCCCGTCTATAATTTCAAAATGGTCGGGGCGCACCGTTTCGCGTATTCTCTCGGACAATTTCTCGCGCTGTCCGTCAAGTTCTTTTGAGTTTACGACAACGCTTACGGTATCAATTCCCGTGGGGATATGCTCGGGGAATATCTCGTGATTTTCCAACACCTGCAAAAGTCTTCTCATAAAGCCTTTGCTTGTGTTCATTCTGTCCTTTTCAATCGAGATAGCGGAAAAATCCTTTTTGCCCGCTATGCCCGTGATGACGTATTTCGAGGGGATATTCTCCGCGGAAGGAACAATGAGCGTTCCTTTATCCTCGGGGGCGTTTGTGTTTTTGATGTTTATCGGGATATTCGCGCTTCTTACGGGGAAGATAGCGTCCTCGTGCAGAACGCCCGCGCCCATATACGAAAGTTCGCGAAGTTCGGAATAGGTTATAACTTCAATGCCCTTGGGGTCTTTTACTATTCTCGGGTCTGCGACAAGAAATCCCGAAACGTCCGTCCAGTTTTCATAAAGAGAAGCGTTCGCGGCTTTTGCAACGACCGAACCCGTAAAGTCCGAGCCGCCGCGCGAAAACGTTTTTATCGAGCCGTCGGGCATTGCTCCGTAAAAGCCGGGAATTACCGCGCGCGGCGTTCTGTCGAGGATTGCGCCGAGGCAGGCGTTTGTAACGTCCGCGTCAAATTTCCCGTCGCGGTCGAAGAAAATGCCCCTTGCCGCGTCGACAAACTCGTATCCCAAATAATTCGCGAGAATGATACCGTTCAAGTATTCTCCGCGCGAAGCGGCATAATCGCGGTTTGTGCCTTTTCTGAACTCCGTGCCGATTTTAACATATTCGTCCTCAAGCGAAAGCGAAAGACCGAGGTCGGCGATTATTCCGTCATAGCGCTCTCTTATCAGCGCGAAAGCCTTTGCAAAATCCTCTCCCGAAACAACCATTTCATAACAGCGGTATAAAAGGTCGGTGACCTTGGTGTCGTCCTTAAAGCGTTTTCCCGGCGCGCTCGGAACAACATAACAGCGCTCGCTGTCCGCGTTTATTATGTCCGCTACCTTTCTGAACTGTTTTGCGTCAGCCAGCGAGCTTCCGCCGAATTTTACAACTTTGCTCATAACATTATCTCCTTTAATAAATATATTTATATATAAAAACATTATATTTTATTATAGCATATTCCGCGGGAAATTTCAATATGTATTTTGGAAAAAGAGGGCGGCTAGATGTACGTTTGTCAATGATATGTTACACTTTTCTCAAAAAAATATGATGCTAATAACTTTGAACGACATCAGCCGCTAGGGAGGAGCCGTAGGCGACGAGCCAGCGGCTGATGTCGCGCGACGCGCG
>CANRKB010000051.1 GCA_947631115.1 uncultured Clostridia bacterium
GTAGCTATTAACATTATAACATATTTGAGGTCGTTTGTCTTCTCTTTTTGTAACATATCTATTGTATCATAACATTTAAACCGAATACAGTAAATAACCGTTTAGAGGTAAGATGTAAGAAGCAAGAGGTAAGAGTTCAGATCAAAACGTAATTTGCTGAATTTAGCGTATAAAAGAAAATAAAAGAAATAAGAGGTTAGAAATGAGCGAACAACCGTTCGGCACAAACTCTAACCTCTTACTTCTAACCTCTAGATGGCGTCGCTGAGGGGATTCGAACCTCCGACCTACCGCTTAGGAGGCGGTCGCTCTATCCTGCTGAGCTACAGCGACATTATTAACATTTTAACACTTTTAAGAGCGATTTTCAATAGCTTGTTAAGATTTTGTGAAAAACTGCCAAAAACCGATCGTGAAATTATATCAGGCTGTATAAAAAGCCGATCTCCATACTGCGCGGAAAGTCCCCGCGGCGCATTGCCAAGCCTGCGGAGGAAAACATTGCCTAGCTAATAATTCACATTTTATGTAACTTTTGCATATAAATTATTGGATAATATTGTCTATTTTTGACCTTGACGAACGGTTTTTAAAAATGTTATTATAAAAATAAGTAAGTCCGGCTTAAATAAAATGGAGGAAATGATTATGAAAAAGGTTATTGCTTTTGGTACGGCGGCTTCGCTGTTCGCTATGTCGGCAGTTGTCGCAGGAGCGGCAGTTGTAAAAACTTCACTGGGAATAAGGTTGGAAAACAGTTCTTTGGACGGCGCGGCGGGCGAGCTTATAACCGTTGTCGTTTATACCGAGAATGAGGGTGAAACTCCTGCGGCGTTCAGTATGAAAACAGAGGGCGTTTCTTTAGTATCTGCGACCGTTGAGGTAGATATTGAAGATTGGGAAGAAAGCAGCGATAAATTCAATTTAATGACAAAAGATGAAATTTCTCTCAAGGGAATAAGAGATATTTGCACATTCGTATATGAGATAGAAGATCCCTCCAACGTATATATAGAGGTTGTTCCCGACACCGGTTTTACCGAAGTTGGAAACTCTAATTCACTGGGAACTTCTGCAAGTAGCGGTTCCGACAGCAGCGACAGCGAAGACAGCGGCGACAGCAGCGACAGTGAAGACAGCGGCGACAGCGAAGATAGCGGCGACAGCAGCGACAGCGAAGATAGTGGCGACAGCAGCGACAGCGAAGACAGCGAAGACAGCGGCGATAGTGAAGACAGCGGCTCGGGCGATAGTGGTTCCGGCGATAGTGGTTCCGGCGACAGCGGCTCGGGCGATAGTGGTTCCGGCGACAGCGGCTCGGGCGATAGTGGTTCCGGCGACAGCGGATCGGGTGATAGTGGTTCCGGCGACAGCGGATCGGGCGGCAACGGATCGGGCGACAGCAACTCAAGCAGCACCGAAAGCAATACGAGCAATACCGAAAGCAATACGAGCAATACCGAAAGCAATACGAGCAATACCGAAAGCAATACCGGCGGCGCAACCAACAATTCGGGCAGCGGTTCATCAAAGGATCCCTCGAATGTTGAAACGGGCTTGGGAATTGCACTTGCTCCTGCGGCTCTTGCGGGTGCGGCGCTGTTGATAGCAAGAAAGAGAAAGTAATCGGACTGTAAAAAGTAAAGTTTCATACTAAGCCTCGGATACGGGAAAAGCCCTGCGGCTAAGTCATGCGCTTGCCGCAGCGGGCGCGTTCGGCATTTGCGGACGGCGCTGCGAAGTAGATGAGGCATTATGTACAGCTTGAATTTAAACGAAAAGGGAGGATCATTATGGCTAAATTTAAATGCAAAGTTTGCGGAGAAATATTTGAAGCGCCAAGTCGCGCGGAGGCTGTCTGCCCGAAATGCAAGGCAACGGGCGAACGTCTTGAAGAAATAACGGTAAACAACAAGTATGCGGGAACGAAGACCGAGCGTAATCTTGAAGCGGCATTTGCGGGAGAATCGCAGGCTCGCAACAAGTACACCTACTTTTCTTCCGTAGCCAAAAAAGAGGGCTTTGAGCAGATCGCCGCTATATTTACGGAAACCGCCAACAATGAAAAAGAACACGCCGAGATCTGGTTCAAGGAGCTTTGCGGGATAGGAAATACCGCGCAGAATCTTAAATCTGCGGCAGACGGCGAAAATTACGAGTGGACAGAAATGTACGAGGATTTCGCAAAGACCGCCGACGAGGAGGGCTTTCACGAACTTGCCGCAAAATTCCGTTTGGTCGGTGAGATCGAAAAGCGCCATGAGGAGCGTTATCGCGCATTGCTCAAAAACGTGGAAATGCAGGAAGTATTCAAGAAAAGCGAGGTCAAGGTCTGGGAGTGCAGAAACTGCGGGCATATAGTTGTAGGCACGAACGCTCCCGAAGTCTGCCCCGTCTGCAACCACGCGCAGAGCTATTTCCAGTTGGTTGCCGAGAATTATTAAACTTAGGATGGAAATATAAATAGTCTGATCACTCCGATCTATATCGGAGTGATTTTTTGGTGTACAACACAAGCGGAAAAACACCCCGCCGAATATGACGTATAAATTTGTACAGGGTCTAAAATTCCAGCCACCGGCTTCTTTCCCCGAAATTCTTACTTCTTATCTCTTACCTCTAACCTCTAGCAGGATGGGGTGAATAAAGGTTATTGAGAGAAATAAAGTTTGAAAAGAACAACAAACAGATTTCTTAAAGCGCATTGTGCGCTTGCCTTTACTATTGACAACTATCGCCGATTATTGTATAATATAAATAACGAGTGCGGATTACCGCACAAGCAAGGCAGGATAACAAAATGAAGAAAGTTGAAGCGTATACCGACGGCGCTTGCAGCGGCAACCCCGGTCCCGGGGGCTATGGCGTAATACTCCGCTGCGAGGGCAGGGAAAAAGAATTGAGCGGCGGCGAACCTCACACCACCAACAACCGAATGGAGCTTATGGGCGTTATAACAGCGCTCGAAGCTCTGAAATACCCGTGCGCCGTAACAATAACCACCGACAGCAAGTACGTCGTCGACGGGATAACAAAAGGCTGGGCAAAGAGCTGGAAAAGCCGAGGTTGGAAAAAAAGCGACGGAAAACCCGCCCTTAATCCCGACCTTTGGGACAGACTGCTCGGCTTGCTCGAGATCCACCAAACCGAGTTCTGCTGGATAAAGGGTCACGCGGGTCACCCCGAAAACGAACGCTGCGACGCGCTCGCAGTTGAACAAAGAGATAAGTTTAAATAGTAAACCTTAAATTTAAGAGCAAAGAGTATTTTTATGCAGAAAATAAACTATCAGTATAAACTTGACGGGATAATAAATTCGCTCGAAAAGACGCCGAAATTGCTTTTGCATAGCTGCTGCGCGCCGTGTTCGAGCTATTGCCTTGAATACCTGTCGAAATATTTTTCGATAACGGTTTTGTATTATAACCCGAACATCTATCCCGAAGAGGAGTTTTATAAACGTGCAAATGAACAGAAAAGGCTTATAGAGGAGCTTCCCGCAAAAAATCCCGTGTCGCTTGTTGTGGACGAATACGACCCGCAGGAGTTCTTTTCCGCGGTCAAAGGTCTGGAGCATATAAAAGAGGGCGGGGAGAGGTGTTTTGCCTGCTATAGGCTAAGGCTTGAACGCGCGGCGAAATATGCCTCGGAGTATAATTTCGATTATTTTTGCACTACGTTATCAATTAGCCCGCTGAAAAATGCGCAAAAAATAAACGAAACAGGAGAGGAGCTTTCGGAGATATATCCAGTAAAATTTCTTCCGAGCGATTTTAAGAAAAAAGGCGGGTATCAGCGGTCTATCGAGCTGTCAAAGGAATACGGTCTTTACAGGCAGGATTATTGCGGCTGCGTTTTTTCGCAAGAGGAAAGACGCGCCGAGGTTACGAAAAAAGGAGAATAAGTTATGCGACCCGAAATTGAAAAGCTTGTTGACAACATTGAAAAGGTAATTATAGGAAAGCGCGAGGTCATAGTAAAAGTTATCTGCGCTATGCTTGCGGGAGGACACGTTCTTATTGAGGACGTCCCTGGAGTTGGAAAAACGCTGCTTGCGCAGACGCTGGCAAAGTCCGTTTCGGGAACATTCGGACGTATACAGTTTACGCCCGACCTTATGCCGTCGGACGTTGTGGGATATACGATGATAGACAGAGAAGGACATTCGGAATACCGCGCGGGTGCGGCTATGTGCAATTTCCTGCTTGCGGACGAGATAAACAGGACTTCGCCGAAAGTTCAGTCGGCGCTTCTGGAAGCAATGGAGGAGCTTCAAATTTCGGTTGACGGGATAACGCACAAGCTGCCGGTGCCGTTTATGACGCTTGCGACGCAGAACCCCATTGAAACATACGGCACATATCATCTTCCCGAAGCGCAGCTTGATCGTTTTTTAATGCGTCTTTCGATAGGATACCCCGACCGTTCGGCGGAAAAGAGAATGCTCGAAAAAATGCCGCATACTATAGGGATAACGCCCGTTATGTCGCTTGACGAGATAATGAAGCTGAGGGAAGAAGCGGGGAAAATATCCGTTTCGGACGGGGTGAAGTCGTATATACTTTCGATAGTATCGGCGACGAGAACGAAGCAGGAGATAAAGTTGGGAGCTTCTCCGAGAGCGACGATTGCGCTTTTCCGCGCGGCGCAGTCAATGGCGCTTATAAACGGGCGGGATTACGCGGTACCGGACGATGTAAAGATAATAGCGGCGGATGTGCTTTCGCATAGGGTGATACTTGCGGCGGGACAAAGCGCGTTTCTGGATTCAAAGGCGATAATTGAGAAGATCCTGGAGGAAACGGTAGTTCCCATCTAGAGGCTAGAAATTTAGAAGCAAGAGGCTAGAAACTGTAATGAGCGGCGAACAACGTTAAAACTCAAACCACAAAACGGGCGGCGCACGAAAGTTTTTTGAAGGAGAGTCCAGAGAGGAAACTTTTTTACAAAAAAGTTTCCTCTCTGGCAGGGGTACGGGGACGGAGTCCCCGTCGCGTTAGCAAAGCGCATCAGGTTAAATGCCTGCGGCATTGAACCTGGGGTGCGGGGAAAACAAGAGTTTTCCCCGCATTGCCGTTTCAAAGCCGTGCTTTGAAACGGCAATCCTCAAAGAGGTTTTGAGCGGGGAAGTTCCTACAGTATGAAAAATTCCTAGAGCGGGAAAGCAAGATCATTAAGAATATTTAAAAGTGATAAATGAGCGGATAGCATTTTGGCTGTTACTGAATACTGTACGCTGTACACTGTCAACTGCCAACGGGTGCGGGGAAAACAAGAGTTTTCCCCGCATTGCCGTTTCAAAGCCGTGCTTTGAAACGGCAATCCTCAAAGAGGTTTTGAGCGGGGAAGTTCCTACAGTATGAAAAATTCCTAGAGCGGGAAAGCAAGATCATTAAGAATATTTAAAAGTGATAAATGAGCGGATAGCATTTTGGCTGTTACTGAATACTGTACGCTGTACACTGTCAACTGCCAACGGGTGCGGGGAAAACAAGAGTTTTCCCCGCATTGCCGTTTCAAAGCTGTGCTTTGAAACGGCAATCCTCAAAGAGGTTTTGAGCGGGGAACAACTTTAAGTATGAAAAAAACCTTTGAGCGGGAATGATATTCTCCCATTATTGCGTGGTTTCAGACAAAAGGCTCATTTCCAAAAGAAGTTCGCTCATTGATCACTTTTGAACAGCATTAACGCTTTTATTTCCCGCTCAAATGTTAATTCATTTTTTAGATTGTTTTACGCTCAAACCCTCTTTTAGGATTGAGCTTTTCAAAATATGATTTTGAAAAGCTCAATGCGGGGAAAACTCTTGTTTTCCCCGCACCCTTTAGCGCTAATTTGCGGATTGCGGGGACTCCGTCCCCGCACCCCTGCCAGAGAGGAAACTTTTTTGTAAAAAAGTTTCCTCTCTTGAAATGCACCCCTTTTATTAGACAATG
>CANRKB010000052.1 GCA_947631115.1 uncultured Clostridia bacterium
CAGTATTCAGTAACAGCCAAAATGCTATCCGCTCATTTGTCACTTTTAAAGCTCTTGACCAACTTCTTTCCCGCTCTAAAGTTATTTCACTTTTGAGGTTGATCCCCGCTCAAAACTTGTTTTAGGATTGCCGTTTCAAAGCATGGCTTTGAAACGTCAATGCGGGGAAAACTCTTGTTTTCCCCGCACCCGTTGGCAGTTGACAGTGTACAGCATACAGTATTCAGTAACAGCCAAAATGCTATCCGCTCATTTGTCACTTTTAAAGCTCTTGACCAACTTCTTTCCCGCTCTTAAGGTTTTTTCACACTTAAGGTTGTTCCCCGCTCAAAACTTGTTTTAGGATTGCCGTTTCAAAGCATGGCTTTGAAACGGCAATGCGGGGAAAACTCTTGTTTTCCCCGCACCCTTTAGCGCTTGCTAACGCGTTTGCGGGGACTCCGTCCCCGCGCCCCTGCCAAAGGGGAAAAATTTTTTGAAAAAAATTTTTCCCCTCTGGACTCCCCTTTCAAAAAACTTTCGTGCGCCCGCTCGTTAGGTCGTTCGAACAGAAATGTGGTTCGCCGCTCAAAGCAAATTCTATTCCCTAAAAGGAGTAAAAAAATGAATAAATACAAAGAACACGTAAAGAAAAACATCGTCTGCTTTATTCTCGGTCCGCTCTTTATGATCCTTGAAGCAAGCGGCGAGTTCATCCTCCCCTTTATAAACGCCAACATCATCAATAAAGGCGCCGCTAACAGGGATATTCCCTTTATTATACAAAACGGCGTTATCATGCTCGTTATCGCCATCGGTATGCTTGCAACAGGCGTCCTCGGCGCGTTCTTCGCGATCAGAGGCGCCGCAAGAGCCGCCGCAGGCGTAAGACGCGACGTTTTCGCCAAAATCCAGACCCTCTCCTTTTCCGACATCGACAGGTTTTCCACCGGCTCCCTCATCACCCGCGTCACCAACGACATTACCCAGATCCAGACCTTTATGCAGTCTCTCCTTCGCGGCTTTTTCAGAAGCCCCGTTATGCTTATCGGCGCGCTTATTATGTCGTTTGCCCTGAGTCCCGATATTGCCTGGGTGATTTTTATCGTTATGCCCGTGCTGGCGCTTGCCACTTTTCTTATAATAAAGACCGCTTCCCCGCGCTATACCGTAATGCAGGAACACATAGACTCCCTCAATACGGGCGTCGGCGAATCCGTTACGGGCATTAAAGTCATAAAGTCTTTTGTAAGAGAAGATTTTGAAAGAAAAAAGTTTTCAAAAATAAATAACGCCCTTATGGAAAAAAGCATAAGAGCGCTTAAGGTCATGATTCTTATGCAGCCCGTTTCGGCGCTTGCCGTAAACGTAACGACCCTCGCGGTCGTCTGGACTGCGGGAAAACAGATTATGATAGGCTCAATGGAAGTCGGCACTCTCACCGCCTTTATTACATACCTTTCCCAAGTTCTTACGGCGCTGAACTTCCTCGCCAACATCTTTCTTCAAGGCACAAGAGCCGCTGCTTCGGACAAGAGAATTTCCGAGGTATTAAACACCGTTCCCGACATTACGGATGAAAATGCAAAGGAATACAAAATAAAAAGCGGCTCGATTGAATTTAAAAACGTGACTTTCAGATATTTCAAGGACGCGAAAAAGCCCGTTCTCGACAACATAAGCTTTAAGATAAGCTCGGGCGAAACCGTAGGAATTATAGGCTCTACGGGTTCTGGCAAAACAACGCTCGTTTCAATGATACCGAGGCTTTACGACGCGGACGAAGGAGAAGTTTTCGTTGACGGGGAGAATGTAAAGGGACTTTTGCTCTCGGAGCTTCGCGAGTGCGTTTCGGTGGTGTTGCAGAAGAACACGCTGTTTTCGGGAACGATAGCCGAGAACCTGCGCTGGGGAAACGAGGACGCAACCGATGAGGAACTCGAAAAGGTATGCAGAATAGCCTGCGCTCACGATTTCATAACATCGTTTCCCGAGGGCTATAACTCCGAAATAGGACAGGGCGGCGCCAATCTTTCGGGCGGACAGCGGCAAAGGCTCTGTATAGCAAGGGCGCTGTTAAAGTCGCCGAAGATCATGATATTCGACGACTCGACGTCCGCGGTCGACACCGCGACGGACGCGGAAATAAGGCGGGGGCTTGGCGAAAAGTTGCCCGACATAACTAAAATTATCATCGCGCAAAGAATTTCTTCCGTCATAGACGCAAACAGGATAATCGTTCTTGACGACGGGAAAATAACGGGCATGGGAACTCACGCGGAGCTGCTGAAATCCTGCGAGGCATACCGCGAAATTTATCTCTCACAGACCGACGACAACGACGAGGAGGCGGTATAATGAACGAAAAAAGAGCCGCTCGTATTGAAGAAAAATACAGCCGAATGAAATATTCCTCGGCAAAGAAAAAGCAGATAGACCTCGGCAGAAACGCGGGTCGCGAACGCGCTATGGCTTCGGGCGGAAAGCCCCGCGACACAAAAGCGGCGGTCATAAGGCTTATTAAATACGTTTCAAAAGAACGCGGGCTTATTATTTTTGCGCTCGTATGCTCGATATTAAACACCGCGTCCACCCTTGCGGCGGGTTATCTTCTGCGCCCGATAATAAATAAGTTCATCTATTTCGACGCGGATAATCCCGACTTTTCGGACAGGCTGAAAGGGCTGGGGGCTTGGCTTATCTTTCTTGCAGTTATTTACGGCATATCCGTCATAACTCAATGGGCGCAGCAGCGGCTTATGCTCATAGCCTCGCAGAAGACGCTTGTAAGAATGAGAAGAGAGCTTTTCGACAAGCTGCAGACCCTGCCCGTGCGGTATTTCGACGTAAACTCCGTCGGCGATATTATGTCGCGCTTTACAAACGACACGGATACTGTAGGAGAAATGCTGAACACAACTCTTATACAGATAATTTCGGGAATACTGACGATTACGGGAACGATAATTTTAATGCTTGTTACAAATCCCATTCTCGGGGTCATCACTATTATAAGCACGCCCGTTCTTATGCTGCTGACAAGGTTAATAATGAAAAAAGGGCGCTCCGCTTACAGCGCTCAGCAGCATAGCCTCGGTATGCTCAACGGATTTTCGGAAGAAGTAATTTCGGGGCAAAAGGTCGTAAAGGTCTTTAACCACGAGAGCATTTCTATCGACGAGTTCACTTATCTAAACGATAAGCTCCGCTCCGCGCAGGAACAGGCGCAGTTCCGCTCGGGAATTATGGGTCCCGTAACTCACCAGCTCTGCAACATGGTTTATGCGATCTCGGCTTGCGTGGGGGGAATTATGGTAGCGCAGGGGGCGTTCGATATAGGCGGGCTTACCGTTTCGCTCAATTACACGCGCCAGTTCAACCGCCCGATAAACGAAGTTGCCACGCAGATAAACACCGTCTTTGCGGCGCTCGCGGGAGCGGAACGCGTTTTTGAGGTGTTCGATACGCCGCCCGAGGAAGAGGACAAGGAAACCGTAAAGATGGACAAGATAGAGGGGAACATCGTCCTCGAACACGTAAATTTCGGTTATACGCCCGATGTGACTGTACTGCATGACATAACGCTCCACGCAAAGCCGGGTCAGAAAATTGCGTTCGTAGGCTCGACGGGCGCGGGTAAAACCACCGTTACAAACCTGCTTTCAAGGTTTTACGACATTCAGGACGGAAAGATAACAATTGACGGGATTGATATTGAGAAAATTGACCGAGGATTTTTGCGGTCGAATATTGCGATGGTATTGCAGGATACGCACTTGTTCACAGGAACAGTGCGCGAAAATATCCGCTACGGCAGGCTTGACGCAACGGACGAGGAAGTTATTGAAGCGGCGAAGACCGCTTCTGCACATTCGTTTATTGAGCAGCTCGAACACGGCTATGACACCGTTCTTGAAAACGACGGAGCTAATCTCTCGCAGGGTCAGCGACAACTTTTGAACATAGCAAGAGCGGCAATTTCCAAAGCGCCGATACTTATTCTTGACGAGGCGACAAGCTCGGTAGATACGCGCACCGAGCAGCATATTGAAAAAGGAATGGACGCGCTTATGGAAAACAGAATGACGTTTGTAATTGCGCACAGGCTCTCGACTGTCAGGAAATCCAACGCAATAATGGTGCTTGAACACGGCAGGATAATCGAGCGCGGAACACATGCCGAGCTTCTTAAACTGGGCGGAAGGTATGCGGACTTATGGAGAGGACTTTGCGAACCCGATTAAGACTGTAATCCGGATCTATCTATATAGTCTTAAACTTGACTTTAATTAAACATTATTAAGGAGATAGTAAAAATGAAACGTATTGCCGAATTTCATAAAGTGAGCATTGAGCAATTCAAAGCGGACTGTAAAGAAGAGGACGCCGAGGAAATTTACGGCGGCATAAAGCTGCCGACGCGCGCTACAAAAGGTTCGGCGGGCTATGACTTTTTCGCGCCGTATGACATTGAGCTTAAAGCGGGCGAAACGGCGAAAATTCCGACGGGAATAAGGGCTGAGATGGACGAGGGCTGGGTGCTTTCGATATATCCGAGGAGCGGACTCGGGTTTAAGTTTAGGCTTCAGCTGGACAACACGGTTGGGATAATCGACAGCGATTATTATTTTTCGGAGAACGAGGGACATATAATGATAAAGGTGACGAATTGCTCGACCGAGGGGAAAACGGTTTTCATTCCCAAGGGCAGCGGGTTTGCGCAGGGGATATTCACCGAGTACGGGATTACTGTTTCCGATAACGCCGGGGCGGAAAGGAACGGCGGGTTTGGAAGCACCGGCTAGAGGCTAGAGGCTGGAAGCTAGAGGCTAGAAACTGTTCAGAGCGGCGAAGCGCGTTATCGTTTAAAACCACCTGACGAGCGGCGGCGCAGAAGTTTTTTGAAAAGGGATTCCAAAGGGGAAAAATTTTTTTCAAAAAATTTTTCCCCTTTGGCAGGGGCGCGGGGACGGAGTCCCCGCAAACGCTCAAAGGCGCATCAGGTTAAATGCCTACGGCATTGAACCTGGGGTGCGGGGAAAACAAGAGTTTTCCCCGCATTGAGCTTTTCAAAATCATATTTTGAAAAGCTCAATCCTAAAAGAGGTTTTGAGCGGGGAACTACCTTAAGTGTGAAAAAACCTTGGAGCGGGAAAGCAAGAGCATTAAGAATATTTAAAAGTGATAAATGAGAGCACTGCTTTTCGGCAATTACTGAATACAGCGTTGTACGCGAAGCGTTCAATGCGTACACTGTACCCTATCAACTGCCAACGGGTGCGGGGAAAACAAGAGTTTTCCCCGCATTGAGCTTTTCAAAATCATATTTTGAAAAGCTCAATCCTAAAAGAGGTTTTGAGCGTAAAACAATCTAAAAAATGAATTAACATTTGAGCGGGAAATAAAAGCGTTAATGCTATTCAAAAATGATGAATGAGCGAACTCTTTTTGGAAATGCGCCTTTTGTCTAAAGCCACGTAATAATGAGAGAATATCATTCCCGCTCCAAGGTTTTTTCACACTGTAGGTAGTTCCCCGCTCAAAACTTGTTTTAGGATTGCCGTTTCAAAGCACGGCTTTGAAACGGCAATGCGGGGAAAACTCTTG
>CANRKB010000053.1 GCA_947631115.1 uncultured Clostridia bacterium
AATGACCCCTTTCGTTAAACTTTATTTCGTTATATCTCTATTATACCACATTGTCTAATAAAAGGGGTGCATTTCATCAAGCTCCCTTTCAAAAAACTTTCTTGTCGCCGCTCATTAGGTTGCTTGATAATTTAAAGCGCTTTGCCGCTCTGAACAGCTTCTAGCCTCTTGCCTCTAGCTTCTAGCCTCTAGCTATACCACTCCGCCCTTATTGATATAAACGGGGAAGTCAACAGAGCCTGTTATTACGCGGTTCTTTGTTACGGTTACGTCCTTGTCGGCGATAGCGTCAATGAACGAAGCCTTTTCTTCTATCACCGTTCCCGCCATAACGATACTGTTCTTTACAACCGCGCCCTTTCCTACCTTAACGCCTCTGAACAGAACGCTGTTTTCTACTACGCCGTCTATAATGCAGCCGTCCGCGATTATCGACGATTTAACCGAGCAGTCTATGCCGTACTTCGCGGGGGCAACATCATGTACCTTCGTGTAGATCGGCACCGCGAGATTGAATACCTCTTTCGATACCGCGCGGTTCATCATGTCCATTGTCGCCTTGTAGTAGGTCTTCATGCTGTCGATTATCTCAAAATAACCCTCGTACTTATAGCCCATAACCTTATAATCTTTCAGCTTGTGCTGGAGAATGTCGGTCTCAAAGCTGTAAAGGCTCCTGCATTCGCTCTCTCTGATAAGCTCTTCGAGGAATGTTCTCTTCATAACGTAAATGTTCATCATAACGTTCATCTCGCCGCTCATCGTCGGCCTTGCAAGAACATCGAAAACGGCGTTGTTCTCGTCTACTTCGATAACGGTCTGCGCCTGCGCGCGCTCAACGGGATATACTACGTTTCCGTAAACGCAGGTGATGTCCGCGTCGTTCTTCTCGTGGAAATCAACTATGGGCTTTAAGTCCATATTCGCCACAACATTGGAGTCCGCCAGCACAACATAGTCCGCGCTGCTCTCGTTTATAAACTGATATGCCCCCGCAAGCGCCTCAAGTCTGCCGCGGTAGATACCCGTACCCTCGCGTCCGTAGGGAGGAAGAATATGAAGTCCGCCCGTCTTTCTCGCAAGATCCCACTCCGAACCCATTCCGAGGTGAGTCATAAGCGAATAATAGTTCTGCTTTGTGATAATTCCTACCTGCGTAATTCCCGAATTAACCATGCTTGAAAGCGGGAAATCTACCAGACGGTATTTGCACCCGAACGGAACGCTTGCCATTGCTCTTGCCTTTGTAAGTTCGGGAAGAAGCTGTTCGTGCATATTAGCGAAAATAAGCCCCAAAACGTTAGCCATACTTGCCATATCAAAAACTTCCTTTCCTATCTCATATGTCCTTAGAAATCATAGCCTTGGGCGGCGCTACGGCCTTATCGGAAACCTTTACGTTGTGACCGACAACAGCCACGCCCCATTCGTCCTTGTTTTCAATAAGCTCGGGACGTTCGCCTATATGCGCGTCTTCGCCGATAACGCAGTTTTCGCCTACTATCGCGTATTCAATTACCGCGCCTTTTTTAATAACAGTGTTCGGCATAACGATACTGTCGCGTACTATCGCGCCCTCTTCTACCGTAACTCCCGCGAAAAGAACCGAGAAGTCTATCATTCCGTTTACTTCGCAGCCCTCCGCTATCATAGAGTTCTCTATGCGGCTCTGGGGACCCGCAAAATGCGGCGGCATAACAGGGTTTCTCGAATAGATCTTCCAGCTGTCGTCAAGCAGATCCAGCGGAACATTCGGATCGAGAACGTCCATATTCGCTTCCCAAAGGCTGTCTATCGTTCCGACGTCTTTCCAATAGCCGTCGAAGTGATAAGCCACCATCTTTTCGTTATTATCAAGCATTGCGGGGATTATGTTCTTTCCGAAGTCCTTTGTTGCTCCCTCGTCCTGCTCGTTTTCAATAAGATACTTGCGGAGTTTCTGCCAAGAGAACACGTAAATTCCCATAGAAGCGAGGTTTGATTTCGGTTCCTTCGGCTTTTCGGCAAACTCGGTTATTATGCCGTTTTCGTCAGCCGTCATGATACCGAAGCGCGGAGCTTCTTCCCACGGCACTTCGAGGACTGCAATCGTAGCGTCTGCGTTATGTTCTTTGTGGAAGTCGACCATTTTCGAGTAATCCATTTTATAGATATGGTCGCCCGAAAGGATAACTACATAGTCGGGGTCATAGCGGTCTACAAAGCCGATGTTCTGGTAAATTGCGTTTGCTGTTCCCGAATACCATGCTTTTCCTGCGGCAGTTTCATACGGCGGGAGAACATGAACTCCTCCGTGCGCTCTGTCCAAGCCCCAAGGCTGACCGTTTCCGATATACTCGTTCAGCACGAGCGGCTGATACTGAGTGAGAACGCCGACGGTGTCTATTCCCGAATTTACGCAGTTTGAAAGCGGGAAGTCAATGATCCTGTACTTGCCGCCATACGGTACGGCGGGCTTTGCCATTTCCTGCGTCAGAGCATACAGACGGCTTCCCTGACCGCCCGCAAGAAGCATTGCGACACATTCTTTCTTGATGTGGTTCATAACCATTCCTCCTGTTTTATTCTGATTTGATTTTTTTGCTTTTAGGTTTTTCCGTAATTTCCTTTGCGGGCTTCGGCTCGCGGATATTCTTCGGCTTCAGATAAATGACCGACATCGGCGGTATATCAAGAGATATTCGATATTGTTCGCCGTGCATGGGCTCGCATTTAGCTGTCACTACGCCGTTCTTTATGCCGCTTCCGCCGTATTTCTCATCGTCGGAATTGAAGAACTCGACATAATCCGCATAATACGGAACGCCTATTTCATAAACCTCGTGACGGACGGGCTGGAAATTGCACACAACAATAACCTCGTCTTTGCTCTTGGCTATTCTTCTGAAAGCGATAACGCTGTTCTGATTGTCCTCCGCGGAGATCCAGTGGAAGCCCTCCCAGCTCGTGTCGCACTCCCAGAGCGCGGGGGTCTGCTTGTAGAGCTTGTTTATGTCCTTTACATACTCGAAATACTTTCTATGCGGCTCGAATTCGAGAACTTCCCAGTCAAGCTGCTCCTGGAAATTCCACTCTTTATACTGGGCAAATTCCTGACCCATAAACATAAGTTTCTTTCCGGGGTGCGCCATCATATAGCCCAAAAACGTCCTCATTGAATTAAAGCGGTATTCTCTCGGCCCGCCCATTTTGTCGAGCATCGAGCATTTTCCGTAAACTACCTCATCATGACTTATCGGCAATATGAAATTTTCGGAGAACGCATAGTAAAACGAGAACGTAACAAGGTTCTGGTTATACGGTCTGCCGAGCGGGTCCATGCTCATATATCTGAGCATATCGTTCATCCAGCCCATGTTCCACTTGAAGTTAAATCCTAAACCGCCTATATCCGCGGGCTTTGTGACCATAGGCCACGCCGTAGACTCCTCTGCGATCATCAGAATGTTCGGGTGTTCTTTGAACATCGCGGCGTTCAGCTTCTGCAAGAACGCTATCGCCTGGAGATTTTCCTTTCCGCCCTTTTCATTCGGGCGCCATTCGCCGTCGCGCCTGTCATAATCAAGGTAGAGCATAGAAGCGACAGCGTCGACTCTCAGACCGTCTATGTGATACTTTTCTATCCAGTAGTTAGCGTTTGAAACGAGGAAAGACTGAACTTCCGCCAAGCCCCAGTTGAAGATATGCGTACCCCACGCCTTATGCTCTCGCCTGAGCGGGTCGGTATCCTCATAACAGCTTTCGCCGTCCCATTCGTAAAGACCCGCCGCATCTTTGGGGAAGTGACCGGGAACCCAGTCGAGGATAACGCCTATTCCCGCCTGGTGGCACCTGTCCACAAACTCCATGAAATCAAACGGCGTTCCGAATCTCGAAGTCGGCGCGTAATAGCCTATCTGCTGATAGCCCCACGAGCCGTCGAAAGGATACTCGGCTATCGGCATAAGCTCAACATGGGTATATCCCATTTCCTTTACATAAGGAATAAGCTCATCCGCGATCATTGAATAGCTTAGATAATTCGAGCTGTTTTTCTTCCACGAGCCGATATTTACTTCGTAGATATTTATGGGACTCTCGTATACGTTTGTTTTAGCAACCTTTTCGCAATACTTCTTGTCTTTCCACTTATATCCGTCTATATCGAAAAACTTTGTCGCGGTGTTGGGTCTTAACTCCATATGATAGCCGTAGGGATCGGCTTTAAGCTTTATAAGACCGTCTCTGCTTTCAACGCTGTACTTATAGTTGTCGTATACTTTTATCCCCTCGACAAAAAGCTCCCAGACCTCGCTATGCTCGTCGACAACTCTGTACATCGGAGCTTTTGATCTGTCCCAATGGTTGAAATCTCCGACAACGCTGACGGACTTTGCATGCGGCGCCCAGCACCTGAAAACAACGCCGTTCTTTCCGTTTACCGTCGCTTTGTGCGACCCGAAAAAGTCGTATGCATGGGCGTTTTCGCCCCTATGGAACAAATACAGCGGGATCTCATATTCTTCGGATACGCCTCCTGCCATAAAATGCTCTCCCCCTTTTCACAAATTTCAAAAATTTACAGAACACTGTTCTGTCAGATATTCTGAAAAAGCACGCAAAAAACAGACGCTTTTTCACCCTCATAGACATAATAACATATCACGAAACAATTTTCAAGTATTTTGTAAATATTCTATGATTTTTGATATTTTGCACCTCTGTTTTTGTGCAATTCTGACAATGTTTTCCTGAAAACAAAGTGTAAACAAGGGAAAATAGTTCTCACTCCAAAGGATTTTGAGGTTTTTCGGGAGTGGTTTATGTAACGGAAAAGGGATTTTGTTTCCCCGCTCAAAGGCAAATCCATTTTCGAGGTTGTTCCTCGCTCAAAACATCTTTGTAAGATTGCCGAAATTAAAACTACGTTTTAATTTCGGCAATGCGGGGAAAACTCTTGTTTTCCCCGCACCCTTTAGCGCCTTTTTGCCGTTATTGAGGGAAAACTTTTTTGAAAAAAAGTTTTCCCTCAAACTCCCTTTCAAAAAACTTTAATGCGCCCGCCCGTTAGGCAGTTTGGATATAAAACGTTGTTCGCCGCTCAAAACAATCTAAATATTGTCCGCCGTAAGG
>CANRKB010000054.1 GCA_947631115.1 uncultured Clostridia bacterium
TTCAGGCAAAAGCCACTGTTTGAATTGTTCTCTTTTTTGTTGCTCTTTCATTTGACCGACTTAACGGATTCAGGATATATAATTATTGCTTACACGCCTATTATAGCATATATAAATTGCCTTGTCAATATTTTATTGTAATAATTTACGGATTTTTAACCGAATATATTCGGTTAATTAAAAGCATTGAAATTGATATAATAAATAAGGGTGATGACAGTGGATATTACAAATGCGGAAATAGGAAAAAGAATACGAAACCTCCGTAAAGAGTGTGGTTATACTCAGGAACAGCTTGCAGAATATGCGAATATTTCGGTGGATTTTCTCGGACTTATTGAAACAGGCCGCAGCAGTATGAAAGTGCAAAATCTGGCAAAGATAGCTTTAGCTCTAAATGTAACGACCGATTATCTTATCTTCGGCACAACTCCTTACAAAGAAAATATACGAATCAACACTATGCTCTCGGGCGTGTCTGACAGCAGGCGAAAACAAGTTGAAAAACTAATAGCTTTATTTTTGGCGGCTTTGCGTTCTGAAGAAGATGAATAAAAATTAAGAGGTCGGAATCAAAATTCTGACCTCTTCAGCTTGTATAAAAACCTATTTGTGGTTTTTTTCAAACGTTATTTTTCTAAATTACGCTCTCTCGCCCTATCCCCCTAACCCCCTTCCCCGGAGGGGAAGGGGGAGAGAGCGGGGCGCCGGCGCGCCCTGCGACCTGCTGTCAATTGACAGTGTACGCATTGAACGCTTTGCGTACAACGCTGGGTACAGTATTCAGTAAGAGCGGAAAGGTGGTTCTTTTCTAACGCTATTTCTCTCAACAACGCTCATTCACCCCAACCCCCTGCCCCCTTCCCCGAAGGGGAAGGGGGAGTGTGCGGGGGCTGCCGCCCCCGCACCCCTGTTGGCAGTTGACAGTTGACAGTATACAGTGTACAGTTTAGGTGTCTGCTAAAGCAGACATTATTAGATTGTTTTCAGCCAAACAGCACACAAGCAAAGCTTTTACGGTAACGCTCCAAAGCGTTTCAGTCCGATAACAATCTAAATATTATCCGCCGTAAGGCGGATACCATAACTGAATACTGTACACTGTACCCTGTATACTGCAAATCCCCTCTATGCTACGCATAGAGGGGATTTGCAGTGGAGCGGATAAAGGGAGTCGAACCCTCCACCTCAGCTTGGGAAGCTAATGTTTTACCGATAAACTATATCCGCATATAAAGGGGGTCGCCTTTGGAATGTGCGCTGCTTTAAACGCTTTTCTTGCGGCGGCTTTATGAAAACAAGATACGAAACGACTTTAAAAATGCCGCGCGATCTCGCCGTATTGTGTAACCGATACGGTCGGGATCGTAAGCGTCATAACTGTTGTTTTTAAGCTGTAAGCTCCCGCTTTTTGTCACGGGAGCATACGTTCTTTATAAATTTTTTATTACTTTTTCTTGCAGCATTTCTTTGCCGCGGGAGCTTTCTCAGCAGCCTTTTCAACAGCCTTTTCAGCGGTAGCCTTTACCGCTTCAGCCTTAACTGCTTCAGCCTTTACCTCGGCTTTTGTCTCAGCCTTTACTTCTGCTTTTGCTTCAGCCTTTGCGGGAGCTTTCGCAGCCTTTGTTGTCTTTGCGGGAGCCTTTGCAGCGGCTTTCTTTGTGGTCTTTGCTGTTTCAGCCTTTGCAGCAGTCTTCTTTGCGGGAGCTTTCTTTGAAGGTACAAGAACTTCAAGCGCCTTAAACTTTGCAACATCTCCTCCGCAAACTCTTACAAGACCGTCGGAAAGCGCCTTATCGAATGAAACTGCTCCGGAAAAGATCTTGTCAATGCTCTCGGCAGAAGCCTCAACGGCACAACCGTAATCATTGTAAGAATAAGGAGCAACGCTTATCTTTCCGTCCTTAACCTCAACATAAAGATCCTCGTTGTTTTCGGAAATCAAGGAAATAGTTACGGCAACCAGATCCTCGAATTTCTTTGCCTTAGAAGCTGAAGACTTTAAATAGCCCTCTATCTTTTTTACAAGTTCTACATTATTCATTATTTTTTCCTCCTGTAATTTCGGGTCACACCCAAATAGCCAAATAACCAACTAACCAATTAACCAACTAACCAATTAGCGCTACACAAAATACAAACTTTCGTATCTTCAAACGTTAGTATAACACATATTGACGAGATTTTCAATAGTCAATATTTATAAATTTAAAAAGAATTTATAGGCATTTATGGATAAATATCCCAATAAACCGCCACAAAACAGGTATAAATCCGAAAAACGACCGTGATCATTAAGAAGTTTTAAAACATAATTTTTTTAATGCAACACGATTTTTCCTTGTTCCCTCACTTATTTGTTTCCTCGAAAAAATCTTTTCTGTAATCAAGCTTCAGACTTTCCGCAAGAGCTTTCAGCTGTTCGTCGGTTATGGCGTTTATGCGCGGGAGATGCGCCGTGAGAAGATAGATCTGCGCGGCTTTTTCGGCTGTTTCAATAAGCCCGAACGCTTCGTCAAGGCTTCTCCCCGAGCCGTATATTCCGTGCATTGCCCAGACGACGAGACGAAACTCTTTCATCTTTTCTGCGGTCGCTTCGCCTATTTCGTTTGTTCCGCAAACCATCCACGGCAAAAGCCCTATTCCGTCGGGAAAGATCATAATGCTTTCCGTACACATCTGCCAGAGCGTGTGGGTGAACTTCTTTTCGGACAGCTCGTGGACAAAAGTCATTGCGAGAATATTTGTCGGGTGACAGTGAAGTATCACTCGGTTATTCGGATCGACCGACAGCCTTGAAACGTGGCTCATAACGTGCGCGGGAAACTCGCTCGTAAGCCTGCCGCCGCCGTTTAATCCCCACAAAAGCTCCGCCGTTTTTCCGTCGGGGCTTATCCTTATTATGCCGAGGTTTTCCGCGGGAGCTGCCGCAATGTTTTTAAAATAGCTCCCCGAAGCCGTAACTATAAGTATTCTCCCCGCAAGCTCTTTCGCATTAAAGCCTATAGGAATTTCTCTTTTTACATTCCTCAGATCTAAATATTTCGCGGCCTCGCTTTCATCTAGGAGTATGCTTATGTTCCCGCTGTTTCGCTCGTCGTAGCCGAGCCTGTACATATTCGCCGCAGTTTTGCCTATCATTGTCACAAACGGCGCGTTAAAGATGTCTTGAGTTTTAAACATTTTCTTCATATTTTCCTTTGCTGTTATTCTACAATTGATTGTACCACAAATGTCCGAAAAATTCAAGAACTTATTCAGCTTGAATAAAAACCTATTTGTAGTTCTTTTCAAACGCAATTTCTCTAAATAACATTTTCTCGCCCTATCCCCCTAACCCCTTCCCCGAAGGGGAAGGGGAAAGTACGGAGCGCCGGCGCGCCCTGCGACCCGCGCTTTTAAAGCTTAGAGGTTAGTAAAATGTAATAATTGTGAGGAGCTTTTGAGAGATAACGTCTTAATTTAAACTCTTGCTTCTTACCTTTAAAAGATACTTTTTATACAGACTGCTTATTGTTCGGGATAATTTCCGTGAACTTAAAAATTGTAAGAAAATTGCAAGAAAAAACCTGTTGAAATAATTATGCAATAATGTTACAATAAAAACAGAGTTCTAAAAATATACGAGGGGAAAATATGTCTAAAACGTTAAAGAAAATTCTTGTTATATTGCTGATAATAATTGCATTGGGGGCAATTGTTTTCGGCGGCTCGGCTATCGCTTTTGAAATAATCATATCTCAGCCGAGCGGAGACGCGGCGGAATATTCCGACTGGAACTTAATTCTTGTAAACAATTACCATCACATTCCGAGCAACTATGATGTCGAACTTCTTGAGCTTTCAAACGGGCAAAAGGTTGACGAGCGGATATATCCCGAGCTTCAGGAAATGTTCGACGATATGCGAAGCGAGGGCGTCTATCCTTTTGTGCGCGAGGGTTATAGGACCGCCGACGAGCAAAAGGCTATCATCAAAGAATTTATAGGGGATCACATGAACGAGGGCTGCAACATATTCGAGGCATACGGCCTCACCCGAAAAGCCGCCGCAGCCGTTGGAAACAGCGAACACCAGCTAGGTATAGCCGTAGACATAAACGCCGACCTCGACAAATGCGAAGCATGGGACGTTTACAACTGGCTTGACGCAAACGCCTACAAATACGGCTTTATACTGCGCTATCCTCCCGACAAGACCGATATTACCGAAACAAACTACGAGCCTTGGCACTATCGCTATGTCGGAAAAGAAGCCGCCGAGGAGATACATACGCGCGGGGTTTGCCTGGAAGAGTATGTTGGCGGGTGACGGTACACTGTCAACTGACGACAGCGGGTGCAGGGCGCGCAGCGCCCTGCAATTTTCCCCGCTCAAAAGTAAATACATTTCTAATGTGGTTCCCCGCTCAACACCTCTCCTAGGATTGCCGTTTCAAAGCACGGCTTTGAAACGGCAATGCGGGGAAAACTCTTGTTTTCCCCGCACCC
>CANRKB010000055.1 GCA_947631115.1 uncultured Clostridia bacterium
GGGGCAGTTCATCTGGACTCTCCTTCAAAAAACTTTTGCGTCGCCGCCCGTTAGGTTGTTTGAACGGAAAGTCGCTTCGCCGCTCAAAACAGTTTCTAGCCCCTAGCTTCTAGCCTCCAGCCTCTAGCTGCGCCGCCGCCCGTTTTGTGGCTTTGTTTTTTACGTTGTTCGCCGCTCGAAACATCTGAATATTATCAACTGCCAACAGCACCAAATGCCACACCCAGCCCCGCCGCAATGCATATAAGCAGAATAGGCGATATTGCCTTTTTCTTTATTCCGAGAAAGACGAAGTAGACCGCCGCGAGTATCGCCGCGATAATGACGGAAACAAGATCGGTAAAAAACGCCGTTGCGGTGAACAGCATATAAATGCCCGTCGCGGTGATTATTCCCGCAATACAAGGCTTTACGCCCGACAATACCGCCGCCGCCGCGGGCTTTTCGAGTACCTTTTTCAGGAACACCGAAAACAATATCATAACGACAAACGCGGGGAGTATAACTCCCAGCGTTGCGACAGCCGCGCCTAAAGCGCCGCCCTGCGAGCTTCCGATATAAGTCGCGGTGTTTACCATTATGGGTCCGGGCGTGCTTTCGCTTATCGCGAGCATATTTGAGAGCATTTCTTCGCTCAGCCAGCCGTTACGCTCTACGCATTCCTTTATAAGCGGTATCGCGCCGTAGCCGCCGCCAAACGTGAAAAGCCCTATCTTCAGAAATTCCCAGAACAGTTTAAGATATATCATTTGCTTTCTCTCCTTTTTCTGAAGAAGAAAAGCCCTAGCGTTCCCGCGATGAGTATCATATAAATTGTCGAAAAGTCAATGCCGAAGAAATTGAGCATAAGCATTGTCCCGAAAAAAACCGCCGAGAATATGATGTTCTCCGCGCGTTTTTCCTTTTTCTTGTACATTTTCACGAGCATTTTAACGCCCGCCTGAATGATGAGGATAGAAACGGCAATTCGTATGCCTTTAAATGCGTTTGCGACGATCTGAAATTTCAAGAAGTTCTCAAAGAACAGCGAGATAAGCAGTATTATCAGAAACGACGGCAGGACGACTCCGAGCGTTGCGAGGACTGCGCCGATAACGCCCGCCTGTTTATATCCGACATAAGTCGCGCAGTTTATTGCGATCGGTCCGGGAGTTGCCTCGGCGACGGCGGTCATATCGAGGAATTCGTCGTGGGTGAGCCATTTTTTCTTTTCGACGCACTCGCTGTCGATAAGCGAGATCATGGCGTAACCGCCGCCGAAAGTGAAAGCGCCGATTTTGGCGAAAGTAAGAAACAAGCTGGACTTGATATTCATAAACTACCCCTTTTGACAGTATACAGGGTACAGTGGACAGTGGACAGTTGATGTATCCGCCTTGCGGCGGATAAGATTTAGATTGTTTTCGGACAATAGGCACACGAGCATAACCTTTACAGTAGCACTCGAAAACGTTTAAGCCCGATAACAATCTAATATTGTCCGCGAAGCGGACACCACAACTGACTACAGCGTTGTACGCGAAGCGTTCAATGCGTACACTGTACACTGTCAACTGACTACGCGTCGTGCACTTGAATACATATCGGCTTAAAGTTCATAATCCTTATTGAAAACGTCAAACGTCCTAAAGTAGTCCTCGGGCGTTTCCGCGCGGCGAATGAGCTTTACGGTGCCGTCCTCGCGCAGGAGAAGCTCCGCGCTTCTGAGCTTTCCGTTGTAGTTGTAGCCCATTGAAAAGCCGTGAGCGCCCGCGTCGTGAATTGCCACATAGTCGCCTATATCAATTTTCGGCAACATTCTGTCAACGGCAAACTTGTCGCAGTTTTCGCAAAGTCCTCCCGTAACGTCATACTTGTGATCAAGAGGCGCGTTTTCCTTGCCCAAAACAGTTATATGATGATAAGCGCCGTAAATGGCGGGGCGCATAAGGTTCGCCGCGCACGCGTCAAGCCCTATGTATTCCTTATAAATATGCTTTTCGCGGATAGCCTTTGCAATTAACATTCCATAGGGCGCGAGCATAAACCGCCCAAGCTCGGTGAATATCGCAACATCGCCCATTCCCGCGGGAACAAGTATCTTTTCATACTGCTCTCTTACCTTTTCGCCGATAACGGCAATATCGTTCTGCGGCTGGTCGGGCTTGTATGCGATCCCCACGCCGCCGCTGAGATTGATAAACGACAATTGAACGCCCGTCTTTTCCTTTATCTCGACCGCCGTTCTGAACAGTATCCCCGCAAGCGTCGGATAATAGTCGTTTGTAAGAGTGTTCGACGCTAAAAACGCGTGCATTCCGAATTTCTTCGCGCCTTTTTCTTTAAGTATGCGGTAGCCTTCGATAAGCTGGTCGTGAGTAAAGCCGTATTTCGCGTCGCGCGGCGTGTCCATAACATTCGGCGAGCCGTCGGTCTTGAACTCTCCGCCGGGGTTGTAGCGGCAGCAGATCGTTTCGGGAATTCCCGTGAGCTTGTCAAGCACGTCAATGTGCGTGAAATCATCGAGGTTTATAATTGCCCCAAGCTCATACGCCTTTTTAAAATCAGCGTCGGGAGTGGCGTTTGACGAGAACATTATGTCATGCTCCTTTGCGCCCACGTCGTCGGACAGCATAAGCTCCGTAAGGCTCGAACAGTCGAACCCGCACCCCTCGCTCTGCAATATCTTCATAATAAACGGGTTAGGCGTAGCCTTTACCGCGAAATATTCGCGGAAGCCCTTGTTCCACGAAAACGCCTTGTAAAGCGCGCGGGCGTTCTCGCGTATGCCCTTTTCATCGTAGATGTGAAAAGGTGTGGGATAGGTCTTTGCTATCTCCTCTATCTGTTCTTTCGTTACAAACGGTTTTTTCATAGCTGATGTTCCTTTCTTTATAATTTAGTTAGTCTAAGCTAACTGCCATTATTATACACTGTTTCTTTTCATTTGTCAAGGGGCATTATGCCGCCGAATTATCAACTTTTGTTTTTTGCGTTTACAATTATCAACACCGCGTTCAATAAACAATCAACGGCAAACAATAACCGGACGGGTTTTTGTTCACCTGTCGTCAAATTTCCTAAGAATAGGCTCTAATATGCGCATGATAAGTCTCATAAAGAAGTTCGGTTTCTTTTTCTGTTTAGCGAGTTCTTCCTCCCATTCAGCGAGTTCCACCGCTATTTCCGCAGACATCTTTTCACATTCGCGGGCTTTTTCTTCTTGCCCTGCAACACGGTAGGTATTCGCAAGGTCTATATACCTAAGGTCAATGCGGCGTTTTCTCTTAAGCTCCAATGTATCACATGCATCAATGCAGAACGTCAGGCAGTCTATTGCGTCCTGCACGAGTTCGGGAGTGGAATATTTTTCATTCGGGATTATCTCCTCAAGCGTTGTGAAATACTCGAAATGAATATCATACGAGTCGGGGCAAAGTTCAAGAGCCTTGTGATAATACGGTATTCCTTGTTCGAGGTCTTGCCCGAAAACCACAGTCCAGCAGCCGATATGCTGACAGAATTTTCCGAGCCGCTCGCGGGCTTCACCCTCGAGATTCGGATATTTTGAAAGGATTGCATCAGCGGCCTCAAGATACCAACCTAGGAATTTTTCGTCCTCAAGCTCTCTGCCGACGCCCTTGTACTTTGCGTTGAATTCCGCAATTTCGGCGTTCAGAGTTTCAATATTGTTTTCGGGCATTTTTCTTACCTTTCTGATTAAAAATCCTTGCTCTCTATTTTGCTGATTTCCTCATCTGCTTTCTTGACAAAGTTGTCAACAAGTTTTATATACTCATTCTTGATAGCGTCGAAATAAAGTTCAATGTTTTCATTACGATAATCGTGGGTGGTATTGTTGCGGTCGATCATCATTTTCTTCCAGCGCGGACTGTCGACCAGTCCGACTTCAAAGCTCACCGCAAGGGTTCTCGCGGGACCTTTTATTGTCTGGTCGTCATTTGAATAACCGTAAACTGCTATCAAAAGCTCGTTCATCAGCTTCCAACATTCTTCAAAAAGATTGTTGAACACAAACGCCGCCGCAAGAGCCGCAACTCTGCTGTATTTATCTTTGGTTATCTGCCGAAGTTCGGCAATTGTTTCCTTGATCGCCTTAAGGCGTTCAACGTAATTGTATGACATCTCCCAACTTCTCCTTATCAAATTTAAAACCCGAATAATTTACATTATGCACATCAAACCTGCGTATGGTGTCAATGTTTTCAAGCCTTTCAACGATCTCAAAATACTCGTCTATCCCGCAGTCTATCATAATGTCAATATCGCTGAAACGGTTATAATTTCCCTTAGCATACGAACCGAAAATAAACGCGCTTTTTATCGTTGAAAAAG
>CANRKB010000056.1 GCA_947631115.1 uncultured Clostridia bacterium
ATTCAGGCAAAAGCCACTGTTTGAATTGTTCTCTTTTTTGTTGCTCTTTCATTTGACCGACTTAACGGATTCAGGTTCGGTTTTATTTTTTGATTTCTATTTTTATATCTCCCGTACCCGTTACAAGTTCACAAGTTCCGCCGCTTGTGGTTTTCGGAACGTCAACATTTCCTACCGATGATTTTGCAAAGAATATTTTGTCCGATAAAAGAGTTCCGACAATACTGCCCGTATGCGTTGCGACTTTCATCTCGTTTGCATCGCAGCCGTCAAGCTTTACGCTTCCCGTAGCGCAATTTATCGTCATATTATCGTCAGCTATCGTGTTTGTAAGATCTATGCTTCCCGTATGGCTTTCTGCGGAAAGTCTGTTACAGTGAACGTCTGCAATTTTAATAGTTCCCGTGGCGGTTTTGAGTTTTACTTCTCCGTCAGTTTTGGAATTTTCCGCGCGTATGCTTCCCGTATCGGTCTGAAGCTCTGTCGAATCCGAAACTTCGGCATAACAGTCTATCATGCCTGTATCAACTTTGACGTAAACGCTTTCAAATGAAAACGTCTTCGGAATTTCCACGCTTCCCGTATCCGCGTTTACCGAAAGCGACGCATACACGGCTTTTGGCAGGTATATCGTGATTGTTTCATTTCCAAAATTTGACCCGATATAGTCATACCATTTTTTAGTATTTTCCACATCTATAACAAGAGTTCCCTCTCGCACTTCGGCGGTATGTTTCATCTTTTCCCGTTCGACACATTCTATCTTACATTCGCCGCCGTCAGACTCGGCAAGTATTACGCTTGCAGTTTCGGTGTTTATTTTTATGCTGTTAAAATCTTCGCTCAGCGTATATGTGTTAAACTCGTATTTTTGCGTGCCGAGTTTGGCGATGTCAAATCCCAGAATTGCAAAAGCAATGGCAAATATCACTCCGCCCGCCACCGTAAGAACAGCCGCAACAATAAGCAGTCTTTTTTTATTTTCTTTATTTTCTTTAATTCCGGTCATTGTGCCACCCTCTTTTATAATGGAAAAAGTGAGTATTATAGCCATTTGCTAACAAAGTTAGTGCATATGGGACTTCGCCCCCGAACCCCTGTTGGCAGTTGACAGGATACAGTGTACAGTATTCAGTAATAGGGGAAAGGCTGTCCGCTGAATAAAAAGAGGCTAGAATTTAAAACTCTAGCCTCTTACTTTAAAAGTCAAAAAACTTTATCTTCCAAAAGTTCCCCGAATTTCTTACCTCTTACCTCTTACCTCTAAACGGATTCCAGCCTTATCGTATTTGTGTTGCCGGATTTTCCGCTTGTCTGTCCGCCTGTGAGGACAACATTATCCCCGCTTTTAAGTCCGAAATATTTCTTCGCGTGCTGCATAGCGTGATAGAACATAACGTCAACGGAATTGAACTCCTCGCTGAGAACGGGCGTTACTCCCCAGCTTAAGTTCAGCTTTCTCCATGCCTTTTCCGAGGTCGTCATTCCGATTATGTCAACGGGCGGTCTGAAACGGCTTACCATTCTGACCGTTCTTCCCGAAAGCGAGCTTATTACTATTCCTTTCGCCTTTGTATCTATCGCCATTGCGCAGGTCGCGTGAGAAACAGCGTCGGTGTTGCTCTTTATGTCGTAGTCCGTGGTAACAAATCTCTTTTTATAGTCGATATTGCTTTCGGTACACTCCGCTATTTCCGCCATATTCTTCACCGCCGCAACGGGATATTTTCCCGCCGCGGTTTCTCCCGAGAGCATTACCGCCGAGCTTCCGTCATAAACGGCGTTTGCAACGTCGGAAATTTCCGCTCTTGTGGGGCGGGGTTTTTCTATCATGCTTTCGAGCATTTCCGTTGCGGTTATAACGCGCTTTCCCAGAAGTCTGCATTTCTTTATCAGATACTTCTGTATCGACGGCACTTCTACAAACGGTATTTCAACGCCCAGATCTCCTCTTGCGACCATAATGCCGTCGGCGATTTCGCATATTTCGCCGATATTGTCAACGCCCGAGCGGTTTTCTATCTTTGCGATTATGTCTATATCCTCGCCGCCGTTTTCATTGAGGAAAGAGCGCAGCTCCGCGACATCGTTCCTTGTCGAAACAAAAGACGCCGCAATGAAATCCACGCCGTTCTTTATTCCGAAAAGAATGTCGGCTTTGTCCTGTTCGCTGAGATAATCGCCCTTTAAAACATGGTTCGGGAAATTCATGCTCTTTCTGTCGGACATCTCTCCGCCTACAACTACATCGCACACAACGCTGTTTCCTTGTATTTCCTTTACCTTGAACACTAAAAGCCCGTTGTTTACAAGAATGGTGTCGCCTATGCCGACTTCTTTCGCGAGGTCTTTATAGCTTACGGAAACGCGCTCGCTGTTACCCTCGCATTCGTCTGAAGTGAATGTAAAGGCGTCGCCGTCTTTAAGGGTGACTTTGTGGTTTTCAAAAGTCTTTATGCGGTATTCCGGACCTTTCGTGTCGAGCATTATCGCAATAGGCAAGGACAGCTCTTCTCTTACCTTTTTTATGGTGTCGATCTTTATCTGGTGCTGCTCGTGAGTGCCGTGGGAAAAGTTGAGGCGAGCAACGTTCATTCCCGCGCTGCACATTTCTCTAAGCACTTCTTCGCTCTCGCTTGCAGGACCTATCGTGCATATTATTTTTGTCTTTCTCATGTTATCTCCTTTTTATCGGTTAAATTTACTTTTGATTCATTTTCTCCTAAGATAAAAGTACAGCGCCCACTGTCCCGCCGCAAGCAGTGCGACAAGGACAACTATAATTACCTGTACAACTCCCCATGTGTTCATAAAGAATATGATAACGAAAAGGGCAATGGAAAGTATAATGGCGCTGCGGAGAAATGCCTTTGAATTATTGTTATTCATTGTTCTGAATTTTAGCCGCCGTCAGCGTGTTTTTCATAAGCGTGGCTATAGTCATAGGTCCTACGCCGCCGGGAACGGGAGTTATAAACGACGCCTTTTCGCTCACCTCGTCAAACTTTACGTCGCCGCAGAGCTTTCCGTTTTCAAGGCGGTTAATTCCTACGTCAATCACGACCGCGCCTTCTTTTACCATATCGGCGGTAACGAAATTCGGCTTTCCTACCGCGGCAACGAGAATGTCTGCGCGCCTGCAGACCTCGGCTAAGTTTTTCGTTTTGCTGTGGCAGACGGTGACTGTTCCGTTTTCGTGGAGCAAAAGCATAGCCATGGGCTTTCCGACAATGTTCGAGCGCCCTATTACAACGCACTCTTTTCCCGCGACGGAAACTCCTGTGCTGTGGATAAGCTCCATACAGCCCGCGGGCGTGCAGGGCAAAAACGAGTAGTTTCCGATCATTATCTTTCCGACGTTTGTTTCGTGGAATGCGTCAACGTCCTTTTTCGGCGAAATGCGCTCGATAACCGCCTTTTCGTCAAGCTGCTTAGGGAGCGGCAATTGAACAAGTATACCGTTTACGTTCTTATCTGCGTTAAGCGTATCTATAAGCTCTAAAAGCTGTTCCATGGTCGTTTCTTCAGGCAGGGCGTATTCAAAGCTCTTTATCCCGCAGAACTCGCAGGCTTTCTTCTTGTTGTTGACATAAACTCTGCTCGCGGGGTCGCTGCCTACTATTACGACCGCAAGTCCCGCCTTGATGTTGTCGCGCGCTATTTCATCGCGCACCTGTTCTTTGATTTTCGCCGAAACGGCTTTTCCGTCAATGATTTGTGCCATTTG
>CANRKB010000057.1 GCA_947631115.1 uncultured Clostridia bacterium
AGCAGCTGATTTCGTTCAAAGTTATTAACATCATATTTTTTTGAGAAAAGTGTAACATATCATTGACAAACGTACATAAATTAAAATCGGTAATTATTAGCTGTCTTGACAATTTCCGTTACATATGGTATAATGACTTTGTGGACAATTTAACGTTTCCGAGAATATATGCTTATAGCATTTTGTAAAAATATAACGGAGGAACAAGATGGACAATTTTATTTCCGACAACGACCCTATTTATGAGACGCTTGACAGGCTTTATGATGAAGATAAATTCGATGAAATAATCGCGGCGGTAAAAGCTGTACCAAGAAAACAGTGGAGCAATAAGCTTTGGTTCAGAATTATAGGCGCATATAATAACACCGGAAGATTTGGCGATTCTATCCAAGAACTTCAGGGGATATTTCCGAGATGCCGTTCGCATGAGGATCTCGCGCGCTATTGGTATCAGCGCGGCTATATCCTCTATAAGACAGATCATGAGCTTGCCGCTCAACATCTTTATGAAAGAGGACTTGCCGCCGACCCCGATGATACTCTCGAGCTGAAAACCGAGATCTCGGATTGTATAGCTATAGTAGCTGAAGACTTTCAAAAGCTTGCAAATATATCCGAGCGCGCGATGATGACTCTTAAAAAGCATTGCGTGTCGTCTATGGGCAAAATCAAATATCGCGTTTCCGACGAAGAATTCGCTTTAAGGCTTGCTTATCTTCCGGCAATACGCCATATTCCGAATACCAAATACGGACTTGGATTTGACGACTTTTTAAAGAAATTCCCCGATGATGAAAAAAGAATAGTTCGTGCATTTTTAAAGAATAATTTCGGGGTAGTTGACAAGAAGTCGCTCGATGAATTATTGAACGGCAAATTGAGCTATAACCTTACGTCTGTTATGCATAATGTTTGCGCACAAGCTGCGGGTTCGCCTGATTTTGACGCGTCGGCGCTTGACCAAAACGGCAGAGAGCTGTTTGGAGATTTTACGCTGTTTTTGAGCTATATCATTAAGTTCTTGCCGATACGCGGAGGCGTTACGGCGTGGGATTTAAGCGAAAAGATAGGCTTTGCAAGAAACGCCTATGCCTGCGATGTAATAAGTGAAAAGGATTACTGCGAGGCTGTAAATAAATATATGGACATAGCGAAACAATGTTTTTCCGATTTTGACGAATATCTAACTTCGCTTGTGTTGGGAAGCGGAATGTTTATGTTCCTCGAAGACAATCGCTCGGTAAAATCAGCGATAAAGTATATTGACACTGTTATGCCGCTGGTGCTTCAGGGCGATGTCCCCGATATAATGTGGAACAGATAAGCCTGTATGGATAATTTTTGGCAATGGGGAGCCTTAAAGGTTTCCCCATTTTTCGGTTCGATTTTTTCATCACTTTGGTTAAAAAATGAAAGTTTTGTGAAAAATAATTGACAAATCTTAAAACCGTGTTAAAATAAAGATATATAACACTAGTGATTTTTTTGAATGAAGGACAAAATATGAGCATTTACGATTTCAGCTTTAAAGCGCAGGACGGAAAAGAAGTTTCAATGTCGGAGTATAAAGGAAAGGTACTTCTCATTGTTAATACCGCTACGGGCTGCGGCTTTACTCCGCAGTATGACGAGCTCCAGGATCTGTATGATCTTCATCAGAAAGACGGCTTTGAAATACTCGATTTTCCATGCAATCAGTTTGCAAATCAAGCTCCCGGCGACGATGAGGAAATACACAACTTTTGCACGGGACGCTACGGCATAACTTTTCCTCAGTTTTCAAAAATTGAAGTAAACGGAGAAAACGCGCTCCCGCTTTATAAATACCTTACGTCAAATACGAAGTTCGAGGGATTTAACGGTCCTATGGGGCTTGTCCTTACGCCTGTTGTAAAGAAAATGGATAAAGACTATAAAAACAACGGAAATATAAAGTGGAATTTCACAAAATTCCTTATAGACAGAGACGGCAATATCGTTGCCCGCTTTGAACCTACTACGGCAGTATCAAAGGTAAAGGAGAAAGTAGAGGAGGTATTGTAAATGTTCCATTATGATTATGTGACGGAGAATACCTGCTCTCAGCTTATTAGTTTTGACCTTGACGGAGATATTGTACATAATGTAAAGTTTATGGGCGGCTGCAACGGCAATCTCAAAGCGATACCGCTGCTTATTGAGGGTTGGACGGTGGAACAGATAGCCGAAAAATTAAGCGGCGTTATATGCGGGCGCAGACCGACTTCATGCGCCGATCAGCTTGCGAGAGCTGTCCGATTGGGCTATGAGGCGTCAAAAAAGACGTCTTGAAATAAATATAAATGCAATGGAGGTAATGGTATTATGAGCAAGAAATTAGTCGCATATTTCAGTGCAAGCGGAGTTACGGAAGATGCCGCAAAGAAAATAGCCGAAGCGTCGGGCGCGGAGCTTTACGAGATACGCCCCGAAGTTCCGTATACAGCAGAGGATCTGAATTGGCAGGACAAAAATTCCCGCAGCAGCGTTGAGATGAATAATAAAGAGCTTCGTCCCGCTGTTGCAGACAAGAACGCGCCTGTCGCGGACAAAGACGTTGTTTTTCTCGGCTTTCCTATCTGGTGGTATACAGCGCCTACAATTGTAAACACGTTTCTTGAGGGCTATGATTTTTCGGGCAAGAAGATAATCCTTTTTGCGACATCGGGCAGCAGTGGTTTCGGACAGAGCCTGCCCGATCTTAAAAAGAGCGTGAGCAGCAAAACGGATATTGAAGAAGGCATATTGATACACGGAAAAAAGAGCGCGGAAGAATGGAAAAAATGGGTAGACAGCCTGTCAATATAAGGAGAAAAAACTATGAAAGTTGCAGTAAGATATTATTCAAAAAGCGGAAATACAAAGAAGATAGCCGAGGCGATTGCAAAGGCAGTAGGCGTTGAGGCGAAGGAAATATTCGAGCCGCTTACCGAGGACGTTGATCTGTTGTTTTTCGGGTGCGCTCCGTATGCATTTGACGTTGACCCTATGGTAAAGAAGTTTATAAAGGACATAAACGTAAATATAGATTGGGTAGTAAATTTCTGTACGACTGCGGGCATTAAATCAACGCGCAAGTATATAGAAAAACTGTTTAGCGAAAAGGGAATAAAGCTGGCGGAAAGGGAATTTTCCTGCCGCGGAGAGTTTGGGATATTCCATAAAGGAAAGCCGAACAGCGAGGATATGAAAGCCGCCGCAGAGTTTGCGAAGCAGATAGTTCACGAATAAAAAGGGCAGTGAAAAACAAACGAGGTAAGAAGCTGTTTAGAGCGGAAAATAACGTTTTATTTTCAAACCACTGCACGGGCGTCGCATTAAAGTTTTTTGAAAGGGAGTTTGATGAACTGCCCCCAAAAAGTTAGACAAAGTTAAAAAAGAAGATTTGTGAAAAGC
>CANRKB010000058.1 GCA_947631115.1 uncultured Clostridia bacterium
GGTCGTGATGAAATGGCGAAACTTTGCGGGGCATTTGAAAAAATGCGTTCTTCGCTTGATGAATACAATTTGCGTATGCAAAAACTTATCGCGGAGAGAAAACAACTAAACGACGCATATACCCATGACTTGCGTACTCCTATCGCTGTTTTAAAAGGCTATACCGATACTCTCTCCGAATATCTTCCCACCGGGCAGCTCCCAAAAGAAAGGGTCATAGAAACAGTTCATACCATGTCTGATCATGTCGAGCGGCTAAGTCAATTTGTAGACAGCATGAACACCGCACAAAAACTGTCAGATCTGAAAATAAGGCGGGAGGCTATTCTGACCTGGGATTTTATTAACGGGCTTAAAGAAACGACTATGCTTCTATGTGAAAAGCAAAATCTTTCCTGCGAAACAGAAGTCGATATAAAAACCGACACACTGAATATTGACATTTCCGCGGTGACGCAGGTTTTTGAAAATATACTCAGCAATGCGCTAAGATTTGCCAAATCAAAAATTTCTGTTCGCCTTTACAGCGACGGACAATCGCTGAATATATGCGTTACGGATGACGGACGGGGATTTTCGGAAAAAGACCTTGCGACTGCCGTAAAGCCGTATTACAGCGGTCAACAGGGTGAAAATAACTATCATTTCGGTCTTGGACTGTATATTTGTCACACGCTCTGTGAAAAGCACGGAGGCAGCCTTAAATTAGAAAATGCAGACGCGGGCGGAGCAGCCGTTACGGCAAATTTTGAATTGTGATAAAAATTTTATCTGATTCGTTAGGAAATCGTTAGAATTGTAATTTACAATAATCGTGCAGACTAAAAATCCGTCTGCGCGATTTTTTCATTATCGGGAGGATATTTTACATGAAAAACAAAATTATTTCTTCTTTTTTAGCAGCACTTACGGCATTATCCCTCACCGCCTGCGATAATAACAACGGCGCTCTATCGCACACGACCGAAATGATAAACGATGATTTCCAAAAAAATCTTCATCAGACAGACAAGGGCAGCTATGTCGAAACGGAGAATGGGTATTATTTCACTTTATATCGTCTGTGTTATATTGACAAGGAGACGGGAAAAGTGACTATCGTATGCGGAAAGCCCGACTGCGACCACAAGGACGACAACAGCTGCAATGCCGCAATACCCTGCGTATATCTCTTAAAGGGCGGCGACAGGCTGTATTTTGTCGATGATACCTATGCAGATGACGGTGAGGCTATAAAAGAAGTGAAATCGGTAAACGGGGACGCTACGGGATTGAAAACTGAGCAGAAACTGAAATTCAACGAGTTTTCCGCATCTCAGTCCTCTTATGACGACGGAATTTATCACAGAGGATATATTTATTATGTCAGCGATGATATTATTTACCGCGTTAAACCGAACGCCGACAAGGATTCCGCCGAAGTTGTGTGGAGTCCCGAAAATCCCGGAGAAACACAGCTGGTAGACGGCGGGCTTGTTTACAATCCTAACTGGATACATTACACGCTTTGGGCGGACGGGGATTTTCTCTATTTTATGACCAAAATGCAGGACGAGGACGAAGTAAATAAGCAAATGCTCTTTCAATGCAACCTTACGGATATGAGCGTAAAAAGAGTGTGGAAAACACCGAGCGCCGACGAAGTAGGCGAATGGGAAACAACAGGCGTTTCCGTTTCTCAGTGGTATATAAACGATGGTTATATTTATTTCTATCTTTCGGGCGGCGATATGTGGAGAAGCAATTTAAGCACGGGTGAAAACGAGAAACTGGCGGAAACTCACGAAAAAACGCTTTACGGAAGCGCGGTATTCAATGACGATTATATGTGCCTGTTAAACGATATTCCCGTGTTTTTCTACGGCTATACCGAGCCTTATCCGGGAGGAATGTTCCGCTCAATGGGAGATACCGTTTATGTCTACAAGACCGACGGAACTTTTGTAAGAGAATTGTCACTGGAGGGACTGTATGATGATCCCGACGAACTGGCGCAGATAGATATGCTTTTCTGTGATGACAACAGCGTTTATTTCCTCACCACCGGTATGACTACATCAACTTCGGGCAGCGACAACGTTGGCATTCAGCAGGGCAACAGAAAATCCACAAACCTTTGCCGAGGGGATTTTAACACGGGTAAGGTCGAAATAATATACAGTTTTTCCTCAATTTTACAGTGAGAATATACAAGCAAAGCATAAACATTACATAAGGAGAAAACAACATGAAAAATTTCAAACGAATAATTGCCGCGGCTATAGCCGCAATAACCGTATTTTCAGCAAGCGGCTGCAGCAGCATTATCAAAACGGACGATCCTTTTCAGAAGGAAATGCACCAGTCTGAATCGCGTTGGATATCCGATATATGCGAAACAGAGGACGGATATTATATTCTTTTCGGGAGTTATGCCTACTTTATAGATAAGAAAACGAAAAACACAGCACTGCTCTGCACAAAGCCCGAATGCGCTCATAATGACGAAACCTGCAACGCATTTTTAAGCGGATATACTATCTTTTCAACTGCGGACAGGCTGTTCTATTCTAACGCAAGCTATGTCGAGGAAAACGGCGAATTTGTAAACAGGGGCGAGCGGCTTTATTCAATAGCACTTGACGGAAATGACAGAAAGTTTGTGCAGGACCTGGAGTTTGAGCCAAGCGGAAATTCCACCTATTCGACCCCTATTCTTCACAAAGGTTACGTTTATTTTGTCTACTGCGGTATATTATACAGAATGCCGCTCGGCGGGAATATAAATGAAAACGCCGAGGCGCTGTGGGGAAATGAGGTCGAAAAGGACGACAGACAAATCTTCGATTCAATACCCGTAGG
>CANRKB010000059.1 GCA_947631115.1 uncultured Clostridia bacterium
AAAATATGTGCGCCGTATTTGTGAACGTTTATCCCCTCGATTTTTTCGGTATAAACGTTGCCGCCGATGTTGGAGCGCTTGTCGATGACAAGGACCGATTTTCCCGCGGCTTTTGCTTCCCGGGCAAAGACGGAACCGTATAGGCCGGAGCCGACGATAAGGTAGTTGTATTTCATTTTCCATTCTTCCTGACATAATAATATTGTTATATAATCTTTTGAGTCCTATATTATCACATATTTTTGTGATGTTATAAACTCAATAGCTATATGCTTCTTAAATTCTTTCAAAGCTTCAATCATCCCCTTGTTCATAGCTTCAAAATCTGCCTTTTCGGTATAAAAACTCATTTCCTTGTCGGCAAAGTTACTTTCGGGATAAATAGAATAACCATCAAATCCGGCAAGCAATATTTTTCCAACGCCAAGATTTACAAGAAACTTTATCAACATCATTCCTGCATTATCTCGAACACTTTCCCAACTATTTAGAAGATCTTTATATTTTGTCCGCAAATATACATCTGTTGAAGGAATGTTAGAGGTTACAATACACTTATTACATTTACTGTTATCAAGCTCACGGAATCGCCTTAAATTACTTATAAATATGTAATCCGTCTCAAATTCAGGATAATCGAAATTTACACTGATTGCAACGGTGTTTTCCTTATGTCTGCACGCAATTATTTTATCTTTCTCTTCAACCGAACTGCGTCCAGGTGCGATAACAAGAATCGTTTTGCCCTTTATCCTTTCTTTAAGTTCACTCAGACGAGATTCCTGAGCGTTCCCATTGGCAAGATATTTTGTATATAATTGCTCGATATAATCCTTATCATAATCGGAACGCTTCGTGTCGTCCATTATCGAGAAAATCTCGTCCATTGCTTCGACGGTCAAAGTTTTTTTTGCGTCGAGATACCCTGCATAATTAGGATGGGTATTATGCTTTGCAGAAAGATAATTCGGCAGTGAATATCCCCAGTAATTCATCTGATAAAACTTGCTCAATATTTCATCAATAATTGTAAGCAATGGTTTTAACCTGTATTCACTATCAATATTATCATTCAGATATTCTACAAACAATTCTGTATTCAAATTACCTGCTCCTCTTCCCATGCCGAAGACGCTCGAATCAATTATCATATCGTGTTTTGCCGCGGTGTCAACCAAAGCCTGGGAGTTGGAATATGCAAGCTGCATATTGTTATGTGAATGGTATCCTATAGCTATATTGGGTTTTAGATCATGCTCTACCATGAAAAACAGACGTATAAGATCTCTGCGCTTCATAACACCAAAACTGTCTACAATATAAAATGCATAAGGATCAATATCATTAGCTTTACGAATAAGACTCAGAAATTCCTCATCGGAATAGCTGAGAGATACCATTGCCTGTATGAAAACTAAATATCCCTTTCTCTTTATTTCACGGCAAAACTCCATTGCAGGCACAAGATCCTTTTTATGAAAGGCAACTCTGATTCCATCTACCGATGTACCGTCATGTTCTGGTATTTCCGAAACAGAATACTCGCCGTAATTTATCATACAGACAAAAAGCCTGCCTTCGCGGTCCTCCGGGATAACAGCGGCGACTTCTTCAAAAGTCCTAAATCGAGATGTATCCTCGTCATAAACGACGCGGTTTGTAATAAAACCGCATTCAATTATATCAACTCTGGCTTCTGTGAGTCCATTGATTATTTTTACTATATTTTGCTTTCCGAATCGCCACTGATTGCAGTATCCGCCGTCCCGCAGGGTGCAGTCTAGCACTTTGAGCTTTCTCATCTTGATTTCCTCCGCATTTTCAGTCAACGCTTATTTCTCCCGCTGCTATTTTTGAATTTACTATCGCACGAACCTTTTCGAGGTCGTTTGTGGTATCTACTGCGACCGTATCTGATTCCACTTCTATATACTGAACCTTGTAACCGTTTTCGATAAAACGAAGTATCTCGATATCCTCTATTGCTTCGATCTTTGCTTTGCCATACTTGATCCCGTAATCGCAATAAAAATTGAGAGCTTGAGGTTTAAAACCGTATACACAAACCTGTTTATAATACGAATAATCAATACTCCCTTTCGGATAAGGAGCAGTCGATCTTGTAAGATAAATACCGATGCCGTCTTTATTGGTAATTACTTTTGGAACGGTGAAGTTAACTACGTCTACCGGATTTTTTATTTTTGTCATGAGGTTTGATACCATGAGATCAGGATTTGAGTAAAAAGGTGTAATCGCCGCTTTTATCGTGGATGGCTCGAGCAAAGGCTCGTCTCCCTGAATATTAACTATAAGGTCGGCAGGAACTTTCCTTGCGACCTCACCGACACGATCAGTACCGGTTTTGTGTTTATCAGACGTCATCATAACATCAATCTTTAACGCTTTGCAAACCGAGAAAATCTTTTCGTCATCAGTTGCAACGTATACCGTCTCAAAATCCTCAACCTTTTTACACTGATGATACACCCACCATATCATAGGTTTTCCGCAAATATCTGCCAAAGGTTTGCCAGGGAATCTGGACGATTTAAACCGAGCGGGAATAACTCCTATTATTTTCATCTTTACTTCTCCTTTAATGTTTTGAATATTTTGATTATTCTATTCCTGTTCAATATAACTATTATAACAATCAGTGTAAGAATCGCATATCTTACAAGCGTATGATTATACAATAATGACATCATCATCGCCGCACCGACAAGGATTATGCCTATTAAAAAAGCAATCCTTGAATGGAACAAATCTGTTCCAGGCATTTCTTTTTTGCATATACGGTTCATAAAATAAAAGTGTGATGTGCCGAATAGGACATAGCAAATCAGCGTCGTATATCCGGCGGCAAGGTATCCGAACATTTTTATTCCAAAATAATTAAGTATTATATTGAGTATCGCTCCGGATACTGATGCATATGCGATAAACTTGTTTTTCTTATAGAAAAACTCAACATTCGCATATATCTGATACATAAATATAAAATATAAGCTGCTCGCAACTGAAGGAATTATTTTTACCGCTTCAGAGTATTCTTCTCCTCCAAGGATGGCGATACATTCAGGTGCAAACACAATAAGCATTATCAGGACTATGGCAACCCCGGCGAAAAGCATATTTACAACTTTTGCAATTCCATTATAATTTTTTTGCTCTAGCCTACGATAAAGCCATGGTGCAAACGCATTGTTTATTGATGAAACAAGTATATTAAGAATCATAGACGCAGAATAGGCGACACTGTAAATACCTGCCTCAGCCAACCCCACCATTTTTTCGATCATAATACGATCAGCCTGATTCAGTATCATCGTTGAAAGATAATGAGGTAAAAGAGGCAGATTAAAGCAAAAGGCTGTTTCCCATATGTCACGACTATAAAAACACTTCCCGCGGCAAAGATTAAATACATAAACTCCACCGCAGATAACGAAAGTTATAGCGACATGCACCAATATTTTTATCTCAGCACCGTATTTCGGATCACAAACCAGTATTACCGGAATAGGTATGACAGAAATGAGAAACGCATTTAAGAGCGTTACCATAACAGGTGCCATGTATTTATACTCATACCGTTCGCGGGCAGACCATATAGATAAAGAAGCGGTCGTCAATACTTGTAAAAACATTGCCGTCACAAAAATCGGCGACAAACCCAGAAGAGGCTCAAAAATAAATCTGAAAGCGACATACAGAGTTGCCCATACAGCGGTAATAACAGTGATAAGTCCCTGAATCGCTGAAACGTATTCGTTTCGACGATTTTTATAATCGAGCATTCCGTTGTTGAACCCACCGTAAAACAGGTTTAACGTACATAAAATCGAAAGTAGCGACTCCCATGAATTGAACACACTAACGATACCGTACTGACTTGGGGTCAGTATCCTAGTATAAATCGGAACAGTAATGAAACTAATCCCTTTCTGTACGAAACCGCACAGTGCAAACCATATTCCTGCCTTTGCCGATACAGGAAGCTGTTTGTACTTTTTTATAATGCCCAACACTCTTCGCTTCTTCATTGCAGCGTCCTCTCAATAAACTCATGTCCAAGAAAAATCTTTTCTTCCGCAAAATCCAAAAAGTTTATAGAGGTTGATGTAATAGATGCTGCAATATCATAATGAATGTTGGGATCGAAATTAAGCACCTCCGAAGGAAGCGTACGGTCAATATAGCCACAGCCATACTTCTTTATAATAGGCATATAATCCATTTCATCTCTCGGATGAGGTTTGATTACAACAAAGTATCCTCTGTCTGTGAACTCTTTCACCGCTTTATCAAAGACCTTGCCCTGCTCTTCTACACTCAAGACAAATTTATCTTTAAAAAGCGGCTGCGTACATATCAGCACAGATTTCTGCTCTTTTCTGTCAATATGTTTCTCTGATGCAAAAGTATTGTAGATAAGGAGTTTCTGCGCCTTGTCAAGTGCATCAAACATCTTTTTTCTCGGGACCTCAATGACCTTGTCCGTTGGAATCTTGATTCCATCTTTATCATTGACCTCTATATCTAGAACTGCCTCTGACATACCCCACTGCAGATAAGCAATGTTCTTTCTTAAAAAATACCTTAAGGTGCCCGGTGTGTAATCGTTTGGGTGAACGCTGTAGTATCGATCAAAATATTTAAAAAAATCAAGTGCATCTTCTATAAGATGAAATTTTATATCCTTCAACACCATATATTTCCCGAGAGAACTGTGGTCTGAATAAATATATATATCCGAATATTGTCGAAAATCCAAGGTTGAATATTTTTCGACAGCTCTTTTAAGCCTGCGCCTGTTGAATAGAATCTTCTCTATGAAATTCTTTGATAAAGTCGCGTCGCGAATTCTTAATTGATCATATATATAAATATTATCGAAGCAATCTGTTCTTTCAATTTTATCTATAAGATTTTCATAACCGCTGATACCGTTAAACAGATAAAGATCAAAACATTCTTTACTGAGGAGAGCTTTAACCATAGTAATAAGTATATGATAATATGTGGAACAGACATAAAGTTTCATTTAAACAACCTTCTTTCCAATAATGATAACGGTCTTTCATTTCAGAGCGAAAACTGTTTTAACGGATCTGAGAACATCCGCTTGATGATGCAAAATAATGAACAACATTAACCTATACACATCGTTTCAACGTACTGCCATAAAATTCATGTTATGTTGTATTATAACACTTGTTTCCGAAAGATATTATTAGTAGATTTCCTTCTTAAAACAATATTTTTTATAACGTCTAAGCTTTTACATAAAAACATACGGATACGTATCTCCATATCCCAAGAAAATATACATAACAAACCAATAAAGAATTATGTAAGCTGCTACGAGTGATTTTGCAATCATCCTGTGTTTTTGATCTCCGATTTTACAAGCCAATGACATTTCAATAATTCTGCTTACAACGAAGTATCCGCTTATTCTTGTTGCAATATCAGCAACGCTGTGCAACTGAGATATGGCTGCTTCGATAAACATTATTATAAACCAAAACGCATGATGCTCGTCCGATTTTTTCAAAGGTTTATATAAAACCGCACACATAGCAATTGCAGGAACTCTTACCGCCAGTTCTTGCCAAAATAATGAAACAGAATTTCCTACAGAATACTTTAGATATTTTGTAGTCAAAATCCCCGAAGAAGTCAGTGCCATAACAATCGGTTGGAAAAAGACAATACCCAAAACAGTGCCAACTACTACCACTGCTTGTCGCGAGAAATTACGCGGCTTTTCCATATATAAAGCAATAAGATATAAGCTTATCCCGATAAAAGCGGACCTATGAAACAGCATTGCAATGAGAACAGTTATAACATACTTGATAAGTTTTCGATCATAAATATACTTGATTCCGTAAATGATAATTGCCATTGCCATCCATTGTCTCATTAAATTGTATGTATTCTGATAAAGCATGAAACAATATACCATAATGGCAGTGCTGTATGATAAGTGCTCTTTTATGCGGTACAACCCGATAAAAACCCCGGTATTTATTATCAGAGAAGTCAAAAACAAAGGGCCGAATAAACTTCTGAATATCTTAGCACCAATAAACGAAACAAATAGATATGCTGATTCAATTTCATTAATTGTATGCAACGAGGAATGAAATAAATAGTCAAACAATTCTTTAATGCTTGATACTTTAGAGGCTGTAAGATATACTCCGTTTGCATATATACCTACATCTGTACCAACAGATACATTACGAAATCCTGCCAGAAGGGATAGCATCATTATGCAAATGAAAATAACTAATTTTTGATTCTTTTGCTTTTTATTTTCAAAATTATAAAGCAAAAGTCCTACCGACAAATAGCATAAAAGATAAATAACCATATTAGTACTTTAAAATCCAAATTTTATATAATATCCTAAGTAGGGGAATAAAAGCATAGTTTCCCATTCTCATCAGTTTTATAAACCTTTTCCTTTCAAGTATATTAAATATCTCCGGAGAAATCTCTTTTATTTTTTTGTCGAAATCTATAATTCTTTTCTTAGATTCGGTATTGCTGTCAAATAATAGATATGTTCTGAAAGTGCTGCCTACGCTTTGTGCCACGCGTTTATAAATTGCCTCACTTTTAGAAACACTTAGTTCTTTATTTGCTAAAAATGATGAATACATTCTGCATACATTGCAAGCAACTTTTTCCTGCATGGCAATATTTTTTATCATATTCTTTTTATTAACACTTTGAGAAGCATTACCGATTCGGTATAAATAAACGGGTATATTAAAATATGTAATCGTATCGGAAATATAAATTGTCCATATTATAAATTCTATATCAACATAAAAACATTTTTCTGTTATACGAACATTATTACTCTGCAAAAGATTAGTTTTTACAGTAGTCATATGCAACGTGATGCCATCTATGTTTAGATTGTCAGACCAATTATACATCTTTCCGCTTTCCATGCCATGAACAAGATCCAGCAATGATTCTTTACCGTTGCAGTTGGTTTTATGCTGTGTCAGCACCAAGTCTGAGTCAGATTTTTTCAATAGTTTTATGTACTCAGCAAATCCATCTCTATCAACCCAATCGTCTCCATCAACCACTCTGAAATACTTTCCCATGGCAAGTTCGATGCCTTTGTTTATTGTAGACCCATGTCCGCCATTTTCCTTTTGGACATATTTGAATGTTCCGGGTGCAATATCTTGATATTTTAATGCGATATCTTTTGTACCGTCCTTGGAGCCGTCATCAATAATCAAAACTTCTATATCATCTAAAAACCTTTGGTCATTAAGCGATGATAGAGTCTGATCAAGGTATTTCTCAACGTTGTATGCAGCTATTGATACAGTTAAAATCTTATTCATTGGTTTTTACCTCATATTCTTTTACTTGTTATAAAGGATTTATCCTTTACTATTCATATATTCTTGATTATTATTGCCTTCAACCTCATGATAAAATTTTCCTTTTTCTCTCCAAAAAGTTTTTAAATATTTTCCTAACATACTTAGATAATCCAAACTTATTTGAAACAAGTCGTACATATTTTTTTGCTATTATCCGGCGAGCCGTCATCAACAAGGATTATCTCCAGATTCTTATAAGTCTGATTTAGAACGCTGTCTACACATTTTTTCAGATATTTTTCAACATTGTATATCGGTACGATAACACTTATCAAAGGTTCCAATTACTTCCCCTCCTAATATGATTTTGAAGCTTTTATTGCTTTGCGAACATAAATCATGGTGCTTATAGCAAATGACCCACCATAGTATAAAAAACAGTATATTACAACCAAATCTAATGCGTGAAATATTGCACCCAATAAAATAGCGATAGGGAGTATTCCTCCAATTCCAAGCTCATATTCAACTCTTACCTGAAAGCTTCTTATCTTTGATTTATCAGCAAGAAAATCTACTTCAGGCTTAATGATACCATCATCAACTTCAAGTCTTTCAATGTTTTTATACTTTTGATAGATTAGTCTCATCAAACTGTCTGAACTTGATGCTAAAGCACCAACAAGGATTATCCACGGCATACCGCTTTTGACAATTATACCACCTTCAAAATATACTGCAAATCCCATAGCAGTGCATACTAAACCTACCAATAAATAACTGCCCATTGCATCTGCAAATCTTCCGAACGGCTGTTTTTTTATTGCTCTTGCTATATTTCCATCAACGCAGTCCAATAAAAGCCAAAAATTTGCCAGAACACCGCCTATAATATGTAAGGTATGATTTGGTATTACAAACATAGCTGCACTCAGAACAGCAACAATACACGAAAAATATGAAACCGCATTTGCTGAAATTTTCATATTTGCAAAAGCACTTGAAAAAACAAATGATAATGGTCTGTAAAACCATCTAACCAATACTGAACTTTTTTTATTATGCTCTGGAGGCAATGATTCTTTAAAAAATTTAGGTGTATACTTCATTTTTCACTCCATATTAACTTTTTTCATTGATATTTAAAAACCTCTCCAAGCACCACATCTGCCATTTTTGGTTACCGGTAAATTTAGACATATCAAGATCTTTCTTGAACTCTGGACGTGTGGGACCTTGCCATGTCTTGAAATATTCATCAACGGGGCGAGGCATTGGAACTTTATTAGGTACAGGAATTTCCGGATATTTTTTTGCAAATAACTCGCGTATAAGATACTTAGGCTCACCATGGCGCACTCTGTATAAATCCAAAGCATCAGCCATCTTAAGCTTTGCATAAGGATCAATATACGGCATATTTGCCACACCAAAAGCGTTTAGATAAGAACTTGAACTTTCTACTGAGAACACATCATCCATAAATTTGAGAAAATCAATTTTTTCACCTTGGCGATACCTTTCAAACAAATAATACATATCAACAGGTTCGTTCAACACTACTTCAGGTTCAGTAAACGTATATCTTTTTGCGAACTCATCAAAATCCCAATCCTTTGCAAGGAGCTGATCCATTCCGCCGAAAATAAGGTCACTGCTCTCACCGACAACAATCATCTCAATTCCATCAGATTTTGCCTGTAAAGCTGCTTCAAGAATTTGTGGTTCAATTGAATGAACAGGTGCACACTTTGCTTTCATTACAGCGTCCACATTTTTTTCAACAATTTTCCAGTCTATATCAACATAGTGAAGTTTTAAATCGTAATACTTAGCGTAATACTCCGCGCGCGAAAGCTCTTCTTTTTGAAGATCTCCACCGAGAAATCTAAAAGTATAAGCATCTGCTCCGCGCATATAAGAAGCCAATATAGCGGAATCCATTCCACCGCTTAACATTATGCCGAGTTTTTTACCATTCAATCCATCAAACACTTTTTGTATTGAAGAATCAATTTCCAAAGCAGTTTTAACCAAAGTTTTATCATTTTCGGGAACAGGTTGAATATTCGAGTGTCTCATGCCCTCATAAAAATCCATACCATCCCTTTCTATGTAGCGGAAAGCTAAATAGGAACTCATACAAAAATTCTTGTCAACTGACATTTTTAGTCCTCCTTATTTCTAGCATCATTCAATGCTTGATTTATTTTTGTAGAAGAAATACCTTTTGTATACGGGAAATAAATTATTTTAATTCCTTCTTTTTCAAATTCTTTTTCAAATTCCTGCCACTTTTCGGTGGCATACCAGTCATCACCAACGAACAGCACAGACGCACCAAGTTTTTTGCATGCGGTAAGCTTGTCCATATCGTATTGCGGGACAGCTGCATCAACATACTTGCAGCTTCGCACAATTTCAATGCGGTCCTCAAAAGGAATAAACGCCCGCTTTCCCTTATATGTAACTAAATCGTCTACTGTAACACCTACAATAAGCTTGTCGCACATTCCCTTTGCGTTTTTAAGTAAATTAAGATGTCCTATGTGAAACAGATCATATACTCCGGTTGTATAACCGATTATCATATTATTCCTCCATATTATATTGATGTCTATATTTACAATTTGTCAACACTTAGCAAAGTCATCAGTAAATTTATCAAAATTTCATTTTACTGCCTATAGTGTTAATGTTTTGAAAAAATCAATAACATTTTAAAAACAAATAATATACCTCCATTTTCTGTTTAACGTGTTTGCTTAATTTCAACCATCGGATAACGTATTATAAAACTCTGTTAATTTGTCCGCCTGAACCGAAATATCAAACTTCTCAATATAAACAGAATTTCTTTTAAAACTCATAGACGATTTTATTTTTTTTGTCCATTTTTGTATACCATCACCTATACTTAAAAACTCCGCATTTTCCGTCATTTTTGTTTCCTTTGTCATCTTGTCGGATAACAAACACGGAAGTCCGTTTGCCTGAGCTTCTACTCCTACTACCGGCAAGCCTTCATATCTTGACGGCAACACAAAAACGTCCATAGCACTGTAAATCCTGTAAACGTCATTTCTGTTTCCAAGAAATAGTATATGTTCCCGTATACCTTTCAGCCTGTCATTTCCTTGATTATTCATAGGATAATCCTCCGTAAAATTCTGTTAATTTATCTGCTTGAACAGAAATATCGTATCTTTCCGAATAAACAAATGGTCTATCATAATTTTTGTTAGTAAGAATTTTTTCTGCCCAGCTACCTACCCCGTCCTCCAAAAATAATTGTTCTGTATTTGAAGTCATGATTGCGTCTTTCGGCACAGTTTCCGAAATAATTGTTTTTATTCCACACACCTGTGCTTCTATTGCCGCTATTCCCAATCCCTCATATCTTGATGGGAAAACGAATATATCTATCGCTTGATAAAGCCTCTCAACATTTGTCCGATTACCTAAAAGAATTACCCCCCCCCGATAATTTCTTAATTTTTTCTTCAATCTTTTCTCTGTCCGGACCGTCACCGACCAACATAAGCACAGCGTTCGGGTTTTGTTTATAAACTTCCTCAAAAATATCAACCAGAAACTCCTGATTTTTCTGATAACAAAACCGCCCGACATGACCTATGACAAACTTTCCCTCAAGTCCTAACTCTTTACGGACTTCATTGCGGACGTTTTCATCAAATTTAAACTTGTCCAGATCTATAGCATTATTGAAAATTGTAACCTCGCCGCGCTCCATAGATTTCTTTCCGAACAGCCATTCTCCCGCATATTCCGAGCAAGCAGCGTAATTCGTGGCATAAACTTTCGCAAACGGACGAAGCATATATTTCAAAATGTTTTTCTTCGTTTCACCTTTTGCCGCTGTCGAATGATTGTGGGCAATTCTCACCGGAACGCCTGCGCGTTTTGCTGCGTAAAGCGGGAAAACGCTAAGCGTGTTTATATGTGAATGTACGATCTTGTACTTGTTTTCTTTGAACAATTTTATCAGCGAAGGTATGTATTTGTTCAGTTTCTGATACGGCGGGACAATGAAAATTCGTCCGCCAAGGCTTTCTATTTCTTCGCGCGGGATTATCGTAGAATCCTCGTCAACTATGAAATCAAACTGAACTTTTTCTCGGTCGATGTGCCGATAATAATTCATTACTACGGCTTCTACCCCGCCGTTCATCATCTTACCGACAACTTGTGCTATTCGAATAGGTTCCAAGTTTTCACCTCAAATATACTAATTTAAATTTTATCTTTCTTTCGTTTGTTTATAAGATCGCTAATATATGTTACAGGCTTAAATAGCAATCCATGGATTTTCAGCTTTTGGCATACCGGTTTAAAATCCTGTTTACCTGCTCTCTAAGTGTAATGTTTCACTTAAACATGTAAAATACATCAGCGGTTCTGTTTAATTTAGATAAATCTGTTTTGAGATCAAGTGCCTGCTTTTGCTATTTATTTACTGTTAACTTATAATAAAAGAGCTGATATATTGCTGAATTAGTTGAAAATTTATGGTATAAATTTTATTGATGTATTTTTCGCAAAAGTAAAACATTGACGAAAAAACCGATGTACAAAATGGTATAATCAGAAGTGAAAAAACGGGAAAGTGCTGTACACGCAGTTTAATCGCAGATTATTAAAACTATAAACAATTGAATTATATCACAAATTATAAAGGTTGTCAATAGGTTATTGCAAACAGCACATAAATTTCCGTAAAAATTTGTGAATTATCAACAAGGAGGGCGTTATGGTGGGATTTAATATTTATCATCGCAAGGACGATCGCTGGGAGGGGCGAATCAAAAAGGACGGAGAGAGCGGCAACAAACGCTCTTTCATTTATTTTTTTGCCAAAACAAAGGAAGCCGTTCAGTCAAAAATGATAAGCTTCAAGCTTAATAATCAAAATAATAATTCAAAATGTTCCGTGCAATTAAAGGTTATTTACAACGAATGGCTCCAAAGTATTCAATTAAGGACAAAAGAATCTACTCGTGCTAATTATCAATTGAAATGGAATAATCATATTTGTCCTGCTTTCGGCGAGCTTGCAGTTTCGGAAATAACTACAAATGACATTTACGATTTCATTCACGCAAAGCAGAAAAGCGGACTTTCCGACAGATATATTTCGGATATTATCGTGCTTATGAAGAGCATTTTTAAATTTGCAGTTAAGCATTATCACATAGAAGACCCGCTTGACGGGATTATTATGCCAAAGAAAAAGCCTGCGGAAATTAAAATTTTAGATGATAATAAAAACGATTTGAAGAATTATCTTCTTGAAAACTTGAACTCTAAAAATCTCGGCATAATGCTTGCTATGACAACGGGCATAAGAATAGGAGAGTTGTGTGCTTTACAATGGAAAGACATTGACTTTGAAAAACGGACACTGACCGTCAGGAAAACTATCCAGAGAATACAAACGCACAGTAAAATGCGCAAGACAAAGCTTATTATGACCGAGCCGAAAAGTGAAACCTCGAAACGCTGTATTCCCTTACCAGAAAGCGTTTTAAGTTTGCTATGCAGGTTCAAGGGAAACGACGATTTTTACATATGTTCTGGCAAGGAAAAGCCTGTTGAACCGCGCACAATGCAATACCGCTTTGCAAAGATTTTGAAAAACGTAAATTTGCCGTCAGTTCATTTTCACTCGCTTCGGCATATGTTCGCGTCGGAATGTGTAAAGCTCGGATTTGACATTAAGGCGCTCAGCGAGCTGCTCGGACATTCAAGCGTCCGCATAACTCTCGAACGTTATGTTCACTCCGACTTCGCCATTAAACAGGAATACATGAAACGTATTACTTTCGCGTGAGATTTGCTACGACTTTTTAGATCCTTGAAAATTTAATATTTTACCCCTGTTTCGTCAATGTTTTACTTTTGCGAAATTTCGGGCGGTTGGACTGCCCAATTTTGGGTTTAGGTTGGATTTTTCAAATATTAGACAATTTGCACAAAAATCGTCTGAAAATTATTCCCGAAAAATTTTTGATTTAGGGAAATTAGTCTTATAACAAAAAACGCTCCCGAAACCGTTTGATTTCGGGAGTGCTATTTACTTAAAAATAAAAATATCCCGAACCAGCTTAACCCGTTCGGGATTTATGTCTGTACAAACTAGCCGCGTTTTCTTTTAACAGTTCGGAGATATTTTGTTTATGTAGCTTCTCTTTTTCTCCAAATTCGTTAGCCTTTCTTTCAGTGCCGTTGATTTCATTTCAATCTGTAGTTTATCCCAGCGGAAAACCCGTTAACGGTAACTTCCACAATGGATATTTAAATTATCGGCAGCTCAAACCAAAACGTGCAGTTATCTTACATTATATGAAACAAACTGTTTTTTAGGATACAATGTGAGAACGACAAACCGCATAATAATACAGCTTTTTGAGTATAAATATTGAAATCTTACTTGACATTCATGTGTCTGAGTGCTATAATTTATTCACAAAAATGCTGTGAAACTTTTGTTTAATATAAACATAAAACGCAATGAAATTACGCTGTATTTCACAGCACTGCTTTTATGCAGAATAAAACAAGAGGTGATAATGCTTGAGCGAAGAAAAAGAGAAAAAAGGCTTTGTCACAAAAGTTGCGACGCTTATTGTAGACAAGCGCAAGGGCTTTTTTCTGTTCTTTATTTTAGCGGCAATATTTTGCGTTTTCGGTATGCAATGGACAAAGGTAAATAACGACATCACTTCATACCTGCCCGATTCTACCGAAACAAAGCGCGGTCTTACACTTATGAATGAGCAGTTTATTACATATGGTACGGCTAATGTTATGATAGATAACGTGACATATGAAACTGCCGAAAATATTGCAGAACAGATACTCGAAATAGACGGCGTTTCCGAGGCTGTTATAGACATGACCGACGCGCACTATCACAACGGCGCGGCAATGATTTCCGTCACATTTAAAGGCGAAGCCGAGGACGAAATTGCTAAAAGTGCCATGAACAAGCTCAAAGAGCTTGTCGAGCCTTATGATACTTATATTTCAAGCGAAGTCGGAGCAAATCAGGCGGACAGTATCGCCGCAGAAATGCAGATAGTTGTCGTGATAGTTATTGTAATAGTTGTCGCGGTCTTGCTGTTCACTTCCAAAACATATATGGAAGTACCCGTAATGCTTATCACATTCGGCATGGCAGCTCTGCTCAATATGGGCACAAATTTCCTGCTCGGAGAAATTTCGTTTGTGTCAAACTCTATCGCGGTAGTTTTACAACTCGCGCTCGCAATTGACTACGCAATTATACTTTGCAACCGTTATACCGAAGAACGCGTTACGCACGACGCGCGAATGGCGGTCATAACCGCGCTCAGCAAAGCTATTCCCGAAATATCTTCAAGCTGTCTGACAACAGTTTCGGGGCTTGTGGCGATGATGTTCATGCAGTTTATGCTCGGACTTGACCTCGGCATTGTGCTTATCAAAGCGATTTTCTTCAGTATACTTTCGGTCTTTACCCTTATGCCGGGACTGCTTATGTCTTTTTCGGGTCTTATCGACAAAACGCACCACAGAAACTTTGTTCCGAATATTACGGCTGTCGGTAAAATGGACGTTAAAACACGTTTTGTTATACCGCCGATCTTTGTTATAGTTTTGGTTGCGGCATTTATTTTCTCAAATCAATGCAATTACGTTTATGATTATGCATCGGGTACTACCTATAAGAAAAACGATTCGCAGATTGCCGAGGAGAAAATCCGCGACAACTTCAAAGTCGATAATCTTATGGTAATGATAGTGCCGTCGGGGGACTATGTATCAGAACAGCGGCTTTTAATGGAGATTGCCGAAGATCCCGCCGTAAATTCAACACAGGGTCTTGCAAATACAGAAGCTATGGACGGGTATTATCTGACGGACGCTTTAACGCCAAGGCAATTTGCAGAGCTTATTGATATGGACGTTGAGGTCATTTCCGTTTTATATTCGGCTTATGCCGTGTCGCATGAAGACTATGGAAAGCTTATGGGGAACATCTCGGACTATGGCGTACCGCTTATTGATATGTTCGACTATGTTTACGAACAGAAAGAAGCGGGAGTTATAACGCTTGATGATGATATGACAGAAATGCTCGACGAGCTTAACGGAAAGCTGACTGACGCTAAACTTCAGCTTAAAACCGACGAATATTCGCGTCTGCTCATTAAAACAAATCTCCCCATGGAGGGCGACGAAACTTTCGCTAAGCTCAAAGAATTTCACGAGATAATGTACAAATATTATCCCGAAGACAATTCGTTTATTGTCGGCGACTCGACAAGCGACCTTGATCTGTCGACTTCGTTCGTTGACGACAATCTGATGATAAGCATTTTATCGGCTCTGTTCGTTTTAGTCATACTTGTATTCACATTTAAATCTGCGGGACTTCCCGTGCTTCTTATGGCAATAATTGAGGGAGCTATATGGATAAACTTTTCTGTTCCTGCCGTCGAAAACACAAACATATTCTTTTTAAGTTACCTTATTGTAAGTTCAATTCAGATGGGTGCCAATATCGACTATGCTATAGTTATCTCCAGCAGATATTCCGAGCTTAAACGCGAAATGTCGCCGAAAGAAGCTATAGTTGAAACGCTTAACCAGGCATTTCCGACTATTATCACTTCGGGAATGATACTTTCCGTTGCAGGTCTTCTGATAGGATTTATGTCCTCAGACGTCGCTATATCGGCGGTCGGCGAGTGTCTCGGACGCGGAACGCTTATTTCAATTGTTCTCGTAATGTGCGTTCTGCCGCAGATATTGCTGCTTGGAGACGCAATAATTGAAAAAACTTCGTTCACCCTCAAAAAGATCGACCGAATACATCATACTTCAGGGCTTATTCATGTAAACGGACGTGTTCGCGGTTATGTCAGCGGAATCGTTGACGCGAAAATAAGCGGAATAATTCACGGAGAAGTAAGCGCTCAGCTTGACAGCGAGGACGCTGAGGATCTGCGCGAAAAAATAGATAAGAGCATTTCCGAATTCTCCGAGGACGACGAAAGCATATTGACGGAGGACGACTGATATGAAAAAATTACATAAAATAGTTTCCGTTATATCGGCTGCCGCGCTCGCGGTAAGTCTTATTATTCCCGTAAAAAATTTTGCCGAAACAGTGAACACTGACAGAACTGTCTATATATCGGATACCGATGAATTTTTGAAATTTGCGGAAGAATGCCGGCTCGATTCGGCGAGCATAAATATGAAAGTTGAGCTTAAAGCTGATATAGATCTTAGCGGGAATGACTTTTTGGGAGTTCCTATCTTCTGCGGAACATTCAACGGAAACGGGCATACTGTTTCTGGACTGTCAATACACGACAGCGCTTCTGAAACAGGACTGTTCCGCTGTGCCGAAAAAGGCTCGATAATAAAAGATCTAAAGGTCAAAGGAAACGTTTCTCCGAGCGGTTCGGGAAATATGGTCGGAGGAATAGTGGGAGTAAACAAAGGTATGATTTCTTCCTGCGAGTTTCAAGGAACGGTTTCGGGAAATGACAGCATAGGAGGAATTGTCGGGAAGAACGACGAAAGCGGCGTTATAAACGGCTGTGTTTCATCTGCAACGGTTTCTGCTCAAAGCAGCGGCGGCGGCATTGCGGGAATAAATCTCGGCGTAATAACAGGCTGCACAAACAGCGGAAATATAAACACCGTTTATGCCGATACAACGATAAGCGCGGACGACCTTGAAGCGGGAGATCTGACTGCCGAGAATGTAATGGTTAAGTCGGACATAGGCGGTATCTCGGGATATTCTTCGGGAATAATACAGCGCTGTTCTAATTCGGGAACTATAGGTTATCAGCACACGGGATATAACATAGGAGGTATTGTCGGCCGTCAATGCGGAATGCTTTATTCCTGCACGAACACGGGCGACGTATACGGAAGAAAAGATATAGGCGGTATTGCGGGACAAATGGAACCGTACAGAAGCATAGAATTTTCCGAAGACACGGTACAGCGTCTTGAAGATGAAATGGATATGCTTTCAAAATATGTTGATAAGCTGATAAACGACACGCGCGGAAGCGGCAGCAAGATAAATGACGAGGTTCAGAAGCTGACCTCGCAAATGAATTCAGCACAAAATGACGCGGAAACTATTGCCGACCGAACCGAGGAGATCTTTAACGGTTATTCGAATGGAATAAACGAGCTTTTAGCAAGAGCGGATATTGCGCTCGACAGTGTACCCGACGCGCTTAATTCGCTTGACGAAGCAATACAGCTGATAGGTGATTTTGCGGATAAATGCGAAGAAGCCCTGACCGAACTAAAGCAAGCGGGAGAATATAGCGGCGACGCGATAGACGAGGCTGAAAAGTCGCTAAAAGATATTGAAAGCTCACTTTCGGAACTTGAAGCGGGAATGCGGGATATAAAAAGCGCGATACTTGAAATTCAGAAATCGCTCGGAGACGCCGAGGCAATAAAAACCTCTCTTAAAAATATTACAAGTTCTTTTGACAAAATAACTAATAATATGCGTGATATATCTGACGCGGCAAGCCGCCTGAACAATGCGATAAAAGTTCTGTCAGACTGGCTTGAAAATGATGATTGGAAACTGCTGAAAAACAGCGTTAATGCATTTTCGGAAAGTCTGTCGGACGTTCTGGACGCGCTAAGCGATATAAGCGGAGCGGTAGGAGATATTTCAGCTTCAATTGATTCGGGCGAAATGGGGCAGGCGTTTACTAAACTGAACGAGGCTTCTGCTGCGCTCGGACGCGCGGCAGAGAAACTTTCGACGTCAATAGGCGGCGGCCATACTTTTAATCCCGATGATCTGACTGCGGCGACAGACGAGCTGAAAAATGCAGCTGACGCGCTTCAAAAAGCTTCTGAACATCTTAGTTCGGCGACCGATCCCGAAAGTATGCAAAAAGCGCTCGATGAACTCGAAGCTGCCTCACGGGAACTTCAAACTGCACTCGGTAATGCTTCTGCCGCGGCAAGCGATATGTCAACGGCGCTTAAATCAATAACGGATTCGACTATTCCCAAAGACACGCTTGACACGGCAACGAAAGAACTCGATATAATACTTTCCGCTATTTCGGATATGTCGGATAATTTGTCAGATATAAACAACGAAGTGAACATTATCCTGGATAATATCGACGCTTCGGGATTAAACGAGGCATTCGGCTCACTCGCGGACGCGGCTGAAAGAATTGCAAACGCCGTTAATTCTATAAACGGCGCGAGCGGAAATATAGACGAAGCGTCAAAAGCTCTCAAAAACACTGTTGATTCGCTAACGTCTGCGGCTTCAAAAGCAAGCGAGGCGGCAAAGATAATGTCACAAGTAAGCGACAAGCTCTCCGAATTTGTACAGAAGTTTGAAGATATTGCAAAAACGCTCTCGGAAAAAAGCGATGTTCGCTTCCCTGCCCTTGACGAAACGTTTACGAGCGCTGCCGACTCGCTTTCGGACAATATGAAGAATATGATTTCCACTTTGTCGAGAATCGGAAGCATTGCAAATTCCGAAAGCAATATCCTCCTTGACGACATTCAGAAAATAAGCGACTGTCTCGGGCGTATATTCGATATTTTCAAGGACACATATAAAGACTTGCTGTCAGATGATGAAAGCACCATTTCCGAGGATATTTCAGAGCAGGACGATACGTCGGAAAATGACAGTCACGGCAAAGCTGCGGGCTGTATAAACGAAGGAAAAGTCGAGGGGGACGTTAATGTCGGAGGCATAACGGGCGCTATGGCAATTGAATACGACCTTGATCCCGAGGACGACATAGCGCAAAGCGGCGATCGTTCGATAAATTTCAGCTACAATGTTATGGACGTGATTGAAGACTGCGAAAATTTGGGAGAGATAATTGCAAAGAAAAATTACTGCGGCGGTATTGTCGGAAGAATGGATATGGGACTTGTGAAAAATTCCCGCGCAAGCGGCAATATCAGCAGTACAAACGGAAATTATGTCGGCGGTATTGCGGGATATTCTTCTGCGAAGCTCCGCGAATGTTTAGCAAAAGTAACTCTATCCGGCTCGGCATATATCGGCGGTATTGCGGGCGAGGGCGGCATAATCACTGACTGTCTGGCTATATCGGATATAACCGATTTTACAGAAAAAATAGGAGCGCTTGCGGGATATGTTGATTTCAGCAAAAAGAACACCGAGATCTCGGATAACTTCTTTGTAGACAGAGGGGTAGCGGGTATAGATCGAGTAAGTTATGCGGGAATTGCGGAGCCTTTGGACTATGCCGAATTTGAAAATAGAGCAGGAGTTTTTGCGGATATTGTAATTGAATTTACTGCAAACGGGGAAACACTCGGAAAGATAACAGTTCCATTCGGCGGTTCTGTCGATTTGTCGGAAATCCCCGAAATCCCCGAAATAGAAGGATATTTTGCGCGCTGGGACAAATCCGATTTTGACAACATAACGTTCCCGCGCGTCTATAAAGCGGAATATATACAGCTGTTAAGTTCTATAGCAAGCGACAAACAAAGCAAGGAAGGACTGCCGCTCATATTGGCGGACGGAAGTTTTGACGACAAAGCGAGGATAACGGTTACAACCGAAAGCAGTTCGATATTCCCGCCCGAAGGCGGTGAACTCAGGATTGTTACGGCGGAGGATTGTACTCCGAAAGCGTTGAGATTTTTAAAGTCCGAAAACTCTTCTCAGCTTCTGCAATATGTAAACGGCGCTTGGGAACCTGTTCAATTCACCGAAAACGGAAGCTATCTCATCGTTAATGATCTTGACTTTGAAAACGGGAGCGAGATATTCTGCATATCGGAAAATTCGGATAACACAATGCTTATTGTTATCTTGACAGCTGGCGGAGTTATAGTTGCCGCGACGGTAATACTCATTATCGTTAAAGCGAAAACCCGCAGGAAACAACCGACAAAATAGTTTATTTACAAACAAAAACAAGGAGGTATCATTATGAAAAAAAGTAATATTTTTCCGTTTATAACGCCGATTTTGTACATTGCTCTGGGAGTGTTCACGATAGTCACGGGAAACAGAGCGCTTATACCGCTTTGTATTGCAGCGGGAGTTATAATGATTATTCTGGGAGCAGCTTTTGCAATAAGTTATATTGCCCGCAAAGCCGAAACAAACATATCAAGCGGCGGCTTTGTCATAGGAGCTATGCTTATAACTCTGGGTATACTGACAATTATTTTAAGGAATGTAATTATTCTGTACGTTCCTATTGCGTTTGGATTTTCAATCATACTTAACGGTTTCAGGCAAATGCAAAAAGCCATTGATATATTCAAATCAAGCACATCAAAGCCTTGGATAATAATGATAATATCTGTCGTGAATATTATGGCGGGCGTTTTCTTTATGGTAGCTCCCGACATTGCCGCAGATATGATAATGACAATAATCGGAATCGCCGTGATAATAAGCGGTATTTCCGACTTAATTACAGCGATATTGGCCTACAAAATATTCAAAGATCTTGATAAAAACAGCAAAGAAATAGATGTTTAAAAAGTAGGAGAAAAGCCGACCGTTCTGATTTTGAACGGTCGGCTTTTTATTTTTTTACCAATGCGCAAAGCCCACACGTATTACTAGTTGTTATAACAAAATGTTAAGTTTTTGTCAATATGGCAGTACGCATTTTAAATGTCATATAATTCAGATAGTATGTGTTAAAAAATGACATTAAAGTGATAATTATGTAATATATATTTTCCCGCTTTGCAATTTGTATTATTGCAAAGCGGGTAATTTTATTATGAAAAAATTCTTGAAATTCTCAAAAATATCTTGAAATTAATAAATATATATGCTATAATGTTCTTGTGGAAATAATGGCAATTAAAATGAATAAGTGAGAAACGGAGGTTTAAGATGGCTGTCAGCTATAATAAGCTTTGGAAAATGCTGATAGATAAAAACATCAACAAGACGGAGCTTACACGTCTTGCGGGAATCACTACAAACGCCATGGCTAAACTCGGTCGAAACGAGGACGTCCGCGTCAAAACTCTTGAAAAACTTTGCACGTCGCTTGACTGCAAGCTGGACGATATAATGGAGTTTGTTCCCGAAAATAAAACTAAGAAAGGAAAGTAAAGTTATGCCTTATAGCTCAGAACTGTATATGCACGAGCTTGACAGAAAAGCTTTCAATGCCCTGAACGCTTTTCCTAAACTCGTGCGGCTTAGAGAACTTTATCTTGCGAACACGGACGAAAAAGCACAAAAGATAGAGCTTATGTCTACGGCGATAAGAGTAAGCGAAAATCAGTTTCCCGAAATATACAGGCTCTTGCCGCCTATATGTGAAAAACTCGATATTCCCATACCCGAACTTTATTATTCAAAATCAAAAGAACTGAATGCTTATTCTACGGGCAATACCTATCCCATGATCTGCATAACATCAAGGCTTGTAAACGAGCTGCCCTCGGAAATGCTGGGCAGTGTGCTTGCGCATGAGTGCGGGCATATTGCGTGCAAACATTTTCTGTATCATTCAATAGCTTTAAGTCTGATAAACGGAATCGAAAACAGTTATTTGTCACAAATACCCGGTATGCAGGATATTCTTGATACAACTCTTATGCGGGCATTGTTGGTATGGTACAGATGCAGCGAATTATCGGCGGACAGAGCGGCTATTTTGTGCGAAAACAATTCGGACAGGTACATTGACCTTATGCTGAGGCTCAACGGTTACAAAAACGTAAACCGCGATGAATTTTTAAAACAAGCCGTAGATCTGAATGAATTTGTAAACGACTCGCGCTCTAACAAGTTTATTCAGATGATGCTTACAAAAGATTACACTCATCCCCTGCTGGCTACGAGAGTTTACGAATGTCACGCATGGTCGGAATCGCAGCAATTTTCGGACATATTAAGCGGCACATATACATTGCAAAAATTTAAAAAAGAACAAGAAAAATCCGAAGAACAAGAAGTCATCTCCGCAGATGTTCCCGTTGAGGTTAAGACCGACGACTTAGATGCAATAAACGCGAAATTAAACGAGATAAACATACAGCTCGAAGAAAGCACCGTAAATGCTGACAAGCTCGATTATGCAATTGCGGTCGGAAGCGGTATTTTATCGGGAATTATAGACTCGGTGTATGTCGGAGATGTTTCAATCAAAGATAACGATATAAAGCTGTCGCAAGACACCGTAGATAAGTTTGTACACAAGTATGCTGAATCTAAAGGCTTAAACCATGAAAGCCCCGGAGCCACAATAAGAGCGCTTGAAGATAACTTTAAAGTCATGCAGGACAACATTTGGAAAGGCGCAGACATCAGCATTTCCTCCCAAAATCACCATCTCGCCGACCTTGCTCACCACCCTACGCCGATGGGGCTTTTTTGCGCTATTATAGTTCGTTTTTTGAAAGTCGGAGTATTTGTAAACAGAGACGGAGAATGGCATTTCCTTTTAACTGAGACTTCGGCTAAAGATATAATCGGTACTTTAGTACCTGTTGTAATTGCCGGAATTTTAAATTGGATAGTTGCCGTAGCGGAAAAGAATTTTGAAGACGCCGAGGGAGAAATACCTCGTCCGATTAAAGCATTGATACATCTTGCCGCGTCGGCTCCCGTACTGATTGAAGTAGCAAAATGCGCTGACAACTGGTTCGGTCATTTAGTGAGCGATATGGGCGGCTCTAAAAATACCGCCGGACAAGGCATGGGAATACCCGGAATATTTTTGTCGCTGCTTTATGAAATATCCGCCATTCCGGGACTTAACAAATCAGGTCTTCCGGAATATTTAAATAATCCTGAATCCGTTAAGTCGGTCAAATGAAAGAGCAACAAAAAAGAGAACAATTCAAACAGTGGCTTTTGCCTGAA
>CANRKB010000060.1 GCA_947631115.1 uncultured Clostridia bacterium
CCTATAATTATATGCTTTGTGCAGAGGTTATTGCAACACTTTTCTGCTTTGTGTTGCATTTACTTTTGCATTTGACGGGAAATTTCTCAAATGTTATTGACTTTTTTGCTTTATTGTGCTAAAATAAAATAAACCGCCAAAGGAGGAAATGAAAATGACTGACGAAAAATATTTCGGCGTTTTGTGCAAGGCGTTTGCTAAACTTGAAAATGAGGAAGAAATACGCAAGTTTCTCGAGGACTTATGCACTCCCCAGGAAATAGACGCAATGTCCCGCAGGCTTATGGTCGCGGTCATGCTGAAAAAGGGCGACGTGTATACAAAAATTGTCGAGGAAACGGGCGCTTCTACCGCGACAATTTCCCGCGTTAACAAAACTCTTACATACCAGAGCGCGGGCGGGTATAACATAATTCTCGACAGGCTGGACGAGCAGGAGTGAACGGCTATAAAGACTTTGCCGAGGTCTACGACCTGCTTACCGAAAACGTCCCGTATGATGAAATAGCCGATTGTTATACGAAACTTCTGGGAGAATTAACGGACGGAAAACGCCTGTTGGACGTCGGCTGCGGCACGGGCAATCTCACTTCAAGGCTTAAATCCAAAGGCTTCGACATTGTCGGCGCGGACGGCTCGGCGGAAATGCTTTCGCGCGCTGCCGCTAAAGCGCCCGATATTTTCTGGGTATGCCAGGATATGACAAGGCTTCGGCTTGGCGAAGAATTTGACGCGGTAATTTCCACGCTCGACAGCATAAACCATCTTCCCAAAAAAGCGGATATTGAAAAGTGTTTTCGGAAAGTGAACGAAAATCTGAAAACAGGCGGCGCTTTTGTCTTTGACGCGAACACCGTCTGCAAACACCGCGAGATTTTGGGGAACAATACTTTTGTTTATGATGTCGAGGGGGTCTATTGCGTGTGGCTGAACGAGTTTTCCGAAAAGGACTTCGGCGTTTCAATCGACCTTGATATTTTCACGGAAGAACCCGACGGCAGCTATACCCGCAAGGGGGAGAGCTTTCGCGAGATAGCGCTTGAAGACGACGAAATGAGGGAGCTTCTGCAAAAGTGCGGGTTTGAGGTAGTGAGGGTGTGCGAATATATGACGCTCGCAGAGCCTGCGGAAAACAGCGAAAAGCTGTTTTACTGCGCGAGGAAAAGGGTTTAATTGAAACGAAAATTATACTTGATAATAATGTTTTTTATTCGGGAAAATGCGCGCATAGTATTGACCGAAAAAATTGCACACAATACACATATTATAAATGAATAAAAGGTGAAGAAATGGGAAAAATTGTTAGAGCATTGTCGGAAACGGGCGGCGTGCTTTGCGCGGCGATAGAAGCTTCGGACATTGTAAGCGACATTCAGAAGCTACACGGGGCGTCAGCGGCGGTAACGGCGGCGCTCGGAAGAATGGCTGCGGCGGCTTCGCTTATGGGAAGTATGCTGAAATACGAGGACGACAGGCTGACCATAAGAATAAACGGCGGCGGGGCGTGCGGCGTTATGACGGCTGTTTCGGACTATCGCGGGAATGTAAAATGCTCGGTGGGCAATTCAAAAGCTGACGCGGAGGACGTAGAAAGCCTTGTCGGAAGCGACGGACAGCTTACCGTCATAAAGGACATGGGGCTTAAAGAGCCGTATATCGGGCAGATCCCGCTTTCTTCGGGCAATATCGCGCGGGTGCTGACGGAATATTACACGATAAGCGAGCAGCTCCCGACGGTCTTTACGCTCGGCATTTTGTTTGACGACAATTTAAAAGTCAAGGCGGCGGGGGGATATATGGTCCAGGTCGTGCCGCCCGTTTCGGAAAAGTCGGTCATGATACTTGACGAAAACCTGCAGAATATGTCTGAAATAGGAACAATGTTGGAGCAAGGCTTCACCCCCGAAGAAATAGCTCTCAAAGCGCTTTCGGGGCTTGGCGGGGAAGTTCTCGACGAGTGGGAGGCGGCGTATAAGTGCGACTGCTCGCGTGAAAAGACGGAGCAAATACTGCTGTCGCTCGGCAGAAAAGAGCTTCAAAGGCTTGCGGACGAGCAGGAAACAACGGAGGTTTGTTGTCATTTTTGCAATAAAAAGTATCTGTTTAATGCCGAGGATATGTTGAAATTGCTGAAAAAATCAAGTTGAAAAAAATTTTTCAAAAATCCCTTGACATTTTGCGGTAAAAATAGTATAATAATATAGTCGCCTGTTGGTGACGATGTGGAAGTTTAGCTCAGCTGGGAGAGCATCTGCCTTACAAGCAGAGGGTCATAGGTTCGAGCCCTATAACTTCCACCATTTTTGACGCAGAAATGCGTCGCCCGGCCCGGTAGTTCAGTTGGTTAGAACGCCGCCCTGTCACGGCGGAGGTCGTGAGTTCGAGCCTCATCCGGGTCGCCAAGGGGAACGGAATGTTCCCCGTTTGCCTCTGTAGCTCAGTTGGTAGAGCAGGGGACTGAAAATCCCCGTGTCGTTGGTTCGATTCCGACCGGAGGCACCATAAGGAGCAAACGCTCCTTATCATGCGGATTTAGCTCATCCGGTAGAGCGCCACCTTGCCAAGGTGGAGGTAGCGAGTTCGAGCCTCGTAATCCGCTCCACGCATTGAATCCGCCTTGCGGCGGATTCAATGCTGCACTTTTTTGCTTTGAAATTCCCTAATGGAATTTCAATTTTGCTAAAGCAAAACCGCAAAAAAGCGCACAACCCGAAAAGTGGTTTTGGTATATGGGATAATGAAATCCATTATACGCACGTTGAGGGCGCTGTGTAACAGCGATTTTCAATACTGCATATTTTTACTTTGAATTGCGCTTCTAGAGTCTAGAAGCTAGAAGCAAGAGGCTAGAGCTTTGAATCAAAGGTTTATGCGTTTGGTCGAAGTTTTTGCATCTATTTTTTATTGATCGTCAATTTTGGCGCTATTGCCAAGTGGTAAGGCAAGGGTCTGCAAAACCCTTATTCCCCGGTTCAAATCCGGGTGGCGCCTCCAATTCCTTTTGGGGCAGGGTTTGCTCAAGAAATTTTTTCAGAAAACTACTTGACAAGCTGCGCTGAAAGTGATATAATTATTAAGTCGCCTAAAAAGCCGAGTGTTTGGAAGGCGGCGCGGTTCCTTGAAAATTGAACAATATGAAAGAACGAATGAACACAGCTGGGAGAGGGAATGCCGAGGGTTTTCAATTC